>CACWTN010000005.1:0-177777 GCA_902763805.1 uncultured bacterium | reverse complement strand
GAGCTGAAACCGTCAAACTCGCTTACGCTCAAACAATGACGGTTTTGCTGTTTTCTCGCCTACATTGTTTGCTCATTCCGTTATGCCCCGAACCCCTTAATTTTTATTATATAGCTGTTGTTCCCCAAGCCTTACAAAGCGAACAATCAATGTAAGTGAGACAATATCAGCGCAAGTGCTGTCTGAAGGATTGGCAGGTTGATAAATGGTTGGTTTTATTATTTTTGTTTTTTACTTTCCATAGCCATTTATCCCTGAAAATCCTGAGTTCACTTGCTCAGGTCGAACGCTACAATTGATTAGTGAGCGTAGTTACAGCTTGGGCAGTTTCTTTGGTGACTTTCTTTAATGATAAAGAAAGTCACAATAAAAATCGGTAAAAAATTTAATACATCAAAATATCATAATTATTTGCATTAAATATTGCATAAAAATAGATTCTAAAACTTATTGACAAATAATAAAAAGAATTGTAAACTTATGTTAAGTTATAACCCCCGTATTATAGATTATGTTACTTAAGAACCCCAAGAGAGATGAAAAACAATTGTGCCTAAAAGGTGCTGTGCAGATTAACCACAGCAGTTTTTTCGTGTACGAGGATAAGGACGGGAGAAAATTTTTAAAAACGGGCGGGGATGAAAAATTACACAAATCTATAGTACAAAAAATGATTAATTTAAATCCGCATATTGCAAGAATTTTAAGACGTTTTCATATAAAACCGCTTATTGATACAAAGACATTGAATGAACTTACCTGCGGTCACATGAACGAAACCTGCAATATAGCGATAGGAGTATATTCCTTATTATCAGGAGACATAAAAGAGCGGGTAAATCCTGCATCTTTAAAAGAAGCTTCAATGCTTCACGATTTGGGAAAAGTGCTTATTCCTTCCAAAATTTTGAATAAGCCGGCGAAGCTGAATGTAAAAGAGCGTAAAATTATGAACATACATTCAACATTGGGTTATGAACTTTTAAAAACACAGGGAGTAAAGCCTGAGGTATTAAATCTTATAAAATATCACCATCAGAATTTACAGCATTCGGGATACCCTGTTCTTCCTGCCGAAAATACGTCATCAGATTTGGGTGTACAGATAATTTCAATTGCTGATAAATATAGTGCATTAAGAGAATCAAGGGTTTACAGACGCAGACTTTCAAGAACCGAAGCTCTTTTGATTTTGTACAGAGAAGTCCGTGAAGGCAAGATTATGCCTGCGGTTTATAATGCTTTGTTCAAGTACGCGGAAATGTACGATAACTAAACTAAATTTTTTGTTTTTCCTTGAAATTTTACTTTACCTTCCTTTGTAATATAATAAAATCAAATAGAGAGGTAGGTAAGAAATGCAGGTTTCATTAAATTGGTTAAATGAATTAGTTGATTTAAAAGATATAAGCGTTGAACAAATTGCTCATGAGCTTACTATGAGCGGTTTGGAAGTTGAAGAAGTTGAGGAGGTTAAACCTCAGTTTACAAATATAATTACTGCAAGAATTGAGAAAATTGATGCACATCCGAATTCTGACAGACTTCACCTTGTTACGGTTAATACGGGTGATGCTTTGAAGACAGTTGTTTGCGGCGGTCAGAATATTGCAGTAGGACAAATTATTCCTTACGCATCAGTAGGGAGCAAGGTTTTGGACAGAAAAACAGGGGAACAATTTGAGCTTACTCCTGCTGTAATAAGAGGTGTTGAATCTCAGGGGATGCTTTGTTCCGATGATGAACTTGGTGTTGCTGACAGAAACTATCAGGAAGAAGACGGTATTTTGATTTTAAACAGAATATATCCGAATGTAGGAATTGGCTTAAACGTTGAAGATGTTTTGGGCTTTGAAAAAGACTATATTCTTCACACTGCACCGACGGCAAACAGAGGTGACCAAATGTCTGTAATCGGTATTGCAAGAGAACTCAGCGCATTATTTAACAGACCGATGAAGGTTGAAGAAATTAGTGTTGCCGATGCAAAAACAAACGATTTCAAAGTTGAAATTAAGGATTATGACGTTTGTAAATATTATTCAATCGGTATTTTAAAGGGAATTAATATTAAACCTTCTCCTGAGTGGATGCAAAAAAGACTTGTTGCATCAGGCATAAGAGCAATTAATAATGTTGTTGATATTACAAACTACGTAATGTTGGAATACGGAACTCCGCTTCACGCTTTTGATTTGGATAAATTAAACGGATATTTATGTGTAAGACGGGCGGAAGAAGGCGAAAAAATTATTACTCTTGACGAAGTTGAAAGAACTATGACAAGAGATACCGTCGTAATAGCAACGGAAAATGAACCTGTTTGTTTGGGCGGTGTTTTTGGCGGTCACAATTCCGAAATTGACGAGAACTCCAAAAATCTGGCTTTGGAGGCAGCATACTTTACGTCACAGTCAAACAGAAAAAGCTCAAGAAGCGTAGGTTATAAATCAGATGCCTGCTCAAGATTTGAAAGAGGCATTGATATCAAAGCAGTTCATAAAGGTTTGATGAGAGCTGTTGAACTTCTTGCAAAATACGCAGATGCAAAATTTGAAGGGTATGTTGAAACTGGTGATGACAAACCTGAACCGATTACAATTACTTTGAGATTCCCTCAGATTAAAAGAGTGCTCGGCTGTGATATAGATTCAGCTAAAGCTTTAACTATTTTGGAAAGGTTAGGATTTACAATCCTCGGTAAAAACGAAATGGCATGCAGAGTTGAAGTTCCGTCATTCAGAGCGGATGATGTTACAAGAGAAGTTGATTTAATAGAAGAAATAGCAAGAATTAACGGGTATGACCAAATTACACCGACTCTGCCCAACAGAGCCGGAACAGCGGAAATTTCCCCGGCAGAAAGGGTTATGTCTAAAGTCCACTGTCTTATGAGAAGCGCAGGACTTAATGAGCTTCAGACATCTTCTTTAATCGGCGAACCTTTATTAAAACAGTTTAATATGACTTTTGATAAAGAAAAAGCAATTTATGTTGAAAATCCTGCATCAGAGGATTGTACAATGTTAAGACAAACCCTGATGGCAAGTCTTCTGAATTGTATGAAATATAATTATGATAACGGTCAGAAAGATTTCTGGGGTTACGAAATCGGAAGAAGCTACCTGAAAGTAGGCGAAACAGATGAAAAGAACTCAGGTGTTAAAGAAACGTTAACACTTGCAGGTGTTATAACAGGTAACGTTCAGAACTCACTTTGGCAGACAACTGGTGAAGTTGATTTCTATACAGTTAAAGGTATTGTAGACAAACTTCTTGAAGAACTTGGTCTGATGAGAAGAGTTAAATTTGCACTTCTTTCAGACTCACCTCTTGCGCAAACACACGGTTGTTTGCATCCATACAAAACTGCAGTTTTAACTTTGTTAGGCAAACAGCCTGCAGTTGTCGGGTATTATGGTGAAGTTCATCCTGAAGTCAGAAGTAAGTTAAAGTTAAATCAAAATGCTTTTCTGTTTAAATTAGACCTTAATATGGTAACAGAAGCGTATAATGAAACAGTTACAAGGTTTAAAAAATTGCCTCAATTCCCTGAAGTACAAAGGGATTTGGCAATAATTGTTCCTGAAAAGACAACCTGGGATGAATTGGAAAAGACAGTCAAAAAAGGTGTTGCAAATAATATCTTTAACGGATGCGAAGTCTTTGACGTTTATCAGGGCGAACACGTTCAGGAAGGATTTAAGTCTGTCGCATTCAGAATAAAAATGCAAGACCCTAACTCTACATTGACAGATGATGTTATTGAGGCTCAAATGGCAAATGTCCGTGCAACTCTTAAAAAAGCATTACCCGATTTGAGTTTCAGAGAATAAATATACAATTGAATAGATATAAATAGCAAAAGGGAGGATTTTACACTATGGTTGTAAGAGCAATTGGTTCTGCAGATGCTTACGCTGCAGTAAGAAATGTGAAAAAAACAGTAAGCAAAAAATTTGATTTGGGCGTTTCATTAAAATTGCCTGAAGAACTTGCAGAAAAAAGAGAATATATGCAAAGCAAAGAATTTCTTAACGACACACATAATGAAAGAATGTTTGACGTTATAGATGAGATAATGAAATACAGAGATGCAATAGGAAAAGAAATCGATATGCTGAATAATCATTTCAGCGGAAAACTTGTTCAGGCAATAAACGGCTATGCAAGATTAAAGTCAGTTTTAAAACTGGATTATTCACAAAATTTCAGTAATGATCTTACTATATCCACTGAAATAGAAAACCAGTACAGATTATTGAAAAATACCCTGTTAAAGACTTTGTCAAAACATGCGTTTACAAAATAAAAACAAGCAGTAAGTATTTTTTTAATAGCGGAAAATACAATTTTGTATTTTCCGCTATTAAATTTCAGACAAAAATAAAGGGTGCAAATGCACCCTGAAAATCCAACTATCACAAATCAATATATTAAATAAAATATTTTCATACTTCGGGGTTTGGGATAAATATATCTCTCTTCTTATGTGTTTACTAACCTGATATATTCAATCCATTAAACCTTATAGCGGTTTGTTCCAAAGCGATTCGTTAAATTTATTTTGTGTAACGGCATTCTCTACTTTTAACGCAACATTGTGAGGTGCGAAAATAACAACCGTTTCACTGATTTTTTGAACAGAGCCTTCAAGTGCATGAGAAGCACCGCAAACAAAATCGATTGTTCTTTGAGATTGTTCTTTGTCCAAAAGGTCTAAATGTAAAACAACAGTCTTTTTATCTTTTAATTGTCTTACTATCTGAGCTGATTCAGAGAATGAACGGGGTTCGATAACCATTACTTCGCTGGATATATAACCAGGTAAAGGAGCAATGTTAGTATTTTCTTTTCTTCCGCGTCTTGTAAAGCTTGATGGTGCTGTAGTAGTCGGGTAAAGTTCATCAATACCTTCCTGCGGTTTACGTGCCAAATTGTCTTCAACAGGATAATCACCGCCAAATTCGAAAGCGCCTGTTTCATCAATTTCTTCTTCAGGGCTGAACGTACCCTTTAACATGTCCATAAAACCTCTAAATCCTTCTGATAATGCCATTTCTCCTCCAATATAATTTTTATGTAAATAGTTTTCTGCCAATTCTGATTATCGTTGCACCATTCCTGACTGCAAACTCGTAATCATCACTCATTCCCATCGATAATTCAGGAAGAGTGATTTTAAAGTCTTTTTCAAGTTCATCTCTGAACTCTCTTATATCTCTAAACAACCTGTTAAGTTCGTCTTCACTCGCACCTAACGGAGCCATATTCATCAAACCTATAACTTCTACACCACTCAGTTTAAGAATACTGTCTAATTCTTCTCTTAACTGTTCTTTTGAATACCCGGACTTTTGAACTTCACCTGCGTTGTTGACTTGTAATAAAATTTTCTCTCTCTTATTTATTGAACAGGCCGATTTTGATATCGCTGAAGCTATTTTTAACGAATCCACCGAATGAATCACATCAAAATGTTTTACCACTTTGTCTGCTTTGTTTGTTTGCAGATGACCGATAAAATGGAATGTGGAGTTTGTTTTGACCTCTTCCGGCAGTTTTTCAATTTTTTCAATTGCTTCGACTGCCCTTGATTCTGCAAAATCCCTTAATCCTGCCTCATATCCCGCTTCTATTGCCTTTAGTCCGAAATATTTGGTTACTGCGATTATTTTAACGTTATAATGTGCGATTTGTTGTTTAATTTTGCTAAGGTTAGATTTTACCAATGCGCTATCAATTGCTATATCTTCACCCCAGCGTTTCGAAGGTATCAACATTTCCCCTCAACCTCAATTTAATTATATACTACACATCATGGGCGTTCAAATGTTTGTTTGTAACAACTTTTTCCCTAAAACCGGTTCATGCTGAAACCCATGATTTACATGCATTTTGCCCCTTTTTAAATTGTTAAGTTTTGTAAACTTTGCGGTTTTTTGTTAAGAACTTGACAACTTTTTTGTTAAAAAGGCATCCTCGGGCATCCCTTTTTTTAACCCCACGATTTAAAGCGGAAAAGATGTGTTTTAAACCTTTCCACGCTTTAAATCTCAAATATCGGATTATTGCTGTCCTAAGTATGCAAGCTGCTGCATTACCTGGCTTGCTGTTGAGAAAACTCTTGAGTTCATCTGAATCATACGCTGTGCCATAATCATACTTGATAATTCTGTTGCGATGTCAACGTTAGATTCTTCATAACCGCCTGATTCAATTGAACCGAATGCCATTTCTCCTGCAATACCATAATATATTTCACCAACGTCAGGACCCCAGTCCCAAAGGTTATTGTTAAGTGAAATAAGACCTTCCTGGTTAACCATTGTGGCAAGTTCAAGAGCAAAGTTTGAGTTTGCAATTGAAGAACCTGTTGCGGTAACGTCGTTTCCGGTAATTGTTACACCTTCAGGTGTTGTGTATTTCCACTGGAGCGACTGCGCATCGTCAACATATTGTGTAAGAACCGAACCGTCATTGTATGTTGCAACGAGGATGCCGTTTTGGTCAATACCCGTGCTTTTCAGTGAAATAGCTTTCGGGTCGTTGTAGTTAATCATATCTTCCAATGTTACAACTTCGTTCAGAAGGTTTGACGTAGTGCTTGCACCCAGTCCTGTTTCTGCAAGGAAGTTACTTGTCGTACCGGTAGAAGAAAATTCCATAGTGTACGCGCCGCCGTTTGTGTAAGAAATTGTACCGTTTGATGCGCTGAAGCTGATACCGTATGCACCCAATGCGCTGTTAAAATTATTTACAATTGTTGAAACAGTGTCATCAGCACCGGGGATGTCGACAAGAACATTTGTTACATTTCCGCTGCCGTCAATTAAATCAACGGATACTTTACCTGAGGTGATACTTGCGTTGTTTAAATCTTCAAGTTTAACAGAAGCAATGTTTGGATCGCCTTCTATTTTTGCAAGCATGTTTTTAGGAATTTTAACTGTTTTGTCTGAACCAGAGTTAGAATATACTGATTTTGCACCGACAACTTTCATACCGTTTTGTGTAACAAGGTTTCCTGCAGAGTCAACGTTAAATACACCGTCACGTGTAAAATACTGGTGTCCGCCTGAATCTCTTACAACGTAAAAACCTGTGCCTGAAATCATTGTATCTAAGTCTCTGCCTGTAGAAACAAATGTTCCGGCATCAAAGTTTCTGGTAATTCCTGAAATTTTTACACCAAGACCGATTTGTTTCGGGTTTGTACCACCGCCGTCTTTAGTTGCGGCACTACCGTATGACAGGTTATTTGAATACAGTGTTTCAAATGTCATATTTGCGGTTTTGTATGCTACAGTGTTAACGTTTGCAACGTTGTGCGCGATAACGTTAATCTGCGATTGACCGACGTTTATACCGGTGCTTGATGTGTGTAATGCTTGTGACATCTTTTTTCTTCCTCTCTCAATATATCTGGTTTATTATTAATATCTGGTTAAAAATTATATTATTATTTATCTCTTACGGAGATTACATTTTCTATTGAGTAGTAATTTCCGTTTACTTTTATCTTTCCGCTGCCGTCTTCAAAACTTGCTTCCGTTACGTTACCCGTTACCGTAGTCGGATGTTTCGGGTCGTTTTCGTTTGGAATTTGAAGTGTTACGTCTTTACCTATCATTGCAAGTGTCTGATTGATTTCTGAGTTAAGTGCCATATCATCGTACATTGCATTTATGTATTTAGCGCAATTTTCAAGGCCGCTGTTCATTTTTGTCATTTGTTCAAGAGATGAATACTGTGCCAGTTGAGATAACCATTGAGTGTTATCCATAGGCTCGGTCGGGTCCTGATTTTCAAGCTGTTTAAGCATTAAGGTAAGAAATGTATTACTGTCATTTTTCATACCTGTAGTTCTTGCCTGCTGTGATTGCACCTGTGTTGTTTCATTTCTCATTGCCGTTATCTGGCTTGTTATTGCTGACATAATCCTCTCTCCAAATCTTTATACATTACCATCATTTTCTAAATTAAACATCATTTGCTCAAAGTCTTTTTCCTGCTGTTTTTGCTTTTTAGCTCCCTGATGTTTATTTCCCCCTTTTGAACCTTCCTGTTCAGTGTAATCCTGTTTGTATTCGCCTTCGCTTTCTTCAAGCTTAACGGTTACATTATCAATGTTTACTCCCTGAGCAAGCAGACTTTCTTTTAAGCCGTCTAACCCTTTCATAAGAATATCTCTTGCTTCTTGTGTTGTAACGGTAAATTGAGCAATTAAACCGTCTTTTGTGTTCATAAGCTGTAAATTAAGCTTGCCCAGAGAGCCAGGATTCAGAACCATGTTTAGTTTTGAGTTGTTAAACAGGTTTTCCATCTGTTTTGCTACCTGGTCAATTATTTTGCTTGGTGTAATATTTACTGTTTTAACCTGAGATGCATTTTTTGCAGCTTCGGCAGCAACAGATTCATACTTAACGTCGCCCTGTATCATTATTCTTGCGGTGTGTTCTTCGGGAGATTGATTTTGCATAAAATCACTCATTGAACTTTCTGCATCTGCGCTCTGTGAGCTTAAAACTTCGACGTTGAGTTCTTTCATCATGTTTTCGTTGACCAAAGCGGACAATCTCTGAGCGGTTGTTTTTATTCCTGTTGTTTGTTTTGGGGAGTTGTTAATAACTGCCGGATTTTTTGAGTTTGCGCTATCAAGCTGTCTGAAAACAACAGTTTCCGCTTCGTCAGATAAATCCTGTGAACCTGTCTGATTATTAAGAAGGCTCTCAGGGGTGTTTTCTGTCGGTTCTGTTGTAACTTTTTGTTTTACACTTTGTGTAATTTGTGATTGCAGCATGAGCAATGTTGTTGGATTTTCCAGGGTAATAAGCTCGTTGTACATAGTTGAATCCTCGTTTGTGATAGTAGTAGTGTCATCAGTTAATTCTGAATCCTCTGTTGTTGTGTCGGATAATAATTCTTCTTCGTCCTCATCATCAATAATATCCGTACATATAGTATACGGAAGGACTTCCTGTGTATCTTCCGAATCTTCATCGGAAAATATTTGAATAAGCCCCTGAAGGGCGATTTCTTTATTATTTATAGTTTTTTCATTTTCTTCGTTGTCTTGTTTTATTTTATTGTCAGTATCTTTTACGTTATCTTTATTGTTTTGTTTTTTGCAGGCAGCCGGATTTGTGTTTTGTTGTTTGCCGCAGGTGTTTTCACCGGATGTAGGGATTTTATTCTGCATTTTGTCTGCCGGATGTTTTAAATCATTTTGTATTTGTGAATAGTCAAAGGTTTTTGTTTCAAAAATTCTGCTGAAATCCATACCTTCATTCTTTGACAATTTGCTTGTCAAATTAACGTTTGTGTCTGAAAGTATGTTTAAATTGTTAATTAATGCCTGCGTCATTTAATCTGAACCTTGCTGATGTAATATCATCGATTTCTTTGGCTTCCGTCAGCAGAAACTCTTTGTAATACTGTTGTTCCTGTTTTTCTTTCAGTTTTTTCAGTACTTCTACCTTTTTATGAGCCTCATGAACCTCTTTCTGTTTAACTTTGAGAATGGATTCTGTGTTTGCTATGATTCTTTCCTGATTAACAATGTCGTTGTTAAGTTTTAGTTCATAGCTTTGATGCATTTGCACCAGATTAATATCCAGTTCTTCAGCCGTACTCAAAGTTTCCAAAGCTGCTATGTTTTCCTGCTTGGCTTTGTGGATTAATTGCAGTTTTTCCCGCTGAGCATTAAGTGCTGAAAGAATTTTTGCCATTTCCATTTGCCTGGCTTCCAATTCTTTTTCGCGCATGTCCAAAACCACCTGCATGCGGAACTTAAACTTTTTCAATTTACCTACCTCGTCCAAGAGTACTAACAGTACCTTTATTACTTTACCGCATGTTTTATATATTCACCTCATATAAAAGTAGTAGATTTTATCAGATAAATACATCCTGATTTTTTATAAATAACCTCGATTTCCTATTGCATGAAATTTTCTATTATGATAAAATTATCCTGCAGGGGGGTTGTGCAGTATAAATAAAAAATACTGTTTCTGCGTATGATAAAAAGAGGTGAAAATGCAAGTTTCTGCTATAAATGCTCAGTGTGAAAACGGATACAATATGACAAACAAATTGGTAAATTATAACCACCGATTTAATGATTACAGCAGAGATACATCCTTCAATTCATTAACCCCTTATACAACAAAGAAAACTGCATCGGAAGATAAACTTCCTTATGTTTTTGACAGTGTAAATCAGTGGAAAAACTTCTGTCATCAGAGAATTTTAGGCGGAAAACTCAATATTATTGCATAGCCTATGAAAAAAAGTTTAGTTTTAGGTTTTTTTGACGGAGTACATAAAGCACACAGAATGGTGATTCAGTCAGCGTTTGAGTGTTCTGACGACGTTACGCTGATTACGTTTAAGGAGTCGCCGGCGGTTTATTTCGGGAAAAAGGCCGAATGTATATTATCAAGAGAAAATTCTGTTAAAAAGATAGAAAAATTGGGAGTTAAAGAAGTTGTTGAGCTTAATTTTCCTGAGATAGCCTCTGTAACTGCGGAAGATTATCTGAAAAATTTAATCGGTACATATAATCCGATATCAATATCTACAGGGTTTAATCATACTTTTGGGAAAGATAAGAAGGGCAATCCTGAATTTTTGGAAAAATATCAGAAAGAATATGATTATAAATATATATGTGTTCCGCCTGTAAAAGAAAACGGCAGTCCTATAAGCTCTACACTGATAAGGAATTTGCTGATAAAAGGTGAAATAGAAGAAGCAAACCGCTTGCTTGAAAGTAATTTTGTACTTGAAGGAACGGTAATTCACGGGGCAAAACTCGGCAGAACAATGGGGTTTCCGACGGCAAATATTAAATATCCCGAAGATATTGTTAAAATACCGTTTGGTGTATATGGAGTAAAGTGGCAGGAGCATACCGCAATTATGAATTGGGGCATGAAGCCGACAGTTAACAATACTACTGAACCTGTGGCAGAAATTCATATTCTGAATTTTGACGGAGATTTGTACGGTAAAAACATCAGCGTTGAGGTCTTAAAACAAATCAGAGGTGAAAAAAAATTTGGAAGTTTAGATGAGCTTAAAGCTCAAATAAAAGAGGACATAAAACAATGCTCAGAGTTGTAATTATCGGATACGGAGAGATGTTTACAAATTTAATTGCGGGAACGCTTGACGCAAACTGCGAGATTGTCGGTGTTTTCAGAAAAGAAATGGCTAAATATAATCCGATAATAAGAAAAATAAAAGATATTATTTATCCTTCTTTGGACCATAATTATATAAAAAGTTATAACCTTCCGGAAATTGATGCCGGAGGGGTTAATACGAAAAAGTTTAAAAAAGCTCTTATAAAACTTAATCCCGATATTATTCTGGTAGGTTCGTGGGGAGAAAGAATAAAAAAGGAAATATATGATATCCCCAAAATAGCTGCAATCAATGTCCACCCTTCGCTTCTTCCAAAGTACAGAGGACCGAATCCTTATTACTGGGTTATAAGAAATGGCGAGCAAACAACAGGTGTTTCTTTTCATTTAATTGACAATGACTATGATACTGGTGCAATTCTTGCGCAGGAGGAAATAAAAATTTATCCGTCTGATACGGGAAAAACACTTAAAGAAAGAACTGTTTTGACGGCAAGGGGTGTTGTTTGCGAACTGCTTAAAGATTTAAGCGAAGATATAATTATTCCGCTGACGCAGGCTGAAGAAAAATCAACATATTATTCACATCCATGTGATTATGAGCTGGATTTCAAAAAATCAGCAGAAGAAAATTATGCAAAAATAAGAGCAATTTACCCTTGGGATGAAGCATATTTTTATCATAATGTGGCAATATTAAGCGCTCTTCCTCAGGGAACAGAGATATGTGAAAACAAAAGCAAATATACAGAGGCAGGTACGGTTGTTGATTTCAATGCTGATAACAAGACGATAGATGTTTTGTGCGGTGACGGGAAAATTCTGCGCATAAGATGCGAACATCTCAAAAAATATGACAGACCGTTTACAAAAATTTATTTGAGCAGAGAAATAAAAACAGGGTGCATTGTTTGAGAATGCCCCTTTATTATATATAATATCAGCTGTGTAAAATTACACAAACCTGCTTGTTCTATCCTATTGTTTTTGGGCTGCTGAAACCTATAGAAGGTCTTGTTGCCTTAGTTTTGAAGTTTTCTTCTTTAATCTTTTTGTTTTGGCTTTCAGGTTTTGCGATAACTTCTTCGTAATCTTTAAGAGTAATATCACGTATTCCGTTTATAAATGCCATTTTTCTTGTTTCTGTTGCAAAATCTTCCAGGGCTCTAATCGGGAAGCTTTCTGTCAGTTCCGCAATTTTATCAAGAGCTGCTTCGTCCTGTGCAAGATTTTTACCGTTATCTGTTTCTTCAAGTTTCATTTTTATTATTGATTTTCTTGCATCTTTGTCGGGAAGTCCTGCGTAAATCTGCTGTCTTAATCTTGAAGTGAATGCTTTGTCGATGCCGTCATAGTTATTTGTTGCGGCAATAACAATAATGTTATTTTTTTGAGCATCCTGTACTCTTTTCAGGAATACACTGAGTTCACTTTTCTTATGGTCGTGCATAAAACCATTTCTGTTTCCGACAATTCCGTCGACGTCATCAATAAATAATATTACTGGTTTTTCTTCTGAAGCGATTGATGCTGCATAATCAAAAACTGCACCTAAGTTTATTTCACTTCCGTTAATATATTCCGAACCGAATGAGTCAGTAGTAAGTTCAAGAAGCGGTAAACCTGTTTCTACGGATAATCTTTCCACGATAGTTGTTTTACCGCAGCCGGGAGGTCCGTAAAACAGAATTCCGTTAGGTCTTTTTATTCCGTAATGTTCTTCGTTGTATTTAGCGGCTTTGGGATCTCTTAGCGGAATAACAATATCTTCCATAAGCTGTTTTTTCAGTTCTTTCATTCCGCCTAGTGATGCAAAACCTTTTTTCTCGTTTTCGCTTGTCGGTTCGTAGTGTAAAACTTTGCTCTTACCGAGTGCAATTCTGGCTTTTAAGTTTTTGTCATCATTGGCAGCAGTTGTTTCGTTTATATCGTTTTCATCAAATTCGTCATATTCGTCTGCTTCATCTACAGCCTCCAGATACTGAGATTTAAGCGCACCTGTTATGCCGGAAAAATCGAATTGTAATCTTGGGAATTGTTCTTTCATTACTTTTGATAAAACGTGCGCGGCAACTTCTGCCTGATCCTGAGCTTCGTGATCTTTAAGCGTGCTGACAAGTATACTCATCCAGTGAGGGTCATCTTGAGAGATATTATTATCTGCCATTTCTTCTTCATAAGCTTCAATTTCATTTGCTCTGTACTCGTAATCAGGGAACAGAGAGTTTATCATATCGACAAGAAGTATCTTTGCGGGAACGAACGACGCAATAAGCGAAGTCAGCAGTGTTTTATATCCTTTTTTTTCTGCGGTTTTAAGCGCTCTTTCGGCTTTATTTGTTGAGACAACCAACTCTTTTATGTAGTCTGAAAAAGCTTTATTCTTTTTTGCATTGTTCAATGCCTGAACTAATTGTGTATTAACACGCAAGTTATATCCAAAAGTAATATTGCTCTTGTTTGAAAGATTTGTTCCTTTGTTAGCCCCTTGATTAATTTCAACCCCGATTTTCTGAATTTGCATGTGTTGTTTTTCCTTTTAACTTAAATTACGGATAATATCCCTATGTTTTAGTTATAAACGTGAAAAAATTTTTTTTTGCCAGTACAGTTTACAAAATTTTACAATATCCCAAAAAATACTATTTATGGAGTATTGAGGTTTAACGATAAAAATGACATACTTGCAGTATAGAGGATTATAAATAACTGTATTTATAAACTTGGGGAAATTAATTATGGCGCTTAACATACTCAATCAAAAGGCAATGAACTTGCAGTCTGATTTATTTATGACTTCAATGCTCAAAACAAATTTTAACAAAATTAATAACAACAATTCCTTTTATGCAAAAAAGGGTGAACCGATGTATCAGGAAGCAATGGATTCTGACAGGGACGGGGTTGTTTCCTTTGACGAGTTTAAAGAGTATTGCAAAAACAATAATATATCATCGAAGGATATGAAAGACATGATAGAGCTGAGAATGGCGTACAGAATGTCACAGGCTTCGTCGGAAAGCGCAGAAGAAGCCGGAAAAACTAAAAAAGAAGATTTTCCAATCGGAAATCTTGATTTGATATATGCAAATGACGGTGACGGAAATTATAGTGCAGAGCTGGATATAAACAAAGATAAAAAAGTATCTTATAACGAATATTTGAGATATTGCGAGCAAAATGCAAGAATGGAAGCAAAAAACTCTGATACAAAAGTTGTTGATAATAACAGCAAAAGTAAGTTTATGACTGTAAGCTTCGGGCATGCTTCCAATGCTTATAACAGAGCAGAAGTAGAAGTTCCGGAAGGAAAGGTTGAAGGAAAGGCTTAATATTTATCCCAAAAAATAGCCTGTTTGCCGATTAAAATTTTGTTCCCTTTTTATATTATGTGATAGAGTAAAAAGGGATAAGCAAAACTGTTTGTATCCCGGAAAGGACATATATGAATAAAAATATTATCTGGATTTCTCTTATTTTTGTTGTGCCTTTGGCAGTATATTACGGATTAACAAGAGAAAGTATATCAACTCAGCCTGCTGCTGCGCTGACAGGCGATGAGATAATAAAGTTTGCATCCCCAATGTGTTATGAATGCAATCAGCTTGAACAGGTAATAGAAGAAGTTTTTCCTAAATACGAAAACAGAGTTACACTCAGTAAAATTGATGTGACTAAAAAAGATAAAAAAGTTCGTGAACTTATAAGAGAATATAATGTAACTCTTGTCCCGACTACAGTTTTTAAAAATCAGGACGGAAGAATTACAAAACGTATAGAGGGAACAATGAAACCCGAAGTTTTTGAAAGTTATACGGAAGAGTTAATCAATGAATAATTTGGTACAAATATTATCTGTTGAAAATATAAACGGGGTAACCTGGCTTTTGATGTTTTCGGCTGCATTTTTCGGCGGGGTTGTTGCATCTGTATCACCTTGCTCGCTCGCAATGCTTCCTCTTATTATAGGGTATGTCGGCGGCTGCTCAAAAGAAACTCCGTACAGAACTTTTATTCAGATGTGTTGTTTTATTCTGGGAACGGCGCTGGTTTTTACCATCATCGGCGTAATATGTGCTGTTACGGGAAGTGTTTTTGCATCAGCTTTAGGCGGATATTTTACAATAGTAATGGCATCGCTGCTGCTTGTTATAGGACTTAAAATAACGGATATTCTTGATTTTGAAATCCCGGTTATAATAAAGTCAATGCCGCAAAATAACACAAATTCTCTTATTTTGTATCCGATACTTCTCGGTGTGGTGTTTGCGCTTGCCGGAACTCCCTGTTCTACGCCAATTTTAGCGGGGATAATGGTGTTTGCGGCAATGGGTAAAAATCTTGCTGCATCAGCTTTAATGCTGTTTCTGTTCGCAGCAGGACAGGGAATAATTCTTATAGCCGCAGGGCTTTTTACATCGGTAATAAAAAACATGAAAAAACTTTCAGCTGTTACTGATAAGCTGATGAAAGCGAGCGGCTGGCTGATTATTCTTGTAAGTATTTATCTTTACTACAGAGTGTTTTCGCCGCTAATTTAAAAACTCTGCTTCAATTATTTCAGATGCGGTTCTGATAAAGTTTTCACAAGGTCTTGAGGCGTAGTATTCGGGTGTTCTTTTTGTCGGTATCGGATTATCTTCTCCGTCTAAACCTAACAGCTCACGGCAAATAATAGTTTCATGACAATCCTTGAATTTTTTCGCCAGGTTCTGAACAAGCTGATACTGTCGGGTTTTACCGATGTCATCACCTGCGGTATCATATCCTTTGAGCAAGCCTGCTATCATAAACATTGCAGAAACAGCTCCGCAGACTTCTCTCAATCTGCCCATCCCTCCCCCAAAAGAGGAAGCAAGCTTCATTGCTGTCTTTTCGTCCATACCGACTTTTTCCGCAAATGCGCATAAAACAGATTGTGCACAGTTACAACCGTTTAGGAAATTATTGCATGCTTTATCAGAATATTTTGTCATAATTAAATATTAACATAAAAAATCATCTTTTCTAAAAAGCCTGAAATATGCGATTTTAAAGACTTTAAAAAAATATTGAACAAAAAATGAACAATTTAATTTCCGTTTTCGTTTACATAATGTAGGCGGAAGAAAAGGACAAAAACAAAAAGGAGAGTAACCTATGTCAGAAGAAAAACAAGAAACAAATTGTATATGTCAAAACAAAACCTTCAGAAAATTTTTGGTAATAGCATTGGGAACGTTCACAGGTGTATATGCTGCATTAACATTGTTTGCCGCAACACACAGACCGCCAATGATGCCCTGCCCGATGAGATTTGGCGCACCGGCTCCTGTTGTCGCACCCTGCCCGTTCCACAAACATCACCATTTTGATAAACATTTAAAAGGTGATAAAGAGGATTTTCAAAAAACTTTTAACGGACACCAAGATCCGTCACCATTTGAATCAAAAATTAAACATGATAAAGACTAATCGACTACAACCTGAATACTATTATTGGGAAAGGGATAAATCTCTGATTTATCCCATTTTATTTTGTTTTAATCCTTAGGGTTGATATTTGAAAATGTTTGTGTGAGAATAGTCTTACAATTGAAATAAAGATATGGCAAGGTAGCTCAGCTGGTGAGAGCGCACGGCTCATACCCGTGAGGTCGAGAGTTCGAATCTCTCCCTTGCTATTTTTTTGTGTTTTTTGCGGGTAATCGCCGCAACGCAGTTTCTTCGAAACCGTTTCAGCTTGTACTCATTCTTCGTACAAACTTCAACGAGCGTACGGCTCCCTCTCCTTCGAAAGACAGTCAGTCTTTCTCAGTCGGCAGAGTCCGCAAGGTCGGGGGTAAATGTTTTCGATTTAACGTGCAACTTCAAACTTGCAAGTCGAAATCCGACATATTAGCTGAGTGCAATTTACCATGTTTGTTGTGAGATGATTAAATTATTAATTTTTAATAATTTGTCAGAAAAAGATATTTTTGTGATAGATTATGAGTAAAGAAAAACGACATGTGTATAGTTTTTGCTTTTTATATGCGTTGTAGATTAAAAATAGTGTAATAATATGAAATTTGAAGTTGATAAAAGATCTTATGAAATATATGATGATGCAAATTCGTTTGCAAGAACTCTTATCAAGAATACACGTCAGCGTTTAGTTTATCATTATACTTCTGACAGTGCTCTTAAATCGATATTAGAAAATTCAACACTTAGGCTTTCCGATATCAAATATATGAATGATGAATCAGAAATGAAGTATTTTTATGATTTAGCAAAAAAATATCTAGAAGGTACCAATAAATTTGATAAAATTTTTAAAGATGAAATTATAAAAGTAATAGATTTGTTTGACAGTGTAAATAGATTTGGTTATTCAGAATTAAAAGTTTGCAGTATAAAATCAAATATTTTTGTTATTTCTTTTTCTCTAAACTCAGACTGTTTGCCTTTATGGGTGTATTATACAAAAAATCCAAACAGTATTGGGTATAGTATAGAGTTTGACAGAGCTTTAATTACAAGGGTTATTGAAAAGAGTACAAAAAAAGATTGTTTTACCGGAAAAGTTATATATGAAGAATCTATACAAAAAAAAGTATTGGATAAACTTTTCAATTATTTTTACAGACTATATTTGCAAGAAGATGAAAATAATAAACGGGATGTTATTGTATCATGTGAGCAAGTTATAAAATTATTATCATTATTTTGTAAATCACCGTATTTTAAAAATGAAGAAGAATTTCGTATAGTAATCAGCAGTTTAACTTTAAAAACAAAAAATAAGGTTATAGGTGGAAATAATACAAAATTCAGACTTCAAAAGGGTATTTTTGTACCTTATACCGAAATTAATTTTAAAAACAAAAAAAATTGTATTGAAGGAATAAAAATATCCCCGACGCAAAAAGATATCTTGGCAAAATACGGATTAAAAGAATTGCTGGAAGAATTAGAATACCTAAATGTTGATGTAGAACAATCAAAAATACCGTTACGTTTTTAATTTTGTTAATACGAAGGTCGGAATTGCCAATTCGGCAACAATATTTTTGTTGATATAGTAATTCTTTAGACGCTATATAACCATTGAATCAATCTCTTAAAGCTTGATAACTCTCGTCTTAGCTTGTCTTCTTTTTTGATGAAGAGCTGCTATATTATATATTAGTCATAGCGTTTATTTTCTTCTCTAACTGACTGTTATTTTACAGTTATTTTTTTCGTGATAGGATGGAAAAGATATTTAATAACATTTTCAGATAAAACATTATGGATATAATTACGGATAAAAGAACAATAGGAATGCCCAGAGCTATTTCATATTACAGCAATTACCCATTCTATTACGGATTTTTTACCGCACTTGGGTTAGAGATTGTTTTGTCTGACAAAACAACCTCAAAAACAATTAATGACGGCTGTAAATATGTTGTTTCGGATACCTGTCTGCCGGTAAAAGTTTATGTAGGGCACGTAATCAATCTTCTTGATAAAGGCTGCGAAACAATTTTTATTCCTTCGCTTCAGGCTTCTGCGTACAAAATTAATAACTGCAGTAAGATAAGAGGCTTGCCCGAAATAATCCGTAATGTAATTAACCGTCCAATTAATATCATTGATCCTGAAATAAACAAAACGGAAGGTATATCGTTTAAAGATTTTTGCTATGATTTTGCAGGCAGATTTGATATTACAGATAAAGATTTTGTAGAATCAGCCATACAAAAAGGCTGGGAAGTTTATAACAATTTCCACAAAATGGCAAAATCAGGCTTGAGTTTTGATGAAGCGTTGAAAAATGCAATTGAGGGCAAACAGGTTATAAAGCCGGTTGAGGTTGTAAGACCGCTCTCTGTCGCAATCATGGCTCACGGATACAACTTGTTTGATGAAAGAATTTCGCTTAATCTGATTAAAAAACTTGAAAAGATGGGAGTAAAATCATATACAGCTCTTAATGTTTCAAGGGAAGATGCAGGAAAATCAATTGAAGCGCTGGGTGAAATTCAGTATTGGGCAAACGAGCTGGAACTGACAGGAACTGCCGCATATTATATGAACAATAACAAAATTGACGGAATTATTGCTCTGTCAGCATTTGGCTGCGGCCCTGATTCTTTGATGGTTGAAGAAGTCCAATATCACGCAAAAGAAAAAAATATTCCGATGATTCATCTTAATATTGATGAACACACAGGAGAAGCAGGTTTTGTTACAAGAATAGAGGCTTTCGTTGATATGCTTATCCGCAAAAAACGAAGAACTCTGCAAAAAGAAAATATTATTAATCTATTGCATACTGCCGCAAACAAAAACAAAACAGCAGGGGTAAATACTGCTGAAAAGCATAAAGAAGAGATTTTAACAACAAAATAAGGTAATAATAATGCAGGAAACTCCCATATACAGATATTGCGGAGCAATACATATTCATACAACATTTTCTGACGGAACGGGTGATTTAAAAACCATTGTGAGAGCCGCAAAGAAAGCAGGGTTAAACTGGATAATAGTTACCGATCACAATACAATGGATATTGAAGAAGGTATTTTTGACGGTGTATACGTTATAAGAGCCGAAGAAATATCACCAAACAGTCAGAACCATTATTTGGCGTTGGGAACTAACAGTGTTATTTATCCTTCCGATAATCCTCAGGAATATGTTGATAAAGTAAGAGAACAGGGCGGATTTGGGTTTGCGGCACACCCTGATGAAGGTTTTGCCATGGATAAGAACGGAAACCCTGTTCCGAGGAAAAACTCTCATCATTGTATTCCGTGGACGGATAAAAATGTCATTCCTGACGGAGTTGAAATCTGGAACTGGTTTTCAAACTGGGCGGATAATCTTGATGACAGCAATCTTTTAACTCTTGCCTATGCATTCTTTTTCAAGCATAAAAATGTTAAAAACCCTTCTGTTTTGACTTTGAATTGGTGGGATAAATTGAATAATGACGGGGAAAAATTTGTTCCGGCTCTAGGCGGAGTTGATGCACACGCTCTGCTTGTAAAAGATTATCTGATTCCTTTGTATATTTTCCCATATACTGTTTGTTTTAAGACAATTAACAACGTGATAAATTTAAAAGAACCGCTTTCAAAAGATTTTGAAGAAGGAAAAAAACAGATTTTGAACGCCGTAATAAGCGGGAATAATATTATTATAAACAGACATATTGAAAAAAGAGTTCCTGACGTATATGTTACAAACAATGTCAGTTGTGCATTTTGCGGTGAGAACATCAATTTAGATGAAAATACAAAATTAAATATAAGAGTTAACAAAAAGTCTGACCTGAGAGTTTTGTTAAACGGAAAAGAAATATATTCCTCAATAACCAAAGCTTGTTCTTTACCGCTTGCCGAAAAAGGAAAGTACAGAGTTGAATTTTTCAGAAAAGGCAGGGGATTTGCATATACAAATCCGATTGTGGTTAAATAAAATTGGAAAGATTAGCTGAAGATAAATGAAGAAAGATAAAAAAGGAAATCTTACAATATCACAAATGGATAATACAATTGCCACCCGTGACAGGATTGTTGCTTGGCCGAGAATGGGTAATATAGATTTATCCATGGAAGCTCTGGTAAGCTCTTTGGGTGCAAAAATTGTAATGCCTCCCCCAAATACGAACGAAGCTCTTGAAATCGGAGTTAAAAACAGCATTGAGGGAATTTGTCTGCCGTACAAGCTTAATCTTGCAAATTATATTATGGCGCTTGAAAAAGGTGCAAATACTCTGATGATGTTTCAGGCACCCGGTTCCTGCCGTTTCGGAAATTATACAAAAATGGCACAAAAAACACTAAAAAAAATGGGATATGAGTTTGATATGTGCGTTTTTGATATGTATCAGAGTAAGATGAAACAGACTTTAAAAGCGTTCTGGCACGTTACACGTTGTCTTAATCCGTTCAGATATTATAAAGGTTTTAGTACTGGGTTTAACAAAGCGTTTGCTATAGATACGGCAGAAAGACTTTTGTTTTATACACGCCCGAGAGAACTTAATAAAGGTGATGCCGAAAGATGTTACAAAAAATGGTATAAAATTATCCGTGAAACAAGCTCTGTTTCAGGGTGTAAAAAATTAAAAAAACAGATTATTGAAGATTTTAAGACCATTCCAATTGATAAGGACCGAATTGTTCCAAAAGTTTATCTGCTCGGAGAATTTTTTGTACTTTTAGACCCTTATACAAATCAGGAGATTGAAAAAACAATTGGCGATTTGGGGGTAGAGGTTCAAAGACAGATATTTTTCTCAGATTGGCTTGAACACGTTTTACAGCCGTCATTTTTCTACAAAAAGGAATCACACAGAGAACGCTGTGTAAGATATGCACAGGACTATATGAAACGTGCAATTGGCGGAGAATGCATAGAAACAGTGGGTGATACAGTATTTGGTGCAAGAAATGGTATTGATGGTATAATACATATAATGCCGTTTTCCTGTATGCCGGAAATTGTTGCTCAGAACATTTTGCCGAAAGTAAGCAAACAGGAAGATATCCCCGTTCTTGAGCTTGTTCTTGATGAGCAGACGGGAAAGGCGGGAAATATTACAAGAATAGAAGCCTTTATAGATTTAGTTAAGAGAAGGAAATTAAGAGAAGTAAAAAGAGGTAAATAATAATGCAAACAAAATCAAGAAACAGTATGAATTTTGAACGTCTTAAATATTACAGAAATCTGATAGGCGGTGCGGCAACCTGTATAAAAAGCAGATTGTCTAAAACCCCGAGACCGCTATGTCTGTCACTGATGGTTACGAATGTTTGTAACTGCGATTGCGATTTCTGTTACTGGAAACATAAAAATGACCACGAAGATATGTCTTTGGCTGAAATTCAGAAACTAATAAAAGAAGCAGGAGAATGCGGTTATTTAGACAGTATTTTCTGGGGCGGCGAACCTCTTATGAGACAGGATATTGCAGATATCTGTAAGGCTTCTCATGATGCAGGTTTATATACAAAAATTGCTACTAACGGCTGGTTTTTGGAAGAAAATCCGGATTTCGGCAAATATACTGATATTATGTTTGTATCCTGTGATGCAGTTGGTAAAGCTCACGACGATATCAGACATCTTCCGGGATGTTTTGACAGATTAAAAAGCGGTATTGAGTACCATAAAATTCATTCACCGAAAATGCGTATTTATACCTGCTGTGTAGTTTCAGCAAAAACAAGTTTTGAGCAGATAAAAGAAGTTGCTCAGTTCTGTAAAGATGAAGATATTTTGATGTATATTTCCGTTAATAAGTCAAATCAAAAACTTGAAGAAGCGCAGAATGTTAAAGAAACCGAACTTGAAGCAGATCAATTATCAGAAACATTCAAGCAGATTAAAGAACTTAAACACAGCGGATATCCGATTAGAATTTCCGATTACTTTATGGATTATATTATTGACAAAAAGAATTATTATGAATGTCACTGGCCGAGAATTGCGACCGTTATTTATTCAAACGGTGATATGCTCCAGTGCTATGACAGGCAGCCGTATATAAATGTAAGAAACAGATCTTTAAAGGATGTTTTAAAAGATCCTGTATTTGTCAACTCTGTAAACAAATGTAAAGATTGCAAACTTGCCTGTGTAGGTAACTATGCGCTAGATGCTTCGGGACTTTGGAGATTAGAGTGGCCTGCGATTAAATCACTCATGCAGATTGCTATTACATAATCAGCATGCCATAATTTTGTATGAAGTATGAGTACAACTATCGGAAGGTTTAATCAATGATAAAGAAATTATTTACTTTGTTTATAATGCTGGCATTTTGTTCTAATTATGCTGTTTTTGCAGCGGATCCGAATGCATTAAACCAAAAAACAATGAATGCTTTTGAAGATAATCAACAGGAATTAAGTGTTAATCATCCAGTTGGCAATGTGAGCACAATAGAAAAAATATATAACGGACATGAAAACAGAACTTCCGGCAACATTATGAAACAGGTCGGATACGATAAGTTTAAAAAGGGAACATTGAATGCGTCAGCTGCAGGTAAATATGATAGTTCCTACAAGTTGAGTATTGGTGAAAAAGTAAATATTTTATCTTATGGTGATTCTGTTGATGTAATATCTTTATCCGGTTCAAATCTTATATCTCCTGTGACATCAGCAGAGGTAGGTTCTAACGGAAGCCTTTTTGTTCCGGGCATCGGTCCTGTCAAAGCAGATGGAAAAACTTTAGGTGAAGTTGAAAAAGAAATCAATGCTCTTGCTCAAAAAAAGTATTCTAATATGAAAGTAAAACTTCAAATACCGTCAGGAAATACTTTTTCAGTTTTTGTTTATGGTGAAGTAGAAAAACCGGGTAAGGTATATGTAAGCAATAATTCGTCTATTTTAGATGTACTTAGTGCGGCAGGAGGTGTAAAAAAAACCGGTACGTTAAGGAATATAAAATACAATAACAAACATGTTGATTTATATGATGCAATCTTTTTAGGTAACGATAGAAATATAATAGTTAAAGCTAATGATAAAATATTTGTTGATAAAATTAAAAATACAATGCTCATCAAAAATGGGATTTCTAATCCGGGAATTTATGAGTTTAAAACCGGCGAAACGCTCGGAGATGTTATGAGATATACAGGGGATTTACTTGTAACAACGAAAAGAGATGAAGTTACAATGATTAGCTTCGATAAAGCGGTCGGACAAAAAGTTGCAAAAGATATTTCATATTTAGATGCAAAAAATACAAAGCTTTCGGATGGTGACTCGGTTCAATTCAGAGAGATGTATAATGATGTCGAAAATACAGTAACGATTCAGGGTAATATTAAACATCCGGCAACATATACTTATAGAGAAGGTATGCGTCTTTCAGATATATTAAAATCGGAAGATGAATTACGCGCAGAAACTTTTATTTATCAGGCTGTAATAAAAAGATATTCCGGCAAAAATAATGTTACCGAAACAATCCCTGTTTATTTAAAAGAGTTTTTTGCAGGGATGAATGACCCAATATTGCAACCAAGAGATGTTATTACTATTTATAAAAATACCAATTCAGATTTTGTTGATGTATATGGTTGTATAAACCTTCCAAAACGTATACCATATACTCATAATTTAACATTGAGTGATATTATGGCTGATATACAGTTTATGGAA
Organism: uncultured bacterium; assembly: GCA_902763805.1. GTDB lineage: Bacteria > Cyanobacteriota > Vampirovibrionia > Gastranaerophilales > Gastranaerophilaceae > CAG-196. Next base: position 153,487 of record CACWTN010000005.1, on the reverse strand, counting down.
TCGGATGTAACTTCAGATAATGATAATATGAGAAATGAAGAAGCGTTGTTATCTCAAGAAAAGAAAAACAATGAGGATGTAAAAATTAGTGTCTCAACTGAGAACTCAAACAAACTCATTCCGGCAGAAAATATTGCTGTTGAAATTACTAACAGAAAAGATGCTCCTGTTAGGATTTATTACTTGTATGACATTATGATAAAAACTGATAAAATAAAAACAATAGCAATAAATGCGGATGACAAGGTTTTATTCAGAACGCTTAGAGACAATGAAAATATTAAAACTGTAAAGATTTCAGGATTTGTAAAAAAGCCGGGAGTATATTCTTTTGTTAAGGGTAAAAAGTTAACAGATATCATTGAATTGGCAGGCGGCTTAGATGATGATGCAGATTTAAGAGGCGTTATATACAAACGTACTAATGTTAAAAACAAACAAGTTAATTTAGCAATAAAAAATACAGAAAAAGACATCAGACTTCTAGAAGGAAGGCTTGCTTCAGGTTATAAACAAAGTGTAAATGATCAAACAACGAAAATAGCGCTGATAGAACAGATGAAAGAAAGCGAAGAAACAATAAATAAACAATATAACGGTCAGATTGCTCTTAATATACAAAGTAATGATTTAAGTAAAATAAGTAAAATTGATAATATTGAATTGCAGGATGGTGATGATATATATATACCAAGAATTTCTAATTATGTAGCTGTTATTGGAGAAGTTTATAACGAACAAGCTTTTGTATACACAAAAGGCTCAAATGTTAAAAATTATATAAAAATGGTTGGCGGATACACGCCAAATGCTAATAAATTTAGAATATACAAGGTTGGTTCAAACGGAAGGGCTATGCGGGCTCATTTGAGAACAAAAGTTGCAGCCGGTGATACGATTGTTGTACCAAGACGTATAGCAGGGAATGATTGGTTAACTCCTATTTCACAAACGCTGACTTCTCTAGCGAATATAGCGTTAATGTTCTTTGTTGTCAAAAGATACTAGTTAAGGGCATGGATTGATGGTAAAACGCAATTACAACAGACGATATCCTGAGGATTACGGTTTTATAAGAACCTTATGGATAACATTGTTCTTATGGTTTGTGGTTTGGCCCGCGGCATTTCTCTGGTACACGACTCGTGTTGAAGGTTGGAAGAATGTCGACAGGCGCAAGCGTTATGTTTATACATCTAACCATCAGTCTTATATAGATGCGCCGTTAATATCTGTTGTTGCTAATGCTCCCGTTGCTTATATGGCGAAAAAAGAGCTTTATGAACACAAAAATCCTTTAATCAGATTTTTGGTTATAAGTTTAGGGGCATACTCTGTTGACAGAGAAAATCCCGAAAAAGCGACATTAAAAACTATTATTGATATAGCAAGACATACAAAATGGAATTTGGGAATGTTCCCGCAGGGAAAACAAATTCTCGAAGGTGAAAAATTTAATGATATAAAACCCGGGTTTGTTGCGATTGCTAAACTTGCAAAGATGGATATTGTTCCGATTGCAATTTGCAATTTTACAGGATACACCTGGATTCCGTTTATGAAGCATTTGACTTTGAAAATAGGTAAACCCATCTCTTATGAACTTCCCGAAGAAGAAATTGTAAAACAGTGGGTTGAATATATGAAAGCTAACGTAGTTTAATATCTGCTTTTTATTGAACAAGCGTTATGCTTATGTTAGCTTATAAATAGCTTAAACAATAGAGGAGAAATATAATGAGAGTAAAAGAGCAAAGTGCTATGTGGCAGTCAAATTCTATGGGTGCATTGGATGGGCTTAAACTTAAATTAAATAATTTTGTTATAGATCAGACAATAAATTATCTTGGGCATAATTTTTCAAAGCAAAAATTGGTAAATCTTGCTAAGATTTTTGAAAAAATTGCGGGTTCAAAAGGTGGTATTAACCACGCACGCAGAATGAGATGGCTGTTTGAATCAGAACACGCACATTTTTTCTGGTGGAAAAGAATATTAACGGAACTTCACCCGAATTGCAGAAACAAATGGATTAAAAACTTTTTTGTAAACGGTTATTACGGGGATAATTTGAGAAAACGTTCAGAATTTAACGAAAAGAACGGATTTTTCCCTCCGACGGTTTTGCTTGCAAGTATTACCAAAAATTGTAATTTTCACTGCAAAGGCTGCTGGGCTCATGAATATGATGTAAGAGAAGACTTGACTAAAGATAAATGGAGAGAAATTTTTACTGAAGCCCGTGATGTTATGGGTATTCATATATTCCCGATAGTCGGCGGTGAACCATTTATAAGAAAAGAATTTTTGGAGCTTTGCGAAGAATTTAATGATTGTACATTTATTACATTTACAAACGGTTCTCTGATTACGGAAAAAACAGTTGAAAAATTAAAAAAACTCGGCAACGTTCAGCCGATGTTTTCTATAAGCGGATTAAAAGAAAATACTGATGCCGTAAGAGGCGAAGGTACTTTTGATATGGTTATGGAAAAAATGGATATGCTGAAAAAAGCAGGCATATTCTTTGGTGCATCAGTTGTTGCAACTTCTCAGAACTGTGATGAAGTTACTTCTGACGAGTTTATGCAAATGTTATCCGATAAAGGGTGCTTGTGGACCTGGTTTTTCCATTATGTACCGGTTGGTGACAGCCCTGATATCAGTATGACACCGAATGCAGACCAAAGACGTCAAATTCTGAAGGCTGTTTATAATGCAAGAAACACACTTCCGATGATGACGGTCGACTTCTGGGGTGACGGACCAGAAATGATGGGTTGTATTGCAGGCGGAAGACAATATGTTCACGTTAACCCGAAGGGTGATGTTGAACCTTGTACTTTTGTTCACCTTGCAACGCACAACGTTAATAACTGTACGCTGACAGAAGCTCTTGCTTCACCGTTTATGAAGGCTATCAGGGATGGTATTCCTTATGAAGACGGAAATATGCTCAGACCTTGTATGATTGTTGACAGACCTGATGTTTTAAGAAAATATTATGAAGAGTTTAAGCCTTATGAAACTCACGAAAATGCAGCAGCGTATTTAACAGATCCCAAAATTACATCTGAAATTGACAAATATTCAACCGAAGTTAAAGAAATTCTGGATAAGGATTGGAGAGAAAATCTCTGGATGACGATATTTCCGCTTGAAGGTGAATATTATGTTGACAGAGACCACTTCTGTTCAACAGAGAAACCTTCTGAACATTCCTGTAACGGTCAGTGCTCAGGATGCGGTTGTCACTAATGAAAAAAACAGTATTATTAATTGTAACATTTATAATTTACACAATAATTATCAAAACTTGTCCCCAGGTAACTTTGTGGGACAAGTCTTTGATAATTTTTATACAAAATAAATTGCAGGGTTTGCCTCTTTTATTACCGCTTCTGCCTGATTGTAAGCTCTATTCTCTGATGATAGCAATACCTCTGATGGCAGGCTCGGTTTATTTTCTTAAAAAAAGAGAATGGCTTAAAGCAGGGTTCATTTGTTCAATACCTTTGGTAACGTTTTTGCTGAATTGTATAATTAAACCGATTATGCAAAGACCGCGGCCGCCGTTTGAACTTCAGCAGGTTATCCACCCGAACAGTTTCAGTTATGTTTCAAGCCACAGTCTTGTTACTATGGCTTTGTATGGGATGGTTATTTATTATTTTTATAAATACTGTACGAATAATGCTGTTAAATACTCCGTAATCACTTTGTCTATTATTTGGATTTTATTTGTAGGTTTGAGCCGAATCTGGCTTGGAGTGCATTATCCGACTGATGTTTTGGGAGCATATATTTTAGGCTTTATTTTATTACAAGTTTATTCTACAATACGGGTATGATGAACTGCGTCTTAATAGTAACAAATTTTAATGCCGGAAGAAAAAAAGCGTTAAAGTATAAAAAACGTGTTATAGATTTTGTGCTTAAATACACAAAATCGTTTAAGTTTGTTGATATAGACGAGTTTAAAGAGCTTGATAAAACACCTTATGATACGATTTTGGCTATGGGCGGCGACGGAACCGTTAATAAAGTCGTTCCTTATGTTGTTAATACCGATAAGGTGCTGGGAATAATTCCCTGCGGTACGGCAAATTTGCTTGCGGCAAATTTGGGCTTGTCATCAAGACTACATAAGACTTTAAGGATTATCGAAAAGAATAATATCAAACAAATAGATATATTTGATATTAACGAAAACAAATGTGCCTTGAGATGTGGTTTTGGGTATGATTCGGATATTATCTGCAAAACTCCGCAGTCACTAAAAAACCGATTCGGGTATTTTGCTTATTTTATTGCGGGAATAATTTTTGCACTAAGACTTAAAAACAAAAAATACACAATGACGATTGACGGAGAAAAAAGAGATATAAAAGCTTCGTGTATTATTTTTGCAAATGCTGCAAATATGTATAAAAACCTTGTTTCATTAGGAAATAATGCACTGCTTGATGACGGCAAAATGGATATTTTTCTTCTTAAAACAACAAATCCTGTTATATTCTATATTGAGTTTTTAAGAATTATTTTAGGAATAAGGACAAATAATAAAAGAGCAGAATACTTTAAGGCAGAAACAGTAAAAATTGAAAACAACTGGCTTGCCTGTCATATAGATGGCGAAAAGAAAAATTTAAAAGATGAAATTTGTATATCAGTTTTGACTAAATCGGTTAATGTTTTTTGTAAATAATAATTTGGGCCTGGTGGGAGTCGAACCCACGGCAGACGCGGTTTAGGAAACCGCCGCTCTATCCTACTGAGCTACAGACCCAAAGAATCTATTCAATTGTCACGCAGATGGCTCCGCTCTGTCAACCTGCTCGTATTGCTCCCGCAACACGACTCCGTTGACCTCGCTCCGTCGGGCATTAGCCCTCCTTGCCTCTTGTTCGCCGCAAGGCACTGAGCTACAGACCCAAAAAATCTATTCAATTGTCACGCAGATGGCTCTGCTGACACAAACAGTATAACATAAAGTTGTATTCTTTTGATAAAAATGTTAAAATCAGCATAAGATGAGAGATAAAAAGAATATTTTGGCAATATTACCCGAAAGCATCGGAGGAAGGCTTACAACGAGCAGTCTGATTGCAGGGTTTGAACAAAACGGCTGTAATGTGACTGTCTATGACGAACTTTTTGAGAATAATCTTGATGAAGTTCTTAAGGGTAATTTTGATTATATAACGGGGTATGATTTTTCACCGCTGAAAATTAAAGTTGATAATAAACTTAATATCCCTTCAATAAATTATTTTTCTGATGATATCAGAAGTAATACTTCGGGAAAATATTGGCAGCAATATCTTCCGTATCTTGATGAAGAAGATAATTACACATTCTACTGGGATAAACAGCTTACAGAGTGCGAAAATTTCAAAAATATTCATTATCTTCCGCATTTTGTAAATATGGATATTTACAAAGATTTTGGTACAGAACCCGAATACGATATAATGTTTGCCGGACGATTAGATACGGATTACAGGCTTAATTTTTTTGAAGAACTGGTTAATAAACTTCCGAAACTAAGAATTGCGTGGTATGCAATTGACAGGCATTACAAAGATGCAAGGTCGCGTGCACGGTATCCTGAAATGCTGGATTTGTGTTACATGGGGTTTATTGATAATGAACCGGAAATGGCAAGAGCTATTAATAAGTCTAAAATTGTATTTAATATGCATTCGCAGGGGTTGTCTTCGCTAAATTACAGAACATTCCAAACTGCAGCGTGTAAGCGTCTTATGATTAGTGATTATCGTGATGAGCTATCACTGTTTGATGGTTATATGCCGTTTTATGAAGATATGACGGATTTGATTTTTAAAATTGAAAACTATCTGGATGACAAAGATGCGTATTCAACCGTGACAGAAGCTTGCAGCAATGTTGTACGCCAAAATCATAACTCCAAAGACAGTGTTGCTTATATTTTGGATATAGTAAAATAGAAGAAGATATACAGGAATATAAAAAATGAGAGAAGGTTTATTTATAACGTTTGAAGGAGCTGACGGCTGCGGAAAAACTACGCAGATAGAACTTTTGAACGAATATTTGATAAAAAAAGGATATAAAACTCTGCTGACAAGAGAACCCGGTGCAAAGGGTTTAGGAGTTAAGTTAAGAGAAATTTTACTTAATTATGACGGGGAAGTTTCGCCGAATTGTGAATCTTTTTTGTTTCTTGCCGACAGAGCTCAGCATATTGACTGTATTATAAAACCTGCAATGAAAGAGGGGAAAATTATTCTCTGCGACAGACATACGGATTCAACCGTTGCGTATCAGGGTTACGGCAGAGGTTTGGATTTGGGCAGAATTAATATGCTGAATGAAATAGCAACAAGCGGACTGAAGCCGGATTTGACTATTGTTTTTGATATAGATGTGGAAACTTCTATGCAAAGAGTCGGAAAAGAAAAAGACAGAATGGAATCGGCGGGTGTCGAGTTCTTCAATAAAGTGCGTCAGGGGTATTTGGAAATTGCAAAAAATGAACCGCAGAGGGTTAAAGTTATTTCTTCTTCTGATACAATAGAAAATATACATAAAAAGGTTGTGGAGTTAATAGAAGAATTATGAATATAGAAGAACTGAAAAACAGAGTTGTCCATAACAAGGAGTGTCTTTGACCTTAGTAAGTTTGAAAAAGAACTCTCGGATATAGAAGTTCGTTTGCAGTCGCCCGAAGTCTGGTCAAATCAGAATTTGGCAAATGAGCTCGGGCAAAGGGCACGGGAGATTAAGGATTCTTTAGAAAAAATTACCCGCTGGGAAAATATTATAGAAGATGCTCAGACCGCTTTTGAAATCGGAGATGAGGAGCTTATTGCGGAAAGTGAAAATCAGCTTGTCCAGCTTGAAAAAGAGCTTGATAAGTATGATATTCAGAAGATGCTTTCAGGGGAATATGATGAAGCCGATGCATTTTTAACCGTTAATGCTGGCGCAGGCGGAACTGATGCTCAGGACTGGGCAAGTCTTTTACTCAGAATGTACACCCGATGGGCAGAAACCAGAAACTGGAAAGTTGAACTTGTTGACAAATCCGACGGCGAAGAAGCGGGAATTAAATCCGCAACTATCAAAATTACCGGGAAGTATGCTTACGGGTATGCAAAGGCAGAAAAGGGCGTACACAGACTTGTAAGAATTTCACCATTTAATGCAAACGGAAAAAGACAGACAAGTTTTGCTTCCTGCGAGGTATCACCGATTATTCCGGATTATGAAAAAACGATAGTTATTCCTCCTGAGGACTTGGAGATTGATACAATGCGCTCAGGCGGTGCGGGCGGACAAAATGTTAACAAAGTTGAAACTGCCGTAAGAATTCTGCATAAACCTACAGGGATTGTGATTAAGTGCCAGCAGGAGCGTTCTCAGCTTCAGAATAAAGAAAATGCAATGCAGATGCTTGCTTCAAAACTTCTGGAACTTCGCCAGAGAGAGCATGAAAAGAAATTAGCCGAACTTAAAGGCGAAGCTTTTGATATAAACTTCGGGTCACAGATTCGTTCTTACGTTTTTCACCCGTATAAAATGGTTAAAGACCACAGAACGGGGTTTGAGATGGGAAATGTTGACGCGGTTATGGACGGTGATATAGACGGTTTTATAGAAGCTTACCTTAAAGGTAAATATTAACGGTTTATGTACAAATATACTGTTTATTATCCTAAAATATTTTTATTACGTTTTCCTTTCTGCTATTCTTTTACCTGAAAACAAAGAGTTTTGTGTGTTGTTTCGATTTTCAGGTTATAAACATCAATCGTTTTATATTCGGGAAACACGGTTGTCAGCATACCAAGAGCAGCCCCTGCCCAGTCGCCGATTATAAAACCAAGAATTCCTCTGCCGAGAGTGGATTTGGTATTTGGAATCTCTATTGTTTCTTCCATCGGATAGAGCCTTACATCTTTAACATCAGCATTCGGAACTTCGTATAATAATTTTAATTCCGGGTTTAAACAATAAACCGAAAGATTTTCTTTTCCCAGGAAAATTTTACACAGAGCATAGTTGTAGTCGCCCAGACCTGTCAGTGCCATTGCAACAATTTCACGATTTGTATTCATTTGTTCAATTAGTTCTTTTGCCCTGTCAATATTCATATTCGCAGTATAAAATATCTCTGCGTCAAAAATGGACATAGGGGCAAAATAATGATAGAATTATTTTACAAAATAGAGAAAGGGCTGATTTATGAAGGATAAACCGAGGTATTCAAGGGTTTCTGATATATTGGATTTGGCAATTTTTATGTCATCAAAATTGCAGGGTATAACAATAAAAGATATTGAAGAACGTTACAATGTTTCCCGTCGTACTGCCGAACGTATGCGTGACAGTTTGACTTGTATTTTTCCGTCGGTTGATGAAATTGAAACTGATGACACGCAAAAGCACTGGGGTTTTATAAACTATTCTATTTCACAGTTTGTGACATTTACCCCGAAAGAGGTTGCCAATATTGAACAATGCCAGCGCAGAACTACAAATAGAGAAATGAAAGAAGAACTCGGTAAAACGGTTGAAAAGATTAAGGCTTTTAACCGCAAAAAAGAAACATCACTGGAAAATAACATAGAGCTTTATATGCAGACAGAAGGTTATGCAGTCCGCCAAATGCCTCAGTATAAAATCAGTATTGATTCGCTGCAGGTTATCCGCGATGCAGTTCAGCATTCAAAAGTTGTTACAGGAATTTATCATGACAAAAAGCGAATAATTGAGCCTTTGGGCATGATTTATGGCGAAAAAATTTATCTTGTTGCAAGAGAAAAAGCAAAAGGTGACGGAATATACAATTACTTATTGCATAAATTTCAGGACCTGAAACTGACAGACAAATCTTTTGACAAGGGTGATTTTGATTTACAGGCATATACTAATTTATCATTTGGAGTTTACCACGGGGAAGTTTTGGATGTGAAACTTTCATTTACCTCCGAGCTTGCGGAAGAAGCAAGCAGGTTTAATTTTCATCCGACACAGAAGGGTAAATTAGAAAAAGACGGCAGTTATACTTTGACGTTTAAAGCAAGCGGCAGCAGAGAAATTATCTGGCATGTGTTTAAATGGGGTGCCGGTTGTAAAATCCTTGCACCGAAGACGTTGAGAGATGAATATAAGAAATATCTGGAAGAAAATCTGAAAAATTATTAATAAAAATTTTTTCATCTTCGTTGACATAATCGGTAAAATTATTTGTTCTAATATAGCCGTTTGACCGATATACAAAATGCTCTGTTTGTAGAAATATTATGAATATGGAAGGTGAAAAAAATAAAATATTAACAAAGAGAGAACGGGATGTAATGGATTTATTAATAAGTGGATATAATAATTCAAAAATATCTGAAAAACTCTGTATATCAGTTCATACTACCAAAGCACATATATCATCTATTTATGAGAAATTAAATGTTTCCAACAGGGTTCAGGCAACTGTAAAATACCTGAAAGGTTAAGTATATCCGGGCCGTTTTGTGCCAAATCCTAAAACTTGTTCATATAATCAGACAAATTATATTTTCTTTTTAAGGAATCGTATGTCATTCTGCGGATTTTACCCGTGACGGGATAGTCAGTAAATGCGCGGTCGTGCAGACCACCTATTGCCCATAAAATGTTTGTATAACCGTTAGCGGAAGGTGCATCATATGCGTATTTGTCGTTCAAATAGATTGCTGTTTTTAATGCAGTATTTGCAGAAGGTGTCCACTCCATTATCTTTTTTGCCCAGTACATTCTCAGATATCCATGAATAATACCCTTAACCGTTAATTGTTTTTGTGTTGCGTTCCATAATTTATCGTGGGTATTTGCGTTTTCCAGTTCTTCTGCAGAATAAATATACGGTCTCATATCATACTTGTGAAAATCAAGTGATGTTTTTGCCCAGGCGGGAATGCCGGTAAAGTTTTTAAAACTCTCGGAAAACAAACAAAAATTATCGGCAAGTTCTTTTCTTATCACTAACTCCTCTAAAAAGATTTCTTTATTTTGGTCATTTACCTCTGATTTTATAACTTCTAAAGCAATCCTTTGACTTGAAATAAAACCCAAGTTCAAGTATTTAGACAACCCCGATAAAACATTTTTTGACGGGTCATTTTTGTATTCGGCGTAATAAGGCAGGCTATTTTTTATAAAATCTTCTAAAACATAATCCGCTTCAGCTTTTTCTGTTGTTATATTATCAAATTCAGTAAGAAATGGGTAAATATTATAATAAATTTTTCTTCTTAAAATCGCGGCACTGTATTCCTGTTTATCAGAAACGAATCTTGAAGGAACTATGTTATGTCCGTCAATCTCGTATATTTTGAAATCTTTGTTTTTTAAATACTCTCTGTTTATAATCGGGTTAAAATCAATAATTATCAATGCAGGGTTTAAGTTTTTAATAATATCCTCAGGAGTTTTTTCAATAACTTCAAAATCTAAACCTATATTTTTAAATTGCTTTTCAGCTTGGGCAATTTGACTATATATAAATTTTTGTTTTAGATTATATGCGTAATTAATTTTTGGATGAATTATTTTTAGTGGTAAATTTAATTCCTCGTTTTTTTGAATAGCAAATTGTAGGGCAAAATTGTCTTTGGCTCTGATTTCTCTTTCACAGAGGTAAACAATATTGCCATCACCGACAGGTTTATTATTAAAATCAAAAATCCTTGCGGGATTAATGTTTTTCTCTATCTCAAAGTCCGTCGAGATGTAGTTCAAAAGAGTATTTTTTGTAATTCTTAGCATTTAAAAATTATAAAGTGCCTATTTGGAAAATTCATTCACTGAATTTCTAAATAATATGTTAAACTCCAGATACCATATGTCAAAATCTATAACACATAACAGCTTGAAACCCTCTTAAATGGTGGGCGTTAGAAGACTTGAACTCCTGACCTGATATTTAATTGTCATACACAATTTATCTCTGTATTGAAGTAATATCAAGTATTTATGGCAAAATTGTATTGTTTTGTGTCAATTAGATAAAACCATTTATGATTCAATGTTTATTACATTTATAGCCATAAAAATATACTTCTAAAACCTATATCTATTGAACTCCAGGTTAAGATGTAAAAAATTCTTAACAATCATTTGGTAATTTTTGAAAATATGTACAATGAAAAATATATTCACCTTGAAGCAATGCTTTGAGATTAAGCTATCATATATCTCTTAATATGGCTGCGTAGGATAGGTCAAAATAGTAAAAACTTTTTTAGCATAAGTTAAAATTGTTAGTTTGCACTGCTGAAAATTTAATTATCACAATCAATATAAAAATAAGGAGGTATTATGATTAATATAAAAAATTTCTGATTTAATAAACAATAAAATTCAAAATATCCTTACAAAAACTATACTTGATAATTGTATAGATGCCTTAAATCAAATAGTTGGAACAATATCTGATTTTATTAGAAATTATAATGATATGAAAGAAGCAAATACAATAGGTGCGGATAAGTATTTTCATTCAAAAGCAAATTGCGATGGCTCAAAACGGGGAGAACTAGGGGCTGAAGTTGCAAAAGCAATAAGTGATTTAAGAGAATTTACAGATTTGTTCAAGAATGTACTATTAAAGGGAATGACTGTTGCAGAAAGTCTTGAAGATTCAAAAGAAGACCAAGAAGCAAATGAATACGGTAGAGAACAAGGTCGAAAATATCCAAATCAAGACAGTAGAGAATCTGTCAAAATTTATAGACCCAATGGACTTCCTGAACAATATTAGCTATTATAAAAATATGAAAATTCTATTAAAATTATTATGTATATTTATTATATGTTTCTTGATTTTTATCTTTCTATTTCTTTTATTTTATAAAGATGATAAAGACTATTGTCTTGATTCAGGTATTTGTGCAGAAAATTTACAACTAAATACGGAATATGGTTTGATAACAATTACAGAAGAAAGCTGTAAAAAATATAAATGGAAATGGGACTCAACAAGGCGTTATTGCTATGTCAAATAGAGTTTTATAAATATCATTAAAACTTCCGACTAAAATGTCAAACTCTCGATACTTTATCTCAAAATCCATGATACAAAACATCCTGCATTTGAAATAATTATAAACATCCATATATAAGTTAGAATACTTGAACTCCTGACCTGATATTTCTTTGTCATACACAATTTAACTCTGTGTTATAATAATTACAAGTCAAGTATGCTTATTTTGTATCATTTTGACACAAATTAAAAAATATTAACTTTTCTGTGAGGTCTGAATATGTCAACATTAAAAACATCAGTATTAGGAATAGAATTTGAAAATCCTTTTTTGCTGGCATCGGCACCGCCAACAGCATCAATTGAAAGCATTGATAAAGCTTTTCAAATGGGGTGGGGCGGAGCAGTAATCAAAACAATAACTCCGGATGATTTAGAAATGTTTGAAGTGAGTCCCCGCTACGAAACTTTGAAATCCAAAGGCAAAATTATAGGGTTTCAAAATATAGAATTGCTAAGCCATAAATCAGTTAAATATTGGTGTGACGGTATTCATTATTTAAAGAAAAAATATCCTGAAAAAGTTATTATTGCAAGTATTATGGCACCTGTTAAGCGTGATGAGTGGCAAAATCTTATACATATTTTGAATGACACTCCTATTGATGCCTATGAATTGAACTTTTCTTGTCCGCATGGAATGCCCGAAAGAAATATAGGAATGGCAATAGGAACAAGTGCTGAAATTTCCATTTTAATAACATCATGGGTAAAATCTATTGCTAATAAACCTGTTTTTGTAAAACTTACACCAAATGTAACTGATATTACTTGGATTGCAAAAGCCGTTGAAAAAGCGGGTTGTGACGGATTTGCTGCAATAAATACAGTTCAGGGATTTATGGGAGTTAATCTTGATACATTAGAACCGAATCTTTGTATTGATGGTTATTCAACATATGGAGGCTGTTCCGGCGAAATAGTTAAACCGATAGGATTTAAATGCGTTGCACAAATAAGACAATGCTCTGATTTGCCTATTTTGGGTATGGGTGGAATCTCAAATTGGCAAGATGCAGCACAATATATAACACTCGGTGCTGATGTTGTTCAGATATGTACTGAGGTTATGTTGAACGGCTATGGAGTAATTAATGGTCTTAAAACAGGATTGCTGAATTATCTCAATGAAAAAAGAATGAATAGTATATCTGAATTAAAGAACATTGCAATACCTAAAATTACTTCTCACGGAAAACTTAATAGAAACTACCATTTATATCCTGATATAAATGACGAAAAGTGCGGTAAATGCGGTAAGTGTGTAAAAATATGTTCTGAATCCGAATATAATGCACTGATAAAAAAAGAAAAATGTATAGAACTAAATAAAAACGCATGCGAAGGATGTTCGCTTTGTTCCCATGTATGCCCTCAGGGAGCAATAACAATGAAGATAATATTTGAACCAACTTCCGACTAAATATGTCAAACTCGCGACACTTTATGTCAAAATCCCTGATACAGAACAATAACTCAAAAATAAAAAGGACAATAACAAAAGTCATTGTCCTTTTTATGGTGGGCGTTAGAAGACTGTCTTGACCTGTTCGCATTAAACGTGTCTTCGTGTTTTGCTTTTTGTGCTAATCGCACTACAAAGCAAAAGCACTCCGCACTCTGCTCACAGGTCGCTCGAACTTCAACCGAAGTTCTCGCTATCAAAACTTCCAAATAAAAAAGGAAGTAACAATAGTCACTTCCTTTTTTATGGTGGGCGTTAGAAGACTCGAACTTCTGACCCTCTCCTTGTAAGGGAGACGCTCTACCAACTGAGCTAAACGCCCTTCTGTAAGGCTCACTCAAAGCTAAAATTTAATTTACCCCTGAGCTAAACGCCCTCAAGCATTTCTATCATACATGTTAAATATTTGAAGTCAAGTCATTTCCTTTCATTCTCTAAGAGTATTTAAAAAATCATTAGAATAGGCTACAATACTCTTAACAGAAGAAAGGAGTTTTTTAACTATGGAGATTAAAGTTGTTGAAAATGCAGCATCTGTTGAAGCTGATATTCTTGTGGTTAACCAATTTGAAGGAGGAAAAACCTCTGTAGACTTAGCTAACAAGTACGCAATTGAAGAAGATAATTTTAAGGGTAAATTTGGTGAAACATACTTATTACCGACTTATGGTAATGCCCCATACAGAAAAGTGCTTGTAATCGGTTTCGGTAAAAAAGAAGATTTTTGCCCGGATAAGCTCAGAGAAGCCGTTGCAAAATCAATCAAAAAATGCTCTCAAATGGAAGCTAAAAAAGTTGCTTTTGCGTTTGACGGAGTGGATTTTGATTATTCGGAACAGCTTACATTAGGTGCATTTATTGCAGATTACAAATTTGACAAATACAAATCAGAAAAGAAAGACAAACATATTGCAGAGGTTTTTGTACAGGCTGATGCAGAAAAAATTAAAAAAGCAGAAAAAATTGCCACTGCAATGGCTTTTGCTCGTAATCTTTCAAACGAGCCTGCTCAGTTTGCAACTCCGTCTGAACTGGCAAACATAGCACAGGATTTTGGTCTAGATACCACAATTTATAACAAAGAAGAATGTGAAAAAATGGGTATGGGTGCTTTCCTTGCCGTAGGTCAGGGAAGCATTAACGAACCGAAATTTATCCACATGAAATATACCTGTGATAACCCGAAAAAGCGAATTGCAATCATCGGTAAAGGTATATGCTTCGATTCCGGCGGACTTGATATCAAACCTGCTTCATCAATGATTACGATGAAAGACGATATGTCGGGCGCTGCCTGTATCTTAGGTGTTATGAGCATAATAAGAGAATTCAATCCTCAGGTTGAAGTCCACGGGTTAATCGCTGCCTGTGAAAACATGCCGAGCGGAAAAGCATACAAACCGGGAGATATCGTTACCGCAATGAACGGTAAAACAATTGAAATAGACAACACTGATGCAGAAGGCAGATTAACTCTTGCGGATGCTCTTTGCTATGCTTGCGAATTAAAAGTTGATGAAGTTATTGACCTTGCAACATTAACAGGTGCTTGTGTAGTTGCCCTCGGAACTCACGCATCAGGCATCATGGGTAATGATGAAGAACTTGTTCACAACCTTATTGATACAGCTAAAAGACACGGTGAAAAATTCTGGGAACTTCCGCTTTGGGATGAATACTTTGACAGTCTTAAATCTGAGATTGCAGATATGAAAAACTCCGGCGCACGCTGGGGCGGTGCGTCAGTAGCAGGTGTGTTCCTCAAAAAATTTGTTAAAGATGTTAAATGGGCTCATATTGATATTGCAGGAACAGCATATCTGGAAAAACCACAAAAAGAGTTTATCTCAGGTGCTACAGGTGCTGGCGTAAGAACAATATTGAACTATATTTTGGAACAATAAAATGTTTTAATCAAAAGGGCGCAAACGGTATAACCGTTTGCGCCCTTTTTTATAAACAACTAATTTATACTTTCGGGGTGTAAACTTAATTTGTCCCATGTTATAATAACCTTATGAACAACGACAAATCAAAAGCTATGCGCAGGCTGTCAAATGCTCTTAATGCAAATGATATGGACTCTGCAAAAAAGATTATAGAAACTGACGTAAAACGCCATCTGCCAAAGTATGAGTATTATTTTTATCTGGGTTTGGTTGAAGCTGATTATAATGAAAAACTGAAGTATTATGACAAAGCTATAAAACTAAATCCCGACTACACTGATGCTTATATAAACAGAGGGCTTGTAAAAAATGAGCTTCAGGATTTTGACGGTTCGATAGCGGATTATAACAAGGCGATAGAGCTTGATTCAAAGTGTTCACTTGCATACAATAATCGCGGTTACACAAAATATAAAAAAGGTGATTATGAAGGTGCTCTGAAAGATTATAACAAAGCCATTTTACTTAATCCCAAACTTAATATTGCGCTGGATAACAAAGCAAAGCTCCTGAGTGAAGTATGTATGGCAGATGATGAGGACTTTACGGCAAAATACTATCTGAGCCTGGGTATACAGGAAATAAATAAAGGAAATCTGCTTGAAGGGATTAAAAATATTGATGAATCACTCAGGCATAATGACAAATCAGATACGGCGTATTTTTATAAAGCGGTTGCGTATCACAGCCTGAATAATACGGATTTGGCTTATGAAAATTATACAAAGACAATAGAGCTGAACAAAAAAATGGTTGATGCTTACTATAACAGAGGACAGTTAATATTAAAAGACAATCCTAAGCAGGCATTGGATGATTTTGTTTCAGCGGTGGCATTAGACCCCAAATTTATAGATGCATACTACGCTATTGCTGCCGTTCAGAAAAACCTCGGTCATTATGAAGATGCAATAAAAAATCTTGATAAGATACTGGAGCTTGAGCCGATGGCGGTTAATGCAAAGGCTTTGAAAAAGCTTATATTAACAAAATACCTGAAATAATATTTGATACATTTAACCCTTTAGGGTATAAATATATTATGAAAAAGTTTTTCGGAGTATGTTTATTATTGTCTGTGATGTTAATGCCGTATTCTTTCGGAGCGGTTGGAGGTTCAGTAGTAAGGCTTGATAAGAGCGAAATAGAAAAGCCTGAACTTTCACTGCAGGGTGGTACGGCAAAGCTTAACGACTCTCTTTTGATTAATAATTCCGAAGATTTGTCTAAAATTATAGACGACCAAAAAGAGCACGATATCAAAGATTTGGAACTACTTTGGAAGGCAACTATTGAAAATAATCAGGTTGTTGAGTTTGCTCTCAAAAAACTTGCAACGCCGGAATCACAGAGAAGAATACATTCTTCGCTTATGGCAAAAACTCTGTCGGCAATCGTGGCAGGTGCTTCTTTTGTACCAAGCCTGATGGGAACAAATTATGGTGTTCAGACGGCGGCATTTTCGGCAGGAAGGCTTGCGCAGGGGTTGCTTAACAGAAATAATGTTCCGAAGGAAACTCCGCTTACGGATACTGAATTAATTGAGCTTGCAGGCATGGTTGAAGATTTGCAGGATGCGCTGATTAGTTCTTATTACAACTACAAGAACACTTTAAGCCTTTTAAAAGATACGCGTTCTAAAATGCTTTTATACAGCAGAAATTATTCCAATGCACTTTCCGGCAGGGATATTCTGGAAATATCAATATCTTCTTCATTGTACGATTCAATGAAATTGCGTGAATTTACTTTGGAACAGTCGGCAAAAAAATACCACATTCAGCTTCAAAGGCTTGCAGGTAAAAAAGCGGTGGATGCTCTTGAACTTTATCAGTACGATTTTGATAATTTGCTTTACAGAAGTGTTGAAGAAAAAAATAAAAAAGAAGATGCAAAAGAGGATAAGAAGGTTAAGCCCAAAGGAGGTAACAATGCTAAAAAGTAAAGTTATCTCTTTAATAACGTCGGTATTTTTGACAAGTGTCCTGGCGGTACAGGCGCTTGAACTAAAGGACATTACTTATCCAAAAGAGCACGCATACCGATTCGGTACGACAGATGTACCTGAATCAAAGGTCGAAAAAACTGATAAAATTGATTTATCATCATCTGATATTGATATAAAACCTGCGACGGTAAAAGAAATAAAGGCTGAAAGTTTAACTTATGCTGACTTGAGTATCAAAGGTATCGCAAATGAAATCTCAAAATCCATAGAGATGGATTATAATGAGATGCTTGAGGACTTATCTCTTTTGTGGCAGGGTGCTGCAATGAAAAGTGATACGATAAAATTTGCCATTTATAAATTATCAAATCCCGAAAAAGATAAACCAGATGAAAGTGCTGTAAGAAAAGTTTTGTCAACAATAGCAGGAATGTCAACATTTCTGGGTGCGGGGACGGGAAATCCTGTTCTTGCAAGTGCTGCTTTAATAGGGGGAAATACACTTGGCATTATGTCACAGGATAATAAGGCATTGAATTATAAATATTCTCAGGTTACCGATGCGGATATGATTATTCTTGTAAGAAAAGTTGACGAACTCCAGCAGAAAATAGTTGATGCTTATTATGATTATATGACTGCACGATATATGTTTGATTTGACTTCAAAAATGGTTAAGGAAAAAGAGCTGAACTACAAAAACTCTCTTTCCCAAAAACGTGAAGTTGTTCTTATAACTGATACTTATTACCGTAATGCAATAGATGAGCAAATAAAAGCAAGAGGTAATTTCTTCGAGAAACGTTCACAGCTGGAGCAGTTAGTAGGAAATGATATTTTCAGACAATTTGAAGAAGTTGTTGATAACCGCAATAAATAAATTTTTGAGTGCTCCTTAATATTTACTTTTGCCCTTAAATATGCTAATTTTATATTTATAAGAGAGCTGAGGTAGTTTATATGTATAAAAAGAATTTAGAGTACTTAGATAATGAAGAATTAAAAACAAGGCTTGCCGGTTACGCACTTGATGAGTCAAAAGCGAATATGTCATATTGTATGACAAATTCAAATGATTATCTGCTCATGAAGAATGACGTTCCTCTCGATGATTTGGATAATCCGAGACAAGCTGTTCAAAAAATGATAAAAGAAACCATTAAAAGACCGATGGGAAACAATGATATTATAATAACTTTCGGTTTGGGGCTTTGCTATCAGCTTGATGAGGTATTTAATACATTCCCTTCAAGAATTTTTGTTTATGAACCGGATACGAAACTGATACACTTTGTTCTTAATAACGTTGATATATCTGACCATCTTAAAAGCGGAAGGGTTTTCATATATGATGATTTGGACGCTCTTATCGACAAACTTTCAGAGATTTATCTCACAAAGGATAAGGTTGAAGTATTATATCTTAAGAATTATGCGGTAGTTAAAAGCCAGGAACTTTTAAGATTGACTCAAAAGGTTTATGAAGCCTGCAAAAGCAAAACGGTTGACGTTAATACGATTACCAGGTATTCAAGACAATGGCTTGATAATGCGCTTAACAATATCGGAAAAATCAACGAAGGCAAATTTTATAAACTATCCGATCTGGACGGTAAATTTGCAGGTCAGGCAGCTCTTGTTGCAGCCGCAGGACCTTCTCTGAAAGAAAATCTGCCGTTTATAAAATCCAACAGAGAAAAATTTGTAATTTTTGCCGTAAATAAATCATTAAAACAACTTCTTGAGGCGGGAATTACACCTGATTTTGTTGTTTGTGCAGATGCTAAATTTGTTGGCAAAACCATCAGCGAATCAGCTTCCGTTCTTGCGGATATAAACTGTATTATGAATATTAACTCTGACAGCACTATTCTTTCATACAAATTTAAGAAAGTGTTTGTATCGTTCCCGATGAACG
Source organism: uncultured bacterium (assembly GCA_902763805.1). Taxonomy (GTDB): domain Bacteria; phylum Cyanobacteriota; class Vampirovibrionia; order Gastranaerophilales; family Gastranaerophilaceae; genus CAG-196. The sequence continues at coordinate 134,137 of CACWTN010000005.1, read as the reverse complement.
ATATGGTTATTAACAAATTATCTCAGTATAATCCGTTTATTAAGCAGCAGGAAACTGGCGGTTCCGCTACAACAATGGCATTTGTGTCCGCAGTAAGAATGGGCTTTTCAAAGGTTGTTATGGCAGGTGTTGACCTTGCTTTTAAAGGGGAGCAGGTTTATGCTGACGGTGAAACTTATGAAAAGATTTCTGCTGATGAGATGAAAATAAACTCTATTACAAAAAATCTTACGACAGTGCCTTCTGTTACAGGTGTTGATGTTATAACGAGTGATGACTATGCGGCATTCATACATCATTTTGAAGTATTAATAAAGGAATTGAATTACGCATCTGTTTATAATACATCTTCATTCGGGGCAAATATTCCCGGAATGAAAAATATGCCTATAGATAAAATTCCGCTTTTTGGAATTTCAAATACAACTGCAATCGCATTGGGCGAAGTTCAGCCGTTTACGCTGGAAACAAAAACCTGGGCACAGGATGAACTTTTAAAAATAAATGAGATTATTGCTTTACTTTCAAGAAATGAGTTTTCAACAGCTCTGGTATCTTCTATCGCAAAATCTCCGTTAATGTATCAGTATATGCAGGCTGATATCCTTGAATGTTTACAGCAAAAGATGGCTGAAGAACTTGCAGAAGGATTTATTAATAAAGCAAAAGAAGGCATTAAGTATATTATAGAAACATTACAGAAGAATAATCTTATTTAGGGGAATTATTATGAGAAATAAGGTAATAATGTCAGCTTTAGCGTTGTTTTTGACAGTATCTGCTGCGAGTGCAGCTTCAGATAAGGTTCATGTTGCGGCTGTTGAAAGTTTTAGTACTGCAAACCCTTCGCAAGAAATAGATGTAAGGGTTTTGGGCAGTTCAGCGCTTGGCGGCTATTTGCTCAAAAGCGGAGATATACTTCACTGTAATGTGATAAAAGTTACCGATCCAAAAAGAGGAAAACGCTCTGCGTCTTTTGTCGTATGCCCGACTTCATACACCTCAGAGAACGGAACCAAAGAGATTGAGGGCAGTTATTACGGAAAATATGCATCAAAAGTCATTTCAAAAGAAGAACTTAAAAATATAGATGCTATGAAGGTTGGGAAAAAGGCTGCATTAACAGTGGGCAGTCATTTTGTAAAAGGTTTGACAACTGGTGTTACTCTTGCAGAAGGCATGATTGAGAACGAAGAAGGCAACCGTCTGGAATCAGGCGTTAAGAAGGTATACAAAGAATCTCCTCTTTCTTATGTGGAAAAAGGACAGGAGCTTGAAATTAAAACAGGCGACAGTTTTTATCTGGTATTTAAACCTTCAAAGAGTAAAAATGCCTCTGATATCAGCGAAGAAGTTTTGGAAGAAGAATAATTGCCCTAATGTATCATATATGTTGCGTTTGAACCGAGAACTTTGTCTTTCAGACGTTTCAGACCCTTGCCGTAAATGTATTTCATTTGCTCGACAAGATTTTCTTCTACATCTATCAAATACATATCGTGAACGATAAATTCTTTGATGATAAAAACAATGCCCTGATTTTTTGTCCAGATAATGTTTGTGTCGGAAATATCATTTTTGAGAGAAGATATTTTACCGATTACGCCTTCATTGTCGTCTGCTGCAATGATAATCATTCTGCCCCCGAGGGACAGCTCTATATCTCTGGCAAAAGCGTGTTCAAATACCAAACCGAAACGTGAGTTAAAGTTATCATAGCCGACAATTCTTATTTCAACATTTCTGTTATATGCGTTTAACAATTCATGTTCAAAGATTTTGAAATCCTGCGACCAGACTTCCATGTATATTTCACGTTTTGCATTCTGAATAACTTCAACGATTTTGTCCTGAATGTTTTGTTTTCCTGTAATTGTTATAATCGGTTCGTTGTAATCATCTTTAACGTCAGGCAGGTGCTTATCCAGAAAATTGATTGTTGAGTTCATTTTCTTCTGAATTCTCTGGGTTAAAACTTTTGGTTTTACCGGCGTATAAGTTACGGGTTTTGTGTTTGTAGACACAACAATATTTTTTTCTTCAAGAGCTTTTAGTGTATCGTAAGTTCTTGACTGCGGAATGTTTGCAAGTTTTGCAACTTCATACCCTGTTGCAGGATATTTTTTTAAAAGAGAAATATAAACTTTTGCTTCGTATGTGTTAAAACCTATATCTTTTAATTTTTCTATCAAGTCTGCCATAAAATTATTGTAACATATCCGCCAAATCTTTGTAATATTTCTTTACAAAACGGTCAATTCATTCTCGCAGCATGACTTTATATATATGTAAGGTTAATTAATATTATAAGGGGTTAAGAAACTTCATGAATAATTTTGCGATAAACAATCTGGCAAATATGGAATTCATGCTCTATGGCGGCAAGTCAGGCATGAATGCTAATTGTCCGAGTGTTTATAACGGTTATATGACCCAGACAAATAATAACATGATGAATTATTATAATCCGATTTTCAGAGGATACAATAACAACAATAATTACAATAATAAAGACATATTTACTCAAAGCGCTGATGCAACAAGAGTCAGCAATCCATATCAGACAGCAGCGGAAGGAAGCTCACAGGTTGACTGGAATAACCCTCAGTTCAAAGGTCTAACAAATGATGATATGAACAAGCTTGCTGATTACTATGCAAAAAACAATGTTTTGGAAGAAGGTTTTACGGGAGCTGCAGCAGGCGGTTTAAGCTGGATGGCATTTGAACACGCTCAGTCTGTTTTTCACCCGATAAATGCAGCAAAAGGTATAAAAGCTGCAGAAGAAATGTTTAAGGGACTTCCTAAGGCATTAGCAAAAGAGAACGCAGCTTTGCTTCAGGACGCTCATATTGCAGTTCAGCAGGTTGTAAGAGATACTGGTTCAAAAGGCTGGTTTTCACAATGGCTAAGAAGACCGTTGTATATTGATAATCAAAAGGTAATTAATGAGATGAAGCCTGCTGCAAGACAGATAAACCAGGCAAATAAAGCTGCAGTTACCAGAGAACTTAATGCAATGAAGAATGCTATTGAAACAGCAAAAAGAACAGGTGATGTATCGGGAATTGCAGAACAAACAGCTCGCCTGCAGGCATTAAGAGGAATGGACGGTAAAATCGCAGGACCGTTGTCAGGCGGAAGAAAAACTGTTGAGCAAAGACTTAAAGAAAAAACAAATAAAGGGCTGATAAACTCAGAAAAAACAAGACTTTTAGAACAGAATAAAAATGTTATCAAAAACAAATTTGGCAATCTTGTTGTTAACAGCTTGAAAAAAGATTTTGTAGGATTTATGGCATTCGAAGCGCTCTTTAATGCCGGTAAAATTATGACAGCTTTCGATAAAGATGCAAAAACAGGTATTGAGCAAACAGTTCAGTCAGCCGGTAAATCCGCATCAGGTGCAGCAGGGTGGTGCTTAGGCCGTGCGGTAGGAACATGGCTCGGAGCAAAAGCAGGAGCTGCTATCGGTACTGCAATATGTCCGGGAGCAGGAACCGTAGCAGGTGCTTTGATAGGATTAACTCTTGGTTCTATCGGTATGTGGCTTGGTCACAAAATAGGTAATAAGGTTTTCGGTACGGATGTTGCCGATAAAGTTGAAGCTCAAAAATTAGCGAAAACTCCGGAAGGTCAGGCTCAGCTGCTCAACTTTGCGATGATGAAAGCTCAGGAAGGTAAAGCTGATGAAGGAACAAACAATATAGTTTACAAAGCATTAAGAGCAAATGCATAAAGATTTATAAAATACCTTATTAATTAACCAAACCCTTTCGTACTTAGAGGAGCGAAAGGGGTTTTTATTTAATTTCATGTTAAAATTATTCTTAAAAGGGAGTGTTGTTTTATGAGAAGCGATAATATAAAGAAGGGTATTGCAAAAACCCCGCACAGAAGTCTTTTAATGGCAACGGGCGTATCAAAAAAGAATATGAGTTCCCCGTTTATAGGAATTGCAAGTTCTTTTTCTGACCTTGTTCCGGGGCATATTGGTTTAAGGGATTTGGAACGTCAGATCGAAAAAGGTATTCACTCAGGCGGAGGTCAGGCTTTTATATTCGGAGTTCCTGCTGTTTGCGACGGAATTGCAATGGGGCATGACGGTATGAGGTATTCGCTTCCTTCAAGAGATTTGATAGCTGACTGCGTTGAAACGGTTGCTAATGCTCATCAGTTAGACGGACTTGTACTTTTGTCTAACTGCGATAAGATTACTCCCGGAATGCTTATTGCTGCCGCACGAATAAATATACCATGTATTATTGTAACGGCAGGCCCTATGCTTAACGGTGAAAGTAAGTGTGAAAAGCTTACAATGATTAAAGGTGCATTTGAGGCAGTCGGAAAATACAGAGACGGTAAAATTACGGAAGAAAGATTGCTGGAGCTTGAAGAAGCATCTTGTCCTTCAGCCGGCGCTTGTCAGGGGTTATATACGGCAAACACAATGGCTTGTCTGACGGAAGTTATGGGAATGAGCCTCCCTCATTGTGCAACTGCGGCAGCTGTTTCTTCGGAAAAACGGAGAATAGCGTTTGAAAGCGGTATGCAGATTGTTGAACTTGTAAGGCAGGATAAAAAGCCTTTGGATATAATAAACAGAGAGTCTTTAAGAAATGCTATTATTGCTGATTTGGGAATGGGCGGTTCAACAAATTCTTTCCTTCATATTCTTGCTATTGCTAATGCTGCAGGCATAGGAGATGATAAATCTGACGGAATCTCTTTGAAAGATTTTGAAGAGCTTTCATATAAAATTCATCAGTTTGTAAAACTTGAACCTTCAAACGATATTACAATGACTGAGTTTCATCAGGCTGGCGGAGTAAGCGCCGTATTAAAAGAACTACTGAAAAGTGTTCCGGAATTTAAAGACCTTGAAGGCGTTGCATTAGCAAAAACAAGTGAGATTGTTAAAAATGCTTATGCTGATAAATCGGTTATTCACGACTATAAAGAACCGTTTACCACAAAACCGGGGCTTGGTATTTTATACGGAAATATTTCTCCCGAAGGTTCTGTAATAAAGATTTCTGCGGTAGACGAAAGCTGTTATGAGTTTGAAGGAACTGCAAAGACTTTTGATTCGGAAGAAGCTGCAATGAAGGCGCTTGAAGAAGATAAGATTAAAGAGGGCGATGTTATTGTAATCCGTTACGAAGGACCAAAGGGCGGGCCCGGCATGAGAGAAATGCTTGCTCCGACTTCACTTCTTGTTGGCAAAGGTTTGGGTACAAAGGCTGCTCTTATAACAGATGGCAGATTCTCAGGCGGCACAAGAGGTATCTGTGTCGGTCATATTTGTCCTGAGGCAGCAAACGGCGGTACAATTGCTCTTATAGAAAACGGGGATAAAATAAAAATAAATATCAATAAGCGTACGCTTGATTTAATGGTTGACGAAAAAACACTTGAAGAAAGACGAAAAAATTTAAAACCGTATGAGATTCAGCAAAAAGGATTGCTGGGGAAATACGCGAGAACGGTAAGTGATGCATCACACGGTGCGATTGTGTAGTTTTGTAAAAATCGACCTCTAAAAATATTAATAATACTTTAAACTACGGATTAACATTCGGGCAATCTTATGTACTGAAAATAAAAGTCCCCAAAGGAACAAAAGTTCTTGATATGCGTCATCACAACAGCAAAATGGATGAAATAGTTCTTCCGCCTTGCTCATATAAAGTTAACAAAGTAGATTATACAACAGGTGTTGTTGACTGTGATTTTATTCCCCATTAAGCAACTTTATGCTAAAATACTTTTATGGGGAAACTATCACTCAGAACTTGGGCAAGGAGTAAGAGAAAAGAGCTTGATATGGCGGCAATTAGCGCTGTATTGGCAGAAAAGCTTGTTCAAACCGAAGCGTATAAAAAATCAAAAAATATAATGATTTTTTATCCGATGAAAGACGAAGTTAATCTTTTGGCTGTTTTAAAAGACAGTTCTAAGAATTTTTACCTGCCTAGAGTAAACGGACAGGATATGGAGTGCTGTTTGTATAAATCTGGTGATGAACTTAGAGAATCTGCATTTCACACAATGGAGCCGGTGTGTGCGCCGTGCGGCAAAACGGAGATAGATTTGGTTGTTGCGCCGGCTTTGGCTTGTGATAAAAACGGTTACCGTTTAGGATATGGCGGCGGGTTTTATGACAGATTCCTTGAAGATTTCAGAGGAATAAAAGTCTGCTGTATTCCTGAGGAGCTTGTTCTGGATACGGTTTATCCGAATGAGCGGGATATAAAAATGGATTTAATTTTAGATAGCAAATAATATTTTTACAGGATTTAAAATAACAAATGAGAATTTTCCAAATTGTCGCAAACAGATTCTATAATTTAAATCAGGTTCAGCATCCAAACAAAACGGCCAGTAATCCAAGCATAATAATGACAAAACCGATTCCATACGATACGGTGAGTTTTACGTCATCAAGGGCAAGCGGAACACCGTTAAGGAGGCTGGCTGAATATGGTATGCAGGATATGTATACAGGAAAACGTATGCTGTCACACGGAATGTTGTCAAAATTACTCAAAAATAATGTTTATGAGTTTAATATCGGTAAATTAGTTTCGATTTTGAGCAAATATGAGGATACTTTGCAGGATACGGAATTAAAAGTATTCGGTTTGTTGAAGAAGAAATCAAAACAAAATCCGCATATAAAAATTGATCAGGCTTTAAAGCAAATGTACTCTGAACATGAACCAAAACTTATTACTGTTCAGCGGTCGGTAATGTATGACATTATATTAAAAGCAAGCGAACTGCTGAAAGAAGGCAGGATGACTCAGCTAAGTTTTGATGATTTGATGAGTTTGATTCGTTATTCTAACAAAAAACTTGAAAAAGGTGTAACAACGGCTCACTTCAGTGAAAAGGAGTTTATATACAGGCTTCAGCAGGTTGCAAAACAAATTAAATTAAAAAAGCACCATGCAGAAAATGTGGCAATAAGTAAAATTATAAGGGTAGCCAGAACTATGTTTGCGCCTCAAATTGCAGAAAAGAGAAAGTTTGGAAGAAGTTTTGAGGCAAAAAAATTAAAAATGGAATATCAGATGCAGCCTGAAATTTTGGCGAGAAATACGCAAATTATGAAGCATTTGAGAAATCTTCTGGAGCAAACTCCATTAAGGAATCATAAAGATATTTTAAACATATTTAATGTTACGGATGCAAAAGTTTGCGGCTCGCCTACGGTTGAACCGTTTAAAAGGTCGGAGTTTATATACGATTTAAAAACTATTTTGAAATCCCTAAATGACAGTGAACTTGAAGCAGAGATTATTGCTAAGGCAAGAGAAATTCCTCAGGCAACCGAGGACGTGTCGGCTTTTATTGTAAAATATGCTGATGATACACCGGAAAGAATAGTTACATCTTTATTAAAAGGCTCTTTGGCTTCCATAGAACATATTGATCCGAGAGTTCAGCAGGTTAAGGATAATAATATTCACGTAAAGAAAAAGAAAAAACACAGAAAGAAGAAAAACAGTGCCTCAGGAAATCGCAATCACTTAAAAAATTATGGTCTGGCATCTGCTTACATTAACTCATTACGTTCAAATATGCCGTTTGATGAATGGGTAAGAAGGCACCCTATGATATATAAAAACTGTCAAAAATCTGTAGACAGGCTTATAGAATTGTACCATGCGGGTGTTTTTGATGTTGTCGGTTTGGAAAAAGAATACATTTATAACTTTGCGGAGCAAGTGAAAAAACTGTCTCCGAAAGAAAAACCGATTATATTGGATTTGAGTAAGCTGAATTAGCAGGCTCACTGATATTTTTATGTTTCTTTTTGTGATAATATTTTATCTATGATAAGCAGATTTGTATCTTTATTAGAGTGCTCAAGAGTCTTTTCTCTGCCTACAACGGTATTCTCTTGGCTTGTTATTTTTACTTATTCGGTTATTAACTCGGGTAATGTTTGGTATGGGCTTCTGTGTCTTATCGCGGTTTGTTTTGTTCACATGGGAACAAATGTTATGGATGATTTTTTTGATTACAAATCTCTTATTAAACATGTCGATTTTGATAAGAAAGAATACTTAAAAAACACTCAAAATACAAAGTGCAGATATTTAATATCAGGAGTTTTAACAGAAGCTCAGGTATTGGAGCTTGCCGGCGTGTATTTTCTTATTGCGGGTCTGATAGGTCTGTTTTTCTGGTTTAAATGCGGATTCCTCGTTGTAAAAATAGGTGCTATTGCAGGTTTTATTGCAGTTTTTTATTCATTTCTTTCAAAAATAAGATTGTCTGAATTTGCAATTGCCCTGATGTACGGTCCTTTGCTTTTTTCAGGAGTGAGCTACGTTATGACAAAAACCATACCCTGGGAAGTTTTTGTTCTGGCAGCTCCTACAATGATAATGACTGTAATTTTACTTTATATTCATTCGATAATGGATTTTGATTATGACTTAAAAGAAGGACATTACACGGTCGCAAACATTTTTAACTCACAGCTTGATTCGCTTATAATCCTCAGGGTATTTTTGATTCTAGCTTATGTATCATTGTTTGGAATATGTATTTTTGATATTTCAAACTGGCAGGTTTTGCTTGCTCTTTTGACGATACCGCTTGCAGTTGATTTATATAAATCAATGATGGAATATTCTCTTGATAATAACTCAATCCCGGAACATAAATGGTTTCATTTTCCTATGGAAAATATGGAACATATAGAAAAATTAAAAGCTGAAAATTTTATGATAAGAATGTATCAGTCAAGAAATCTAATGATGTATTTTTCTTTGCTTTTAACACTGGGACTGATTCTTTCAAATTTATAATTCCGATAACAAATTTAATTATGTTCAGGTTTTATAAAAAATATGAAAATATTTTCCTGTTATACTCCGGCAATTCAATATAAATATAATAATCCGTATTACAGAAAATTTTTAACGCCTTTAAAGCAAGATACAGTATGCTTTAAAAGCCGTGATTTCCTTGATTTGCCAAAAGAAGAAATATTAAAAAGAATAAAAGCTTCTATTATTCCTGAAAACTTTTTAGGACAAGGAACAGAAGCGGAGGTTTACCGCATAAAAGACACAGATTACTGTGTCAGAATACCTTATTGGGCGCAAAACAACTATTTGTCAGATTACGCAAGGGAATTAACCCCCTTTGATAAAGTAAACCATACTGTCGCAAAACTTAGTTCAGGAGCTTCCGTTATGAAATATTTTGACGGAGAAATCCCAAAATGGCACATGCATAATAATCACGAAAGATATAAATTTCAGGAAAAAATTTCCGAAATGCCGGTTAAATCCTATTCTGAGCTTTTACATCAAATAGCAAATGCTATAGATAATGAGATGTTATTTGATTTTTCGGGCGGAAACTTAATCGTTGATTCTAAACAAAAAAAACTTACAGCTATTGACTTTTTTGGAGTAACGGATAATCCGAGACCTGTAAAACCATTAAGTGAAATGTATTCTATTCTTACTTGTTACGGTTCTTTGCAAAACACAGGCAAGAAAATATATGACAAAATCGTTGATGCCGGTTTGAAAGAATTTAAACCCGGTAAAAAACCCTGCATGGATACAGCTCTGTTTGACTTTCTGGAATTATCCATAAAACGCATGGGAGAAGCTTATACACCCGATTGTGAAAAAGCAAAAAGGGAAATTATGTATAATGCTGATATGCTGAAAAAAATTAAAAAATCTGAAATTATTGATAAAACGCTTTCTGCAGTTTTGGAACAAAAAATCTGTGAGATTAAAAATCTTCTCAGTAAAGTTCGTTAGTTAAGTAAAGATTATATAAAGGGAGTTAAAAAATATGATACACTAGAATAGTAAGGGTATTAAACAATAGGAGGGAAAATATGATTCCAATTTTAGATTCAAAAAGACAATATGCAAAAATCGGTGCAGAAGTTGAGAAAGCAGTATGTGAAGTTCTTCGTTCAGGTTCATACATTCTAGGACCGAATGTAAAAGCCTTAGAAGCTGAACTTGCAAAATATATCGGCTGTAATTATACAGTAGGTTTAAACTCCGGTACAGATGCCTTACACCTGGCATTAAGAGCATTGGATATAGGAAAAGGTGATGAAGTTATTACAACAGCATTTACATTTGTTGCAACAACAGAATCCATCGAAATCGTAGGTGCAACACCTGTATTCTGCGATATTAATCCTGATACATTTAACATTGATGCTGATAAAATTGAAGATTTAATTACACCTCATACAAAAGCAATTATGCCTGTACATTTATACGGTCAGCCGGCAGACATGGATAAGATTATGGACATTGCAAAACGTCATAACTTATATGTAATTGAAGACTGCTGCCAGGCTATCGGTGCTGAATACAAAGGTAAAAAAGTCGGTACTTTCGGCGATATCGGATGTTACAGTTTCTATCCGACCAAAAACCTTGGCGGTATGGGTGACGGCGGTCTTATTACCGTTAACAGCGAAAATCTTAAAAACAGAATTGTTGCATTACGTAACCACGGCGGTGCAATTCGTTATCACCATGATGAAATCGGTGTTAACTCACGTTTAGATGAAATTCAGGCAGCAATTTTAAGAGTTAAATTAAATTACATTGATGAATGGAACAAAGCAAGAAGAGAACATGCTGCAGTTTATAATGATTTATTTGCAGGCTGTTCTGATATTTCAACTCCGAAGGAATTAGCTGATACTTATTGTGTTTATCACCAATACACAGTTAAAATTCCTAATAGAGACAGCATTCACAAAATGCTTCAGGAAGCAGGTATCGGTGCTATGCTTTATTATCCGATTCCTTTACATATGCAAAAAGTTCATGCACACCTCGGTTATAAAATGGGCGATCTGCCGATTACCGAAAAGAACACGGAATGCGTAATTTCACTTCCTATGTTCCCTGAACTTACAATTGAAGAACAAAAAACTGTTGCATCAACTTTAATTGAATGTATTGAAAAATCAAAAGCATTGGCATAAAGAGAACAAATTTAATAAAACAAACGGCTCAGATAATTTATCTGAGCCGTTTGTTTATATTATTGAGTTTTGTTGCCAAGTTTGGTATAATCAAACTATATCCGTATAAGATTAGATAAGAGGAAGCTTTATGAACAATATTGTTATTTATTCAACAAAACCGATGCCTGAATTACAGACGGTTCTCGGTGATGCCGTCGAATACGAAGTTAAAACGGTTTCTATAGAACAGATAAAAGAGTATGCGGTTTTAAATCCGTCGCTTATGATAGTCGAGAATATAGATATTGCACGGGACGCATTAATGACTAACAAATTCCCGTGTCCTATACTTTTCTTCGGTCCGACAAGAACTGACGTTACGGTAAGAGCGGAAGGGTATGATTTTATTAAAAATCACGAGGATAAAGAAGAACTTATTGTTCGTGTGAAAGCTCTTTTGAAGATTAAAGAATATAAGGATAAGGTTGAAAAAGTTTCTACAACAGACGATTTAACAGGTCTGCATAACAGAAAATATCTTCAGGAACGTCTGGAAGAAGAAATTTCACGTTCAAGAAGGTATGGTACGAAATTATCGTGTATCCTGTTTGATATAGACTTTTTCAAAGTTGTAAACGACATGTACGGCTATGAATGGGGCGATATACTTCTGAGAAATATAGCAAACAAACTTATCGGAATGGCACGTAAAGAAGACATCGTAACAAGATACGGCGATGAAGAATTTTTGCTTGTTCTTCCTAATACTTCGGAAGAAAATGCCTTCCTTTTCGGTGAAAGATTCAGAAGAGAAGTTGAAAAGATGGAATTCATTCCGTCAGGCGAAGATGAAGCGCACAGAGTTACAATATCAGGCGGTATTTCAACATATCCTTGCATGAAGGATGTTGATGAAGATGCCAATACTGTAATCAGATATGCTGAGCATGCCCTTTATAACGCAAAACACAGAGGCAAAAACAAGATTATTCAGTTCTCACAGATGAACCTGGAGATGTAAGAAAAAAAGAGATGTTCAATTGAACATCTCTTTTTTTACTTGTCACTTTTCATAATAATTTCTGCACGATAACGTTTGTATGCGTGATTAAGCTCAGTCATGCTTATTGCTTTGTCAATATTATATATAGCGTTTTGATAGTCGCCTGCAAGCTCATAAGCGTTTGCGAGAGTAAAGTAAGCAAAAGGCGTTTCGTCTTTGGCAAGAGCTTCTTTGCACTTTGCAATACGACGTGCGTCGTATGTAATCTTCAGCGACTTGCATTTTTCCAAATCGGCATCTGCGGCTTCTGTATCTCCAATAAGCTTATCAAGCTTGTATCTTCTTGCATACAGGAAGTACGAAGCAGGATCTCCTTCAATAGTTTTTATAGCCTGATCCAAAATATTACGTGCGGTTAAATTATCTTTATTAATGTATTTTTCGGCCTGTTCTACAAGCATTTTTACATCATTTGCGCTGACAACAGACGAGTCAAAAGAATACATAATTGTAATATTTTCTCTTGATGCGTTTATTGGGAATTCGGCGTAAGGAGCTGCTTTTTGTATGGAAAGCAGAGCTGACTCGTCGTAAAGACTGTTCCCTGAGCTTTCTTTGATGTACGAAGAAAGCAGTTCACCGTTTTTATCAAGTTTAAATATAACCGTGGCATGCCCGTATTCCAGTACCTCCGGCGGTGTCCAAGTGTCGGATATTTTGTCCTTTACCGTATTCATATAATCGCCGAATTCTTCCTGTAAGGATATTCTTTTTTGTGTCTGTGCATAATTAAAATCTTCCGCTTCAGCAGAATAATTAAGCATAAAGCAAAGCATTAATACAGCGATATATTTTAATCCCCATCTCCCAAACATACAATTATTCTATTTGAAATAACAGTATATGTCTATAATATTTTAAGCAAATGTAACGATTAAATCTTTACTTTACAAAGCGTCACACTTTATTGTATTACCCGTATTTTTAGGCTATTCTTTTTATTGTCACATATCAATTTGGGAATTAGTTATTATGTTAATGGAAAAGAGTGCAGTAGAAAACGGTTTCATTATTGATTTGAGCAGTATCAAGAATACGTCACAGCTGGTATTTGAGTTAAGCTCCATAATGGAACACCCTGATGTAAAAGGGAAAAACATTTGTTTAAAATTGGGAAGTCTGGATTTGAAACAATCACAGCTTTTGAGTATAAAAGCTTTGATTGAATCCATGAATGCAAAAATTGCGTTTATTGATACAAAATCAGAACAGACTGAGGCATCAGCTGTAAGTTTGGGGATTATGATTAAGGAGATTTCTTCTGATTTAACTGCTGACATCGCTCCAAGCGAAGAAGATTTTAAAGACAGTGAATACAAAGAAGAAGCTGTAGAAGAAAGAACTGAGAATCCGGTACAGGACACCAACAGTCAGGAAATTGTAGAAGTTCACACCGAAGTTCACAACAATCCGATAGAAACAACCGAAGGTATAGAAGATATTTATGATGAAGTATCTGCTCAGGAACTTTCGGAAGTTATTCCTTCCGAAAATTATCAGCCTGACGGTTTTGGTATTCTTGCAGCAAGTGAAGGACTTTTGCCGGAAGAAACAAGCAAGTATATTCTTCTTGATACGGGAAATGTGCTTCCAGAAGGAGTTGAAGAAAATTCTGTCAATACAGAATCTATGCAGACTCTTTATATAAATCAGACTTTACGTTCAGGACAAACGATTAGCTATGACGGAAATGTTTTCATCATAGGTGATGCGCATCCGGGAAGTGAAATAATTGCAGGCGGCGATATCACTGTTTGGGGTATTCTGGGCGGTATAGCTCATGCCGGATGCAACGGTAACATAACTTCTAAAGTAAGAGCTTTGAAACTTAACGCAATACAACTGAGAATTGCTGGTTTATACGCAAGGCGCAACGATACATTAAATGTACCGTACGTTCAAAAAACTAACGAGTTTACCCCGGAGGAAGCTCTGATAGAAGATGGTAAGATTGTAATTTATAAAAAATTAAGGAGAGATTAATGACCGGTCGAGTAATAGTAATAACATCAGGAAAAGGCGGAGTAGGTAAAACTACAACAAGTGCTAATATTGGTACAGCACTTGCAAAATCCGGATATAAAGTAGTATTAATTGATACTGACTTGGGTTTGAGAAATTTAGACCTGCTTCTCGGACTTGAAAACAGAATTGTATATACAATTGTTGACGTAATTGAAGAACGCTGCAAATTAAGACAGGCTTTGGTAAAAGATAAGAAAAATCCGAACCTTCAGCTTCTTGCTGCAGCTCAGACAAGAGATAAAACCGCTGTCAATGCGGAGCAGTTAAAAGAAATCTGTGATACATTGAAGGAAGAAAACGATTTTGTACTCGTTGACTGTCCTGCAGGTATTGAACAAGGGTTTCAGAATGCAGTTGCAGGAGCAAGTGAAGCAATTGTTGTTACAACTCCTGAAATGTCTGCAATTCGTGATGCTGACAGAATTATCGGTTTGCTGGCAACAAAGGAAGAAATTACAAGTGTAAAACTTCTTTTGAACAGAGTTCGACCGAACCTGATTAAATCAAATGAAATGATGAGTGTTGATGATGTAGTCGGTATTTTAGAGATTCCGCTCGTTGGTATTATTCCTGAAGACGCAGGTATTATCACATCAACAAACAAGGGTGAACCAATTGTTAATGATGAAAATGCTCTTGCCGGTAAAGCATACAGAAATGTTGCGGAAAGAATCTTAGGAGAAGAAGTTCCGTTCCTGGACTTAGATGAACCGAAAGGGTTTATGGCAAAAATTAAAAATGCAATTGCCAAACTGAAAGTGAAGGTGTAGGATGAGCTTGTTTTCTGACTTATACAATACAATATCAAAGTTCTTTCACTCTCAGGAAGAACCTGAAAATGCTTCAAAATCAGTTGCAACAAACAGGTTAAAACTGGTTTTAATGCAGGACAGAACAAATCTGACGCCAAGAATATTGGAACAGATGAGAAGTGAACTTATCGAGCTTCTTTCCAGATATGTAGAGCTTGATAAAGAGCTTCTTGACCTGAACTTTGAACAGGAAGGCGATCAGGTTGCACTGATGCTTTCGATTCCTGTTATAAGAGCAAAGGATGAGGAAGAAATTGATGCGGCAATAAAAGAGCATGAAGAAATGCTTGCAGCTGCATTGAACAAAAAAGCAGCAGAAGAAGAAAGTAATGCTGAAGAAGAAATCTCTGATGAAGCTGAAGATTCAGCTGAGGAAATAAAAGAAGAAGATAAAGAAGCTGATTCAGAAGAAGCAGACAGAACGGAAGAAGAAAAGGCAGAGGCAGAAAAGGCTGATGCTATTGCAAAAGAACTGAATGAAGTTCCGAAAATTATCAAGAAAAAGGAAAAGAAAGAAGTTTCTGCTCCTGAGGATATTTCAAGTAACGGTAATAATCCTTTCAAGTCTGATTCTTCCGATGTGGAAAGTGTGATTTAAATCTTTTTTGAGTAAAAGAAAAGGCACTGATTTTCGGTGCCTTTTTTTATTTTTTGTTATCTAACCAAAAGAACATACCAGTTTTTGTTGTCTTCTTCTCCGGGTTTTGAAAATTGTATCATTCCGGGTTTTTCTACCGTCAAGAAGCCTCTGAGGTCATATTGTTCAAATTTTGCGTTTCCCGAAGAAAAGATATAGTTATCAAAAGCAAAATTTGTGTCGTTAAACAGAAATATTTTCAGTGCGCCCGAATCTTTTTTAATCTTTAAAGAGTTTGTTTTAGGGCTGAATTCGGATAATGATATTATTTTGTAATCAGGAAGTATTGCTTCTGTTTCTTCCTTTGTGAGAGGTCTTTTTCCGACTGTGTTACGGCTGTATATTATTTCATAAAACTTCAAATCTCTGTTTGAATATCCGATAAGGCTGTTATTGTGTATAAATTCGTATTCGCACTCTGTAGAAAAAGCAAAATTTCTGTTCGCGTCAAGGTAATCATAAAAAGCACCAAATCCTTTAGATTTAATAAAATAGTTTTTGTTTTTCCTGTCAAATTTTCGTGACCAGATATCTGTTTGTGCGTCATAAGAAATTTTGTCTTTAAGGTTAATGTTTTTGTATTTTAAGTCCGGCATGTTGCTTGCGCAGACTGCGTTTGCAAGACAAAATAAAGCAAAAAGTATTGTAAGTGTTTTTTTCATTAAGCTCTCCTTAGAACATTATATTATATTATTTACATTTTTTGAAGGATGCGCCGGATGATAATAATATTATAAAATGGACTTATGAGTACAGTATCGAATTTTGTAGGTTCAATATCACCGGAGATGTTTGGAGACAGCATAAACAAAGCTGTCCAGAATGTTGATATGGAGGATACGACTTTTTCAGATATGCTGGAAAAACAAATAAATAATATTAAAAATCAGGCAACTTTTGATATAACAAAAGATTTAGGTTTGCCGTCAGGTGTGAATATAATAGATTTGGCAGAAAGTGCATTACCCCAGAATAACATTAATATTAAAATGGGGGATAACAATATGTCAGAGTCGGTAAAACCCGTAAATGAAACAGACGAATCAGTTTCTCGTTATATGAACGAGCCTAAAAATATGTCGACATCTGAGGTTGTTACATTCTTTAATTCATTGTTTGATTCAAAACCTTCCATGGCAGATACTGAAACCAATGGTTTGTTTGATTATGAGAAGAAACTTGCCGCAGGGGAATACAGTAAATATGCCAAAAATATTGTGACGGATTTAAGTGAATTTGTTACGGATACAATAAGAATGAAATCCTGACAGATTATTTTATTTTGACCAAAATTTAATCAATTATATGCATTATTGTGTATAATTTAGTTTTCATGCACCTTATTTGTATTTACCCCTGTTTGTAATATAATAATTTTATTAGAGGATATTAGCTTTATTTTTGATTATAAGGAGGTCAAATGGGCAAAATAGAAATTACAAAGGAAATCGAAGAAAAATGCTGCGTACACCGTGGTGTTAAAGGTTCTCCTGCTCCAATCCCTCAAGAAGGCGAATGGACAAAATGTAAAGAAATTAAAGATATTTCAGGTTTAACTCACGGATGTGGTTGTTGTGCACCGCAGCAGGGTACTTGTAAATTAACTCTTAACGTAAAAGAAGGTGTTATACAGGAAGCTCTTGTTGAAACTATCGGCTGCTCAGGCATGACTCACTCAGCTGCTATGGCAGGTGAAATCCTTCCGGGTAAAACTATTTTGGAAGCTTTGAATACAGACTTGGTTTGTGACGCAATTAACGTTGCAATGAGAGAATTGTTCCTTCAAATCGTATACGGTAGAACTCAATCAGCATTTTCTGAAAACGGTTTGCCGGTAGGTGCAGGTCTTGAAGACCTTGGTAAAGGACTTTGCTCTATGTGCGGTACTATTCACTCAACCAAACAAAAAGGTGTAAGATATCTTCAGCTTACTGAAGGCTACATTCTGAAACTTGGTTTGGATAAGAATGATGAAGTAATCGGTTACCAATTCATTAACATGGGTAAATTTATGGATGCTATCAAGAAAGGTGTTAACCCTCAGGAAGCATTTGATAAGAACGTTGGTACATACGGCAGATTTGCTGACGCTGTAAAATATATCGATCCTAGAGAAGAATAGTAGATTAAAAGAATAAAGTAAAGGGAAATAAATTATGACAGTAAAATTTGAAGGACAAGACAGACGTGAAGCAACTCTTGCAAAAGTTTTACCGGAATACGGTTTCAAATCTTTGGAAGAAGCTCGCGATTTGTGTTTATCTAAAGGCATCGATGTTGATGCAATTGTAAAAGGCATTCAGCCTATCGCATTTGATAACGCATCTTGGGCATACACATTAGGCTGCGCTATTGCTATTAAAAAAGGTATTAAGACTGCTGCTGAAGCTGCAGAAGCTATCGGTTTGGGTCTGCAGGCATTTGCTGTTCCGGGTTCAGTTGGTGACAGAAGACAAGTTGGTATCGGTCACGGTAACCTTGGTGCAATGCTTTTAAGAGAAGAAACAAAATGTTTCTGTTTCCTGGCAGGTCACGAATCATTCGCAGCTGCTGAAGGTGCTATCGGTATTGCAAGAAATGCTAACAAAGTAAGAAAAGAACCTTTGAGAGTTATCTTGAACGGTCTTGGTAAAGACGCTGCTCATATAATCGCTCGTATTAACGGTTTTACTTCTGTTGAAACTGAATACGATTACAAAACAGGCGAACTGAAAATCGTTAAAGAAACTCCGTTCTCAGATGGCGAAAGAGCAAAAGTAAGATGCTACGGCGCTGATGATGTTAACGAAGGTGTTGCTATTATGATTAAAGAAGGCGTTGACGTTTCTATTACAGGTAACTCAACTAACCCGACAAGATTCCAACATCCTGTTGCAGGTACTTACAAAAAATGGTGCTGGGAAAACGGAAGAAAATACTTCTCAGTTGCTTCAGGCGGCGGCACAGGTCGTACATTACACCCTGACAACGTTGCAGCAGGTCCTGCTTCTTACGGTATGACGGATACTATGGGAAGAATGCACGGTGACGCTCAGTTTGCAGGTTCATCTTCAGTTCCTGCTCACGTAGAAATGATGGGTGTTATCGGTATGGGTAACAACCCGATGGTTGGTGCAACCGTTGCAGTTGCTGTTGCTGTAGAAAAAGCTATGACATAGGCTCTAAAGTATTAAAATTATTTTAAAACAGGCAATGTTTTCATTGTCTGTTTTTTTATGATTAACGAAAAGTATAATAAAGTTTTCTCCATTCGGGTAATGAAAATTTTGGGAAAAATTTGATAATAAAAATGGTGGTAGGTAAATATATTTACCCCTGACCCGAAAGGAGGTGTGATATGATGCACGTATTCCGAATGATAGCGTATTCGCTTGTTATCGCAGGTGCTATTGTCTGGGGTATTGTAGGTTTCTTTAACTACAATATTGTCGCTGCTTTATTTGGTGATGCAACTTTGCTTTCAAGAATTGTTTATTCTCTTGTGGGTATTAGTGCTGTTACTCTGCTTGCGACAAGTGAGTTTGAAGAATGCTATTGCAACTGCTCTGAAGAAACAAAACGCTATTAACCAAAACTAAAAAGAGATGTGATATTTTCGCATCTCTTTTTTATTTGTTTATAATTCCTTCCGATGCAACAAAAGCTGTCGACCAGGCATTCTGGAGATTAAATCCCCCGCAAAAACCGTCAATATCAAGTGCTTCTCCAGTTATATAAAGATTTTGATAAAGCTTCGATTCCATCGTTTTCGGGTTTATTTCATTCAGGTCATATCCGCCTGCGGTAACTGTTTCCTCTCCTTTGTTTGTTCCTGTTACGTTTATTTTGAAATTATGGATTTTGTTTAAAATTAAATCTCTTGTTTTTCCGTCGATATTATGCGCTTTAACTTCTGCATATTTGCATGAAATGTATTCTGCAAATCTGTGCGGGAAGATTGATGACAGAATATTTTTTAAATCTTTGTGCGGATTTTCATTAAGAAGTTTTTGAAGGTCAAAATCTTTTTTATACAGGTCAAAACTTAACTGATACGGATAATTATCTTTTGTTTTAATTGACGATATTTTGTAAGTGAGCGGGCCTGATATGCCGAAGTGGGTGAAAAGCAGGTCGTCGGTTATATCGCAGTCAATGGAATAAACGTCTTTTAAAACAACTCCGCTCAGGGTTTTGATATCCGCATTTAATCCGACAAGAGCAGGTGTAAACCGAATAATTTTATGGTTTAAACCTTTGAGTGATTTTCCCCCTCCGATAGCTATAACAACATCAGAGAAGAAGTATTCCGCTTTATTTGTTTTTATTTTATAGCCGTTTTCAAGCGGTGCAATTTCATCTGCTTTTTCTTTAATAAAATTTGCTTTTTTGATGGAGTTTAAAACTTTTTCTCTGACGTCTTTAGAGCTGTTCGATTCGGGAAATATTCTTCCGTTTTCCTGAGTATAGGTTTTTATCCCAAGTTCTTCAAAAAGTGCAATTGTATCATAAGTTGAAAACTTTGAAAAAACAGAGTACAGGAACTTTTCGCCTCTCGGATAATTTTTAGCCAGCTCTTTAAAATCATACTCAGCGTGGGCAAGATTACACCTTCCGCCTCCTGTGGGAAGGAGTGTGCGGAGAGGGGAACCGTAATCAAACAGTGTGACTTCAAAACCGGCTTTTAACAGAAAGTATGCGCAAAGACAGCCGGAAGCTCCTGCTCCGATAATTCCGATACATTTGTTTATCATATACGTGTACCGTAAAGAACAACCTGTTCAGGTTCTTCAAGTTCATCATACAAGTCGGATATTGATTTTTTGAACAGCGGATGAATAAAGTCCTGAGCTATTTCAAGCATAGGAACAAGCATGCACGCCCTTCTGTGGAAAAATTTGTGCGGGATTATCAATTTATCCGTGTTCATTATTTTATCATCATAAAACAAAATGTCGATATCAATCGTTCTGTCTGTATATTCGCGCTTTTCTGAACGTTCCCTGCCAAGCTGGGCTTCTATTCTGTTAATTACAATCAGAAGTTCTTCGGGCGAGAGTGATGTGGATATCTGGACGATAGCGTTCACAAACCAGTTTGGCGAATCCATCTGCCAGGGTTCGGTTTCATAAAAAGATGAGGTTGTAATAATCTGGATATTTTTAGTCGTGCCTAAGATACTTGCAGCCTGCTGAACGTACCCAAGTCTGTCTCCGATATTAGAACCTAATGATAAAAACACTATTGCCATACTCTAATTGTACATTTTGAAAGCGTTTTTTGTCAATATTGCAAATCGTACGGTGAGGGAATGTAAAAAATATATCTATGGATTAATTTAGGATATGAAAAAATTTTTGTTTCTTCTTATTTTGGCAATTTTGCCGGTGTTTGCCTACGAAGTTTATTTTCCTGATAATTATGCTTACCGCAGTGACGGGGATAAACTTCTGTTCGTGATAGATTTTTCAAACAGTATGTCTGAGTATCTTAATAATCAGACAAAGACAAATCAGGTGAAAGAGCTTATGGCAAATATTCTTCCGCAAATATCTTCGGAAACGCAGGTAGGACTGAGAGTCTACGGTCATACGTGCAATTTTCTTGCGTACAATGCCTGCCGAAGCTCTGAACTTGTTATACCGCTCGGGGTAAACAATACCGAAAGGATAGCGTATGAACTTAACAGACTTCGTCCGAGAGGAATGACACCTATTACATACTCGCTTAAACAAGCGGTAAAAAAAGATTTTAACGGATATGAAGGTGTAAAACACATTATTCTTTTAACCGACGGCGGTGAAAACTGCGATGAAAGTCCCTGTGAGTATGCAATAGAGCTGATGAAACGCAGACGTGACATAAAAATTGATGTTATAGCTTTTGACGTTGAGGATGGTGAAGATTTGGCGCAGCTCAAATGCACGGCAGATGTTACAGGCGGAAGGTTTTCGGAGGCAGATACCAAAGCTGAACTTTTCAGGTCAATGGAAAATATGATTAATCAGCACAAGAAAGAAGTGGAAGCAGTTATTGTAAAGTAAAACATAAAAAACTTCATAACTTGCTATAAATACTTATTTTTTGCTAATATATAGCTATGACAAAGTTTTTGTTAATTAGTGAAGATGGCGGGAAGATTGAGACAGTCAAAAAAGTGTTTTCAGCCGATGAGGTAATAACCTGTACGGATGAAACGATGATTTTTGATGTTCTCAAGGTTGAAGAACCGGATGTTGTAATTATAGACGGCGATATAGAGGTTCTAGACCTTAAGTCGCTCTGCAGAAAAATTAAAACATTTCCCGTGGTTTCTTTGCTGATAATGGGTGAAAAAGAACACAACAAAGATGTTACGCATAACGTCAACCTGTTTATAAAGACACCAATGGATGAAAAACTTTTGTCTGCAACGGTTGATTCAAGTCTTAGAACCCGTCAGTCGCTTTTAAAGATGACAAAATCTAATCAGGAGCTAGCTGCAAGCCTCTATCAGCTTAACGTTCTTTATAATACAAGCTCTCAGCTTGCCGGTTCTTTGGATAAGGATAAATTAATAAAGATTATGATAGAAGGGATTGAAAAATCTCTGAACTTTGAACTGTCCTGTACGTTGATTTTTCGTTCTGAAAGAGAACCTGTTTTAATTATTAACTCGCTTTATCAGATATCAGACAGACTGCTTGAAGCACTTAAACTCAGAGCTATTCTGAGTTACAAATCACTTTTAAGCGATCCGCCTTATGATATCAAAATCGGAAATCTGAAAATAGAAAAAAATATTAAGCACAATATAAGAGAATATGATTTTTCTATTTTGAGGTTTGATAACCTTTTTGCGCCGATAGTTTTGAACGATGAATTTTTCGGCTTTACGGAAATATACAGAGAAAAGCCTTTTTCAACAGAAGATGCAACAGTATTTCAGACTCTTGTAAGACAGGTTGCAATACCGCTTCAGAGCGCATCTTTTACACAGGAACTTAAGGCTACAAACAGAAAACTTCAAAAACTTGAAAGACTTAAATCAGAGTTTATCTCAATCGTTTCTCACGAACTCAGAACACCGCTTACAGCTATTAAAAATGCTATGGATATTATTCTGAGCGGAAAAGCGGGAGATATGACAGAGAACATAGAAAAATTTGTTTCTATGGGAAAACGTAATGCAATAAGGCTTTCAGGGATTATTAACGACTTGCTGGATATCTCTAAAATTGAAGCAGGAAAAATGGATTTCAAATTTGAACTTATGCACGTTGATCCTGTAATTGAATATGTAAAAACAAACCTGACAGAAGTTGCAAAAGAAAAAGGTTTAGAGATTGTGTTTACTCCCGGAGGAGAGGATGTCGAAGTTTATGCCGATTCTAACAGGCTTGAACAGGTTTTGACCAACCTTGTATCAAATGCAATTAAATTTACAACAGAAGGTAATATTGAGATTTCAACGAAAGTTGTCAATGCAAGAGAACTCCATTATGACCAGTGCTTCGAAGAAGATATTAAAAAACTTCAGGGAAACTATTTGCAGGTATGTGTTGAGGACCACGGTATAGGTATAGAACGCAAAGATTTGAACCACGTATTTGACAAGTTTGCGCAGATAGAAAATTCTCTGTCACGAAAAGTCGGCGGTACAGGTTTGGGGCTTCCGATTGCAAGACAGCTGATGGAGGCGCATAACGGTGCTATCTGGTGTGACAGTGAAATAAACAAAGGTTCAAAATTTTATTTTGTAATTCCTATAGCTAACGATAAATCTAATTTTATGATGATTAGAAAACAGCTTGTTCAACAGGCACGTTCAAACGGAACTACTGTTGCAGTTATAAAAATTAAGTCGACTAATGAAACAATAGACAAATTGTTAAACGAAAATAATTTGTTAAGCAAAACTTATATGGCAAATTCGATGATAGAAAAAGAAGGCCTGATGACAACGTTGTCGCTGATTTTGATGGATGGTGACAAGCCCTCTGCAGAGTTTCTGAAGAAAAAAATTGATTCCGTAATAGAACAAAAGCAAGCTTTATACGGAAAATGTGATATAATGTATTCATACGAGATTGAAGGAGATACACATGAAAAAGATTCTTATAGTGGATGATGAACAGGATATTGTAGAGAGCCTGAAGTTTGTCCTGGAAGTTTCAGGTTTCGTGTGTTACACCGCATTTAACGGTGAGGATGGGCTAAAACTTGCAAAAGAGATTATGCCTGACCTGATAATTCTTGATGTTATGATGCCGAAGATTAACGGATATAAGATCAGCAGACTTTTAAAATATGATGCGAAATATAAAGATATCCCGATTATTATGGTTACTGCGCGTTCACAGCTTGAAGATAAAATGATAGGCGAAGAAACGGGTGTTAATGAGTATATAACTAAACCTTTTGAACTTGATGCAATTGTAAAAAAAGTTGAAGAATACCTCGGAAAAGCAGAGGAACAGGGATAAATAAATTATTACAGATAAGTTTAAAGTGAAGCATGAGCATCCCTGCTTTTAATATTTATGTCTGCAAATTTTCTTCTTTTTGGAAAATATATGAATGATTTTTTAAAATAAAGGTTTATTATTGAATTATGAGAGTAGTAGATAATAAATTTTTAACAAAGAGAGAAAGTGATATTCTTCTTCTTATTCTTCACGGTAAAAACAAAAGGGAAATTGCTGATGATTTATGTATTTCAGTTTCAACCGTAAAAACAATTACAGAAAATATTTACCGAAAGTGTAATGTTCATAATAAGGTAGAATTGGTAGTATTTTTAATAAAAAATAACCTTGTAGTTTTGGAAGATAATTCCTTTTAATAATTTGAAATAGTATCTGTTATTTGGTATAATCATCTTACGGACTGATATTTTAGGACTTTGTATGGAAACGATAACAAATAAAACGTTAGAAAAACTAAAGTATGAACTTGTAAGAGATGGAATAGTTGCCTATGAAACATTGGAAAAAGCGGAAGAATTAGCCAATGTACAGCGTATAAATATAGGTCAGGCTCTGATTAATTCAGGTATACTTACTGAAGATACCCTGCTGAAATTTTTAGAATCAAAGCTTCACATTCCGTACGTTAATCTTGAGGACTATACACCTGATCCGAAGTGTTTCAGATTTGTATCTTTTCCTGATGCAAGACGTTATAAAATTATTCCGCTGTTTAAAATAGAAGATGTTTTAACTGTTGCAATGTCAGACCCTTTGGATTTGTTTGCAATAGACAAAATTATTGAAACGGCAGAATGTTCAATTGAACCCGTAATATCTTCCGAGAGTTCAATAATAAAGAAAATAGACGAATATTATAAAGTTGCGGATACTGTCGATAACATTATTTTGGATGATGAGGAAGCGGAAAGTTTTGACTGGACAGAGGAACTTCATAAGGAAGAAGCCGGAGAAGAACATATCCAGCATGTCATCCGTGCAATTCTCAAACAGGCAATAATTGAAGACGTTCATGAACTCAACTTTGAACAGGTTGAGGAAGGTCTGAAGGTCGTGTTCAAAGAAAACGGTGAAATCGCAGATAAGGGTACTATCCCTGCAATTTTAAATTCTGCTTTTGTATCAAAGTTAAAGACGTTATCAAACCTTGATGCTTCAGTTTGCGAAATTCCTCAGCTCGGTAAACTGTGTTTTAAAGTTGATAATACGATGCTTATAGCGTCTGTTTCTTCTTTCCCGACGATTATGGGAGAGAGAATATCATTAAAAATTTATAAACCGCCGCAAAAGTTAGATAAAATAATTCCTGATGAAAAATCAAGAAGCATAATATCTCATGCGGTTCAGAATCCCGGTATTATACTTGTCTGCGGTTCACCATTAAGCGGTAAGACTCATATTATTTATTCATTGCTTTTAGAGGCAGCTACTAAGAAACAAAATATTATGACAATTGAATCGATTGCCAAATATGAACTTCCTGGGGTTAATCAGTGCGAACTTAATGAAAATATAGGGTTTAATATGGATAAGGCGTTGAGATTTATAGAGTTTCAATCGCCCGATACGATTTACCTTGAGGGTATAAAAACCAGAGATGCGTTCGAGTTCTTATCTGAACTTTATTATAACGACAAGGTTATTTTGACTGAATTTATGGCAAATAATATGACTGATTTACGTCAAAAACTTGCATTTGATGATTTTCAGACTTTCAAAACTCTTATTTCATGTCTTATATTTATTCATTCAAAAGACAGTATTGAAGTATTTGATAAAACAACTCTTCAAAAATATTTAGCCTGATTATGTTAATGCTATAATATCAGTATGTTAAACGGAAAGAAAATATTACTGGGTATAACAGGCGGAATTGCAGCGTATAAAATATGTTCGCTCATTCGTTTGTATAAAAAAGCAGGCGCTGATGTAAGAGTCGTGGTTACTCCAAATGCGCTGAAGTTTGTAACCAAGCTTACTTTACAGACACTTTCAAACAATGATGTTTATGTTGAACAGTTTGATATTGATGAATATAAACCCGAGCATATTGCATTAACAGAAGCTGATATTTTTGTTATCGCTCCTGCAACAGCCAACACTATCGGTAAAATCTCAAACGGAATTTGTGATAATTTACTTACAACAACGGCTTGTGCTTTTAAAAATCCGTTTTTAATTGCACCTGCAATGAATAACAATATGTGGGAAAACACTTTTGTTCAGGAAAATATCAAAAAACTTGAGAACAACGGTTATAATATAATTTACCCCTCGGAAGGTTTTCTGGCTTGCGGAAGTAACGCTGTCGGAAGAATGAGAGAACCGGAAGAAATTTTTGAAAAAACAGTTGAGATTTTAAGCGGAAATTCTGCAGTGGATAAAAATTTATCAGGTAAAAAAATCCTGATTACAGCAGGCGGAACAAGGGAAAAAATAGACCCCGTAAGATATATAACAAACAATTCTTCAGGGAAAATGGGAATTGCGCTGGCAAACAACGCATCAAGAATGGGTGCTGATGTTACATTGGTATCTACATTCGGAGTAGAGGGTGATTTTAAAAACATTGTAACTGAAACCGCTCAGGAGATGGAAAAGGCTGTTAAAGAAAATTTGCCGGAACAGGATTGTGTAATAATGGCGGCAGCTGTTTCCGATTACAGAACAAAAGAATATTCCGAACAAAAGATTAAAAAGGGTTCGGGAGAAGATGAAGGATTAACTCTTGAGCTGGTCAAAAACCCTGATATCTTAAAAGAAATAAGCGCTGTTGATACAAAAGCAACAATAGTAGGTTTCTGTGCAGAAAGTGAAAATCTGATTGAAAATGCAAAAACAAAGATTAAAGCAAAAGGGTGTGATTATATTGTGGCAAACGATATTTCACGCAGGGATATCGGATTTAATTCTGATGAAAATGAAGTTTACATCATTGACAAAAACTTAAATATCAATCATATTGAAAAAGATACCAAAGAAAATATTGCAGAAAAAATATTGGAGAATATTTTTTGAATAAATATGACATAGTCAACAAGATAGAGGAATTTGCACCTCTTGAAACTCAGGAAAAGTGGGACTGCTCCGGCTGGGGGGTAGAGCTGAATAATACTGACGTTCATAAAATACTTTTTGCGCTGACTGTTACGGATGAGATTGTTCAGCAGGCAAGAGAAAAGGGGTGTGATATGATAATCTCTCATCATCCGCTTTTTTATGTACCGCTTCAATGGAAAGATATAAATATTTATTCTGCTCATACAAACCTTGATAAAGCTGAGGGTGGAACTACGGACAGACTTATTGCGGA
Organism: uncultured bacterium; assembly: GCA_902763805.1. Taxonomy (GTDB): domain Bacteria; phylum Cyanobacteriota; class Vampirovibrionia; order Gastranaerophilales; family Gastranaerophilaceae; genus CAG-196. The sequence goes on along the minus strand of CACWTN010000005.1, from coordinate 106,859 downwards.
GCTTGGTTTTACAAAAACCGATAGTTATGAGTTTGTAAGAGTTGTAAGACTTGATGAGGCAATAAGCGTTGAAGATTTGAGGCAAAGACTTTTGAACATATCGCCCAAACTAAGATATATCAATAATAACCATATTGAAAATATAAAAACGATAGGATTTTGTGCAGGTTCAGGCAGTGAATTTATAAATGAAACAGAAGTTGATGCTTTTGTTACGGGTGACTTAAAATTTCATACGGCTTTGGAATGCAGACCTGTTGTGTTTGATATAGGTCATTTTGAAAGTGAAATATTTGCACCGAAAATTTTGAAAGAAGTATCGGGAATCGCTAAGGAAGGAGTTATTGCAGATGAAAAAAGTCCTTTTATTTAGTGTAATGTTTCTTTCTGTACTTTCGGTTTGTGCGTATGAAACGATAATTTTTCATTTCCCTGACGGAGAACTTTGGGAGCCTGCTTATTACAAAAAAGTTGGGGCTGAAGCAATTTTACAGTATGTTCCGGGAGGACAGACTTCGAACAACTGGACAAGGTCTGTTGTTGTTCATTCGTATAATGAAAATGATTCAGCAATACCATTTTTTTCTCAGTATGAGATGCGGAAAATGCGGAGAATAAATCCAAACGGGCAATACAAAGTTATAAAAAATCGCGAGCGTGATGCAATTTTTACGAGGTGTACCGAAAAATACAAGGAAGTTCCTGCACAGTGTGAGTTTTTAAGGATAACAAAAGGGCATGGCGGTTTGGTAACGATACAGTACATGAACCGTGATAAGAAGGATTTTGAGAATAATTATACGCTGTGGCTTCAGGTTATGAGAGATGCAAGGCTGTATAACAGTTATTTCAGGACTGAAAGAACATTTGATAAGGCAATGCAGTTTGAATTATGAGAAATTAAGCGGATATTTGATACAGATATTTCAAAATTAAAATGTTTGTAGTAGAATAATCATGTCTGAAATAAGCCGAAGTGGTGGAATGGTAGACACGTGCGTTTCAGGTGCGTATGGAGTAATCCATGCGGGTTCAAGTCCCGCCTTCGGCAAATAAAAAAGAGAGGATAAACCTCTCTTTTTTATTTGCCTGAACAGAGGAGTTAACACGTTTTTGCGGGTTCAGAGGATTTTCGGTAGAGTGAGCAACGAAGTTGCGACACTCGTCAGAGCAAATAACACGAATGAGCGACTAAATCCGTCAGGATTTAACAGCGAAAGAAGTGTTATGTACACCCGAATAATCCGATATAAGTCCCGCCTTCGGCAAATAAAAAAGAGAGGATAAACCTCTCTTTTTTATTTGCCTGAACAAAGGAGTTAACGTGGAAGCGTTAATCTCTTTTCTTATAGCTTTATACTGTGTTTAACAAGCAATAACCCCAAAACAACAGAGGCTACGCAGACTATAATTGTCGTAACAGTATATGTAAAAGCTCTTATGTATTCTCCTGACTGTATAAATTCCAAAAGTTCAAGCGAGAATGCACTCAGCGTGCTTAAACCTCCGCAAAACCCCGTGATTAAAAATGCTTTATAAGAAGAATCAAGATTACTTTTGTAGAGTAAATAAGTAAAAACAAATGTTGCGATAAAACAGCCAAAAAAGTTAGCAGCCAAAGTACTTTCCGGAAGGTATGTGACCTTTGGCATAATTAAAGACAGGCAATATCTGACAAGTGCGCCCAGTCCTCCGCCTATAAAAACAATTAAACCGTTCATAAATCTTTTTCTTTCCTTAATTAAATTCTAGCACAAATAAATTGTAACAATTCTGCAGTATCCGGACGTTTTTTTTTAGGAAATTGCTTATACAGAGGTTTGGTGTTTAACTCTGTGTTATAATATTTTCAAGTTTTGTTGAAGCATTTTATTATAAGGGTTTTTATATGAAAAAATTTACTGTTTTTATTTTGCTAATTATTATTTGTTCTGCTGGAAGTTTTTTTGCATTGGCAAATGCTGCCGATAAAGTATATTCAAATAAATTATTTTCTATTTCTTTACCGGAAGAAGTTAAAGGTACTTATGAAGTAAAAAAAGAAAAAGATAAAATTTCCGTATACCATAAAAAGTCTAAACAGGCCGGTTTTGGCGGTTTTGCATTCGGAATAAAAGCGTATAAAAATCCGGCTGATTATGCATCACTTCCGGGCGGTAAAAAGCTTGGAGAGTTAACGGATAAAAAAGGACGCATATATGATGTCGTTTTGAAATATCCTACAGATGTTCAGTATGATTATACAAAAGCGGAATATCCTCCTGTTTCGTATAAGAAATTGTATGACTTTGCAGAGGTTGCTGAGGTTAAAGGAGTCAGGGGCTCTGTTTATTATAAAAACAGGGGAACAAAGGGCGAAGACTTGTACAAAGATGTTCTGAAAAAGCATTTGACTGCAATAAAAGAAAAATGGGATTCAAACAAACTTGAACAGGAAAATATCAGTTATATGTACAATATAACTGATAAAACAGGATATATTTATTATGATGTAAACGGCGACGGTATAGAAGAACTCCTGCTTGGCGAAATCGCAGATGGCGCTTGGAAAGGTGTTATTTACGATATTTATACAATGGTTAATAGAGAACCAAAGCATGTTATAAGCGGTGGAGCAAGAAACAGATATTATGTTTGTGACGGTAGTTTTATTTGTAATGAATATTCTTCAGGAGCAATGGAAAGCGGTGTAAGGGTTTATAATTTGGTTGAAAACTCAACAGAGCTGTTCCCGCAGGTAAGTTTTAAATACGACGGATATGCAAACCCGAAAAAGCCTTGGTTTTTGTCATACGGTACAGATATGAATAAAGATAGCTGGGAAAACGTAACTGAACAAACTTTTAATGAGAGAAAAAAGGTTTTTGAAAAATATGAAAGATTTGACTTTATTCCGCTTAGCCAATTAAAATTATAAACAGAGGGAGAAAATATGAAAAAGGTATTTTTTATTACGTTATTGCTGTTTGGTTTTGTACAAACATCTATTGCTTCACAAATTTCTTATGATAAAAGTGATTTTGTACCTGTTTATACTGTAATTGATGATGCGGCTTATGATATTCGTTATTATTCTCCGAATAATTTTACAGGAAACAGGATTAACGGTTATAATGCACCGATTGCATATATGACAAAAGAAGGCGTAAACGCACTTTCTGCTGCAGCAGCCGATTTAAGAAAAAAAGGATACAGATTGCTGATTTGGGATACATACAGACCTCAAAAAGCTGTCGAAGTTCCTGTAGAACGCATATCTTTTAATAAGGATGGAAGTATATTTACTCAGGATAAAGATGTGTAATATAACTAGTAGAGTACAATTATTTGTATTACTCTATAGAAAAAGAGTCCCGATAGGGACTCTTTTTTAATGGCGGGGTTGACGTTGCAAGGTTCGAACTTTTTGTAACAAAATTCATAAAATATCTATTTACTCCAAATGTGACTAAAATCTGCTCTATGATTAAAAAAGTTGGGCTTGTTGCATAGAGAATTGTAACAATTTTGTAATATTTCTCAAAAATTAGGCAATTTTGAAAGTTCAGTAAACTTACATGGTGTAACAAATGTGTAGAAGTAAGTCGGCAATTGCCTAGAAAGGTTCCAATATGAATGAATTTTCAATTATTTTCCCAAGAACTACAAGTGGTTATCACGGATACTTAAAAAGTGATGGAAATAAGGAAATACGTGGTTCTAAAGAAGATTTACCCAAACTACTGGGAAATATAAAGGATGTATCTACACTCTATTATGAAACTCCTAACGGTGTACCTGGACATACCAATTTTAGTTATGCACATAGGAATTCCATTGTGGGTAATCGTGTGTATCAAGCAAACTATGGTGAGGATCAGCCCGGACTGTTAGGAATCGCCAAAGAAGAACGCTTAAAGAGGCATCCTGACATTGGAAATGTCATAACGACTGAAGGAACAATAGAACAATTCATTGATCCAATAAAAGATGGTGGGCAAAGAAAAATGACAGGAGTTGCCGGATGTAATAATTGGGCATCATCAGGTCTTAGAAAGAACCAATATGTAACCATCCAAACAGTTTTACCTAATGGCGATTATAAAGTTATAACAAAAGATCCTAAAGGAAATATAATAAGAGGATACAAATGTAATTTGAATGCTATTACAAATACAGCAGAAGTTTATGATAGAACAGCTCAGGCATTTGTAAAAGAGGTTAAAGAAAACGGTTCTAAAACACTTAGTGAATTATTGAAAAAAGCAAAATTATAACAAAGGAGAACCACAAAAATTTGTAGGTAAGGCAATTGTCTGACAATAATTAAAAAAGAACCCATAAAGGGTTCTCTTTTAATGGCGGGAACGACGAGGCTCGTGTATCGGATTATTGACGGTTCAACCGTTTGTATTCGTTAATTTTTGCTTACGCAAAATAGTCACTCATTACAACGGTTTCACAGGGGCAAGTTTCGTTCGCTCTAATTATTGTTTACACTACAAGAAAAAGTTTGCTCTTTTGTCCTTCGGACCGATTGTTGTTTTCGCAAACTTTTTATCGTTTTAATTTGCCGCTCACTCCACTCTTGTCAAAATCCTCAACTCGCATAAGCGATTCTCACCACTATCTTTCAGCCATTTGTAATTTAACATACAGAACAAGATTAAACTATCTATGAGATGGAGATGACAATTTTTAACAAATACTATTGCATAATTCCAAACCACAAGCTCCACTACATCGCGATTTCATTGAACATTTTTTGCATGATAAATCTTGTTTTTGCCGAAATTCATTGAATATTTCTGACTCCCAGGCCTCTTGAATAGAGTGTTCTTTCAGTGAGATTTTATAATTATTGGTACAACAGTCAAAAGAACAAGGATAAGCATTCAATTCCGCATCTATATACATAGAAAATCGCGCAGCTTCACAAACATCAATGGATTCTATTGGTATATTATTACAATGCTTTATTATTGCAGGAGAAATACAAGTATCAAAACCTATTTCAAAATCATAAGTATTGTTATTAATTAAATTTAAAAATTGTTGTAGTTTTGGGTTATCACTTGTTAAAACATATTCAGTCTTTCCAAAACCAGTTGCTTTGTATAAAATAAAAATTATTGCATTAATTCCTTCTGGGAATAAATTGTGTTCAAGTCTTGCTATAGCTTCTTCAATAGTTCTATTAGATAAAACAAAATGAATATTTGTCTTGCACTTACTTGTTACTAATCTCTCTATAGCGCTAATTGTGTTAGGATTGGATTCTTCAAAATTTAATAGATTTAAACGTGAATAAAATGAAATCGCAACTGCACCACAATATTTTTTTATCAAACTTATCTCATTTTCAGTAAGATACATTCCACTTGTTGTCATATTTGGAATAATATTATATTCTCGTGTTAATTTTAATATTTCTTTAAAATCTTTATGTTTATTTGGATCGCCAGCACCTCCAAGTGCTACTTGAAATGTTTTACCACTTGCTTCTTTAATTATTTTTACATAATCAGCAATACTCATATTAGCACTCGTTCTATTTTTGGCTTTTTGATAGCAATCTATGCCAGCATTTTTACAAATATTTAAGTGACTAATATGACACTGCCCCATTATACCAATGTCTAACAATTCTGGGAATGAACGCATTTTTGGATTCTTGCTACTACTAGCACAATTACTCCGGATTAAAAAACCATTTTCCGGATTAAAGAATTCTATAAAATTGTATTTTTTATCATTATAAACTATCATTTACCAGATACAATTCTTACCATTTACATAAAAATCTTTTTCTTTAATTTCAAAGGAATCCATTGTAAAATAATTAGTTAATGGATCTTCACTATTACTTGTTCTATTTCTTAAAGAACAATAACCTTTTTTATTCATTTTATACCAATATTTGGCTGTTGCTAAACCAAAATCTCTTTTAATTTCTTCGTAATTTAAAGAATCATTTTCTGGGTAAGAAAGTATATTATTACAAAGCATCCAACCGGCACTTTCTAATGGTGAACCTTTCTTAAAACCAAGCTTTTCAAATAGATACTCAACAGTTATTTCTTCTTTTGAAATTATAATAAAATTTGTTGATGAACTATTCGTTACAAAACCATTTCTATATTTCATAATAATTCTCCTCTGGATCATGATTACCGCCAAAGAAACTGTTAAATATTTCTAAATAAGCTGGTTCTCGTAATAATTCAGTACAATTCCAATGTGGACAAGTTGCATAATCTTTAAAATATGAAAATTTGTTATTCAAATATTTGATTTCTTCTTGTGTTAGATTATGTTTTTCATACAAATAATCATAAAAGTTTAAAAACTCCTTTTTATAATATTTCTTATAGTCATTATACAAATTCTTTGCGTTTGCACAATAAAAACTATACACATACTCTAGCGTTTTATATAAATAAGAGCCCTTTTTGCAATGCCATAATCGCATAAATTTTAATTTATTTGTAATACAAGGTATTTTAACAAAATAAAATTTGTTATTTAAAATAAAGGAATATTTTTTTAACATTATTGACCTCTACTAAAAAATTCTTCAATACTGCTTCTTATATTTTTACATGACGATTGTAAAATATATGTTCTTACTTTTTCCGAATGAGTTTTTATACAATTGATTAATCTATAGTTGTATTTTTCTGTGCACAATACATAAAAAGTAATAAAAATCTCATAGTCTAATTGTTTTGAAAGTGACACTTGCTCATATGCTTTTAAAAATTTCTCTTCAAAATCTGTATCTGAATTATAAAATGAATATAATTTCTTTAATACATTAATATCACGAATACTAATAAGTAATTCATTTAACAAACTCAAGCTATATATATTTTGTTTTAAATCACTTGTTATTAGAAAAAATACTAAATTTGAAAATGAATAGGTACTCATATTGTTTAAATATTTTTTTAGACACTCTATTTCGTAATCCTTTAATGGTTGATTATTACTAAAAATAGTATCTAAAATTAAATCAAAAATCATAGGTTGAGAATTATGTATTCCACGTCTGACTGCTCGATGTACATTTTTATCAATTAATAAATTAATTAGTTTTGTACAATTTATTGCATCATTTGTTTCGTAAAAATAGTTATAAGAATAATAAACAACCCCTTCAATAGAAGAGAGTTTTTTCTCATTCATATAATTAAGCAAGTTATATAGTTCTTCATATTCTGTGTCTTGAATCTCTTTACAATTTGTAATAACGTGTTTTGCTATACAGTAGTCTTTTAGTTCATCAAATACAAAATAAAAAACCTCATCCTCTTTTTCAATCAAAGTATTTTCATATTTTTTGATTTTGCGACTTATAAACAAGTTCTCATCAGCAATTTTTTTAAATTGCAGAAATTCATCATCACTTATATTCATTTCGGAAGCAGATACTTCATCAAAACTTTGATTTTGTAGCATTTTATTAATCACTTTTGATATTAATATCTCAGGATTATTTATTTGTGATTTTAATTTATCAAAATATGCTTTGTAAATTTTATATTTATTTAAGTGGGTTATTTCAATATCGGTATTTTCATATACTTCAAAAAATATACGCATCAGTAATAATGATTTTGATAAAGTATTAAAAACATCTTTTTGTATAGATCCTTTATAGCCAAAAGTATTGCTATAAACTTGATAAAGTTTATTAATAGCTCTTTTAGAATAATGCTGTACTTCTATTTCATATATAAAGATTTTGTCATCCTGCATCTCATTAAAAAGTTTTTCATATCTTTCTTCAAAATATTCAGAACGACAAGACATCAGCACCTTTATATTTGTGAAAGACTTAATTAGATTCGTAAAATCATTCATGGAATTTCTAAAACATTCTTGGTCATTTTCATTAATAGCATCTATTACTATAAAAAATCTTTTCCTTAATATAAATAATAGTATATTGAGGAATGCAAAAATAGTTTCAAGATTATATTTATTTTTTATAAGTTTAGGAATCGGAAGAATTTTTAATATATAATTCTCAACTTTGTCATTTATTTCACGTGCATTTATAAATAAACAAGGGCTATTTGTATTTATAATTAATTCTGAAATGTTACATAATAAATTAGTTTTACCGTTTCCTGCAGACCCTTTTATTAAAAAGAATTGAGTTGTCATTGCTAATAATTTGTTTTTTATATTAATTAGAGATTCTCTATAAAAATAATCTGTTACTAAAAAAAGTTCATATGTACTGTCATCTCTTGGTATAAAATGGGTTAGATTTAAACGACTATTTGTGAACAAACTAAGAATAGAATCCAAATTATTTAAAAATAATTTTGGAGTTATTGTACAAATTGCAATAATATTATATTTAAATTTAATGGTTTTATCTATAATATTATCTTTAATAATTTTCCCTACTTGATTATCAAATAAGTTATTAAAAAAAGTTAAAACTTTTATTTTCCATTTTATTCCATATACAAAATACCTTAGAACTTCCTTAGTTTCATTTAGTTCTATAAATAGGTTCTTTATATATTTTTTATCTTTAATCAACTTGTTAATCTGTTCTTTAGAATAATTATTAAATTTCTTAATAAAAAATATAGATGAGTATAAAATTGCAAAGCCAAGTATAAGCAATAATAGTATATCTAAAATACTTATATAATTTTGAATTTTAACTAATAAATGTTTTAACATATCCACCTGCATATTTAGATATTAACATAAATTATAAAGCAACAAAAAGACATAATTTAAATATACAGAGTCCTAAGAAAATTTTGTTATATTTAAAATCCTTTTTAATAGGAATGTTTAAATCTTCATGATATAATAGACTTATTATAATTGCATGGGAGCAAGGTTTGAAACATTTAATTTTTGCAGATGAAAGCAGTACTGATAAATTAAGATACATGTTCATTGGTGGCATATGGATAGATGAACCGACTTATTTGCAGGTACTGGAAGAATGCAAAAATTTTAAAAAAGATAATAATTGGGATGAACAAACAAAATTTAACTGGAAAAATGTATCAAAGAAAACTTTGCCACAATATTGTAAATTTATAGATATTTTCTTTAAGTACAATTTGCAATTTAATTGCATAATTATAGACAGAACTGAAATTGAACTAAAGGCGAATGAATTAAAGGATCCGGAGCTCGGTTTCTATAAATTTTATTATCAGCTATTAAGAAAAAATTCTGTACCTAATATACCATATTATATATATTTGGATAGACGAACTAACAGGGAACCTAATAGATTAGAACGTTTGAAATCTTTCCTAAAGCAAGATACACATCCAAGAAATTTTATGGGATTTAGGACAACAAAAAAAGGTCTTGATATAAAAGCCTTGGAGTTTGTAAATTCGAAATCACACGAATTGATACAGTTTTCTGATATATTGATGGGTGCTATAAGCTATCACTATAATAAAAGGAATCTTCGTCCGGGTGCTAGTCAGAATAAATGTGAACTAGCTCAATATATAGCAAATAAAATTAATAGGTCTGATTTAGTATTTAATACTGGTAAAAATGGATATAAAAATTTAAATTTATGGCTATTTAAATCTAACAAAGAACTTGTAATAAAATAGAAGTCAAAGTACCTACATATGCCCTTAATTCAAAGGTCCAAGGAATCATCCCTGGAATTCGGTATCAATGACTTCTATTATGATTTTAACATGTTTATAGTAAAACTCAATAGTTCTATTGGAATATATTTTACATTTCTTCATGAGATATATTAATATTTTATCTTGACTTTTATTAACTTCCAAGTGATTAATACAACACGTTAAAGGAGGTTGTATATGGAAAAAGTCGGATTGAACATTACACCTAAAGAATTTAAACAACTAAGCAAATTGGCGGAAGAGGTTTATAATATTGCGGTTGTTGTGGATTATTTTTGTGAAACGCAGCCGGATAAAGAAGAGTGTTACAACTTGGCTCCGGTAGTAAAACATTTGCACCGCGAAGCAGATTTACTGAATGCATTTTTTATTGACCATGAAAAAGATGTTGAAAATTTAAACTGCGTTTAAACCCTGTTTAAAACCCTTTTAAACAGCATTTAAAAATTTATGTCGGAAAGATACAAAATTACTGTACTGTGCTTGATATTTTCCCAAAAGTAATCGATTAATGTTCATAGCGAAAGGAATATTATATGGTTGAAAAAGATTATATGCTATACGGAACAAAGATTTTGAATTTAAAAACGCAAGAAATTGGCTTGTTGATTTGTTTATGGAAAAATAAATATGCTGATAAAATGGTTGATTTTGCTACTTGTGTTGATAAAACCGGTAAGCGATACAACATTGAACTTGATAATATCAGAGGGTTTGAAGATGATTTTGAGAAATAAAAGAACCCGAGAAAGAATACAGTTATCCTACATAGAATTTAAAAACAGATTTTCAAAAGAAATGCAGGTCGCACTTGAAAGTTACCTCCGAACAGAAAATAACAAGCCCTACTTTAAACCCAATAAAAATCCTGAAACTGACTTCTACTTTAATTTACAGTGGAATTTCAACCATTTTGGAAATTCAAATTGGTATGTTGAAAGGATATAGACTATTTTATATCAGCTAAAGAAAAATCTTCACCTAAGGCTGTATTTACTTCACTAATTAATTTTTCTAGGGGTATATCAAGGCCTTCTGCGACTTTCCACATTGTTGATAGTTTTAGGTCATTTGCACCTAACTCAACATCTCGCCAAGTAGTTTTAGACAAAGCAATTTCAGCAGAGATTCTATATGCCGTTTTCCCCTGCTCTTTTCTATGTTGTTCAACTATTCTCCCAAATGTCTTAATTAGTTGGTTTGTTTTGTCTTTAGAACTATCTTGCATAACTATAATTTTAATGATAAATTTATGCATATAGACAGCCGTAGCTGTCTATATAAGAATATGTTTTTGTGGGTAAAAATTATAAATAAAACTTAAAATAATACTGCGTTTTTGAGTGAAACATGGTATTATAAAACAATAAAAGTGTGAAAGGGGTTTATATGGCAGATATGGAACAAGACACCAAGCAATGTCCTTTTTGTGGTGGCGAGATAAAAAAAGTTGCAATAAAATGCAAACATTGTGGACAATATCTCAATGAAAATAACGGACAAAAAGTTGTTATTAATGTAAATGATATAAAAAGATATGCTTTAATTGTGTCTATCGGATTACTTCTTTTGGTTGTTATGGCTTATTTATTATATCAACCTCTTAAACTCGATTATAAATTAGAGATTAGTGGCTATGTTCCTAAAAAGACATTTATAGAAAGAATTATTAGTCTTAATGCGAGAAGAGAAGACAAAATTAATAAAATATTATATCATTATACACAAGAAAGTGGTGAAACTGATTCAGGAAGTTTTGTTTCCATTACACCAGAATATGAAAACGGTTATATAAGGGTAAAATATGATATAAGAGATATGAAAATGAATACCTTTTGTATGTCTCCAACATCCAATGATAAAGAATTAATAACACTTTCTTTCTATAACAAGAATGATTATGAATTAGCAAAAGTTGCATTAACACAACTTGACTTTGTAAATATGCAACGAACGAACATGTCGTATGATAGAGATGGCAAACTTAATCTACAATTTGATAAAACATATCCTTTGACAAAAGATGTTACAAAAAATTTATATAGAGTTGAGTGGAGAACCCACGAAGAGTGTTACTAATTAAAAATAAATAAAAACCCAAAGGAGTGTTTATATGGAAGACATGGAACCTAATAAAAAACGTTGTCCATATTGTAATGAAATAATTGATTCAAATTTAACAATTTGTCCGATATGTTGTGAAACATTGCCAAATGATACTAAACAAGAAGAATATCATTGTCCTTTTTGTAATGAAATAATAGACAAAAATGTTGATGTATGTCCTATTTGTGATGAAGTATTAAAAAAAAGAGATAATACTATTATAGAAAAAAACTCTGATAATATTCGGGTAAAGCCTAAATTAAATTTATCTTTAGATTTTAATTTAATATCTAAAAATAAGCACAAAATTATAATTTTACTATTATTGTTGGGTGTAGTTTATTTTGTCGGAAAAGTACTTTATACGGACGTTATGTATAAATCTCTTTTTGGTACAACAAAATTTGGTATTGAATATTTAGATGAGTATCGGAATGCATGTACTGATGGCGAACAACTAAAAGCAATTAATAGTGCGTATGCTATTGCAAGTAATGGTATAAAGAAAAACCCAGATAAAGATATGCCATACGCAATAAAAGGTTATGCTGCTTGGGTTGAGAGTACGATATATTCAAAAAATAAAGTTGAACTCATAAAAAACAACCCTCGTTATAAAGAATCCGTTGAATTAACAAATAAAGCATTAAGTATAAATCCGAATAACTATATAGCTTTACAAACACTTTCTGGTTATAGTAGAACGTTGGAAAATGATACAGAAAAAGCCTTAGAATATATTAATAGAGCAATAGAAGAAAATCCAAAGTATGCCAACTTGTATTATTTAAGGGCACACATATATATAAGGCAAAACGTTGATAAAAGAATAATATTAGATGACTTAAACAAAGCTGTAAAATATGCACCGGAATCAAGTGAATATTATAGAATGCGTGCTGCCATAAAATTAGAAGAACCTACTATGTATAAATCTGCACTATCTGATGCTAATAAATCTATTAAATTATGTAAAAATCCACCAGCAGACAGATATATAGTAAAAAGCATGGCAAGATATTTAACACAAGATACTAAAGGAGCCCTTGAGGATTGTAATAAAGCTTTTGATATAGGTTTTGATGATGAGAATGCTTTTAAAGTATATGAAGAATATCGAAAAGAATTAGAAAGTAAATTATAGGAGTATAAATGATGGAAGACACTAAACAATGCCCTTTTTGTGGCGAAACAATTAAAGCGAAGGCTCAAAAATGCAAGTTTTGTGGAAAATGGTTAAATGAGGAAAGTAGTGAGCCAACAGTGGCAGAAACACCAAAAACAAAAATTTGTCCTGCTTGTGGAGAAGAGATTTTGGATGTTGCAAAAAAATGTAAATTTTGTGGAGAAGTACTAGATGGTTCAGCAAATTTAAATACATATCGTAGACCTTATAAACCATTACCTTATGAACTTCAACGATTTAACTGGGGTGCTTTTGGTTTTACTTGGCTTTGGGGTATATTTAATAATAGTTATTTAACTTTCTGGTACATGGCATCGGTATTATTAATGTTTGTTCCATATGTTGGTTATTTTGCACCTCTAGGTTTTGCCATATGGTTTGGTATCAAAGGAAATGAATGGGCATGGAATAATAAAAATTGGGATAGTGTAGAACACTTTAATTCTGTACAAATTAATTGGGCTAAAGCTGCTATATGTTTAGCTGTTTGGATTGTAATAACTTCTATTTTTATAATTATAACATTAGTGGTGTGGAGTTTATATTTTGCATCATTATTTACAAATTTATATGATTAAAGGAATATTATGATAAAAAGTACAAAGAAGTGTCCATTTTGTGGAGAAATAATTGATATAAATGCAACAGTATGTCCGATTTGTGCAGAAGATATACCTATAGAGGAAATATCGTCTTCAAAAACTTACTGTCCATTTTGCGGTGAAGAGATATTACCTACCGCAAAAAAGTGTAAACATTGTAAAAATTGGTTAATTAATAATGCAAATGGTCACAAGTATTATAACAATTCTTTGATAACAGCCTTTGGAATCATTGGTATTATAATATTAATCTCAATATTATTTGGTATTATTTCAGGAACAGGTAACTATTACACTACTGATAACTGGTTAAGAGGTTGTGAACAAGGAAAAGAATATTTGGGGGACTTTGGTATAGGTGTATACAAAGACTATAAATGTAAAAATAAGTCTTATACAGATGTTAAAGAAGCAAGTATGACAACACTTGGTTTGAACTCTTCTTTTGAAGTTAATGAAAATGGTAACCCTGTCGGATATATTCATTATGATTATAATTTTCATCAATATACTTGTGCTTATGTTTGGGCTCAAGAAGAAGTTTCATGTAATTTATCAGAATTTGTATCTAATTTAAGGAAATATGAAGATTATAAGAAGAATAAAAATACCAAAGAACAAAAATCAGCAACTAAATCACAAGATATATCTACAAAACCAACTCCTCCACCAATAGCAAAACCTACACCAGCAACTCAAAAACCTATTAAATCAGAGGAATTATCTACAAATGATGGTAAAAAAGTAACAAATCCATTTCGTTATCCTGTAGCATCAAAAGAAAAAACGGATATTAATGCTAAAGACCTACAACCATACATGCAAGAAGTAATTGAAAGAACAAATGCGAACTGGGAACCTCCTAAAACTCCATATTCAGTTGAAGTTATTGTTGCTTTTAAAATATCCAAAGATGGCAGATTATTGTCAAGTCAGATAAAAAAATCTTCGGGTATATCAGAAGTAGATGCTTCTGCATTAAGAGCTGTAGAAATAACGGCTCCTTTTAGACCATTGCCATATGACTACAATGGTCAAAGTATTGATATACAAATGACATTAAGCCAGAACGCATATAGGAATGGCGAAAAAGTATTGCCACCTGAATATTAATATTGCATAATAGCAATACTTTCAGGCTAAATTATACTCTATTCTCTTTAAACCTTGTACATAATATGGACAGGTATTATAATATTTGTACTTTCTTAATTAAATTATTAGAAGAAAAATAAAAAAGGAGTATATATGGAAAATCTTATTAGGCAACATTTAAATGAACTTGACAAAAATACTATAGAAATAGATATTGCTGCAGAAGAATTAATAAGACGTTTCTCAGAGGCAAATGATAAAGAAAAACAAGAAATAATAGATCTTCTTATTTTGTCCAATGAACAAGAATTATTAAATCATCCAAGATTGGAAGTAATAAGAGAGTGGATAAGTCATAGGAGTTAATAAAAGTAAAAATAATTTTTTAATAACTAAACAATGCAATTTTTAAAAATTATAATAGGAGTATTAATATAAATGGCATACAATATTTTTATAGACACATCCATATTTAAAAATCAATGTTTTGATATTGAAAATAGACAGTTTATAAGTCTTGAAAGATTACGACAAAACGGATTGATAAATTTGTTTATAACTGATGTTGTAAAAGCAGAAATAGAAAATCGTATAAAATTTGAAGTAGAAGAAGGTGTAAAAATTGTAAGAAAAGAAGCACGTACCATATGGTCATATTTTAATACTAGGAAAGAAGATATTATTCAGAATCTATTAGATAAATTTAATAATTATATAAAAAAGAATTGTACAATAATTGAAGTTCCGGAAAAAGGCATTGGTAGAAGAATTATAAGTAATTATTTAAACAATAAACCACCTTTTGATACATCTAAAGAAGATAAAAAATACGAATTCCCAGATGCATTTATAATTGAAACAATAGCAGAATATTTAAAAGAAAGAAATTGGAGTGGGATATTTTTAAGTAGCGATCACGATTGTATATCATTTATTGATAATAATGAAAGATTAACCTATGAAGAAAAAATCGGAACATTACTTAATAGGTTAAATGCGGAAAATGAAGAATATACAATGAGAATATCACAAGCAATGAGTAATAGAAGTTCAAATTTAGAACAAGTATTAAATGTATTTTTAGCAAGCTTAGATATTGATAATTATGGTTATGATACTAATGAATTGTCACAAAATTCTTTTTATGATTTTGATATATCAAGTGTCGATTATATTCCAGATTCATTAGAATTTAGTCGAACAGATTATGACATTTATGATATTGACCCAGAAGAAAATTATGTACAATTGGCAATATCTGTGCAATATCAAGTCAATTCTGTACTGAATGCTGATGACTACAGTAACGCATCCTATGATAAAGAAGACGATAGATATTATTTTGTAGAAAACATAGAAATTGACAACAGGTTTCAAGTTGAAGAAGTTGAAATTGTTGTTGGACTGGATACATCTAATGGCGAATTTGAGGTTATATCAGAACCAGATGAAATTCATACAGAATTTAATATCGATGAGCCATTAGATGCAGATGAATAATGTATAAATGAATATAGTTAAAATAACCAATAGTTAATTCTTTTAATTTACAAGAACTAATTTTTTCTTTTACTAAAGTTATAATCCTTATTTATATCTTTATACATAACTGATAAATTTTGTACAAGATTTCTTATGTTATTCTGTATTATTGAAGAATTTATAGTTTTATAATGATATAAACCTAATAATTTCAATTTCCATCGTTCAGCACTATCATCTACAGAACATTCCGGTATAAACTTTCTTAAACTTATTACATGATATCTAATAATCAAGAGTTCATTTAAAAGCAATGCTAATGATGCTTTTATATATTCATATGGACAAAAAGTATTTATTTGTCTTTGAATAGATTGCAGAGATGTTATTACTTCTTCAATTTCATTGAAGGAATTAACAAATTTTGAAAATATTTCGTATGAGTTCATTTCATCTATATAATCCAAATCAAAAATTGTTTTCTCATACCGCCATAAACTAAAATGTTCTGCAGTCTGATTAAAATCTTTATAACTTGTTATTATTCCCCATGCGAAAGACCTATCAAAATATGTAATTATCATTGAAATTATACGAGTTAAATTGCGACTTAACATATAATAAGCATCTATTTTATGTTCAAAATTATAATTTCCTGAATCAATAATTCTTATATCGCCATCCCAAATGATTTCTTTTCTATATTTTTCACCTGCAGTAATAATATTGAGTGTTAATAAAATAGAAAATATTGCACCATATAACATATACCTAATATTATCATTTATATTAGTATGCAAGTAAACATATGTATAAAAAGAAAGTATGATTATGTTGACAATTATGTTCTCAGATAAAACTGTAATAAGTGCTTTTAAAAAAAATAAAATATGTTTTATTAATAAAAAAATTGGATTAATAAATTTATCTAAATAAAATTTATCTATATATTTGTATTTATTCATTTTAAAAATTCCTTAAAATATTTGTTTTTATAATAGCATTTTTGTATACACCTTAGAAAAACTAAAAAAGACTGTTTCTATTTAATTATCTAATACAACACTTGTGCAGTCAAGAACAAAATGATTCTGGATTTATATGACAAAATTTTATTTGATAAAATAGTCAAATTAATATATTATTCCATTCCCAAAATTTCTCTTTCAATTTGACGAACGATATCCGGAGATAAGCATCCTGTTGGTTTTGTTTTTTGTGTTTGTTCCTGTAAAGAGTCGGTATATTGTTTTACTAGCGGAATGTTTTTGAGAATATTTATTAATGAATAAATTTCCGGTGGTGGCGTTTTTTGATTTTTATCAATATCTGTTGATATTTTTTGCATCATTTTTCTTGCGAAATCAAGCAATTCTTCACTAAAGCGGTATTTTGTATGTTCAACTTCAAACCGCTTTTCGTCCCACTTGTATTCCTTTTTCCAATAAAACAAAATCCTGCGGGAAAGTCCAAGTACCATACCAATCTCTGCCAAAGATTTTTTATTGTAAATATACATATGTTCAGCTTGTGTCAGTTGGTTGTATTTTGTCATTTTTATCCCTCAAAAATTATTCTGTTAATACTAAACTTGTTTTTATCTGTCAGTCGTTTAACTTGAAAATTACACGTTTTATCAATGATTCCAAGATTCTGATAATATTTTATTAGTTGGTTTAATAATGCCATTGTATTTTTCAGCCGCCTTTCTCCAAGGCATCTTCTTCGGCAACATTTATAAAACCTGATAATTGTTTCTTGTGAAATATCCTGAATAAATATATTTTTAAAATACGGAATTATATTCACTCGGAATATTGATTCATA
This sequence comes from uncultured bacterium, assembly GCA_902763805.1. Lineage (GTDB taxonomy): Bacteria > Cyanobacteriota > Vampirovibrionia > Gastranaerophilales > Gastranaerophilaceae > CAG-196. The sequence continues at coordinate 88,923 of CACWTN010000005.1, read as the reverse complement.
TGTTTCATAAGTTCTTTGTTTGCAATTCTTTTTGGCATAATTTTCAATGAATCCGACTACGGCATCTTTGAATTTTAATTGCAAATTATAATTCTCTTGCGTGGCAAAAATTCCGTATTCAAGAGTATCTTCTTTCTCAATATATTTATACAATCCTTGTTCAAAGACTATTTTACCCTCGTTCAAAAGGCGTTCAAGTTCTGTTTTACAATCACACTCTGCAATCATTTCGATTTCATCTTGGGTAAATTCTTTCAAATGTTTTGCTAGTTTTTCAATATTCATAGTATTTGACTTATGACCTCCATATTAATTTCAGTTAAGTTATTATCTTTAGCAAATATTTCCATTTGATTAATAAGCTGAACAATTTGCCTGAACCTGTTAAATTTTGAATGGATATATTCAATTGCATCCGGAGTAAATGTAACTTCCGAAAGCTGCCCAATTATTTGAGATAAATCATTTACCCCAAATGTTTCAAACTTTAGAATTTCTGAAAACCTGTCATATAGGTGCTTGTATCTTTCAAGTTTTCTGTGTGCCAAACCCATACCGATAAAGATTATCGGACAGCCAGTTTCATCGTGAATATCCCTTAGGGTTTCAATAGATTTATAGTTATTCATCAAGTAATCAATTTCATCAATAAAAATGACCTGCTGATTTTGTTTTAAGTTTTTAACTACAATGTTGAAATTATCCGAAGTTAGAAATCTCGGTATCTCATCAAGTTCTTTAACCATTTCTTCAAGTAGCCATCTGCCTGTCATAAGATTTGATGCTCTTAAATAAATTCCGTCATACTTGCACGCAAGCCATAAAGCCGTTTGTGATTTGCCTAATCCGGGTTCACCATAAACAAGTCCCATCTTAGGAATATTTTTCGGTTTGTTTATCAAATTTTCAATAAGTCCGATAAAGTTTTTAACATTTTGAGTTTTTACAAAAATCTTATTCATAAAGCAGTTTATACTCCTTTGTGTTTTTGAATTCTGTTATCCAAGAATTATTAGGATCATTTTTTACAAGATACTCATATTTTTCTGAATTATTTTTGAACAGCATTTGAACCCTTTTTGAATCCGTTTTGAACGGGGTTTGAAGGGGTAAATGAGAAATGGCTTGTTCTACTTGGGTTTCAAGTAACTTTATATCCTCACATTGAAGATATTTTTTAACTGATTCGGCTGTTTTCTTTTTTAGTTGTCGTTGTCTTACAATTTTCTGCTTGTAATCCTCATAATCTTTGACATCCCCGAGTAATTTTGCCATCGGATGCGTTTCGGTTACTCTTTCTGCGGTGCATAAATATTCGCCTTTTGGGGTGTAAACTTTAATGCTAGTCAGGTCAAAAAGGTTGTATTTTATAAGAACTTTGCTCTTAAAACCGTATAATCTTTCATCAAAATAATCACAATTCAAAAACCTGATACCATTCCGCTGAATTGTTTCAAGAATACTAATATCAATATTTTGTCTTTTTCTTTCGGATAATACTTCTGCTATTGTTTTATCCGGAGCATTTGGACAAGGTTGAGAATTCTTAAAACTCAGCCACATATCAATCATTTTTATAGTTTCTTCAATCGTTGGAATAAAATCATTATGAAGATTCTTATGGAATTTTTCATTCCGCATCATAAAAGCAGGTTTATTATTTATTGATGAACCAATGTAACTCGGTAAAAGTTTTTCAAAACCTTCCTGAAATTCTTTGAAAAATCTTTCTATAACTTTGGCTCTTGCGTTATACGGTCTTGCAAAAACGGTTTCTATTTCTAGTTTTGAGTATAATCCTTGGAATCCTAATTCTGTGAATCCTTTGTCATCGGTAAAATATTTTGCCCTGAAAGCTCTCCCGTTATCCTGATATACGACTTTAGGTATCATATCAAGATTTATAATTGCATTCCTGAGAGCCGATGCTATACACTGCGTATTTTCTTCAAGCATAATTTCATAACCGACTAACGCAGTTGATTTCCAATCCAAAAATCCGACTAATGTTGCTCTGCAGGGTTTGCCTGTAAATGGGTTTATTACTTGAAATGCTAATTTATGTCCGTCGGCTACGAGAATATCCCCGACTTCTAGCAAACTTGCATCACGTTTTATGTAGGGTTCGACTTTATCCGATAATGCTTTTTCTCCGTCACGAGATAGAATCCATTTGTCGTAATTATTATCTTTAAACCATTTTGCATATCTTCTGAATGTAATATCAGCAGGAATAAAACTTTGTCTCTGCTCTTTTAATCTGTATTTTGTTAATGCGATTGCTTTTCCGATTGAAATTCTATTCGGGTGCAAAAGCAACCCCATAAATATTTTTATTTCTTCATCATTTAGTACAGTTCTATAATCATTAACACTACTGTATTTATATTGTGGCAAAAGTTTTGTATAATCTTCTGTTCCGTTTAGCATCGCATACCAGCGGTGCAAACTTCCACGAGATATTTCCCCTAAAATTTCAAAAAGGTGAGAATTTGAAGTATTATGCAATTTCACAAAATCATAATCGGCTTGGAGTTTATTTTGAGATTTCTTCCTAAACTCAAGCCATTGATGAATAATGTCTAATCTTGCTAAAGCTATTTGTTTACATTTTTCTGGAGTAAATTCTGCCATGTGTATGCTCCTTTGCATACACATTAATGTCTCTGTTTCGCAGAAACATCAAGTCCTGCATCTCTTTTTCGCCTGTCAAATCAAAGATTTGAAACGGCGGCTTCGTAGTGTTTCGTGCCCTGCTCGTCTTGCCCTACAGCAAGCCGACACCGGCACTTCACACCGGCTCACGCATCTTAATCTCAGAGACTTTTTGACACATATCAAAACGCAAGATAAATTATTTTTGCACATTGTTGCACTTATTTGCACTTGGCTCAATGCTAAATTCCATGCTAAATAGACCCTGAAACAAGTTCAGGGTGACAAATTTTTGGTGCAAAATAGTGCAAAAATTGGGACAAAAGTGCAAAAATAGTCCGGCAAATCTCAACACTATAAATCTGCCTCATTCGCCCTATAATTAGGCATCCTTACCTCAAAAAGTCGCATCTAATGTCCACAGAAACTATATACCATTAAAAAAAGCCACACTAGGTGGCTTCTTTTAATGGCGGGAACGACGAGGCTCGAACTCGCGACCTCATGCGTGACAGGCATGCGCTCTAACCAAACTGAGCTACGCTCCCATACCATGGTTACTACTTAAATATAACTTGCTGAAATTTTTTTGTAAAGAGGGTTTTTATTTTTCTTGTAAAATCTTTACGTTTTCACGCCATTCCTTGATAATCTCAAGTTTTTCTCGCACTGTTTTTATCCCCTCAAGAAATTTCTCATCTATAATCGGATGGGTGTTTTTGTCGCAATTCCCGGTCATAAAATTGTATTCAGGGCTTTCTTTTATATAATTTAATGCCTCGACAAAATCTTCCAGAGTATATTTTCCGTTTGTTGTTTCTCTCATAGACGGGATACCATCCTGAATTCTTTTTCTGAGCTCTGAAAGTGCCTGCAAACGAAGCAGTTTTACTCTGTATGGCTTAATATTCCACTTGCCGCAAATTTGTTCAACACTTTTTGGCTTGTCAAATAGTCCGTAAAAATCGGAGATTATCTGCAAACTTTTATCGGGTAAGCTCCACATATAATCTTTGTATTTTTCGGGAATAATTCCTCTTCTTTTTGCTGTTTTCAAAACACCCATATTGTTTGTATGTCCTGTTTGCAGTAATAATTCATCGATGGCAAAATGATATTTTTTTACTTCGCCAATGCTGTTTTTTGCCTTTGAAAACGCTCCTTTAATAATCTCCCTGCCGTTTTGTTTTAAAATAAGTGAAACTATTTCGTATTTGGACTTTGCTTTGTGTACGATATCCAATGTCCAGTCCTGCAAACCATCTCCGAAAAATTCGGGATTTTCCGTCTCTGTCAGTTTAACAAGATAGTCTTTGCTCAGTGTAATATTGGTTTTGTTTATTTTCCCGCTTGCAATTGCTTCTAAAGACGGTTTTTGTCCGTTATTAATAACATTTATAATTTTTTCGCCCAAACTTATGTAATTTAAAGCATTCATATAAACTTCCTTTTGTGCAGGTCTTATTATTGATAAACCCCGTAAAATATTTTTTTGCGGTGCAGAAGTGTTTTTGTGTTAATATTATTAAGTAAGGAAAATTACAAATGATTACACACTGGCAGATACCTCTTTTAATGACATTTTTAGCAGGATTCTCAACCGTTATCGGCGGTTTTATAACTTTTTTTGTGCATAAAAGTAATTTAAAAGTTCTGTCACTCGGACTTGGTTTTTCCGCAGGTGTTATGATTTTTGTTTCGTTTACGGAAATTTTAACTACTGCCGAAAACCTTCTGAAGACATATTATCCTGTTAAATATCACTGGTTGTTATTTTTCGGATTTATCTCAGGTGTTGTTATTGCAAAACTCATAGATGAGTTTATTCCCGACCACGTAGAAGAAACAGATTTTGCAGACAGAGACTCAACTTGCGAAAATGATGAAGATTGCAAAAGAAAACACAAAATTAAACGTGCCGGTTTGTTGACAGCTATAGCAATTGCGGTTCACAATTTTCCTGAAGGTCTTGGAACATTTCTCGTATCATCACAAAATCTTGCACTTGGAGCTTCTGTTGCAATAGCAATTGCATTGCATAACATTCCCGAAGGTATCGCCGTTGCGCTTCCGATTTATCATGCAACGGGTAAGAAAAGAAAGGCCATTTGGTATTCTTTCTGGACGGGAATTACCGAACCTATAGGCGCAATTATCGGACTGGGACTGCTCTACTGGTTCCTGCCGGAAGCTTTTATAGGGTTCTTGTTAATTGCAGTTGTCGGAATAATGATATACATATCTTTTGATACCCTGCTTCCGCTTTCTCATGAATACGGCGATTGGCACTACGCGATAACAGGCGTAATGTCAGGGATTATAGTTATCTGGGCGAGTCTGTTATTGTTGAACGGGTATTAATTCTATCCGCGCTTCCCTCTTAATTGCCCGCAGGCAGCATCAATATCCGCTCCGCGTTCAAGGCGCACGGTAACTTTTTTCCCCGAATGTTCAAGAAGGTATTTAAACTTCATAATATCCTGATTTGACGGTTTTTTATAGTCATTTTCCACTACTGAATTGTATGGAATTAAGTTAATATTGCATTTCAAATCTTTCAGGAAGTATGCGAGTTCTTTTGCAACGGAGTTCGTGTCATTAAATCCGTGGATTAAAATATATTCAACCGTTACCCGATTTCCTGTTTTGTCAACATATTCCTTTAAGGCTGATTTCACCTTGTCTATTGAATACTTTTCTTCAATAGGCATAAGCTGTTTTCTTAATTCATGATTTGGTGCGTGAAGTGATATTGCAAGTGTTGACTGCAGATTAAGTTCTGCAAGTTTTTTAATCCCCGGAACAATTCCGCTTGTTGAAATAGTTATCCTTCTTGCACCGATTTGGAAATCGTTATTAAAGATGCTGAGAGCCTTTAATACGTTGTCAAGGTTTAAAAGCGGTTCGCCCTGTCCCATAAATACGATGTTTGTTACCTTTAAACCTGTATCACGCTGAATGGTCAGAACTTGTTCAATAATTTCTTTGTAAGTAAGGTTTCTCTTAAAACCGCCCTTTCCGGTTGCGCAGAATGAGCAGTTAACGGCACATCCTACCTGTGAACTGACGCAGGCGGTAAGATTTGCTCTGTTATCAAATCTCATCAAAACCGTTTCAACACATTCTCTGTCGGGGTATTCTACAAGATATTTTATGGTTCCGTCTTTGCTGACCTGTTTAACTTTAATTTTTGTGTCCGTGACGGATGCAAAGGTTTTCAGTTGTTCTCTGAAATCCTTGGATAGATTTGTCATTTCATCAATTGAAGATACGGACTTTGTATAAATCCAGTTATGGATTTGTTTTGCACGAAACTTTGTGGCTTTAAGTTCGGCCATAAGGTTTTCCAGTTCTTCCAGTGTCATTCCGGCAAGTATCATTTTATCTCTCCAGCCTATCCCAATTTCTCTTTGTAGTAACTGATTATATCAGTTTTTGCTTTCAGAAGCATAGCCTGATGCGAAACCTCGTTTTTCCATTCATTGAATGAACATTCAGAAGGCAGCAGTTTAAGCGGATTATGCGGATAATCCCTGCAAATAGAAGGTCTGTCTTCGTATATTGTACAGAGGTTATCGCTGCCGATTTTCGGACAATGGTAATAGTATATTCGGTCATCCTGTACAAGCCTGTTTAAAAGTTCAAAGTATTCGGGATTGACCGCGCGTGCTTCTTCTTCCGTTTCATACGGGACAAAAACAGATATAAAGTCTTCCGAAAATTTATCGCCCTTCATTGCCCTTTGTTTAAGCTGGGTATATGAGTATTCACTTACGGCAAGTTTACAGCAGGCACCGCACCTGTTGCACTCATAGTCACCTTTTTTATCCATAATCGCCTTGTATGCGGCTTTAAGTTTTGTTCTGTAATCGCCTGTTAAATGTGTTATTGCCTGCATCTGCCATTCTCTTAATTTGCAGCCTGTAGGCGGATACGGTGCAAAAATCTCTTTGTTTTCAATTTTGCAGTCCTTATGAGAACAACCGTCACAGGGATTTTCAGGTTTTATCGTATCAAGTTCTTTTCGGATGCTTTCTGCAGCCTCAATAAAAATTTGTTCGTAATTGTCTTTTAACTCGTTGTACTGACCGTTAAGCGAGTTATCTTTTTTGGGTTCTTCATTTTCTTTTTTTATAAAAAGATTTTGTTTTTCGGAGTTGTTTCCGCCTGTTGTGAAAAAATTACTCATACATAGGATAATACCATAAATTACCGCTTTCGGCAATGTAATAAGAGTTTGGGGATGAAAATATAGGTTCGGGAGGTTTTATTTATGACAGTAAAATTACAAATCTATAAATGCAATATTTGCGGAAATATCGTTCAGGTTTTGAATGAAGGTGACGGAAATCTCGTTTGCTGCGGTAAGGAAATGGAGCTTATGGGAGTTCAGTATGACACAACCGAGCTTGGAGAAAAACATACTCCAAAGGTAAAAATAAAAGAAGGTAAAAAGTTTGTAAATGTAATAGGACACCCAATGAGTGAGGAACATTACGTACAGTTTATAGAAACGTACACGAACGATAAAAACGAACTTCATCTCAAGTTCTTTTACCCGAATGAAGTTCCCGAAATGGAAGCGGGGTTTAAAGAAGACTGCTTCAACTCAATAGAATACTGTAATATTCATAATCTTTGGGGTGATAACAAAATGCTTGAAAATGAAACGGGCAATTATTCAATATAGGAGAGAAAAATGGTCAGCGAAAAAATTAATGAAGTAATAAATGAACAAATAAATAAAGAGTTCTATTCCGGGTATCTGTATCTTTCAATGTCTGCAAACCTTAATGAACTGGGGTTGTTTGGTATTGCATCCTGGCTTAAGATTCAGGCAAAGGAGGAAGTTGAACACGGACTTAAACTGCTTGATTATCTGCTTGAAAGGAACAGTTATGTAACCCTTAAACAAATTCGTACGCCGGAGTTTGAGTTTAAAGGGGTTAAGTCTGTTTTTGAAACTTTATACGAACACGAAAAATGTATAACAAACTCTGTAATGAATATTGCAAAGCTTGCGGAAGAAGAATGTGACAGAAAAACACTTAACTTTATAGAGTGGTTTATCGGAGAACAGGTCGAAGAAGAACGCCAGGTAAAAAACATAATTAAACGGCTTGAACTCTTTGGTGAAGAAAAAGCGACGCTCTATCTTATTGATAAAGAACTCGGACAGAGGGAGTAAATCTGCGGCAGTGTGTCATTTTGTGCACCGCTTTAGTTTTCTAATCCTGATATAATATTTTCAAACTTCATACTTCTTGAAGCTTTTAAAAACAGAGTGTTTGGAGGGGTGATATTATTTTTTATGTAATTCACTCCTTCTTCAATTGTATTAAAATGATGTGCTTCGCAATTTGTAATCTCATCCGTTATATTTTTTGAAAGCGTTCCTATGGAGATAATTTTAGCGTTTTTGTTGAGGTTTGCTTTGTTATTGATGTATTCGCCAAGCTCTCTGTGGTATTTGATTTCATTTTCTCCAAGCTCGCCCATATCGCCGAGAACGAGTGTATAATCTTTGTAGAGTTCAAAAATTGTGTCGACAAAAACTCTCATTGATTCCGGGTTTGCGTTGTAACTGTCATTTATAACATCAATGTTTTTGCCGTTGATGGTTACTCCAACTGCTTCCCAGCGTTTTTCAATCGGTTTGTATTTTTTTAGTCCGGCATGGATTTGTTCTTTTGTTAAACCAAGTTTTATGCCGGTATTAATTGCAGACAGCGCATTTTCAATGTTGTAATCACCGCCTACATTTAGTTCATATTCGTAATCCTGATAGATAAATTTTGAATATTGTGCTGATTTTTCAAGTATTTCTACATCTTTTAGCGAATAAAATATTTTTTCTCCGTTAAAATCGACAGTTTTTCTTATCAGTTCATCATCATGTGCTATGAACAGGTTTCCGCGCTGGTGTTTAACGATTTCACATTTTGCTTTAGCGATATTTTCTCTGGAACCAAGTCTTCCGATGTGTGCTGTTCCGACGTTTGAAATTATTGTAATGTCTGGCTCAGCATATTTTGATAAGAGTTCGATTTCGCCTAACCCTCTCATACCCATCTCAAGCACCATAACTTCTGTGTCATCGGGTGCTTCAAATATTGTCTGGCAAAAACCTATTTCGTTGTTGTGGTTAAGCGGAGTTTTGAAAGTTTTAAATTTTTCGCTTAATACAGATGCAACAAGCTCTTTTGTTGTTGTTTTTCCTGAACTTCCTGTAATCGCGACAACAGTCGGGTTCATTTTATTTCTTCTGTAATTTGCAAGCTGAAGATAAGCGGTTAAAGTATTTGGCACTTTAAGCAGGAGAACGTTTATATCGTGTTCTTCTGTGCAGAAAGCCCCAGCTGCGCCTTTTTCAATTGCCTGTGAGATAAATTTTTCGCCGTCAAAAGATGCACCCTTAAGCGGCAGATAAAAATCTCCCTCTTTTATTGTTCTTGTATCAGTCGATATAGTTACTTCCGACTCTAAGTTGATATTTGTATTATTTACTTCTGCTTTTGTTGCTTCTATAAGTTCTCTTATCTTCATATTAAATCTTTTCCCCTGCTACGTTGTATTATACATAATTTATCATATAAAGAACAATACTTCCATATCCTCCTCTGTATATTTACCCCTTTTTGATATACAATTACTTTATGAATATTTTGGATGAATTTGATACAATAGCAGCTATCGCAACGCCTATGGGAATGGGCGGTGTTGGTGTTATAAGGATTTCGGGTGATAAAGCGTTTGAAATTATCGAGAAAATTTTTACTAACCCGAAGTTTGAGCCGAGAAAATTTAACCACGGCTGGATTGTCGAAAACGAAAAACAAATAGACGAAGTTATTGTGCTTCCGTTTTTTGCGCCAAACAGTTATACCGGCGAAAATGTTATAGAGATACAGTGCCACGGCGGAGTTAATGTGGTAAAGAACATTCTTAATCTTGTTCTTAAAAACGGTGCAAGAATGGCTGAAAAAGGCGAGTTTACAAAACGTGCCTTTTTGAATAAGAGAATGGACTTATCTCAGGCAGAAGCTGTTGCAGATATTATTCACTCAAAGACATCAGAGTTTGCAAAAGTTTCTGTAAAAAATCTTTCAGGTGTCTTGAAAGAGAAAATTAACGAAATCCGAAATGAGATTTTTGAGATTCTTTCCAAAATTACCGCAGGAATAGATTTTCCCGAAGATGTTAAAGAGCCGGAGTACGATTATCTTGTATCGGGTTTTGAAAAGATTATTTCTTCTATAGATGCGGTTCTTTCGGGTGCGGAAACTTCAAATATTTTCCGTCAGGGTGCGTCTGTGGCAATAATAGGAAAGCCTAATGTCGGTAAATCATCTTTATTTAATGCTCTTTTAAATCTTGACCGAGCTATTGTTACCGATATTGCAGGGACAACCCGTGATGTTATTAAAGAAACCCTTGATTTGGGAATTCCTGTTACTCTGGTTGATACAGCAGGTATAAGAGACGGGGTAAATGAGGTTGATAAAGTTGAACAAATAGGTATTGAATACTCCAAACAATCCCTTGATGAAGCTGATTTGGTATTGTTCGTATATGATGCAGCTCAGGGGGTAACTGATGAGGACAAAGAAGTGCTTGAACTTCTGAAGGATAAAAAATATATTTTAATTGCAAACAAATCAGATTTAATGAGCGGCAAACCAAATGCAGATGCTGTATATCTTTCAGCGCTCACAGGAGAAGGAGTAAATGAGCTTAAGCAAAAATTAACAGAAAAAGTTTGCGACATTAACCCTGAAAGCCTTGATTTTGTGACTAATACCCGCCAGCAGGAATGTCTTAAGAAAGCAAGACATTCTATTGAACAGGCGCTTTTGGCTTCTCAGCTCAGAGAACTTCAGGATTTAATCTCTATTGATGTGAAATCTGCAATTTTAGCGCTTGATGAGCTTACGGGCGAACTTATTACGGACGATATTTTGAATAATATTTTCGACCATTTTTGTATCGGTAAATAGTGTAGAGTATGGAAATCATTGTTTTCTTTTGATGTTGTTTTTCCAAAAAGGAACAAAATTTGCATGTTCATGTTATACTTTTAGTTGATAAGAATTACAAAAAAATAATGGAAGCGCCCGATTTTCGAGTAATCGGGAGAAAGAAGGAAAAATGACAGTACCGGAAACAAAAAGTTTTCAGTTAGAGATTGGCGGAAAAACCGTCACCGTTGAAACAGGTAAGTATGCAAATTCAACTAATGGTAGTGTAACAGTAAGATGCGGCGACACAATGTTGTTCGTTCACTGTTGTGTAAGTAAAGAGCCGAGAGTTGGTATCGACTTCTTCCCTTTACTGATTGATTATGAAGAAAGAATGTCTGCTATCGGACGTATCCCGGGCGGTTACAACCGTTCAGAAGGTAAGGCCAGCGACAAAGCTATTTTGATTTCACGTTTGATTGACAGACCTATCAGACCTCTGTTCCCGAAGGGATACAGAAACGATATCCAAATCGTAGCTCAGTTATTCAGCTATGACCAGGAAAACCAGCCTGACACATTAGCTATGTTAGGTGCATCTTGCGCTTTAATGTTATCAGGCGCACCTTTTGAAGGTCCTATCGGTGCGGTAAGAGTTTCAAAAGATGAAAACGGCAATATGATTGCTAACCCGACACACGCGCAAGCTGACAAATCAGACCTCGATATCGTAGTGGCAGGTACACACGATTCTGTAATTATGGTTGAAGCAGGCTGTAAGTTTGTAACAGAAGATGATATTATGAACGCTGTTGAGTTTGCTCAGGTTGAAATCAGAAAGCAATGCGAAGCTCAATTAGAGTTTGCAAAGGCTTGCGGTGTTGTTAAGGAAGAATTTGTTAATCCTTATGATACATCTGAGCTTGCAAAAATTATTGAAGAAACAGCTCACGATATGATTTTTGATGCATATCACCACTTTGACAGAGAATACAGACAAAACAAACTTGAAGAAGCTAAAAAGCTTGTTAAAGAAAAAGTAGAAGCATTGCCTGATGATCACTATATCAAACAAATTATTGAAGAAACAGGCATTGACTTTGTTGCTGAAGAATTCAAGAATGCAGAAAAACATATTATGCGTGCAATGATTCTTGATGAAGGCGTTCGTGCAGACGGAAGAAAACCGACCGAAGTTCGTCCTATCTGGTGCGAAGTTGGTGTTATCCCGAGAGCACACGGTTCAGCAGTATTTACAAGAGGTCAAACTCAAATCTTATCAGTTGCAACTCTTGCAGGCCCCGGTATGAAACAGGAGCTTGACGGTGTTGATCCTGAAACAGAAAAAACTTATATGCACAAATATATCTTCCCGGGATTCTCGGTTGGTGAAGTTAAACCTTTAAGAGGTCCAGGCAGACGTGAAGTAGGTCACGGTAATTTGGCTGAAAGAGCTAATGTTCCGGCATTACCTTCACAGGAAGAATTCGGATACACTATCCGTGTAACATCTGACGTACTTGAATCAAACGGTTCAACTTCGATGGGTTCAACTTGCGGTTCTTCAATGGCATTGATGAATGCAGGTGTTCCTGTTAAATGTATGATAGGCGGTGTTGCAATGGGTATGATTACTGAACCCGGCAGAGAACCTGTTGTATTAACCGATATTCAGGGCATTGAGGACTTCCTCGGCGATATGGACTTCAAGGTAACAGGTAACGACGACGGTATTACAGCACTTCAAATGGATATGAAGGCAAAGGGTATCGCAAATGATACTTTAAGAAGAGCTTTGGCTCAGGCTAAAGAAGGCAGACTTCATATCTTAGGCGAAATGAGAAAGGTTATCACTAAACCTGCTGATCATCTTTCACCGTTTGCTCCTGCCATTACAACGATGAACATTCCTGTTGAAGACATCGGAACAGTAATCGGACCGGGTGGTAAGCAAATCAGAGCTATCATTGACGCATCTGGTGCTGAAATCGATATTCAGGATAACGGTGTTGTAACAATTACATCTAACGATCAGGAAGGTGCTGCAATCGCTAAGAAAATGATTAACGATTTAACCTTCAAGCCTGAAGTTGGTATGGTTATAAAAGGTAAAGTTGTAAGAATTATTCCTATCGGCGCGTTTGTTGAACTCGGCGGCGGAAAAGACGGTATGGTTCACATATCTCAAATCTGCCAGGAAAGAATCGAAACAATCGAACCTCACGTTAATATCGGCGACGAAGTAATCGTTAAGGTTATCAAAATCGACGACAAAGGCAGAATTAACCTTACAATTAAAGGTGTAACAGAAGAAGATAAGGCTAAATGTATTAACTAAAACAGTCCTTGTCAGAATAAGGTAAATAAGGTGGGTTTGCTGAAAGCAAATCCGCCTTTTTGTTGATTAATTTACCTCTTTATTATAAATTTTATTTATGGAATTATCTTTCGAAAATCCTTCTGAAACACTGAAACTCCTGACTTCTGAGAATGTAGATTATAAGGGGTTAAATGATTTTGCGAAAAAACTGGAGGAACAAATCCCCGAACTCCATACAAACAAAGAGGGCAGAAAATTTCATGCACTTACTCAGTGTATTTTAGAGTGTTATAAGAGGATAAACGGGTATTCTTCAAGTCAATGGACAGCAGAAAACAAGGTTCCGCCCGAAACATTTTCGAAAGACGATTTGATAACTTTTAAAAGAATAAACGGAAAAGGCGAGGTTTGCGAGTACAAAATGGTGAACCTTGAAAAAGTTGATTTATCTGGTGAAAGCGAATGGGCAGATGAGTATAAGGTTGTGAAGAAAACAAAAAAGAAAACAACAAGTAATCCCCCCAAACCCCTAACCACTCTACCGTCAGATGAGGAAGAATCTCAGGAAGATAATGAGGATTATCAAAAAGTCCTTAATCTTCTTATGAACGGTGAAAATGTTTTTTTAACAGGATATGCTGGAACGGGCAAAAGTTATATTCTTAATAAACTAAAAGACAAACTCCAAAAGAAACTTACAATTACAAGCACGACAGGTATTGCAGCTGTTAATGTAAAAGGTCAGACGCTTCATTCCTGGGCAGGGGTGGGGTTATGCAAAAATCCGATACATAAAACTGTTGAGAAAATTTATTCCCGTCCTTCCGTTTATAAACAAATTCGAAATTGTAAGATACTGGCGATTGATGAGATTTCAATGCTTAACGTGGAAGTTTTTGAATACATTGATGAAGTTCTGAAAATTGTAAGAGAATCGGTAGAACCTTTTGGCGGAATACAGGTTCTTTTTATCGGTGATTTTTATCAGCTTCCGCCCGTGGAAGGGGCAGGGTTAAATACAGGTGAAAATTCATTGTTTGATGAAAATACATTTACTCCCGAGCGCAGGTATTGTTTTGACTCATTTTTGTGGGAGGATTTCAAACTCAAAAATGTTGTTCTGAAACAAAACTACAGACAGAGCGAAAAGGATTTTATTAAAGCGCTTTCGGATATGAGGACAAACTCTTTGACGGAAGATGACATTGAACTTCTGAAAAGCAGAGAAACATATCTTGATACGTTTGAGACTAATATGCTCCACATTTTTTCAACAAATTTTGAAGCGGACAGATATAATATTGCTAAATTTAATATGATAGATGAGCCGGTAAAAATATTTGAGGCTCAGGACGGTGTATATCGCGGTACAAAACCTGTTTACAGCGGATTTACGGAAAACGAAAAATATGTTCTTGAGATTTTCGGAAAAAATTGCAGAGCAGATAAAGAAATAGCGCTAAAGCTCGGAGCAAAAGTTATGCTCCTTGTAAATACGGATTTTAACAAAGGACTGATTAACGGTTCATGCGGTGATATACAGAGTTTTAATGAGGATACGATTACCGTAAAATTTGATAACGGTGAAACTGCTGATATCCACCGTCACAGGTTTGAATACTATTATCACGATAAACTTACGGCAGAGAGAACACAATTCCCGCTGAAACTGGCTTACGGAATAACTATTCATAAATCTCAGGGAATGACTTTGGATAAGCTTGTAGTTGACTGTTCACGGATTTTTGAGCGTGGTCAGGCTTATGTTGCGATGAGCCGTGTAAAAACATTAGACGGACTTTATCTCAAGAACTTTTCTAAGGACAAGGTTATGGTTGATGAGCGTGTTGCGGATTTTTATTCACACCTTGAAGAAGCAGGTGAAGTAACTCCGATGGCGCAGTTAGAGCTTAATTTGGATTAAATTAAAGCGCTTTTAAGTATGACGGTTTATCTCTTTATTCGACAGAAAAGAACAACCATTTGCACTTTTTTGGTATAATGTCTTTATGAAGTATGCAATGGTGCTTGTAAATATCAAGGGATTGGGAGTAAAGACTTTCAGCTATTTAATACCTGATGAGATGAAGGATATTATTCAAATCGGTCAGGCTGTTATGGTGCCCTTTGGGCGTCAGGGGCTTATTAATGCTTTTGTCGTTGGTTTTTCCGATTATATTCCCGGTGATTTTCGGGTAAAAAAGATTAACAGGATTTTAGATGAAACTCCGCTTTTTTCTCTTAAATATCTTAAGCTGCTGGAATGGGTTGCAAATTATTATTGTACGGATTTTGTAACGGTTTTAAATACGGCGCTTCCGATGAGGCTTATTGAAAAGAACGCAAAAGTTGAGCTTGCCGTTTCGCTTATTAAGGAAGACGGTGACGGCTTAACCAAACGTCAGAAGGAGATTTTAAGCTTATTAAAAGAGAGAGGAAAATCTTCTCTGACCGAGTTTGAAGAAATTGCAAAGACAACAAGAGCAACAATGAAAAAACTTGCGGAAGCAGGGTTTGTAAAAATTGAGGAAGAATATATTTACAGAAATCCGCTTTCGATATTTAAAGATGTAGAGCGTGAACCGTTGTACGAGCTTCAGGGAGAGCAAATTGAGGCTTATGAAGGTATAAAGTCAAAACTAAAATCACCAAATCCGATACTTTTACACGGTGTAACTGCGTCGGGTAAAACCGAAGTTTATTTTAAGCTTATACAGGATGTTCTTGATGAAGGAAAAAATGTTTTGTTTCTTGCTCCTGAAATTGCGCTTGCGTCACAGCTTACAAAAAGACTTGCAAGAAAATTCGGGATAAAAGACGTTGCAATTTGGCACAGTTCAATTGGGGAAGGCGAGAAATACGATGTTTGGCAAAGGCTTTACAAAAACGAAATCAGAATACTCGCAGGTGCAAGGTCTGCAGTTTTTGCTCCGCTTTCAAATATAGGGCTGATAATTATTGATGAGGAGCATGAAGGTGCTTATAAACAGACAAATCCTGCTCCGAGATATGATGCAAGAGTTGTTGCAAGACGTTTGGCTCAGTTCTATAAAGCACCGCTGATTTTGGGTTCTGCAACTCCTGATGTTTCAACTTATTACTATGCAGTAAATAACAACAATTTGTTTGAGATGAAACACAGGTATAACAATTCTCCGCTTGCAAAACCTCAGGTTATTAATATGCAGGAATACGGAAAAGCTGCTTACAGAGGAATTATCTCAAAACCGCTGCAGACTGAGATTACGGAAACATTGGAAAGAGGTCAGCAGATTATTCTTCTGATGAACAGAAGGGGGTATTCAACCTATACTCAGTGCAAATCCTGCGGTACGGTTATAGAATGTCCCGATTGCTCAATTCCTATGATTTGGCATTCAAGCATAAAAAAATTAAAATGCCATTACTGTAATAAAGAACTTTCATTCCCTGATTATTGTCCTCAGTGCGGAAGTGATGCGCTTGCGACATCGGGTGTCGGTACACAAAAAATTGAGGTTCTGATAAAAGAGCTTTATCCGGATGCAAGAGTTGAAAGAATAGACAGTGATATACTTACCAGGAAAAATGCTCATATTGAGCTGTTAGGGAAATTCCAAAGGGGTGAAATTGATATTTTGGTAGGAACTCAGATGATAGCAAAGGGTCTGGATAATCCTAATGTTACTCTTGTTGGAGTTTTGAGTGCTGATTCAGGGTTTAGCGTTCCTGATTACAGAGCGTCTGAAAGAGGTTTCCAGCTTTTAACACAGGTTGCAGGCCGAGCAGGAAGGGGCGAGTTTAAGGGGAAAGTTCTGTTCCAGACGTATAATCCTGAGTACTATGCTTTTCAGACTGCAAAATCCCAAAACTATGAAAAGTTTTTTGAAACAGAGATTAAATCCCGTCAGGACTTTGATTATCCTCCGTTCAGCCAGATAGTAAGACTTATAATTTCTTCCGAAAATCAATACAGAGCTGAAAAATCATCTATGGAAATCGGAATGAGATTTACTACTATGACAGAAAAATTCGGGTTTGGTGAATATGTGGAAGTCCTTGGCCCTACGCCTTGCGTTATTGAAAAAATAAACGGTTTTTACAGGTTCCAGATTTTAATCAAGAACAAACTTTCACAAAAAGGGCACGATTTTATATCCAAATTCTTGAGCAAAATATCGATGCCAAAGGATATAAGGCTTGCAATAGATGTTGATCCGCTTGATATTTTATAGCCTGTTGTTTATTTCGTGGAAATTTTCCCAAAGGTTGCTTTTTCCTCTGACAATTTTGTTCAGGGCATATTTAAAGGAATGCGGTTTTCTTTTTATAATATCGCGGATAACTGCTTCTTTATTTTGTGTCCATTTGTCGTCGGATTTATAAAGGTATTTTGCAATGTTAAACAGGAAGTTGTCTGTAACAAAGTGACCGTCTTCTTTTTCAATTCTGCATTCCCAGAGAATTTTGTTCGCAAGTTTTTTGTTGCCGTTGCACATATCAAGCAGTTCTCTGAAAATTTTAGCGCCTGATGCATCAAAAGCTTCACTTCTGCTGTTTGTATATGTAATCATGTACCTGCGCAAGTCGGGAAACTCTGCCAAAAAGGTCATAAGCCCTTTTGCTTCTTTTGTTTTGCCGTTAGACATGTGTAATGCCGATTCCTGAATAAGTTTTACAACCGTACTGAGCGGGAAACCTTCTTTAAGAAGTTTAAAGGCTTCTTCTTCAACAACATAACTGTTATTTGGAGATACCATGTGCGCAAAGTGTTTTATGTTAACTACTTCATCAATGCTGAAACCTTTATAAATACTGTTTATATTGTTTTCAAACGGGTATCTTGTGTTCTTGTTTCTGTAATTTTCAATATAAACTCTTTCTTTTTCACCGATAATATCAACATAAAAAGGTACTTCGCTAGAGATATATGAATTATTTGTGCCTCCCAAAAATCTTTTGTCAATCGCATCTGTACTTGTGCTGTCGTATACCGGTATATCATCAATTGAGTATTTATTTTGAGGTGTTACAACATCTGTTTTTTTATCAAATAATTCTTCCGTTCTGAAAAATTTATCGCAGCGCAGATTCGTGTCTTTGATTTTAGGGGCATTAAATTTTTGGTGTCGTGCTTTTTCTATGCTAGAGGGGGTAATATATTTTGTCAATTTATCTATAGTTTGAGGATTTACACTAATAATTTTCATTTGACCATCCTTTTGTTTGATACTGTTATTTATGCTGCTAAAAAATAATTTTGCTAAAAAATTTCATACATGTAAATAATTGTAAAAAAAACACATTTACCCCCGCAAAAAATCTTTTCATTTGTTTTGAATTGTGTATAATAGAACAAGGAAAGAATAGTTAATTATGTTAAATATATCCAACTTAAAAGCAAATAGTCCGTTAAAATCAAAAAATGTTACTCAACCAATTTCAATCAATGATGAGATAGAGAGATATTTAACCAATATTTTTGAGAAGGAGATGGCTGAAAAAGGTTCGATTTTAGTCAGCTATAATTCTTTTGTAATAAAGAAAATAGCAGGTTATCTTTCAGGCAGGATAAAGATGCCGGCATCAATAGGTATAGCAGGAGAAACCGCAAGCGGAAAATCCACTATTACAATGGATTTGATTGATACAATTGAATCTTTTGCGACGGAGTTTAATATAGAAGATGCCATAACAAGAGTTAATACTGATGACTATTATTATGACAGATCTGAGATGGTAAAAGCAGCAGGCAGTTTTGCAGAATTTGCAAAAAATTATGACCTTGATGTGCCTCAGGCTTTGGAGCTTGAACTCATGAGCAAACATATTAAGGAATTACTTTCAGGTAAATCAACTTATCTTCCTAAATATGACATGAGCGGTACTGCTATTCGTCATGATAATTTCACTCTTGCTAAGCCTTCCAAAGTTATTATTTCGGAAGGTTTATTTACACTTACTGACAAGGTAAGAGATGCTTTCGATTTCAAAATTTATGTTGATATTGATGAAGATATAAAGAAAGAAAGATTTTTTGTTCGTGCTAAAGAACGCGGCTTAGGTGATTCTGCCGAACATATTTATGAAAATGCCAATGAAAAAGCAGAAGTACATATAAGACCATGTAAGTCAAAAGCAGACATTGTTTTATCAGGTTCTGCCGACAGGATTAAATATAAAAATTTCCTCAATAAGATTATCGGAATTGTTCAGGAATTGTATCTTTCCTAGGAGTACGGATGAATATCTCAAAAATCAGTGTAAACCTAAGCCATCGCAGGTGGTGTGAAAGTTTTTTAAGAGAACAAAATAAGAGTACTAAAATAGTGCGTGATTTTGTTGCAAAGTCGAGAGTTTATAACCCTTTTTCAGATAGAACGGTTGAGAAAATTCTTAAAAAATATGAAAAAAGTTTTTGGGGTTAGTGGTAAGTAGTAAAAAAGACTCTTTAAAAATATTTTTCAGCGGGATATAATGTCTTTGGATAAATAAAAATCCGGACACTCTGCCGAGAAAAAGCGTCCTGCGGACTGTTTTTTAGAGGTAGCAGCTTGGTACAAGTAAGAAATATTTGAAAATTTAATAGCGGATTTTGTGTAGAGTGAGCGAAAGCGAAACTCGAAGTAACACGGAGCAAAGCGAACGGAAATTTTGCGTAAGCAAAAAAAGTGAGTGAGTGCGTAGTGTGAAGCAATAATCAAAGATAAAATCGGGACGTAGCGCAGCTTGGTAGCGTACCACCTTGGGGTGGTGGGGGTCGCAGGTTCAAATCCTGTCGTTCCGATTTTTTTTTATATAACCCTGAATTATTTGGGCAGGATTTGTTAAAGGGAGAAAATTTTAATGTTCAAGAAGTTGAGTTTTGAACAAAAGCAGTTTTATTTGTTTTTAATTATACATTTTTTTGTATGGTCGCTAATTGGTTTAATTAGGGTTGTTTTGCCGACAGATACTCTGGAGGGAATCTGGTGGGGTTCATTTATGATGCCGGGAAATCCTAAGCACCCTCCGCTTGCCGGGTGGCTGACTTATCTGACATATACGACTTTTAAATGTAATATTTCTATTTATCTGTTAAGTCAGGCTTTTATTTTTGGAGGTTTTATTTACACATATAAACTTGCTCAAAATTTTCTGACAAAAGAGCAGGCAATGCTTTCTGTAGTAGTATTAGAGGGGTGCTGGATTTATTCTTATATAACAGGATATTACGGATTCAATCCTGATGTAGTGTTGCTGTTAACTATTCCCGCAATAATATATTATTTTTACAAAAGTATATATTCTAACAGGCTTATTGACTGGATATTGCTTGGTTTGTTTGCAGGAATAAGTTTTATGGATAAATTGCAGACAGGTTTGATAATTATTGCAATGGCAATTTGGGCTCTTATTTTTAAGAGGGAAACATTTAAAAATGTATTTTTTTATATTGCTGTTGTAATCGCTTTTGTATGTTTTTATCCGCATTTAAGCTGGTTAATAAAACATGATTTTATGCCGTTTTTATATTTGGATTCAAAACTTCAGACCATCAACTTTTTCAGTCATATAACAGAACCTCTTATATTCTTGGGGTATCAAATAGCGCAGATAGCAGGTGCTGTTATCATTTTTTTGACAGCAAGAAAAAAACTTCCTGTTTTATTAAATAAAACAGCAGATGAAAAGGGTTGTTTTTTGTTGATTCTTACGCTTATACCGCTAGTTATGCATATGATAATAGCTGCTGTATCCGGCTGTAACGTAAGACCCCAGTGGGGATATGTATTCTGGTCTTTAATCGGTATAATTTTATACTATTATATTCCGACAGAAACAAGTAAGGATAATTTCAAATCAGTTTTAAAAGGTTCGTATACCGTAATGTTAATTATATTTTTGGCATTTGGTACGATGTTAACCGTAGAAAAGAATTACAGAAGCAGATATCCTGTTGCTTCTATATTTGGTGATATTAAGCAAATATGGAATGATAACTGCAATACACCGTTAAAGTACGTCGGCGGATTCCATGAATGGACATTCCCTCTTACTATATACGGAGATACTCATCCGATAAATATTATGGATACGTACGGATATAAAAACTTATGGCTTGATGAAGATGATTTGAAAAAATCAGGTGCTTTCATCATCGGAAGAACTTCTGACAGCGTAGTTTCATTTTCACATTCTGCGTGTCCTTATCTGGCAGAGGATATCGTAATTGAACCGAAACCATACAGCTTTACACTGACAAATGCCCTCAGACAGCCAAGGGTGTATACGATTTATTATTATATAGTTTCACCTTTGAATAATTAAAAGTTTTGTTTTATAAACTCTGCAAGGCTTTCTCCGATTAGTTTGTGGGACGTTGCATCATAATGCAGACCGTCAAAGTCGGATGGAGTTGTAACCTTATTAATATCAAAATATCCGCATTGATAAATATTATCAATTTGTCTGAATATTCTTCCGATTTTTCTTGATTTAACAACACTAGTTTCATTAAACTGGAAGTTAAAAGGTCCTTTTAAAATGTTTTCGTTTAAAATGACAGGCGGGATTATAACGATATTTTTTGCTTTTTCATTCCCTAAGCGGACTAAGTTTTCCAGACCTCTTTCAACCGCCCCCATGCTTATATCATATTGAAATTGCAAATCGTTTGTACCGAGCCACAATATCAGTAAATCGAAATTTTCTTCTTTTGATATAAATTTTGGAAAGTGTTTTGGTGCTGAGAATAGAAATCCTTTAGGGTTATTCACAAAACCTGTTCTGTCGCACATTCCTTCGTTTATAACCTCATATTCCGCTCCCAGATTATTCTGCAAAACTTCTGTCCATCTTGTGTTTTCATCATATCTTGAACCGTCAAGCGGGTTGTATCCGAATGTATTTGAATCACCGTAACATATAATCTTTTTCATTTTTACCGCCATTGCTGTGTTTTCAGTTATTTATCTGTCTGCTCTGCAGATTTATTCCTTCTTGTCATCCAGATGTTTAATTTAGGTAAGAGTATCCCGAGCATTATTGCGCTGTAAGCAATTCCTGACATTTGTGCTATGTTTAATTTTCTCAGATTTGCTTTAACATTCCCGCCCTGTGCGATAATTTCTTTCTGAGATTTTAGAGAAACCTCTTTTAGCCAATGATTAATACCTGTTCCCTTTTTAGATATATTAAACAATTTTTCCTGTTTTTTGTCCATAGCCTGTCCGACACCTTTTGCTACAAAACCGCCTAAAACGAGCCAGTTCAGGAACCCTAAGTAATCTCTGACGTTTGTTTCTCTTAGTTCTGTTGAATCTTTAGAGGCGAAAATTCTGCCGAGGATAAGAGTTCCGTAGATTGTTTTAATAGCGTTTCCGCTTGTTGCAGGCCCGTCAAATTCGAGTTTTTTGATTAAATCCATAGGCTTTTTAACTCCCATAACTTTTGTGAGCATCAAAACGAAAATTCCGGCAGACAGGAGTTTTTTCCACCATAGTCCTTTTTCATTGCCTTTTTGGTTTTTGAAAGCAACGTTGTTTTCGTATCCGTTTTCTCCGACAAAGTTGCTTATGCCGGTTCTGCGTTTTGTGAGATATCTGTTTAAGTATTGGTTTGTGATTGCAAGTGTCATTGAAAGAGGTATTGCGATACCGATTCTTAAGTTGTTCATGTGTTTCAGTTTGGAAACGATTTTGCCTGAATTTTGTTTTGTTTCGGTGAAGAAAATATTTCTGCCCGAATCAACAATATCTCTGAGAGTATGGGTAAGGTTAGAGGATACTTCGTTTTTGCCTGATTTAATTGTAATAGAGTTATCTGCACCCAGAAGGTTTATTATATCGGTCTGAATATTTTCCAAAACTTTTTTATCCGTATTTTTGTTTGTAATTAAGTCCGTTAATTTTTCAATAACGGGTTTTGCTTTTTCTTTATCAATATCAGAAAAGTTTTTTGTTTCCCTGCCAGCAATCCCTGACATTGCGTTCAGGGTTGTTTCAACATAACTTTCGGGTGTTTTGTTTGATTTGTTATACAAGTCAGAAAAAACGTTCAGGCCGTTATTTGTAATCCACGATGATGAGTTAACTTTTATATCCGGGTTTATTTTTTTTGATATAAATTTAGAAGCAAGAATTGCGAAAACTGCGGCGGAAAATTCTGCAATAAAGGTTCCCGTGTATTCTCTGAAGCCCATTTCTATTCCTGCCTGTTTGCCTCTGTTTTTGGTTTCAACAATAGTTCTTGGTGTATCCATTGCAAAGACATCAACGAATGAAGCATTCAGCATATCGTTGTTGCTCAGGGTATAGAGCGTTTTTGATAAACCGCCTAAAGACGAAGTAAAATTCAGGGTATTGTTAACAGTATTTATTTTCATTTGTAATTCTCCTCAAAAAACGGGTTCTTAAAAACATATTTAAGAACCCGTTTTATAATATTTCTAACTAAAATCTGCGCGTAAAATTATAAGTAAGTTCTTAACAACAAGACTTACAGCAGCAACAGATTAAATTGTTTACAAATGATGTATTCATACTTTTAATAAAACACGAAAAAAAAATTTTTGTCAACGCCCAATATATTAAATTTATTCTTTGTAGGGATAGACAAGTTTAAAAAATATGTTAACATGATAATGTGAAGTTTAGGAGAAAATATGTCAGCGATTTTAGCACTATCCGCAGCGCATTATCTTAATATGAAGAATAATGCAATGATGAACATGATGAATATAAACAACGCAAGAATGAGTATGATGTGTACTCCCGGTGACACGGCAGGCAGTGTCGCGTGTTCTCCGGAGGCTCTTTGCGCAATGGATACGCAAATGGAGCTTGATGCATTGACCAACAGTCTTCAGTATATGTATGCACAAGCTGTTCTGGAACAGATTAAAAAACAGCAGAAAGAAGATGCAAAAAGATTTAGTCTGTTCGCTTAATTTTCCTCTTTTACGACCTCAAGTGCAATTTCAACCTTACCGAACGGTGCACTTATCTGATATCCGTTTACGTATTGGCTGATTTTGTCTTTTATTTCGTGTGCAATTTCAACTCCGTACTTAATTCCGTCTTCTTTTGTTTTCGCTTTTTCCATTTTTTCGATGACGCTATCCGGAACAAAAACTCCGGGAACTTCGTTTTTGAGGAACAGTGCATTTTTTAGTGATACAAGAGGCCAAATTCCGGCAACGACGGGTAAATTTATTTCTTTTTTATGAGCTTTTTCCAAAAATGATAAAAGCGCATTCGGATCAAACACAGGCTGAGTAATTACGTATTCAGCGCCAGCATCATATTTGTTTTTGAGGTGCTGAAGCTCTTTTTCAGTATCAACAGCACAGGGATTTGCACCCACTCCTATTAAAATTGATGTCGGAGGGTTGATAATATTACCTGCAATATCAAACCCGCGGTTAAGATTATGAACAACTTTTGTAAGTCCGACTGCATCAATATCAAAAACTGCAGTCGCTCCCGGGTAATCACCAAGTTTCGGAGGGTCGCCTGTTATAATCAGATAGTTTTTTAATCCTGCGGCAAATCCGCCCAATAAATCAGATTGCATACCGATTAGGTTTCTGTCGCGGCAGCAATAGTGCAATATCGTTTCAATTCCGATTTCCCGTTCTATCATAATGGCGGTTACAAGAGATGATATTCTTGAGCTGGCTCTCGGTCCGTCAGGGATATTTATCGCATCTATTCCCGCATCTTTACACTCTTTTACTTTATCAAGTATTGAGTCTAAAACAACCGAACGGGGAGGAGTAATCTCCATTGTAGTAACTTTTTTGCCTGAAAACAGTTTTTTAGCAAATCTGCTTTTTTCTTCTTTAGGTGTAACTTTTATGTCAATTTCGTCTGCGGCTTCAATTTTATCAATTTTAATATGTTTTTTTACTCCTGTTAAGGATTTAACATTTTTAGCCATTTCCTCAATGTGTTTGGGAGTTGTTCCGCAGCAGCCGCCGACACCTCGCACACCAAGCCGTATGTAGTTTTGAGAATACGTTGTAAAATATTCAGGCGTAGACATATAAATCATTCTTCCGTCAACATTCTGCGGGTGTCCTGCGTTTGGTTCAACAATAAAAGGCTTTGATGTAAGGTCAATGACATCTTCTAACAGTGATAACATTGCGTGCGGACCCACAATACAATTCATTCCTATTGCATCAATTTTATTATTTTTATCAAGTATTTTTACCGCATCTTTTATGTTTAAGCCGCTCAGGGTTTCTTTTTCTTTTCGGCAGGCAAGTGATGCAATAAGGGGCAGATTGTACTTTTTAACAATTGCCGAAGCAAGGTCTATTTCTTCCAGATTATGATGTGTTTCAAGAATAATACCGTCAACACCGCCGTCGTAAAGTCCTTTTATCTGGGTTTCATAGTTTTCTTTAAGCTTATCAATGTTTTCAACAGTAATAGAAGTTCCTTTACTCAGACAGGGACCCACGCAGCCGAGAACGTAAGTGTTTTCACATGCTGTTTCAACGGCAAGTTTAGCGCCTGCGTAATTGATATTGTAAACTTTGTTTCCGAGTCCGAATTTTTCGAGCTTAAACTTATTAGCACCGAATGTATTTGTGAGAATAACGTCAGCTCCTGCATCAATATATTCTTTGTGAATGGATTTGATTAAGTCGGGACGTGTGAGGTTTAGTTCATCAAAACAGGCATTAATAAATACTCCCTTTTCATAAATAACCGTTCCCATAGCACCATCAAAAACAAGCGGTGTTTCGTTCATTTTATCAATTATGTTTGTTTTGCTCATATTCTTTTCTTAATCTTTCCTGCTCATCTTTTACTGATTTTATAAACTCATTATCACCGTTAATGATTTTTTGTGCAACAGACGCAACTTCGGAGGCATTTGAAGTATGAACCACAACGCCGTGATATTTAGGTGCAATCATTAGTGCCGTATGGAGCTTGCTTGTAGTTGCTCCGCCGATTAAAAGCCCCGGAAGGTTAAGCCCTTCTTTTTCCATTTGTTCCGCAACGGTAATCATCTCATCCAAAGATGGTGTTATAAGTCCCGATAAGCCTATTAAGTCTGCATTATGACTGCGTGCAGCCTCAAGAATATCTTTGCAGCTTACCATAACTCCAAGGTCAATAACCTCAAAATTATTACAGGTTAAAATCAGCGACAAAATATTTTTTCCGATGTCGTGAACATCTCCTTTAACAGTTGCAAGGACAATTTTTCCGATACTTTTTTGTTCCGAGGCTTTAGGCATAACTTCTTTTATCAAATCAACAGCCTGTTTCATAACTCTTGCGCTTTTTACTACCTGCGGAAGAAACATTTTGCCTTCGCCGAAAAGAATACCGATTTTATCCATTCCTGCCATTAAAGGTTTTTCAATAACTTCAAGCGGTGTGTAAGTTTTTAGCGCCTCAGTGATATCATCTTTAAGATATGTGACATCGCCCTTCATCAAAGCATGCTGCAAACGTTCTTCAACGGAACGGTTTCTCCATTCGGCAAGCTGAGCGTTGTCACTCTTGTTTTTATCTTCTTTACAATTACCCTCGCCGTATTCAAGGAGTTTTTCGCCCGCATCATCTGATTTGTTCAGAATAACATTTTCGCAAAGTGTTCTCAGTGGTTCTTCTATCTCATCATAAATCTCTGTCATCCCTGCGTTAACAATTCCCATATCCATTCCTGCATTGATAGCGTGGTACAAAAATACGCTGTGCAGTGCGGCTCTTATACGGTTAAGTCCTCTGAAAGAGAAGGACAGGTTGCTAACTCCGCCCGATATCAGAACTCTGGGAAACAGAGATTTTATAATTTTAACGGATTCAATAAACGATACGGCGTTAATGTTATGTTCTTTTATTCCTGTTGCAACGGGGAAAATATTCAGGTCAAAGATTATGTCTTCGTCTTTTACTCCTGCTTTTTCCGTCAGGATTTTGTATGCCCTTTTTGCAATTTCAACTCTTCTTTCCGTTGTTGCTGCCTGACCATTTTCATCAAAAGCCATTACAATCATGGCAGCTCCCAGATTTTTAATTTCAAGGGCATGTTCAATAAACTTTTCTTCGCCTTCTTTAAGACTTATTGAGTTAACAATAGCTTTACCCTGAATACATTTTAAGCCTGCTTTGATAACTTCAAAATCCGAAGAATCTACCATAAACGGAACTTTTGAAACGTCGGGTTCCGTTGAAGCATAGTTAAGAAAATCAACCATCATCTTTTTTGAATCGATAAGCTCTTTGTCCATATTGATGTCAATAATATTTGCACCGTTTTCAACTTGTTTTCGTGCAACGTTGACAGCTTCCGAAAGATTACGTTCGAGGATTAAATCAGCAAATTTTTTTGAGCCGGTAACGTTTGTTCTTTCTCCTACTACGATAAAATTATTGTTATTTCTTTCAAAAACAAAAGGTTCAAGTCCCGAAAAGGCGCATTTATGTTTCTTTTGCGGCAGGACTCTTGGTTTTATACCGTTTAGAGCGTCTGCAATTGCTTTTATATGTTCTGGAGTTGTTCCGCAGCAGCCGCCTGCAATATTTATACAACCCTTTTGGGCAAGGTCAAGATACCCTTTTGCCATATCTTCGGGGGTATCTTTATAGTTTCCGAAAGCGTCAGGTAGTCCTGCATTTGCGTACAGACTGATATAGCAGTCAACGTAATCATTAAGCTCAATTATATGAGCTTTCATATCGTTAATGCCCATAGCGCAATTTATTCCGACAGATAACGGTTCTGCATGTTCAATGCTGTAATAAAAAGCTTCAAGTTCCTGACCTGAAAGTGTTCTGCCTGATTTGTCCGTAAGGGTTGCGGATATCATTATGGGAATATTTACTTTTTTTTCTTTCAAAACCTGTTTGACTGCATATATAGCGGCTTTTGCATTCAGTGTATCAAAAATGGTTTCAATTAAAAGAACGTCAACACCTTCATCTGCAAGAATTTCAGCTTGTTCTTTGTACGCTTCCGTAAGATTATCAAACGTGATATTTCGGTATGAAGGATTTTCAACATCCGGTGATATAGAAGCCGTTTTCCCCGTAGGACCAATTGAACCGGCAACAAATCTCGGTTTCTCAGGAGTTGAATATTCTTTTGCGGCTTCTTTTGCAACTCTTACTGAGGCACGGTTAAGCTCTTTTATATAGTTTGTAAGCCCGTATTCGCTCTGTGATATTTTGTTTGCACCAAAAGTGTTTGCTTCAATTATGTCAGCTCCTGCTTCCAGAAATTTGCGGTGAATGTCTTTTATAACATCAGGACGTGTAAGTGCAAGGACGTCGTTATTCCCTTTTAAATCAACCGTATGGTTTTTGAAAATTTCGCCCCGATAGTCCTTCTCCGTAAGACCGTACTTTTGGATATTTGTCCCCATAGCACCGTCTAAGATAAGAATTCTCTCTTTAAGTAAATCTTCTAACATAAATAGAATTATATCATGTTAGCAAAATTTTTATTTATGTTATTTAATATGAATATGAAAATAATGCCGGTTAATACATACCAGACAAAACAGCCGAATTTTCAAAGTTGTTTCAGAGTATATGCATCAGAGTCTTTAAAGAATACAAAATGTTTCAGAACAGATTTGGTCAGAACGTCAACAAACTTATTCAGAGAAGATTTGGATTGGTTTGGACTGGCAAAATTTATCAAAACTCATTTTGCTGATAAGAAAAAGGTAAACATATATTCAATGGCATGTTCTGACGGTTCGGAAGCGTACACAATGGCGATTTCATTATTTGAAAATCTTCCGGAAGAACTTCATTCAAAATTTTTACCGATAATAGCCAGCGATATAGACACAAAAGTATTGGATTTGGCGAAAACAAGGCGTATTAATATTGAACCTGTAGAATTTTGGAGTCCGGAGAGAATGTATAACTGCCGTCTTGATAAATATTTTAAAAATCCAAGGTCTACCATGATGCTTGACGGTGATGTTATATCAGAATCGGATACGATGCTGTCGTATCAGCCAATTTACAAGCTTGCTTATGCGGTTAATTTCCATAAAGCCGATATTTTGAGCGGGCTGAACAAACTTGAGGATGACGGGAATTCTGTTGTTATGTGCAGAAATGTATTTCCTTATTTAAGTGACGCATATACTGATGAAGTTGTGCATGCGGCTAAAAATAAACTCAAAAAGGGGAGTTTGTTTATAACGGGTGATTATGATGCTTATTCAAAAGACCTTGATGTAAAGCTTCTAAACAATGATTTCTGCCAAAGCCTGAAGATGAAAAGCAGGTTTCTTGACTGCAGTAATATTTTTGAACATGTATAATTTATTTTTGTTTTTTCTTCCACTCTTTGTATAAATCGGGGCGTTTTAGTTTTGTGCGCAGGATTTTTTGTTCTTGCCGAAACTCATTAATAAACTTGTGGTTTCCGTTTAAAAGAACTTCGGGAACTTCCAAACCTCTAAAATTGCGCGGCTTTGTATATTGAGGGTATTCCAGCAGTCCGTCGGAGAAACTGTCGTCTTCTGCAGATTCTATTTTGCCCAGTGTTCCGTCTAACTTTCTAGATACACTGTCAATAATACACAGAGCAGGAAGTTCACCGCCGGTCAGAACGAAATCTCCTATGGAAATTTCTCTTGGTTTGATAATTTCTCTTATTCTTTCGTCAAATCCTTCATAGTGACCGCACAAAATAATAATTTGGTCATATTTTGCAAACTCATTTGACAGTTTATCAGTAAAAGGCTCACCTTGCGGAGTCATCATTACCGTAAGGCTGTTTTCTGTTTTATTTACATTTTCATAGCAGTCAACATAAGGCTGAGGCATCAGAACCATTCCTGCTCCGCCTCCGTATGGGGTATCATCTACTTTTTTGTGTTTGTCGTGGGTGTAATCTCTGGGATTATGAGTGACTACATCAATAATCCCTTCTTCTGAGGCGCGCTTCATTATACTGAAATCCATGTGAGATTCAATAAGTTCAGGAAATAAAGTTAAAACATCAAATCTCATGAGAGCAAACCCTCTATATTATTAATCTGTATTCTGCGGTTTTTTATATCAACTGATAATACAATTGCTTTAACAAAAGGAACAAGTGATACTTTGTCGCCGTGAGTTCTGACAGATAACAGGTCGCTTGCGCCGTTATTGGACACTCCGACAATCGCACCTACTTTTTCCTCCCCGTCATAAACATCTAGTCCTACAAGTTCATCAATTAGAAACTCGTCTTCTTCAAGGTTTTCTCTTGCGGTTGTTTCTTCCACAAAAAGAAGCTTGTTTTTGTATTCCAGTATATCGTTTAAAGTATCAATGCCCTTAAACTTAATGATTCCGCATTTAGGAGTAAATCTAATGCGCACGATATCCAACGGGATGTATTCTTCCCCTTGTTGCACAAAAACCCGTTTTAAACCCGACAAAAATTCTTCCCGGTTTTTTGAATAACCGAGTTTTGCTTCCCCTTGTACGCCGTGAAAATTAAGAATTTTACCTACAGATATAAAGTTATTCTTCATCTTCTTTCTTCTTAGGTTTTCTTCCTCTTTTCGGCTTTTCGTCTTCTGCTGTTTCACTTGCTTCCTGCTCAACAACTTCTGCTGCGGCAGCTTCTTCCTGAGCCTTCTTAGCAGCTTCTTCGGCAGCTTTTCTTTCAGCCTTTTGAGGGTGTTTTGCAACCATATAATCAGCAGGTTTATCGGTACGTTCTTCGTTCCATCTGTCTAACCCCATTTGAGCACGGATTAGCTTGATACCAACGTGAACTCTCCATTCATCCATTTTGAGCTGCGCTGCAATGATTTTGTGACAGCCGATAGGAGGTAATGGTAATAAAGGCTCATAGAGTGCTTTTATTGCCATCATCTGATCCGGTGAAATTGCTAATTTACGTTTCGGGAACGGCAATTTTGGAAGCATCATTTTTTGACGAACCAAGTTTATGCCAAAGAATACTTTTTGCGGTTCAATACCTATTTTAGCTCCGATTACTTCGTGTGCATCCGGATTCGGAAGCGGTAACATCGCTTTATAAAGGAGTTCAATTTGTTCTAACTGCTCCTTAGATACAAGTAATGGTCTTGGTTGTTTTCTCGGCTTTTTATTAGGCTGAGGACGTCTTTGCTGAGGTCTTCCGCCGCCTGATGCATAATTATTTCTGAAACCGCCCGGACGTCTGTTCTGGTTGTAACCGCCTCTGTTATCGCGGTTATAACCGCCCGGTCTGTTATCTCTGTTATATCCGCCCTGACGGTTGTCACGGTTATATCCTCCGTTATCACGGCGCTGATATCCGTTATCATCACGTCTTTGATATCCGCCCTGTTCGCGGTAATTATTTCTGTAACCGTCATTTTGCGGTCTTTGGTAACTTCTTTGTTCATGGGAATCTGCAGAATATGAACTGTATGAGCTGTAATTCTGCATCGGTTTATCATCGGAAGATTCACTTCCTTTATCCGCATAGAGACAATTAGGACATATTACTCTCTTGGGGTTTTTTGTTTCAAATTCCGCACCACATTTAATGCACTTGTTTACATACATAATAAAAGCCTCTTAATCAATAACATCAATAATTCTAATCATTCTTTCAATTCTAATAAAATCTGATAAAAAATTCCTACTAATTAAAAATAATATACGAGATTCAATCAAAAATAAGAGTTGTATAACAACTCACAATATTATTATATTATATGTTTCAAAATTTTGCAATAGGGGGTAAATATGTCGGAAACAAAGGATTTAGCTCTGTTGTTCGTTAAATTTTTCCTTAATTTCCTGAACTTCGTATTTAAGTCTGTTAAGTTCACAAGTGACAGGGTCGGGAATCCTGTTGTGCATAAGAACACCGTCGTGCCCGACGATTTTTTGCTGTACAACCCTTCCCGGTACGCCTACAACCGTGCAGTTGTCGGGTACGTCATCAATGACAACCGAACCTGCACCTATGCGGACATTATTTCCGATTGTTATATTTCCCAAAACTTTTGCGCCTGCACCAATGATAACGTTGTTACCGATGGTTGGGTGGCGTTTGCCGTGTTCTGAGCCTGTTCCGCCTAATGTTACCTGCTGATAAATAAGAACATCGTCGCCGATTATAGTTGTTTCGCCGATTACAACTCCTTCCCCGTGGTCAATAAAAAATCTGTTTCCGATTCTTGCTTTCGGGTGAATTTCTATCCCAGTAATTATTCTTGTAAGGTAAGATATGTACCTTGGCAGGAACGGAACTTTCCAATAAGCAAGTTTGTGCGCAATTCTGTGCGACAAAAGAGCCTGAAAACCGGGGTAGCAAAAAATTACTTCTGCAAGGTTGTTTGCGGCCGGGTCTTTTTCGTATATTACTTTAATATCTTCTTTTATTTTGTTTAAAGCGCGTTTTAACATTTTTATCCTTTAATAACAATACTATCACAAACACTTTTACCAGACGGACAGGTATCTTTCACCGCTGTCGGGAACTATTGATATGATTAATTTTTCGGGATACTTTTCTGCGAGTTGTTTTGCGGCGGCAAGGTTTGCACCTGCGCTTATACCGCAGAATATTCCGTGCTTCTGTGCAAGCTCTTTAGCTGTTTCAATAGCTTCATCACCGCTTATTGCGATAACTCCGTCAAGATTATTATCTTTACAAATCTCAGGCTTAAAATTCGCTCCTATTCCCTGAATTTTATGCGGTCCTGCAACTCCTTGTGTGAACAGTGGGCTTTCTTTTGGTTCTACGCCGAAAACAAGCGCACCTTTCAGATATGTTTTTAATCCGCAGGCTGTTCCGCCTGTTCCTATCCCTGCTGCAACTACAATTTCTTTTTCTCCGACTGCATTTCTGATTTCACGTGCTGTTTGTTCATGAGCTTTCGGATTGTCAGGATTTGAAAATTGCATCGGAATATAGCTGTTCGGGTATTCTTTTTTTAATTCGTTTGCTTTATCCACTGCACCCTGCATACCTTGTTCTTTCGGGGTTAAGACAAGTTCTGCACCGTATGCTGCAATTGATTTTCTTCTTTCAATCGACATGCTTTCCGGCATACAAATAATGATTCTCAGTCCCATAACGGCACAGCACATTGCAAGTCCTATACCTGTATTTCCGCTTGTGGGTTCGATTATGACAGTATCTTTGTTAATTTCACCTCTATCCATTGCGCCTTTAAGCATAGAATAAGATGCACGGTCTTTTATTGAATTAGAAGGATTGTAGTATTCAAGTTTCAGGCAAATATTATCCGAATATTTTACCAATGGTGTATTTCCGATAAGTTCAAGCACGTTATTATATATCATTTTCTAATCCTCTTTTTTATTATAAGTTATATTTACCCCTATTATATTACCCAAATGATTATTGTTAAACTGTTTTTTTAAATACAAAAATAGTTTATAATATTCTTATGAAAAAGTTTTTATTATCTGTTCTGTTAAGTTGTTTTATTCTGCCTGTTATGGCAGATGACGAAGTATATCTGGATTTGGGTTCTTCTGATATCCATCAGTACAAATCTTTTTCACCAACCGTTAACAGTATGAATGTTAAACAGGAGGACGACATTGATATTGATATGATACGGCACCCGTTTAAATATCTGAGGGAAGATGAAGACTGTTTGTATTCAAAAAAAACGGTAACAAACAAGAAGGAAAAAACATTTGGCAAGGCAAAATTCCGGGCAAAATATGATACAACTCTTGCTCCCGAAAATATTTCCCAGAAAAGAACTCTGTATTCCGGGTATGATATAACCGATAAAATGTCCGTAGGTGCGGATTATCAGACAAATTCTCTGGGCGGAATGGAAGCTCAGACAAAGGGGACTGTGGGGTTTGGTCCTGAATACAAACTTAATGAAAAAATAAAGTTAAAGAACAAATATTCAAAAAATCTCGGTAATAACTCAAATAAAGGCGAAATATCCGTGGAATACAAACCGTTTAAGGACGGAAGAATGGATTTTAATGCAGGCGCGGCACAGACTCAGCAGGATTACGGTCCGGGGTCTTCTCAGGTTAATTTCGGGACAAACATAAGATTTTGATTTTTTTCGATAAATCGTTAAATACCTGATATGAAACGATTTATTCTGTTACTTTTTACATTAATTCTGATAAATTCTGCCGCCTATGCTCAGATTATAACAGGTGAAGTAGAATATAACGCTGAGCGCAGCGGTATTACAAAGTACAGTATTGAAGATTTAAGAAATTATTTTTATGACGCTGATAATACAATAAATCTTAATTATCTTTATCAGGGTGTCACTGAACTTAAGGACCGAAAGCTTGCGAAATTTTCTGACGGAAGTTATGCTGTTCAGTATTATGATAACTTGCTGACAGCCTGGTACTATTCTTCAAACGGCAAACTTACCGCATACACAAAAAAGGATTCAGAGGATTATCCCTGTAAATTTACAAAATTTAAGCCAGACGGTAATGTTATTAATTACGGCATTAGATTATCCGCACAGGAAAGCCGTATATATTCCCCGGAAGGCAGACTTTTGGCGCATTGGGTCGGAAACAAATGCTTTGACAAAAACGATAATCTGATTATGACAAGAAAAATTATGGAATGATATGAGCAAGAGCTAAAATTTTTCCGCCGAAAAGTATCAGTCCGACAACTATACTTATAACAGTTGCAAACATTACGGCTCCTGCAGAGATATCCTTTGCCATTCCTACCATTCTTGAGTATCTGTTGTGATAAATTGAATCAAGGGCAAATTCAATTGCGGTATTAAGCATTTCCGCACAAATTACTATAGCAATTGCAAACAGGAGGCAGCAAAATTCTACCGCACTGAACTTGAGAAACCAAGCTGCCACAAGTACAAGAGTTGCGACGGTCACGTGAATTCTTATGTTTATTTCACTTTTTACAGCCAGATTAAAACCTTTTCTGGCATTCTTAAATGTGTTGTTAAACCCCTGGGATTTATATCTTGTCATAATCTATACACTCCAGCGCTTTTTTCTGCTCAGCTATGACAAAATTGTACTCCTCTTCGCTCTGATGGTCAAATCCCAATAAGTGCATTAACCCGTGGCTAATAAGGAAAAACATTTCCTGCTTCCAGTTTTTTGAGTTGCTGATATCTCTGTTTACGCCTTCTTTAACCTTGTCCATTGCTATAATAATTTCACCGAGGTTAATGTCACCGTCAAAAATAAAGCTGTTTTCATCATCGGCGAATATAGCAAAAGTGATTATGTCGGCAGGATAATCTTTATTTCTGTAATCTCTGTTGAGTTCGTGAGTTTTTTCAGAATCGCAGAAAACAATATCAAGTGTAACTGAATTATATTCTTTACCTTCAAGGCAGGAATCCGAACCGACATCTGAGATGTAAAACTCAAGTAATTTTCGTGTTTTTTCTATTACATCTTTTTCATTAATTTTCTGTTCTTCATAAATATTGTCGGTAAAAATGTTAATCTCAGGCATTTTGTTCCTTATATATCCTCAGAAGTGTTTTCATTTTTTTTGTTTTCAAGTTCTTTGATTTTTGCGTCCAAATCCAGGTCAAGAGCCGGTTGTGCAACAATTGGCTTAGGAATAAGGTCTTTTATTTGTTTTTTGCCAAGCTCCTGAACAAGGTCGTCATGGTATTTAATTCTCTTGTGATGCATTCCTCTCAGCATTCTTGAGAAAGTCTGACCTATAACAGAAATATCTTTAAATGTTAAAGGTGAGTCAGATAGCTGACCGTCATTAATTCTCTCTGTAATAATTTTATCAATAATTGAATCAATTTCTTCATTAGTCGGATTTTTAGCCGCTCTTACCGCTGATTCAACCGCGTCTGCTATCATTAATATTGCGGTCTCCTTCATGTTTGGCTTTGGACCCGGATAACGGAATTGTTCTTCTTTAACATTATCAGCGCCCTTCTCTTTAATAGCTTCGTTGTAAAAATAACTGACGAGACTTGTTCCGTGATGCTGCATAATGAAGTTATGAATAATTTGCGGAATGTGGTAATCTTTTGCAAGCTCCACACCATCTTTCGGGTGTGCGGTAATAAGCATTTTACTGAAGGAAGGTGCGCAGGAGTTGTGCGGGTTTTCTATTCCGTAGAAAGACTGATTTTCCACAAAGAACATAGGTCTTTGCAGTTTTCCGATATCGTGATACATAGCTCCGACTCTCGCAAGAACAGGGTTCGCGCCAATTGCTTCTGCTGCATTTTCACACATATGAGAAACTGTTAAGCTGTGGTTAAATGTTCCAGGAGCTTCCTGCATAAGACGTTTCAAAAGCTCCTGATTATGGTCTGCAAGCTCTGCCAAACCATAAGGTGTGAGTATTTTGAACGTGTTTTCTATAAGGGGCAGAACTCCAAGTACAAAAACACCGCTTATTACAAAGCAGTTTATAACCATATATCCCAAATCCTTGAGGATTAAGGCATTTTCTATATCCATCATGTATTTTTCAATGAAGTAAATTCCGCCCACAACTAACAGACCTGCGAGCGTA
Source organism: uncultured bacterium (assembly GCA_902763805.1). Classification (GTDB taxonomy): domain Bacteria; phylum Cyanobacteriota; class Vampirovibrionia; order Gastranaerophilales; family Gastranaerophilaceae; genus CAG-196. Next base: position 52,542 of record CACWTN010000005.1, on the reverse strand, counting down.
ATTTTTGCGCTTATTATGAGTAAGTCAGAACGTTTGGAAAATTTAAGTCTTGAAACGGCAGTCATTACAACCGTATTTAATAGCATAAATGCCGCAATAATTTCTATATTCCAGTGCATACCAATAGCAAGCATTGCAAGAACAATCGTTGATGCAAAAAATGCGTTTCGCGGTGTTGTGAATATTGATAAAAGTATTGTATAAGCCGGTATCGGTATTATAGCCGGTGAAAATCCTGTCGGCAGAACGGCTGAAATTAAGCCCAAAATAAGCGTAAACGTGCCCATTATTGTCATGTATTTTGAGTTATAATATTGTTTTTCAAAATTCTTTTCATACTGGAGGAATACAAAGGTGAAAAACGCAATTAGAAGATATATTCCCAAAATTCCGCCCCAGTTGACTTCAAGAACGTTATATCCTGCCGCGCGAAGGGCATCTCGTTTAAGCTTTGTGACAGGTTCGCCTTCAAATACTATTTTCTGACCTTTTTTGAAAACTACTTCGTAAGGCTTGACTGAATTCTGCGCATTTTTCTTTGCAATTTCAGTTGCAAACTCATCTACAACAAGATTAGGTGCAATAACCTGATTTAAAATACCAACAATCATGTTGCTCTGATATCTGGGAACGCTGTTTGGTATGTGTTTTTTTATAATACTTTCTACTTTATTGTTCTCAAAGTCGTTGGATGAAATCCCTTTGTTTAAAACAGCGCTCAGTGTTATCTGTGCTTTTTCAAACAATGATATCAGGTCGGAATCGCTGGATTTTAAGAGATAATCGATTAATCCCTGTTTGCCTGATTCATCAAATAAGATTTTTAACTCATCTTTTTTTGTTTCGTCAGTAGCTTCTTTTTGTCTGATTTTGAGAACCGAGTTTTTAAGCGTAAGAAGATTTGTTGTTACAAACTCATCTTCAGCCTGTGTTATAATCGGCTCAACATTTTGTGCAACTTCTTTTCTGTGCTGTTCTGTTTTTTTTGTGTCAATTACTACAATATCTTTTTGCGCAACAATATCTTTTTTGCTGATACCGTTTTCGATTACTTTCTGAAAAAAGTAGTTTTGTGATGATATGGTAATTGCCATAAGTGCTGTAAACAGTACAAAACAAAAACCGTTTCTGAAGTTTTTTGATGATATAAAATCAAGAAATTTATCCATATATTAATTTGTCCTCTTATTTAAATTTATTATTTATGTTTTATAACAAACCCGCATTTTGTACAAGCCAGTATCAAACCGGTGCTGTCAACGGGCATAAAATTATGCTCGCAGGTTAAGGCTTCATCTTCCGGCGGTTCGTTTATAATCTCTCCTTCTCGGTTGATATTTATCCCTTCTTTAAGAGTATTCTCAGGATTTGCACCTGTACCTCTGTTGTTTTTATTTAGCCATTTAAAAAAAAGTTCTACGATGTACATTTATATTTTAAATCCGTACGGCAGGTATTCGCTTAGTTTACGTACAATTAACTCACTCATACTTTCGGTAATAATTTCGACTTCCGTATCATCACCCTGGAATTCGTACATTACCTGTCTGCAGGCTCCGCATGGGTTGCAATCGTCAGCGTTTGGAGAATATATTGCAACAGCAAGAATCTCTCTTTCTCCTTCAGATATAGCTTTAAAAATTGCACACCGTTCCGCACAAATTGTCATTCCGAAGGAAGAATTTTCAACATTACAGCCCGTATAGATTTTACCGCTTTTTGCAAGCACACAGGCACCGACGGCAAACCTTGAGAAAGGTGAATAAGACTGTTTTGATGCCTCTTTTGCGTTATCCATCAGTAATTTGTAATCGTACATTTGACCACTCCTGTTAAGGACGGAATATACCGTATAATTATTCTAACACATTTTAGTACTAATGTATATTCATGGTAACATGTTTTTATGAATTGTTTTTTCAGAAATCAGCATGATGCGCTGTTTAATGCAACAAAACCATATCAATATGTAGGCGGAGAGTTTTTATCATATAACAAAGACTGGGACACCTCCTCCGTTAAATTTGCGTTTGTTTTCCCCGATAAATACGAGATAGGTATAAGTAATCTCGGAGTCAGAATTATTTATGACAGGGTAAATTCATATAAACGTATAATTAATGATGGAACAAACGAATACATTTCTCCATTTTTGGCAGATCGTGCTTATGCTCCCGAGCCTGATTTTAAGCCGGAGTTTTTATACGGTGTTGAATCAAAACGGGCTTTAAAAGATTTTGACGGTATAGGTTTTTCTCTGCAGTACGAGCTTTCTTATCCGACGGTATTAAAAATGCTTGAGATGTCGGGAGTAGGGGTAAAAAATTCCGAGAGAAAAGATGATGAACCGGTAGTTCTTGCAGGCGGTCCCTGTACATTTAATCCGCTTCCGATGAGTGATTTTATTGATGTATTCTGTATCGGTGACGGCGAAGATATGATGGTAGAGGTTTGTGAAGTATTGGAGCGAACAAGGGGGAAATCAAGAAAAGAACGTATTGAAGAATTATGCAAACTTGACGGCTGCTGGAGCAAAGGAATAAATGCCGGTGTTAATAAACGCATATCACCATTAACATTGGAAAATGCTTCAACAGCTTATCCGATACCGTTTTCAAGCTCAGTCCACGACAGAGCAATTGTTGAAATCCGCAGAGGGTGCGGAAGAATGTGCCGTTTTTGTCAGCCGGGACACGTTACACTTCCGATAAGAGAGCGTGAAGCGGAAGATATTATAAAAATTACAAAAGATTTGGTTAATAATACAGGATATGATGAATATTCACTGCTTTCTCTTTCATCTAATGATTACGGGAATATAAGCGAGGTTATAAAAGAGTTGTCTGTTGATTTTAATAAAAGAAAAATCAACGTATCGCTTCCGAGTCAGCGTATTGACGGGTTTAGTTTAGAGCTTGCAAATCTTATGCATTCTGTCAGAAAGTCGGGAATGACACTTGCGCCTGAGGCAGGAAGCCAGCGGCTAAGGAATGTTATAAAGAAAAATATCTCCCAGGAGCAAATTCTTGAAGCTGTTTTAACTCTGTATAAAAACGGGTGGAGCAAGGTTAAGTTTTATTTTATTGCAGGTTTGCCCACAGAAACTCTAACGGATATGGATGAGATGGCTGAACTTTTGGGCAAAATCAAATACAGAGCCAAACAGATTAAACAGGAGCTTTGTTTAAATTATGGCTTAGATTTAACCTGTACCGTATCAATTTTTGTACCAAAGCCGTTTACACCCTTCCAGTGGTGCGGTCAGACTGATTTGAGTGTAGTGTCGGAGCATATAGGGTACTTAAAAGAAAAAACAAAACATATTAAAGGACTTAAAATTAATTACCATGAAAGTGCGGTTTCACGGATAGAAGCTGTTTTGACAAGAGGTGATGAGCCGCTTTGTGATTATATTTATGCACTCTATAAAAAAGGGTGTTACCTTGATGCGTGGGGAGAACATTTTGATAAAGAAGTATGGGAAAAAACTGCAGATGAGTGCGGATTTACGCTTTCTTCTCTTGCGCAAAAATCATACGGGCTTGACGAAGTTTTGCCGTGGGATTTTGTAAATGTAGGTTTATCAAAAGAATGGCTTCAAAATGAGTATAAACAGGCTATGGTGCAGGGTGAAGAATTTAACCTGCAGAAAACATGCGAACATAATTGTGTAAACTGCGGAGTTTGTAAAAATCTGAAAACCAAAAAAGTTCTTGCAAAACCATATAAAGCATCAGAAGAAGCTCAACACGTTCTTGACGTGAAGCCTGTTGACCCGACAAAAGCCAATGTCGATATGAGTATTCCTGTTTACCGCTACCGCTTAAAAATAACCAAAAAAGGTCTGCTCAGGTATTTTTCTCATCTTGATTGGCAGAATACTTTCCATAAATGTCTTGCAAGAACAGGGTTAAGAATGGTTTACACGCTGGGATTTAATCCTTCTATGAAGGTTTCAATGGGAATAGCACTTCCTTTGTTTGCCCAAAGTGAAGGCGAGCTTGTTGATATAGAAATATACGACAATATTGCGGAGAAAGATTTGGTTGATTTAATCAACTCAAAACTTCCCGAGGGTGCAAAAGTTATCGGTATTAAACAGGTTGAAAGATATGCGGCTGCTGTTGATACAGAAGCTCAGTGGGCGGAATATAAAATCTCGCCGTATATCAAGTCTTGCAACAATTCTAATGATATTTACCCTCTTTACAAAACCGAAAATTTCAGGTATGATGTGGATAAGGTTTTATCTTCGGATAGTATTTTGATTACGAAGAAAAACAAGAAAGGTTTAGAAAAAACAACAGATTTTAAAAAATCTATCGGAAGTTATAGATTTGAAGATGACAGTCTGTTCATATACCTTAAAGTAGGTCAAGGATCGGATATCCCTGCTTTGCGTGCGGATGATTTGATGAAGCTTGTAAACCCCGGACAGATTTTTGAGATTACAAGAGTTCGGTTTCTTGACGAAAAACTAAACGAGATGTAGTTATTAAAAAGGATTTAGAGATGAAAGACACGAACGCAAACAAAATCATTATAGCCGAGCGTGATAATATTGCTGCGGTTGTAGAAAACGGAAAAGTAGCAGAATTTTTTGTACACAGAGGAGAGATAATCCTCGGTGACGTTTACCTCTGTCAGGTAGAAAATATCTTACCCTCAATTGAAGCAGCATTCGTAAACGTAGGTTCAGATAAGATGGGTTTCCTTCACGCACAGGATGTAGGCGGAAAAGGAGCTTTGCAGGATAAATTAAAACCGAAACAAAAACTTGTTGTTCAGGTTGTAAAAGAACCTGTAGGACACAAAGGTCCAAGGGTTACGACCGAAATATCACTCCCCGGAAGATTTTTGGTTCTTATGCCGAATGAAGCCGGTATTAACGTAAGTAAGAAAATTACTTCATCTAAAGAAAGAGCAAGATTAAAATCTCTTGTTAACCTTCTTAAGCCTGTAGGAGTCGGTATTATTGTAAGAACAGAAGCTGAAGGACAAACCGAAGCGGATATACAGGAGGATTTGGAAATCCTTCTTGAAAAATGGAACAATATTGTTACATCTGCTGAAAGTATGGAGCCGCCGAGCCTTCTTTATCGTGACCAGGATTTATTGTACAGAGTTATCCGTGAAGCTTGTAACGAAGAAACACAGGAAATAATTGTTGATACGGGTTTTGCTCTTAATAGAGTTCAGAACCTTCTTCAGAACTGGCACATGAACAAGAATATAAATGTAACTCTTTATAAAGGTTCAGAGCCCTTATTGGTTGCAATGGATATCCATAAAGAAATTAAAGCGGCACTTCAGATGAAGGTAAATCTTCCCTCTGGCGGATATTTGTTTATCCAGACAACGGAAGCGCTTACGGTTATTGATGTTAACAGCGGTAAGTTTACTAACTCCGCAACTCAGGACGAAACTATCCTGAAAACAAATATAGAGGCAGTTCATGAGATTGCACGTCAGTTAAGACTTCGTAACATCGGCGGTATGATTATTATTGACTTTATTGATATGACAAACCGTATCGATAAATTAACAATGATGGAAGAACTTGAACTTGCAATGGAAGCTGATAAGGCTAAACCGCAGGTCGGTCAGTTATCGGATTTGGGTCTTGTTGAGATGACAAGACACAGACAGGGACAGGCAATTAGTGAGATATTTGCAAAACGCTGCCCGCACTGCCAAGGAAATGGTTACATAATGGAAGACATGAAGTTTGCATCTGCAACGGCTGAAGGCGAATACAGAGCTAAAGCAGCTAAGATTAAACTTCCTGTTAATGACAGAAAGAAATTCTCTAACAACAAATTTAATAAAGGGGTAAATGATAATAAACCTCAGGATGAAGTTAAAGAACAAACGGTTCAGGAACCTCAGATAGAGCAGACAGAAAATCCTGCTGTTACAGCTCAGGCTGAAGTTCAGGAAATTAAACAGGAACAGCAGGTAAAAGTACAGAAAGGCAGAGCAAAAGGACGTAAAAAAATAAAAGAATCGGATGTTAAAAAAGATGAAAATCTTGCTTCAACCGTTCTGACTTCTGAGGCTGAGATAGCTCCTGTTGTTGATAAAAAGACTGTTAATAAAGGCAAAAAGAATCCAAAACAGGAAAATACAGAGGTAATTTCTGTGACGGCAGAAGCAGGAGCAGAAACAAAACCTGCGGAAATACAGGAAACAACAGAGGAAAAGAAACCTGCTCCAAAACGTTCCCGCAGACCGAACAGAGGCGCAAATAAAAATGCAAAACGCAATAACAAAGCAAAAGAAGAATCGGAAGGATAAAAACTCTTAATGAACAAATTTTTTGCAATATTGATTATGTGTTCACTTTCACTTCCTGTAATCGCCGGTGATATACAGGAAGCTGATTTTGAAACTGCTGATACAGTGAATACGGAAGTTATGACACAGGAAGATGTTAATGCATTTAACGACTCTGTTGTCGAGGAGTCTGTATCGGTTCCTGAAGCTTTGCCATCAAGATTTAAAGAACCTGTAGGCAAAAAAGCACTTGCAAAAAAGTTCATTGTTGCAATGCTTTGTGTTGTCGGAACATCAATATTCCTGTACGGTTCGTTAAGTCTTTATAATAAGCTCAGGGATACATTATCTCTGCAGGCAAATCTTCCGCCGGAGGGTGAAACTCCGCTTGCTCCGCCAAGTGATTTGTCTGAAGCCGTAAAGACTTTTGTTGAAAAAACAAACTGGAATAACTGATTTATGGCAAGAGAGTTCGATTTTTATTCGGTTCCGACACCTATCGGAAATATAAAAGACATTACGTTAAGAGCAATAGAAGTTCTTAAAAGTGTTGATTTGATAGCCTGTGAGGACACAAGAACAACGCAAAAACTGCTTAATCATTATGATATAAAGACAAAATGCATTTCTTATCATAAGTATAATGAGCGTGAGAGAGTTGATTTCTTTTTATCAGAACTTAAATCAGGAAAGAAGATTGCACTTGTATCTGATGCCGGAACACCTATGATATGTGATCCGGGAGGAGTTATTATAGAGGAGCTCGTTAAAAACGGATTTTCGGTGACTTCACTGCCGGGAGCATCTGCGGTAACTACATTTTTGTCTGAAATCCCAAGAAAAGGCGAAGACTTTACTTTTATCGGGTTCATTCCGAGAACAGAGGCACAGATAAGCGAGATTGCAAAAAAATATATTTCTCAAAATGTTGTGTTCTATGATTCACCGGAGAGGATTTTGAAAACGCTCAAGGTTATTCAAAAAAACAGAGGTGATGTTAATATAGCGTTAGGACGTGAGCTTTCAAAATTGTTTGAAGAAGTTAAAACAGGAAAAATATCCGAAATCATAGAGTATTTTAAAGACGGCATAAAGGGTGAAATTGTCTGTATGGTTTATGCTGATGATAATGCTCAGGACAAAGATATTGATTACAAGATAAAAGAACTCAAATCAAAAGGTTTCAGGGATAAAGAAATATCTGTTATCCTTTCAACTCTTTTAAATCTTAATAAGAATGAAGTTTATAAAAGAAGTCTGGAATTATAGCTCCAATTTTCTGAACAAATCATCTATGGCTTCCTGAGCAGTGAATTTTCTTCGTCCAATTTCTTTTGTTACTTCTTGTATGGCTTCTTTGAATTTATTCATTGGTTTGACTGTAGTGTATTGAGTTTGCTCGGGCTTTAATAAATTGTGCAGAATATAAAGCTCGGAAGCTCTTATATTATCTATTGCTTTTGCAAATGACTGATCACGCAAAGCCATATCCAAATATGCTTTCATTGATGCTTCATTCGCTGTCTGCATATGTTCTTTACTGCAGGTTAAACATGCTGCTATGGCAGGCTGGTTATAGTATTCGTAATTTTTTGCTTTTTGTGCGGCTTTTGTTAATCCGTATATAACTTCTTTTGCCCCTGAAAAATTTGTTGAGTTGATTTTGATATCCATTTAGCAATACTCCAATTTCATACTTAATCAGTTATAACCTGCTAAAAATATTTTTTGCGCTTTTTTTTACAAAGATTTACATCCAATTGTGGTAAAATAGAAATGTTATCAGGAGGGAAAATATGACAAAGATTATAACTATCGGAAGTGCAACAATGGACGTTTTTGTAGAGTGTGACGACGCAAATATTGTTTCTGTATGCACAAAAGATAAAAGCAAAGATTTTATGAGTTATCCGTACGGTTCAAAAATTGATATATCTGATTTTTCATCCCGTGTCGGCGGCGGCGGAATTAATACGGCATGTAATTTTGCAAATCTGGGTTTTGATACCTCAGCAATTTTTAAAATCGGAGAAGATATTTATTCGGAAGGTATTCTGAACTTTTTGAAAAAGCGTAAACTTAATCTAAAGCATATTATTCAGAAAAAGGATACGTCTACCGGTTTTTCAATTATTCTTGTAAGTTTTCAGGGTGACAGAACCGTTCTTGCCCACAGAGGCGCTAATGCCGAGATTAGAGAAAAAGAAATTGATTTTGATGCAATAAAAGATGCAGACTTTATTTATGTTGCACCGCTTAACGGTGAATCTAATGCTGTTATCGAGCCGCTTGTTGATTTTGCTCATAAACACGACCTTGCAATTTGCTTTAATGCAGGAACAACGAGCCTTAAAAAAGGACGTAAACACCTTGATAAGATTCTTAAATATGCGCATGTTGTTGTTTTGAATAAAGAAGAAGCCATTATGGCAACAGGAATTCAGGTCAGACCTGATACAAAAACGGAAAAATTCTCTCATGAACTTGTCCACCCTGATATAAAAGAAATGCTTAAAACTCTGAAAGTACAGGAATATCAGGTTATAGTAATAACCGACGGAAACAAAGGTGCTTATGCCTGGGATGGAAAGAAATATTATTTCTGTCCAACATTCCCGTCTGATGTTGTTTCAACTCTGGGAGCAGGTGATGCATTCGCTTCAACTTTCTGCGGTGCTTTAAAAAGAACCGAATTAAATGTAGGGTTATCTCTTATGTACGGTTCTGTTAACTCGGCAAGTGTTGTATCAAAGTTTGGAGCAACGGATGGTCTTCTTACTTTCGAAGAAATCGAAGAACGGCTGAAAAATAACCCTGACTATACGTATCTGGAATGCTAGGTGTATAGAATATGTACCAGCAGTTGTCGCCAAATATGCTTAAAACATTTGATGAATGTCCGCGCAAATTTGAATTTCGGTATTTGCGTGATATACAGATGCCTGTAAATGATGAGATATTTGAGTTTGGTAAAAATATTCACGCACTTGCATCTTATTATCTGAGAAAAGAAAACATTGATAAAATGGAAAAATCATTGACTCCAAAAGAAATGGAGGTTTGGAGCTATCTGAAAGCCTGTAAATATTTTGCGTACGATGTTGTGAATACGGAATACAATTTGGCTGTCAGGATAGGAAAGCATTTCTTTGGGGGACGACTGGATGCTTTGGTTAAGAGTGGCGGAAGCTATTACATTCTGGACTATAAAACAGGTTCTGCACCAAAAAATGCCAAATATGATTATCAGACTATGATTTATATGTTATGCGTAAAAGAGTTTTTTAAAACAGACAATGTAACTTTTGTTTATCTTGATTTAAGACATAAAGAAGAAGTGGTAATTCAGTTTACACCTGATTTGGAAGATGTTTACAAGCAAAAACTTCTTGAAGTGTCGGATAAAATTGACACTTACGAAGTATCATCCAAAAAGCAGGAGTGCATAAAATCTGACGGCAAATACTCCTGCGAATATTCCGTTATATGTTATTAAATTTTATTCCCAAATCATTAAGTCTTTTTAAAATAACTTTTGAAATAGAAGGAAGTTCGATTTCATTAGTGTGAAAAGTTGCGGGAATTTTGAATTCTTTTCTGATAGCTTCTACGTCATTATATAAAAACTGACGGTGTTTGTTATCTATACTTGCAATTCTTACTCCTGCTTTAAAATTGGTTGAAGAAATACTGTTGACTTTCATTTCTGTGTCCTTTGTTAATAATTGTACTCTGTACACTTGTAATATACGATAAAGTTTTTTGAAAATCAATAGCGGTGCATGCTCAAATAAAACATTGATTCCTTTTTTGTGTTACAATTATGCAAAAAGAAAGGGAAAGTTTTTATGACAAATTTATCACCATTACAAGTCGAAAGACTTAAATATCAGCCAAAGTTACCTTCCTCTTTGGCATCAGGTATTAACCACCTTCAATCAATTGAAGGCAGTGCAACAGAATCAGTTGCCAATCAGGAAGAAATTAAAGCATTGTTCAAAAACACTTACGGAAAACCAACCGTAACATTTCAGACCACAACTGAAACAACTCAGTCAGATTTGAGAAACGTCGGTGTAATTCTTTCAGGCGGTCAGGCTCCCGGCGGACACAATGTTATCGCAGGTTTATATGATGCTTTGAAACAGGCTAATCCTTCCAATAATTTATATGGTTTCTTAGGCGGACCAAGCGGTATTATTGAAGGCAAATATGTAGAATTCAATGATGAATTTATCAATGACTACAGAAATACAGGCGGTTTTGATATTATCGGTTCAGGCAGAACAAAACTTGAAACAGAAGAACAATTCCAATCTGCCTGGGAAGTTTGTAAAAAATTAAACATCTCTGCTGTTGTAATTATCGGTGGTGATGACTCTAATACAAATGCTGCGCTTTTAGCAGAATGGTTTGTTGCTCATAACGCAAATATTCAGGTTATCGGTTGTCCGAAAACAATTGACGGCGACTTGAAAAACGAACAAATTGAAATATCTTTCGGTTTTGATACAGCTACAAAAACTTACGGAGAGCTTATCGGTAACATCGAAAGAGATGCTAACTCAGCTAAAAAATACTGGCACTTCATAAAGATTATGGGAAGAAGCGCATCTCACGTTGCTTTGGAGGCTGCACTTCAGACTCAGCCGAATATTACTCTTATCTCAGAAGAAGTTGAACAGAGAAAAATGTCATTAGCATCAATTATTGACTATATGACTGACATTATCGTAAGACGCAGCGAGATGGGTAAAAACTTCGGTATTGCGGTTATTCCTGAAGGCTTAATTGAGTTTGTTCCTGAACTCAAATCAATGATTGCTAACCTGAATGATATTATGTCAACTTTGGAAAAAGATTCTAAATATACTTCAGGAACTTCTGCAGAAAAAATTGCAATTATTGAAAACACGCTTTCAAGCGAAAATTCAGCAGTATTTAAATCTTTACCGGCTCTTATTAAAGCTCAGCTTTTGATGGACAGAGACCCGCACGGTAATGTTCAGGTTTCTAAAATTGAAACAGAAAAACTTTTAATCTCTATGATTGAAGCTAAACTTGCAGAGCTTAAAAAAGAAGGTAAATATTCAGGTAAGTTTTCAACTCAGTCACACTTCTTCGGTTACGAAGGAAGATGCGCATTCCCGTCAAACTTTGACGCTGATTACTGCTATTCATTAGGTTTTAACGCATTTGCTTTAATTAACTTTGGCATGACAGGTTACTTATCTTCTGTAAGAAACTTGACAGAACCTGCTAACGACTGGATTGCAGGCGGTGTTCCGCTCACTATGATGATGAACATGGAAAGACGCCACGGTGAAATGAAACCTGTTATTAAGAAGGCTCTTGTTGAACTTGACGGACCTGTATTCAAGAAATTGGAAAACAACAGAGAAGACTGGGCATTAAATGACAGATACCTGTTCCCTGGTGCTATTCAATACTTTGGACCTTCTTCAGTTTGCGATATTACAACCGTAACACTTCAGCTGGAAAGCAAAGCTAAACTTGCTTCTGTATAGAAGTAAAGGGGTAAATATATACAAAATAAACAGGGCGGTTCGGATTTTTCCGAACCGCCCTGTTGTTTGCTTATATTACTTAAATTTGCTAGAATAGTCTTTGGTGGGAGAATTGATTAAATGAACAGTAATGTTTTTGAAAAAAATATAAACGCTTTAAAAAGCAAAAATCCGCAGCTTGCTGATAAACTGCTGAGTTACATTCTGACAGATGTTCCGCAATTTGTAAGAGAAAATAATTTTTATAATTTTAAATACAGGGGCAAGTTTTTACACAATCCTCTGAATCCTCTTGCGGAAGCGTCTGAAATTTTTTCAATGGCAGAAAATACACCCGTTGCAATACATTTGATTTACGGTTTGGGGCTTGGGTATTTGTTTCAGGTGGTTTGTGCAAAATCTGTCGGAACGGTAATCCTTTACGAGCCTGATTTGAATATTATGAGAACCGCTTTTTCGCTGGTTGATTTCTCAGAGGATATATTAAAAGGAAACGTATACATTACTGAAGATTTTATGACTGCATGCGGGTATATTTATCAGAAATCTAATATGAAAAACACCCCGCTTCTTCTTTCAACAGCTGCATACAGAGAACTTAACGAAGACGCGTTTAACAATATGGTGGCTGAACTTCAGCAGACTGTAGGAAGATTTAGTCTTGATTTAAAATATACAAAAGAAAAGTTTTACGGCCTGATTATAAAAACGATTAATAATATTCCAAAGCTTGTTACAGAAATACCAATTGGTGAGTTTAAAGATTTTTACAAAGGAAAAACGGCAGTTGTAGTTTCTGCGGGTCCAACGTTGGACAGAAACATAGAAACATTAAAAAAATACAGAGATAATTATGTTTTGATTACCGTTGGAACAGCGATGAAAACACTTTCCTCAAACGGTATAACACCGGATTTTCTCTGCATAATAGAGGCTAACGACTGCTCAAAACAAATCGCAGGACTTGATTTGAAAGGAGTTAATTTTATAACCGAACCGTATTCGCATCCTAACCTGAGGAATTTTGAGTATAAGAATACTTTTTTACACGTATCTCAAAACCTTCCTGTGAATGAGCTTTGGTGCGATGTTGCAGATCTTGATAATTCCGAATATTTTTCAAAAGGAACAGTATCATATACTGCGCTCAATGTTGCAAGAATTTTGGGATGCTCAAAAATTGTCCTTGTCGGTCAGGATTTGGCATACATTGGCGGTCAGTGCTACAGTAAAGACTCTGCGTATAAAGATTTAATTTGTACGTACAATGAAAAACTTGAAAAATGGGAGATTACGGCAAAAGATTTTGAAAGTTTCTGTATGTCGCTCGGTAATTATGATGACCCTGAAATCAGGAAACAGAAAGCTTTAGAAAGATTGTCGGCATTAAATGCTTCGCTTTATTATGTCAAAGGGGTTAATGGTGATATGATTCCAACGGAATCTGTTTACTCCGCTTTTATTCAGCCGTTAAGCGAATACACACAAAAATACTCTGACAGGCAATATATAAATACATCGCTTGTGGGCGCTCAGATAGACGGATTTGAAAATATGCCGCTTGAAGATGCCCTGAAGGATACAGAAAAACTTGATAACAGAGAACTGAAATCTGATTTTAAATACAATGTTCCTAAGATTAAGGAAGATTTGTTTAAGGTAAAAGAGAGTTTAAATCCTGCGTTGTACTTTATAGAGGAAATCAGAAAAATAATCAAAAATATGAATAATGATATTAAGCGTTACAGAAATGTAACTCCTGAGCTGCTGCAAAACCTTAAAAAACTTGTAACAGGTTTTACCACTTTGGGGTATGATTTTGCAGGAAAAAATAAATTGTTTGATTTTATAACAACGGCTGAACGTATTGATATTGATTATGAACTCAAAATGACAAGAGAGTTTACTTTGGATTCGGTAAAAAATCTTGTTGAAAAAATAACAGGGTACGCAAATACGTCTGAGGACAAAATCAAGATTATATCAGGAGAAATTGACAGGGTAATTGGTGAAATATAATGAAAGTATTGATTCAGAGAGTTAAAAAAGCAGGAGTAAGTATTGATGGAGAGAATGTATCATCGATAGAAAAAGGAATTCTTGCACTTGTCGGTATAGAAAAAGGTGACGCAAAAGAACAGGTAGAAAAACTTGCAAAAAAAGTCGTTAACCTGAGAATTTTTCCCGACGAAAACGACAAAATGAATCTTTCTCTTGCTGATATAAAAGGCGAAATGCTTGTAGTATCTCAATTTACTTTGTGCGGAGATTGCAAAAAAGGTACAAGACCGAGTTTTGATAAATCAGCTCCGCCGAATATTGCGAATGAGCTATACGAGTATTTTGTTTCTTTGATAAAAAACTGCGGGATAAAAACGGGAACAGGTAAATTTGGTGCAATGATGGAGGTTTCGCTGATTAATGACGGACCCGTTACCTTTATGTTAGAGGCGTCATAAAGGTAAATTTGTGCTATAATAGAGCCAGACAGATATTATTCAGGAGATTTAGTATGAAAAGAGAGCCAAACTGCGAACTGGAAAAAGAGTTGTTTTACAGTGTTTTTGAAAAAACACCCGATTATATAAAAGATTTGGATTTAATGAATTTTGATAATGAAAACGGATTCACGTTTACTCTTAAACGTGAGCATCTTTATCCTCATTCTGAAAGTAATCCCGAAGGCTTAAATCTGCTTGAATGGTTTGCAAATTACTCTAAAGAAGCTAAGGTTTCAACCGCGGGCATAAGAGGTCCTCAGAATATTATTTATCCTCAGGATACAAGATTTCCGATTAATCTTGTGGGTATAGTTTTGGCAACACTGGCAAAGGCTCTTGTTGCACGTGAAAAATATGAAGGAAAAGAAATCCGCAAATTAGCAGGAAGTGAAGTCAGGTACAATTCAGAACTTTACCTTGATGCTATTGCAAGAATACAGGCGGCTCAGGGTATAAGAACTTTAACACCTGCAGGAAGAAAAACAATTCCTATCTGGCTTGCATCCTTTCTTGCGTTCAAGCTTGATTTACTCGGTGGTGAATATATTACATCAAGCCACGGTATCTCTGTTAAAACAGCTACAAAAGACCTGAATTCTCAGGGTAGTCAGTATTTACCGGAAGAATCATTAGAGTTTGTAAACAAAATTCAGGAAATATTTGATATTGTAGAAAAATACGGAACCTATGTAATCAATATTGCTCCGAAAAATGACCCGCTTATTGATGAAAGCATTATGGCAAGATTAAATGACGGTATTGATTTGTATGTTGAATACTTAAAGTCAGGTGTTGCTCAAAATCTTGACGGTGTCAGAAAAATGGAGGGTAAATTATTTGTAGAATGTGTCGGAGGGTGTGCGTACAGAACTCTGAGCAGAGTGCTTGATAAACTTGGTATTCAGGACAAATATGTATGGAATAATACGGAAGAAGATCCGTTCTTCCATTCTATAGGTAAGTATGATACCGATCCAAATGGTAATAAAACCTTTTATGATTATTCGGTTGATGCAACAGTTTTGGCAAAAAGACCTGACGGAAGTAAGTATTTCCCTGTAATTGAATCAATGCATTACGAGGAAGTTTTGAAAGATATGCCTCTCGGAACGGTTGTACTTATAACTGACCCTGACCACGACAGGTTAACTGTTTGTCAGATTGAGGCAAGCGGAAATGAACCGATGCTCAATGATTTCGGTATTTCTTATATCGAACTTGATGAAAACAGAATTTTAACTGTTTATACCGCAAATCAGGCATTTTTAATGCTTATGAACTACAGGGTTAAACAGCTTAAACATGAAGGTAAATTTAAAAACCACCCGAGGTTTATGATTAAAACAACGGCATCTGCTTTATCCTGGGATGAATGGGCAAAAGCACACGGTATTAAAGTTGTTAATGTTCCTGTCGGATTTAAAGAAATTGCAAATATTATGAAGAAGGTTGAACTTCAGATTAAGAATAATCCTGACAAAGAAGTTGTTGTTGATGATGTATTCGGAAACTCAATAAACCTTGGTGTTCAGCCTAGAATGATATTCGGCGGTGAAGAATCCGGCGGTATGATTATGGGCTCAGAGGATTTAATTGAATCACTCTCAGGCAGAAAAGCAATTGCTATGAGAGAAAAGAGTGCGACGGAAGCTATTATTGTCGCATCTTCTCTTGCGGCAAAACTTGAGGACGAAAACAAGACGCTCTCTGAATATTTGGCAGAGATTTTTGAAGAAAATAATATTGTTGCAAAATACGATGTAAGAGAAGATATTGCATATTATAACGAATCAGAACCTGATATTGAAAAACTTAAACTTGCAAAAGCAGAGGGTGAAAAACAAAGAACAAAGAATGATTTGTTCTATCTTTCGCTGGCTATAGCCGTAAGAGAAGGTATTGCCGACATAGAAGCCGTTAAAAAGGTTCTTAATAACGCTTTTGCAGAGCTTAGTTTTGATAATCTGAAATCTGTTAAGTTTGTCGGTGACGGAACTTATCTGCAGTTTACGGACAAGTATGTTGAGATAAGACCTTCGGGAACTGATGCAAAAACAAAAGCTTATTCGGGCGGCGAAGATTTAGAAAACATACAAAAATTCTCAAGAATACTGGGTAATTACTCGGGTGACAGAACGGAACTCCACAGAGAACTTATTCCTGAAGATTTTTATAACAACTCTAAGGAAGTTGCGCTTAATCATTATCTGGAGTTTGTGGAAAAAGATGCAAACAATGAACAGTTTGTAATACCGGAGTATAAGTATTAATGAAAAAGTTTTGGTTTTCTCTGGATGATAAGATAAGATACTTGTTTGTAGGCGGGTTTAACTTTGGCGTTTGTTACCTGATTTATTCGCTTGTATGCCTTATTTTCGGTGATACGTTTTATCAGTTTGCACTTGCTCTGGCATGGGCATTAAGCTCTATTGTTTCATTCTTTACCCAGAGAACATTGGTTTTTGAAGGAAAAGGAGTTTGGTACAAAGAGTATGCAAAATGCTGTATAACCTGGTTTTTCAGTTATCTGATTAATGCGGGGCTGCTGGAGTTTACCGTAAAATATCTGCATTTTAATGTATATCTTGCTCAGTTTATTTCAAACTTTACTGCCGCAATATTTACTTATATCGCATTCAAACTATTTGCGTTTCGAAAAAAATAGCATCCTCCCCCATGTGGTCTATTTTTTCATCCAAAAATAAATCTTTGGATTGATGTAAGTTGATGGGAAACCTTTTATATTATATGTGGGGAGAGGTAGGGAGTAGCTTATAAAATCTCTATCACTCAAAGAATGGTAAGTATAAAAAGGGCAGGAGAGGATTATGAACCTCACAAGCTTAGATGTGACATTGAACAGAATTCAGACGATTGAAAGTCAGTTTCAGTCGCTGATGTCTTATGGTGCAACAGAAAAGCCGACAGAAAATTTCCAGAAAATTTTAGATACGACAATGGAAAATAAAAAGAACCCCACTCCTGCAAACAGAGCTGAAATAAATGATTTAATCAGCAAATATTCCGAACAGGCAGGTTTGGATGCTGATTTTGTAAAAGCTGTTATTAATCAGGAATCAGGATTTAATCCAAATGCAACTTCAAAATGCGGTGCAATGGGGTTAATGCAGTTAATGCCCGGAACAGCACAGGGATTAGGTGTAACAAATGCTTATGACCCGGAACAGAATATTCAGGGTGGAACAAAATATTTAAAAGGTTTGATGGACAGATTTGATAATAACAAATCGCTGGCGCTTGCCGCATATAATGCAGGACCGAACGCGGTCAAAAAATACGGCGGAATTCCTCCGTATCAGGAAACTCAAAACTATGTTAAAAGCGTTCTTGCCAAATACGACAGAATTAAGGAGGCCGGCTAATGATACTCAGAGGTTTGGAATCTTGTGCAAACGGTATGCTTGCTCTTATGGATATGAACGATAATACGGCAAACAACCTTGCCAATGTAAATACGGTAGGATATAAAAAAGGTTCTATTAAATTTCAGGACCTGATGGAATCAGCTGTTTATTCACAGTCGGAATCTGTTCTAAGAAATGACACAAGCAGATATTTAGGTGATTTGAGCGTCGGAAGTGCATCTTTTGAATACACCCACGATTTTTCTCAGGGGGCGCTTAATCAGACAGATAACCCGTTTGACCTTGCAATTGAAGGTGACGGTTTCTTCAAGATTCAGGATGTTGACGGAAGGACTTATTACACAAGAAATGGTTCTTTTACAAGAAATGATGAGGATTACCTTGTAACAAAGCAGGGTGAATATGTCCTTGATATTAATAACAGACGTATAAGGATGATTCCTGAAGATTTGGACCCTGATTTAATCAGAGATAAGGTTCAGATAATTGTCGGCGAAAAAGGTACTATGGAAATGGATGCGGGTATGCAGAAGATACCTATGCAGACTATAGGTGTGTGGGATTTTGCTAATAAAGACGACTTGTTTGAAATAAGTGACACACGTTTTATTCCAAAAACTCCTGAAGAAAATCCCGAAATTCGTCCTGAAAAATTTGTAATGCAGCAGGGAATGCTGGAACTTTCCAATTGTAATGTAATTAAAGAGATGATTAATACAATAAGCACGCAGAGAAATTACGAAAGCCTGGCAAAAATTGTGACTACAAACGGTCAAATGCTTGATACAGCCGTAACTCTCGGCAGATTAAGAGTATAATTTATACTATTTGGTATAAATGCATTTTACTTTGTATTAACACTCTTATTTTTAAAATTGACCATCCGGTCTATTTTTGCATCCTATATTATTTTATTTTTCAACCTTTTGGTTGATGTATATTGTCATAAATACTTTTATATTATTAGTGGGGAGAGGTAGGGATGAGAATAATCCTCTATCGCTCATAACAATGGTAAGTTAAATTCTAACAGTATTGCGGACAGGTAATACACGTTCCGTAAATTGTTAAAATCACGTGAGGAAAATATATGTTAAGAGCTTTAACCACAGCTGCAACAGGTATGATTGCACAACAAAACTACCTTGATGTTATTGCAAACAACGTAGCAAACGTTAACACTACAGGGTATAAGCAAAGCCGTATTGAGTTTCAGGATTTGCTTTCACAAGCGGCAAGAACTCCGGGTGCCTTGATGAACCAGGGAACTTATCAGCCGGTTGGTATAGAAATCGGATTAGGTGTTAAGACTGCTGCCACAACAAGAGTATTTACTCAGGGTGTTGCAATATCGACAGGAAGAAGCCTGGATATTGAAATTGAAGGTGACGGTTTTCTTCAGGTAATGAAAGAAGACGGTTCTCTGGCATACACACGTGACGGTTGTCTGCAGGTTGACTCACTCGGTCAGCTTTGTACAAATGACGGTCTTTTAATACAGCCGTCAGTATCAATACCTCGTGATGCGACAGAAATTACAATCACTCAGGATGGTAATATTTCAGTAACACTTCCGGGACAAACACAGCAATCAACAGTTGGTTCACTTCAGCTTGTTAAGTTCCAAAACCCGTCAGGGCTGCTGTCTATAGGTCATAACCTGTATCAGGAAACTCAGGCATCAGGAAACCCTGTTCAGGATACTCCGGGGCAAAACGGTTTGGGTCTGATTCAACAGGGAATGCTGGAAGGCTCTAACGTTCAAATCGTTGATGAACTTGTAGGTCTGATTAAGGCTCAAAGAGCTTTCGAATCTAACTCAAGATTAATTACCGCATCAAGCAATATCTTGCAGGTAACAAATAATATGGCATAGAGGTAAGGTTTAAGGGTTAATAACAATGTTGAATAAAAAGCAAAAATTTAATATTAAAACTGTCGGGTTAAAGTTTAACCTGATAGCTGCTTTTGCTTTAATGCTGTTTGTTGCGCCTTCCGTAAATGCTCAGATTATTCCAGCAAGCAAAATCAAGGTTGATGTTGCAAGATTATATGAAAATAATTACAGGAAAACCATAAATGGTGATGTTCAGGTTAAAATTATGGCAACTCCGTTTGCGGATTTACAGCTTCCTGACGGCAGGGTAACATATAAGATTTCTGCAGGATGCGGAGATAAGATTCTGCCTCGTGACGTAAAAAGAGTTGATGTTTTTGTAAATGGTACTTATGCAAGAACACTGAACCTTCCTGCACAAACTTCCGTTTATATGGATGTGCTTGTTGCAAGCGAGCAGATAAATCGTGAACAAATCCTTACAAAATCCTGTACGGAAGTAAAAAAAGTAGATGTTGCATCAAGAGCGGACTTTGTTCTTGACGGTTCAATGCTTGATAAAGAAATAACCACAAAAAAAATATTCCAGAAGGGCGAAATAATTGACAGAAGATTTGTAAAAATGCGTCCTGATGTGGCAAGAAATTCGGATGTCAGAGTATTCTTCGTGTCAAACGGTTCAGTTATGATATCAATTGACGGAACGGCTATGTCTGACGGGATGCTTGGTGATTACATAAACGTAGAAAACAAAAACTATAAAAAAGTTTATAACGGCAAAATTATCGGGGAAAACAGAGTACTCGTAAATATATAAAGGGATGAGGGCAAATGTCCTTTCCTGAAAAGACTTGAGGAACGGATTATGAAAAAATTAATAGCAATGATTTTAACTGTGATGATGTGCATCGGGTTAGCTCCCGTTAATGCCGCAACAGTTCGTGTTATGGATATTGCTCATATACAGGGAGTAAGAGAAAACCAGTTAGTCGGATATGGTATGGTTGTAGGTCTCCCCGGTACAGGTGATAACTCACGTTCAACACAGATTACTAATAAAATGCTGTTAAGAAATTTAGGAACCGTAATTGAACAGGAAAACTACATTCAGAAAGGTGCATCTGCAGCTGTAATCGTAACAGCAACAGTTCCTCCTTTTGCAAAAAACGGGGATAAAATTGATGTAACCGTTTCTGCAATGGCTGACTGTAAAAGTTTAGAGGGCGGTGTTCTTGTTCAGACTATATTAAAAGCTCCAAATGGTGAAGCGGTTGCGGTTGCACAGGGTCCTTTGACAGTCGGCGGTATTGCAAAAGCTGCAGGCGGTTCTTCAATGAGAAATGCTATTACTACAACAGGAAGAATCCCCGGAGGTGCAATTGTTGAAAGAGATATTTATACGGAAATCGGCGATGAAAGCTCAATAACTTTATCGCTTGATAAATCTGACTATACGCTTGTTTCAAGACTTGCTGCATCAATTTCGAGAGTAGCACCAGCAAGAGCAATTGACGGCAGCTCAGTAAGAGTTCAGATACCGTCAAAATTCCAAAATGACAGAATAAGCTTTGTATCTATAATAGAAAACTTAGACGTAACACCGACTGCAGAAAAAGCAAAAGTTGTTGTTAATGAAAGAACGGGAACTGTTGTAATCAGTTCGGATGTTAAACTTCTTCCGGCTGCGGTTGCACACGGCAATATTACCGTAACAGTATCAACTCATAATGCTGTTTCTCAGCCAAATGAGTTCTCAAACGGTGCAACGGTCGGGTTTGAAAATGCTGATATAGATATTCAGAAAGCTCCGGGACGATTAATTGAGATGAGTGCAAACAGCAATCTTAACGACCTGGTAAGAGCGCTGAATTCAATAGGTGTTGCGCCCGTAGATTTAATTTCAATATTGCAGGCTCTTAAAAAATCAGGCAGTCTGCAGGCAGAACTGATAATAATATAAAAACAAAAAGGATAACAAAAATGACGATTTCGCAGGCATCAGATATAACAACACCGACTCTTGATTTGATTAAGCATGGCTTAAATCACGCAAGAACAGTTAATGCTGATCAGGAATTGTATAACCAGATTAAAAATTCAGGCGATGAAAAAACACAGTTGAAAAAAGTCGCAACAGAATTTGAATCAATATTTATTACAAAAATGCTCGAGGAAATGGACAAGACAGTTGACAGAGAAGAAGGCGGACTTTTTGGTGATGACCATCAGTATGAAGATACTTTTAAATCAATTGTATTCCAGCAGATGGGCAGAGATTTGGCAAATAACCCGAGAACAACCTTCGGATTTGCTGACCAGATATACAGACAAATGGAACATTTAGTTAAATAAAGGATAAAAAATGGAAATAATCAAAGCACAGACAGGTGTAAATGCAGTTCAACAGTTTAGCGCTCTTAACTCATTCAAGAGTAATAAGACGCTTAAGCCTGCAGAAGAAGTTCAGGAAAAACCGGAAGCTGCAAGCGGGGTAAAGACAACATCTACACCGACGCTTCTTGACAGAATTGATGTCAATGAATTGCGCAAATGTGCTGAAACAGTCGGAGAATATAATATTACCGATGATGATATCAAATACGGTCTTCTGTACGGCAGAAGCGTAATTGCAGAATGGCTCTGCTGATAAAATAAACAAAACAAGACTTGAGGAATAAGAGGAATGGATATGAAGATGTTAAACACAATAGTAAATGATATAAAAGGTAGGTTCAGAAAGAACTTATTATCTTGTTGTTTAATTGCTTTGGCGGCATTAATCATACCGGCATCTTCCGTAAGTGCAGAAAGTTTATTTGTTCTCGGTGCTCAACAGCATTATCAGGGAACTCCTCATTCTTTGTACGGTGGTGTTCAGGCACGTCAGATAGGTGATTTGATATCAATAAGAATGGCAGAAAGTGTTTCTGTTAACGATAACCTAACATATTCATCAAAGAAAGAATCAAAAACAACTGACTCCTTTACGTCATTCATAAAAGAATGGCTGCATTTGGGCAGTATTCTTAAAAGCAGTGACGGATACGGCGGAACGAATGAAGTTTCAAGCTCAGGTCAGGGACAGCGTGCATTGAGCATGGGTGACAGAATCGCATGCCAGGTTGTTCAGCAGTTACCAAACGGCAATCTTGCGGTTCAGGGTAAGAAAACACTTGTTAACGGTAACGAAAGAGTTGACTTTATTGTGACAGGTGTTGTTGACCCGAGATGGTTAAATGTTGACGGCGAAATTTATTCATACAATGTTTCAAATCTGCAGTTTGCACTGTCAGGCAGAGGCGCTGTATCAAGAAGCCAAAACGAAGGTATATTCAACAGATTCATAAAATACTTGTTCTAATCTTTACAATGAACAAAATAGTTATGAAATCAGTTAAAATAATATAGAGTAGTAAAGATGATAAAGAAACAATTCCAAAAATTAACAGAGATTTTAGACAAAGAGTACCGCGAATACTGCGAACTCAAAGAGTTGTTCGAGGAAAAACGCGAGCTCCTGAAAAAGTCACGCTCTGATGATTTGGGTGTTCTTGATAACAAAATTATTGCTCTGAATACAAAAATAACTGCGGCAAATAAAGAACGTGAAAATCTTGCACTTGAGATGACAGGCAAAAACTGCAATATGTCAGAATTCATCAGCTTTGCAGAGGAAAACGCGCCGGAGTTTGTGCCACTACTTGAGGAAAGAAAGGTTAAGATTTGTAAATTAATTCCTGAAATTACGTTACTTAATAACCAAAATGTGGAACTTCTGAAACATGGCATTATAATTACTAACAAGATGTTGGATACAATTATAGATGCATTTGCTCCACAAGGAAGTTATTATAACGGAGCAGGAAAACCGGACGCACACGATATAGATATGTGGACCATTAGCGAAGAAATCTAATGAGGTAAATCGGATATGAACTTATTATCATCATTAAACATAAGTGCAGGCGCACTGTCAGTAAATGAAAAGGCTGTAAGCGTTGTTTCGCATAACGTTGCAAACATGAATACTGAAGGATATCACAAACAGCGTGTTAATCTTCAGGCAAGAAATATTGCGGGGCAAATCGGTGACAACCCATATAACCAGGTTCGTGCTAACGGTGGTGTAAAAATCGCCAATGTAATGCGTTACAACGATGATTATATCAATAATTACTACAGAGAACAGCTTTCACAGAAAAACATGCTTGAACAGCAGTTAGGCAACCTTGATGAACTGGCAGGTATTTTTGATGATTTGGACGGAACAGGTATTGATGGCGCATTAAGTAAATTTTATGAAGCATTAAATAATTTACAAGAGTATCCGGCAAGTTCAACCGCAAGAACAAACTTTATTGAAACAGCAAAAACTCTTGCAGGCATAATGAACGAAAAGAGTGTTGAGTTGAGCAAACTGACAGGGGAAGCTCTCGGTGACGGTTCTTCCGATGACGCTTTGAAAAATTCAAAAATTTATACACAGTACAGAGAATTAAACAATTCTCTCGAATCACTTGCTGCAGTAAACAAAGCGCTTCAGACAACGCAGACAGGAACATTAACCGCAAACAACCTGCTTGACCAGAGAGATTTAATTTTGCATGATATTGCTCAGTTTGTTGATATAACGGTAGACGAAAAACAAAACGGTACAGTATCAGTTTATACAGGTGGTCAGCCATTGGTAAAAGGCAGTGTTGTAACGGGAAAACTTGATATCGAAACTGCAAAACACTATTGTGATGAACACGGTATTATTTATCCTGATAACTGGACGGGTGAAAATGCTGTTTTAAAAATTGTTGACAACGAAGGTTCGGTAATTGTCGATAATGCGAACTCTATTATTACAGGCGGCGCATTAGGCGGACTTATTCACTCTGCGACAGATTATGATGACGGTAATACAAACGCAGGTACCGTTCAGGCAAATCTGAACAAGCTTGCAAGTACACTGGCAAGTGTATTTAATGATTTGAACACCCGTGATAATGCATATTGCATTGATCCGAGTAACACAAACCATTTGAAGGCAACAAGCAGCGACAATATTCTATTTGCCTGTTATGATGCTTCAACCGGAACTGAAACAACAACAGGTATAACAGCTGCAAATATCAAAGTTTCGGATAATATTTTAAAAGGTGACGGCATCTGGAATATTAGCTGTGCATATTTTGAAGATCCGAACAACTACGATATCAATGCAGTAGGTAATGCTCAAAACGTTGTGGCAATGCTTGCAACAAGAAACGATAAACAGGCAGACCTAAACGGTCAGTCACTTGAAGATTTTTATTCATCACTATTGGGTAAAATTGCTTCTGCAGGTGACAGCGCAAAATCATTATATGCAACACAGTGTGATGTTGTTGATTCTCTGGAAAATCAGCTTGATTCATCATACGGGGTTGATATAAACGAAGAATTGGTTGACCTTGTTAAATATCAGACTGCTTATGCAGCTGCAGCAAGAGTGTTTAACACGGTTAATACTTGTCTTGATACTCTAATATCATTAGGAAGATAGTAAAAATAATACCAGGAAGGTAACATTATGTATTCAAATCGTATCTCAACATCAGCACGTTATTCTCTTTTAACGGATGACATTCACAGGAATGAAGCAAACTACATGAAACTTACTCAGCAGCTTGCATCCGGTAAGAAAATTCTGAGTATTTCAGATGACCCTATTGCGGCGGTAAATATTGTTAATACAAATCGTCAAATTGGTCAGATTGATACTTTTAACCAAAATACCCAGATGGCAAAAGAAGAACTTGATACATTAGACGATTTGATGCAGCTTGCAACAGGATATCTTCAGCAGGCTTGGGATAAAGGTATGGAAGCTAATAACGGTACATACGGAAGGTCCTCTCTTGCTGCTCTTAAAACAGAAATTGATGAAATTACAAAGACAATGGTTGACCTTGCAAATACTGAATACAATGGTAACTTTATATTTGCAGGTGCAAATACAAAGCTGACACCTTTTGATT
Organism: uncultured bacterium; assembly: GCA_902763805.1. Classification (GTDB taxonomy): domain Bacteria; phylum Cyanobacteriota; class Vampirovibrionia; order Gastranaerophilales; family Gastranaerophilaceae; genus CAG-196. The sequence continues at coordinate 27,006 of CACWTN010000005.1, read as the reverse complement.
TAGACGAGTACGGTAATGTTACATACAGCGGAACTACTCAGGATAACCCTGATTATAAAAGACAAACTGAAGTAGCTAACGGTGTTTTTGAGGTTATTAATACAACCGGCGATAAGGTGTTTGGTTCTTATGAAAATTACTATACCGATTCAACAGGCTCAGGTACTAAGTATTATAAGAAAACTGATGATGCCGGTAATGTCACATATCAGGACAAAGACGGCAATCAATATACCGGTGATCCGGCAGATTTAACAAACCATGAGGAATACTCAGGCGTAATGGGTGCTCTCAGAATGCTGAGCAATTCAATTCAGGAAGTAATTGACGCAAAAGATGCCAAGGACAGTGATGCTGAACAGGCAGGATATAAGAGAATGTTTTCTACGATGGATATGTTTGCAAACTCACATAACACTATTGTAACCGAACAGACCAAATTCGGCGGTGTTTATAATAGGTTAGAGATGACAACATCAACATTGGAAACAAATAATGAAAATTTAACATCATATTTGTCATCATTGCAGGACGTTGACCTTGCGGAAGCAACCTCAAAATGGATGCAGGCACAATATTCATATCAGGCAAGTTTACAGCTTGCAAGTCAAACAATGAATATGAGCTTGTTAAATTATCTGTAAAAAGAATTTAATTACAAATTTAATATACTTACCATTTCAAGGACATCAACATGTCCTTTTTTATTGCGCAAGCGAGCGAAGTGCGGAGGCGATTCCGTTTGGCTCGTGCAGGCGAGGCAAAAAGGAAAGAGCCGCAGTCACGTTCAATGCGAGCGCAGCAAGAGAGCGCAAGCGAGCGAAGTGCGGAGGCGATTCTGTTTGGCTCGTGCAGGCGAGGCAAAAAGGAAAGAGCCGCAGTCACGTTCAACGCGAGCGCAGCTATCTGATTTATCCTTGAGCCGCAATAGCTTTGTAGTAGTTTATATAATCAACCATACAGTCAAACTGTGTAGAGTAAACCATTCTCTGTACATTCAGCAGATTTTCTTCCTGCTGGTCAAGGTCAAGTTTTGCAATAACGCCTTCTTTATATTTTTCTCTTGTAAGTTTAAAGTCTTTCTGTTCAAGAGCCTGTATATCTTTCTGTTTTGCAAGTTTTTCTCTGTCCATATTTACGGAAACGAGAGAGTCATTAACTTCCTGCATTGAGGTCAGGTTAACTTTTTCATAATTTCTCAGCGATCTTTCATAAGCTATTTTCTTTGATTTTAAATTAGCTGTTAAAGAAAAACCCTGGAAAAGAGGCTGGAATAAACCACCGCCGACACCCCATAACATTCCTTTAGTTGTAAACAGACTTTCAAGATGCTTGTTACTAAATAACATCATACCGCCAAGATTTATGCGCGGCAGCATCTCTTTTCTTGCAACGCGAACATCTATACCTGCTTTTTCAAGCATTTTTTCAGCTTTCTTGTAATCAGGTCTGTTCATAATTATTTCCGAGCTTACTTCTTCAGGAATATTTCCTGAGAAAGCAAGTGTTTTGTAATCAGCTCTTTTGTATTCTTCAATGTTATTCGGACTGTCACCTGCAAGAACAGCTAACTGATTAAGAAGCTTGGTTCTTTCTTTTTTTAGCTCTACAAGGTCAGATGTTCCTGCAATGTATGCCTTATTTGCTTTAACAAGGTCTGATGTGGAAACAATACCTTCTCTGTTTGAAACAGTCATAATCTCAGAGATTTCCTTTCTGAGAGCAACAATATCTTCCTGCATATCAATTAGGGCGTCAAGCTTAACTATGTTTACGTAAACGCTTCCGACAGCTGAGGCTATTGCTATGTATGCAGCCTGTTCATCCAAAATAGAAGCTTCGTACAATTTTTTAACGGCAGTTGTTTTGTTGTGATTTTTTCCGAAAAGGTCAACTTCATAACTGGCTATAATCGGCAGAGCAAAGTTTCCCTCTGTCTTTCCCGTAAGAGGCATTTTACCGTACCCCGGCATAAAACCTGCCGACAGATTAGGCATTTCCTGTGCTCTTTGCATTCTTACTTTTTGGTAATATTCTTCCATTGTTAAAGTTGCCATTTTAAGATCTTTGTTATTTTCAACGGCACGTATTATGTAGTCATTTAAATATTCGTCATTAAACTGATTCCACCATGCCAAATTAATATATTCATATTTGTTCTTTTTCGGAAGGACTTTTTCGGATTTATGTTTTTTTATATCGTTGTAAATATTTTTCTGAATATTTTCTTCTGTGCCGGCTTTGAGAACAGTTTTGTCATTAACCGCTAAAACTGCATTTGTACCGAACATTGATAATATAATTGCCGCCGTTATAAATTTTTTCATATTAAACCTGTTTTATAGCCTTTCTTTTCCGTTGGGGGTTTTGCTTTATCCCGGTTGCATTTTCCCCTCTTGATTTTTTATATAATAAATGATAACATAAATATGTTGCATTTGCAACATGTGGTAGAATAAACATATTAAAGGTAAATGAAATTGAAGGAACATTTCAGAAATACTATATTTTATCAGATAGAACTTACAGCCAGGTATTGTAAAATGCTTGGAGCTCAGGTTTTTGAGCAGTTTAATATCGGGCTTTCGGTAGAGGAATATTCAATTCTTGATACGCTTATGTGTGAAAAAGAGTTGTGTCAGAGAGATTTGGCAAAGCTTATTCTGAAAGACAGGGCAAATACAGGAAAACTTTTGGATGGACTTGAAAAAAGGGGGTTCATTACACGTACGCTGTCAGTCAAGAATAACAGACCTGTTAAACTTATCGAGATAACCGAACTTGGCGTTAAGCAGGCAGAGGAAGCAGCTGCAAGAATAAGACCTAATTATCTTGCAATAAAAAAGAGAATAGATAACAGTGATATTGCAAAAGTCGGTGAGTTATTGACAGAGCTTAGAAATATATTACACGAATCATTAAAAATACAGATATAAAGAGGAAAAGATTATGGGTGACGAAGAAATAAGAATAAAAATAAAAGAAAGAACACTTCCTGTGAAAAAACGTTATGTTTTTACTTTTTTGACAGTGATAGCGATTATATGCGGCGGATATTATATATACAATATGCTGGGATGTCAGACCACTGATGACGCTTATGTAGAAACAACTACCGTTTCTGTTTCTCCAAAAGTTGCAGGGCAGATAGAAAAAGTTCTGGTCATTGATAACCAGCCTGTAAAAAAGGGTGATGTTGTTGCAATTATTGACCAGGAAGATTACAAGGTAAGACTGGCACAGGCAAAAGCTTCTTATGAAAGAGCCATCCTTAATCAGAATAATGCTCATGCAAATCTGAATGCGGCAAATTCTGAAATAGAACTTGCGCAGAAAGATGTTGAGAGATATGAAAATCTTTATAAAGCAGGAGCTGTTTCTAAACAGACACTGGATAAAGCAAGAACACATCTTGATTCCGTAAAAGCAAGACAAACTCTTGCCGAACAATCGATATTTTCCGCAAATCCTGCTCAGAATGCAAAAGTTGCAGATGCTGATTTAAACGTATTAAAAGCGCAATTAGACGCAGCAAAACTGGCACTTGATTATACATATATAAAGGCTCCTATAGACGGAACTGTATCAAACAAGAGAGTTGAAACAGGCATGATGGTTCAGCCGGGAACGCCGTTGTTTACTATTGTTCCGAATGAAGTTTGGGTTGTTGCTAATTTTAAAGAAACACAGCTAGAAAAAATGCAGAAGAATCAGGAAGTTGATATAAAAATTGATGCATACCCTCACAAAGTTTTTAAAGGAAGGGTAGAAAGCATACAAAGATCTTCAGGGGCAAAATCAAGCTTGTTCCCGCCAGAAAATGCAGTAGGTTCTTTTGTAAAAATTGTACAGAGAATTCCTGTTAAGATTGTATTTACCGAAAAAATTGACCCAGAAGAATATGCAATTATTCCGGGCATGTCTGTTGTCCCGAGTGTTAATATAAGAAAACCTGTTCAAAAGGCAGATAAATAAAAAACAGCCGAAAGGCTGTTTTTTTATAGAACGGTATCAAATATTATGCTTGGTTCCTGAGTAATTTCTTTTCCGAACGCTTTTGCTTTTGAAGAAGTTGTTATATAAAGTTTTCTCTGTGCACGGGTAATTGCCACGTACAAAAGCCTCAGGGTTTCTTCCGAGTTGAACTCTTTAAGCTCAAGTTCTGTTTTCGGTTTGTATTTCGGATTAAATGATTTAACTTCTTCCATAAAAGAAGATGAGCTTCTCAGTTTTGATTTTACCGTGTCTATCGGAAGCAGTTTTTCCGAGAGTTCGGGAAGGAATACGTAGTCAAATTCATCCCCTTTTGATTTATGCATTGTCATAATCTGAACTTTACCTTTTGCCGCATCTTTGTCTTCTTCCTCCGAGAAGAATTTAAAACCGCTGAGTGACGGACGTTTGGCGAGTTCTTCCAGACGCTGGAGAGTTAAATCGAAATCTCCTGTTGTATTCAGTCTTTTAACAAGAATTGCTATTAAGTAAACATTGGATTTTTCAATATCGCTGGTGTAGTAGAATAAACCTATTCTTATAACCAGTTCTTCAAGCGGAAGTGTTGAAGAACTCAGCCAATACTGCATGTCAAGCAGGAATTGTGCAAGCGAGTTATTTTCAATATCGTCATGACATTTTTGTATAAACGGAGTTTCAGAATTTTTGATTTCAAGCTGTAATCTTTGCTTGTAAAAACCGTATTCTGACAGTTTTTCGTAGGTTGATGCGAGAATTTCGTTATCAAACGGATTTTGTACGAAATTCAATATGGAAAAAATAGTGTTGAAAACTCTTTTTTGTCCCAAAGATTCGCTTCTTGTAATAGTTTTTAAACCTGCATCATTAATAAACGATGTCCAGGCAGAAACCTGAAAATTCCATCTTAACAGAATACCAATGGTTGCATTTTTGTCATTTGTAAGAATTTTTTTGATTTCTTTAAGTACATAATTTTTTTCGGCATAGGGATTTTCAAAAACACAGGAGAAAATAGCATTTTTACTGATTGGATTTTTACCTTCGACACCCTCCATATAGCTTTTGAAAAATGCTTTCGGCAGAAGTTTTGAACCCCAGTCAACGAGCTTATTCGCAAGATTCATAACATCCTGCGTGCATCTTTGTGAATGGTTCATCTCAACGGTTTTATCGGCGTTATTTATAAACTTTCTGAAACCTTCCACGTCTGCATTGGAAAAAGTTGTTGTAATAGCCTGATTAATATCTCCGCACCTGATAAGATTTTTTGATTTTGCGCTTAAAAGACCGATTAACCTTTGCTGTATCCCCGATGAATCCTGTGCTTCATCTTCTATAATGTATTCGCAGGTTTCCTGATAGTATTCCAAAATATCAGGGTTGTTTTCTAGCAGTTTGACAGACATTATTAAAATATCATCGTAGTCTATCATGTTAGCTTCTTTTAATTGCTTTTGGTATTCAATGTAGAAGTTTTTAAATTTTTCTGTTTTTTTGTCTAAGGCAGGTTTATCAAGATTTCCTTCCTGAAGTTTAAATAATGAGATTGCTTTGTCAAAATCATCAATGTCTGTTTTAGTCAGCTTTCCGCTAATTGCGCGGATTATTCTCATTCTTTGTGTATCGTCGCAGATTTCAAAATCGTCTGTCAGATTTATTCGTTCGTAGTTAGAATTTTCTTTCAGAATTTTTAGTGCAAGCCCGTGAATAGTGCTTATATTTGGAAGCAGCACGGATTCAGGACACATATTTTTTATACGTTCCCTGAAATTTCTTGCAGCAGAATCCATGTAGGTCAAAACGAAAATATTATTTGGGTTAATACCGCTTGACATAAGTTTCATAATAAGAGCAAGCAGAATAGTTGTTTTTCCTGCACCGGGAACGGCAGAAATTGCCATTGACCCTTGCTTATAGTCAAGTACAGGTTTTTGGTCTGCTCTGGGTTTAATTGTTAAAGCAGGTTTAGATTCGTAGATTTCGCCTGATGAAGCTTCAATATATTTCTGAATTCCGCCTAAATTTTCAACCCCTGAAGTATCAAACAGACTGGAAAGAGCATAAGTATGCTCCTGCGACAAAAGAAGAAGTTTTCTTAAAATTCTTGCAATTTTTTGTCTTGATAAAAATATATCATCTTCAATTGTGTATTCATCTTTTGCCCAGTCTTTCTGCATTACCCAGGCATTATAAAGCGGACCTGTGTCGGTCTTAACCCAGTCGGAATGAGAAACGTCAAGCCAGAACTGATATTTTGTTGAAATTTTGTTATCAATAATTTTTTGCGGAGTTGCGATAATTAAATCGTCAGGAAGTATTTCGAGTGTTGAATTCGGGTTTTCTGCTATTATTGAGTTTTCAAACTGTATAATTATATCCTGAATTCGGCTGCTCACTTCTTCTTTTCCGAGAACATTTTCAAAATCTCTGAGTTCTTTTATGAAGAAATTAAACTTGTTAATTTTGTCTGTATCAACTGCTGTAACAACGGCTGTGAACATTTCGTATACTTTTAGCGAAAGTTTTTCATCTTTAGTTTTAATTTCTTCAAATGCTTTGTAAAAACGCCGGTACTCATTATTATATTTTTCAATATTTTCCGGAAGTTTTTTTGTTTTTTTGTAAGTGTTTAAGATGGTTTCCGAATATATCAGCGGAATTCCTATATAGTCAGAAATAATACTTCTTAAATCCATATCCGATACATCAAGTCCAAGCATAAGTTTCAGAATATTTAAACTTGCTCTTACAAGCGGATTATCAATAAGTTTTTCACTTCCGCTCAGAAACAGGAGGTTGCATTGTCCTGAAAGATTTTCACGGAGTGTAAATTTGAGCATGTCATCCTGAACAGGTGTAATTATTGTTATGTCTTTCGGATGGATATCTGTGGTCAATATAAGCTTTTTAATCTTATTTATAGCAAAATCCAGTATTTCTGCACGTTTTGAAAGTGAAGTAAGTGAAAAGTTTTCAAGTTTTTCATGTTTATCTTCCAAAACATTTGAAAAAATTAACTCTCCGTTTTTAAAATCACTTTCTTCTTCGGGTAATGCGTCTTCAGGCAGACTTGTCAAAACATCTTCGTTAAATAATTTTTTCAGTTTATATTCAATTGAGGTGTCAGCGCTCAAGTATCCGCATCTTGATGAACCAAGCGAATCAAAACAAATAATCCAATCTCTGAGCTGAGGTTTAAGGTATTCAATAAAATCAAAACAAACAGGTGTCATTTCATCTGCATCATCAATAAGCAGGTATTTTATGTTTTTAAAATAATCCGTATTTTTGTATACGAAGTTGAAAATAAGCGTTTGGCGCAGATAGTCTAAACTGCGGTTTTTCAGGGTTGAGGCAAGAAGCTTTTTTATTATTAGTTCCGCATCATCTGCGAAAGATTCTTTTAAAATCTTAGCCCTTTCTTTGACTTCATCGTTTGATAAGTTGTTTTGAACAATTAGCGAATATCTTCTGAAAATCTGGTGAAGCAGAGATTTTTTTGAGTTGTACCCTTTGACAACTATATTTTTCAAAAGATCGCGAAGCAGAAACTGTGAAACTTCGAGTCCGACGAGGTTTGGGAGGATGAAAGATTTTTCCCCTTTAATTGAATTTTCTATAAAACACCAGTTTTCCTGAAGCGTATTGTAAACAATCGAGAAAAAAGAATGAACATTAATTTTTTCAATTGCGTCAATTGGAATATTTTCTAAAATTTTATTTTGTATGTTTTTTTTGGAGTTTGAATTTTGGGCAAGAACCAATATCTCAGAGGGTTTTGCGCCCTTAGAGATAAGCTCAAAATATTTCTTTATGAGAACATGCTCACGATTTTTAGCTTTAATTAAATTTAATAACATACTCCGTATGTATTATTTTACCATAAATTGTAACAAAAACACTTGCAAAAAATGAAGATTTTTTATAGAATAATCAATGTAAGCAAAATGCTTACAGCACACACACAGAAGGAGATTTAAAATGGCAAAAATTAAAGAAGTAAAAGGTATCCAAGAACAAATTATCGAATCAGCTGGTACAATCTACAACTACCTTAATGCTAAAGGTGAAGTTTCTATCAACAAAATGAAAAAAGATTTAAGCTTAGCTGACAACTTTGCAGAAATGGGTTTAGGCTGGTTATCAAGAGAAGACAAGCTTGAATATACTCAAAAAGCTAAATCAGTTACAGTAAGATTAAGATAGTTTGATTTGATACGTTAGAATAAGTATTAATAATAAAAAACTCTCGGGGGACGCCCTGAGAGTTTTTTTATCAGTTGTTTTTGTATTTAATTACCAAAAATTGTTCTTCTTAACTCTTTCAATTCTTTTCTTGTATTGTCGTCAATAATTTGTTTTATATTTTTTAGCCGGTTCTGAACATCTTCGATATAATTTTTGCGAATTGCCAAGTTCTCAGAAAAAAGTTTTATCATGTATACATCATCTTTTATTAAGTCCAGTTCTTTTTTTGATAAGTCATTATATTTGTTTGATAACATCTCTGAGCCGAATATTTTTTTAGCATACTTTGTAATAGCAAGTATTGCCGGATTTTCGTAATAGTTTTTACAAAGAACTTCTTCTGTTACTTCTCCGTTAACGAGCAGATTTAAATTGGAATTACTGCTTTTAAAGAGTTCTACTGTATCATCTTTGCCGTCTTTTAATATCGTTTTAACTGAATTTAAGAATTCTCTGTTGTTTGAAGCTTCAGCATTATCAAAAGCTGAGGCTAAATATTTGTTAGGTATGAATTTTGATTGAAAAGATGTTTGGTCAATTTTGTTAATTTGCATAATATAAAAACTCCTATAACTTTATGTTAATTGAAAACACGTAAAAATTTTTTTTTGCTAACGGTTATTAAAAACTATATTTATTGTATAATAAGGCTATTGAAATATAATTAGTGGAGAAAAAGATGAGTAAATATTTATTTGAAGTCGGCGTAGAAGAATTACCTTATAAATTTATACCAATGGCTATAGACCAGTTGAAACAAGGTTTTGAGAAGTTTTTAAATGATAATAATGTCGGCTTTTCATCTGTAAAAGTGATGGCAACTCCGCGAAGACTTGCTGTTATTGTTGACGGTCTTGTATCATCTCAGCCTGATGTGGAAAAAACTGTCAAAGGTCCGATAGCAAAGGTTGCATTTGATGAGCAGGGAAATCTTTCTAAAGCAGGAGAAGGTTTTGCCAATAAAAACGGTGTAACCAAAGCTGATTTGTATGTTGAAGACAATTATGTTTACGCAAAAATCTCCATCAAGGGTAAAAATACAAAGGAACTTTTACAGGAAAATGTTCCGAATATTTTCTCTAAACTACAGGGACCTCATTTTATGAGATGGGGTGCAAACGATGTCAAGTTTTCACGTCCGATTCGCTGGGTTCTTTCAATATTGGATAGTGAACAGGTGCCTGTAAGAATAATTGACAAAGACTCATCTAATATTACTAACGGTCACAGATTTTCAACTCAGAATATTGTTATTAATAATCCTGATGAATACGTTTCCAAGCTGAGAGATGCAAAAGTTATTGTTGATCAGGAAGAAAGAAAAGCAAAAATACTTGAGCTTACAAAAATTGAAGCTGATAAATTAAATGCCGTTACAAAAATCTCGGATGACCTGCTTGAAGAAGTTACTTTCATTGTTGAATATCCTGTAGCTGTAACATGTGATTTTGATACTGCATATCTTACTATTCCGCAGGAAGTTGCTGTTACGGTTATGGAAACTCATCAAAGATATTTTGCTTTGTATGAAAAATCAGGTAAACTGATTAACAAGTTTGTAACTATTACAAATTACATAGGAAATGAATTTGAAAATATTAAAGCCGGAAACTTAAGAGTTATTAAGGCTCGTCTTGATGATGCGGTATTCTTCTTCAATGAAGATACTAAAAAACCGCTTGAAAGTTATGTTGAAAGTTTAAAGGGAATGACTTTCCAAAAGGGCATGGGTTCTGTTTATGATAAAACGGGAAGAATTATTAAACTTTCCGAAAAAATAGCCTCCGCTCTTGGTGTAAATAAACCGTCAATTAAACGTACGGCTGAACTTTGCAAAGCAGATTTAGCAACAAATCTTGTATTTGAGTTCACGGAGCTTCAGGGCTTTATCGGAGCTGATTATGCAAGAGTATCAGGTGAAGAACAGGGTGTTCAGGATGGTATCAGAGAACATTATTTCCCATTGAATGCTGATAGCGAAACCGCTAAAAGTGTTGAAGGGCAGGTTGTCGGGATTGCGGATAAAATTGATACAATTTGTGCGGTATTTGCTGCCGGCAAAAAACCGACAGGTTCTTCTGACCCGCTTGGCGTAAGACGTGCGGCATTAGGTATTATTAAAACTATTTTGGAACATGGTTTAAAATTGAATTTATCGGATATTATTGCCGAAGCTATAGCTTTGCTTCCTCAGAAAGCTGATGTTAAGGCTGATGTTGAAGAATTCTTTGTACAAAGATTAATTATTTTCTTAAATTCAGAATATTCTAAGAATGTATTGGAAGCATGCAGTGCAAATAATCCTTGTAAAGACCTTTGCGATTATGTTTTAAGAGTTAAGGCAGTAAGCGGACTGAATGATGAAAAACTTTTGGAAAATGCAAACAGAGTTCTCAGAATACTAAAAGAAGATGTTAAGTCCGAGGTTAAAGAAAGTTTGTTTGTTGAGCAGGCTGAAAAAGATTTATTAACAGCTGTTCGCGGAATAAGTTTTTCAGGTGATTACGGTAAATATCTGAGTGATTTAAAATCAATCAATTCTGTTGTTACAAAATTCTTTGACGATGTTTTAGTCATGGACAAGGATGAAAATATTAAAAATAACAGATTAGCATTGCTTACTGAACTGAAAAATAAATATACGTTACTGACAGATTTCAGCAAGTTGTAGTATTTTATACCTTTGCTCTTTTGACTGCTTTTTCGGGATGGTTAAAATCATATGCTATTTCACGCATTGTTTTATGAAATTCGGTCAAAATCTGCGGATTCTTTTTTGCATATTTTTTTATTTTATTATATTGGCTAGTTGCTTCCAGATAATTAGTATTTTTAATATTTATTTTATTATCAAGAAACTCCTTTAAGTTATCTTTATATTCGGATAGTCCGGCTCTTTCAAGTATGGATTCAAGCGTCATGTCATCCTCAGTTATGTGTGACATGACGACTTCCTGTAGGAATTTTTCTTTAGCGTCCGGCGGAAGCTTATTTAGAATATTGCTATAGTCTTGTTCGAGAGTTTCTGATATATGATGTTTTAAGTGGGCATAATTTTTAAACAGTTCTGCATACAATTCATCAACTGTGGTTAAAAAATAATTTTGATTACTTTTCTTTGGCTCAATTTCTGTTATTAAATCAAATAATTTTTGATTAACTCTGCCGCGATAGTAAACTTTGTGGTCTTTTGCATGTCCGAGTTCATGTATTGCCGTTCCAAGGTCTAAATTATTGTTGGATGAGGTAAATAATGTGATGCTGTCATTGTCTGCTCTGTAATAGCCGCCTGGTTTTAAACTGCCTTGTACTTCACTGTACTGTTTATTTTTTGTTTTATCAACTTTTTTTCTGTCTTTTGGCGGGTTTACATAAACATCATTTAACTCTTGTGACATAAGGTCCAAGACATTACAATAGTTTCCTTCTGTCAGCTGCTTAATCATTTTTGCTATTGCGTGTTCTGTAAACTCAGCAGAAAAATGAATTTTTATTTCCTCAATTGTATTACTTTTCGGATTTTTAAATTTTATTAAATACGTATTATAAGTTGTGTCTTTGTCATGCCCCATGACCATCTGACCGGTTTGGGTATTTGTTTTAAATATCCGTATATCATATCCGTTGGTATTATTAATGTTCAATTCCTGTGTAATATCAACAGCATTCGGATATGGTTCTTTTTTTGCTTCCTCTGCGGCTTCTTTTCGAAGTTCTTCAATGTTAATAGTGTTATTTTTAATCTGCTCTAAAAGTTTTTGACCTTCTTCGTCGCTGATAAGATTGTCGTTTGCTTTTTCTTTTATTAAGTTGTCTGCGATAGATAATAATTTTCTCAACAAATTGACTTCTTCCGTCTGAATAATATCATCTCCGTTATCAATAACAGAAAAAATAGATTCTATAACATCATTCTTCATTTTTGGTTTCCACTCACTCCATTTTTCCCCGATAACCGGGGAAAAACCGGCTTTTTTATTATTTGAGTTAATGTAATGGAACATTTTGCCTCCGGAGATAAATTACTATATCTAATATAACGGCACATTGTCTTAAAAACTTTAATTTTGTGTAAAAAATCTTAATATTTTGTCGTTGCGGTAATGATTTAATTAATGCTATAATAATATTGTTATTATATTGTCCGTTAAGATATTTTGAGTATAAAAAGAGATTGTAAACATTTGTTACGATTTAAAAAAAATTAGGCAATTTCTGCCTTGACGGAACTTTATATAGATACAAAATGAAGGTAGTAGTAAAAGTGAGGTCTGTATGACAAACTTAAAGAAATTTATCAACTCAGTAAAAGAAGCGCTTGATCCCCGTGCAAACCTGAATACGTTTTCTCAGGCACAGGCTCAGGGGCGCGAAGATTTTATACATTCACTGTCAAGTAATGAACTAAAAATAAAAGCTGACGAACATAGGCTGGAAGCAATGGTCAGACAACAATTAAAGGAAGAATTCCCTAATATTGAGAAAAGCTCCTCATATGACTTACTGGTAGATGCAGTTATTCACAATTACAAGTCAAAACAGCTTCAAGCCACCGATGATATAGAAATCAAATAGGAGAACTCTCCGAAAGAGAAAAAGAGAAATTATCATCATCATTACTAAAAACAGCGAGCAAAGGTAATTCCCGAGGCTCGTTTTGTTTTAAGAGGATAATAGCATTATTCGTTCTTATATGTTATAATACCTTTGTATTTAGAGAGAAAGGAATATTAAATTATGGCAAAGTATGTATGTTCAGTATGTGGTTATACGGTAGAAGGCGAAGCACCGGAAACATGCCCGGTTTGCGGAGCTGTAAAAGAAGTATTTACAAAAGTTGATGACGGCAATAAAGAGTATGCAGACGAACACAGAGTCGGTCTTGCAAAAGATTTAGACCCTCAGATTATGGAAGGTTTAAGAGCTAACTTTAACGGTGAATGTGCAGAAGTCGGTATGTACCTTGCAATGTCAAGACAAGCTGACAGAGAAGGATATCCCGAAGTCGCAGAGGCGTTCAAAAGATACGCTTTTGAAGAAGCTGACCATGCTGCAAGATTTGCTGAACTTTTGGGCGAAGTTCTTACTAACTCAACTAAGAGAAACTTAGAAATGAGAGCCGAAGCAGAATTCGGTGCATGCGACGGTAAATTAAAACTTGCTAAACGAGCAAAAGAATTGAATCTTGATGCAATTCATGATACGGTTCACGAAATGGCAAAAGATGAAGCTCGCCACGGTAGAGGATTTGACGGATTGCTGGCAAGATACTTTGCTGATTAATAACTGTTATAAAAAAACGACCTTCCGACAAGGAAGGTCGTTTTTTATTTGTAAAAATTAATTGAACTCCATATCGGCATGCCGTTTTCATTATATATTACCAAATATGTTATATTAAATTTTTTACTGAATTTGTTTATTTTCATATCTCCCCAGCCGTAAACAATAGAACCAATGGCATGGTTATATGTCTTAAGTGTGTAAGGACTACTGTATTCTTTTTTCATATTTATATAAACATTTTTGCAGTTATTTATTTTTTTATACTCGTCTTCGGCAAACTTTACTGCCTTGCTTGAATAAGCATAGGCAGACATAATATTCAGACAGAGTATAACCGTAAGAAATTTTTTCATATTGGGATAATATCAAATTATAAAAATATAAACATTCTCCGTGTATGTAAAAACAATGTAACAATATCTTAATAAAAAGGCAAAAATTTAATGATAAAATACTTTTTAGATATAGTGAAGTATCAGAAGGAGTGTTGTAAAATGACTAAAATTTATGCCGACGCAAATCATATGAAAGCTGTGTATGACAAATTAATGAGAAAAGTACAGGGAATTATTCCTGTTCAGAATGGTGAAAGAATAGAGCATGTCTGGAGATTTGGTGACAGAACTCCTCATGCCGGGCAGATTTATTCCAAAAAAGTATTACCAAACGGTAATATTCAGGAGAGAATAGCAACAGCATCCGGGTGCGATTCGACTATTGCTGTGGATACAAAGGTATATTCGCCATCAGGAGAATTATTACAGTCGTATTTTGGTATAAGAGGACCAAAATGTACAATTACGGATGCGGAAGGAAAAGTTATTAAAGAATATGAGCCGACAAGAGTTTTTGCCAATAATCCGCAGGACATTCGTAAAGCAATTGCTGTTGAAAGAAGTATTAATCCTGATATGAAATTTTTGAAATAGTTATACAAACTGCCATATAAATTGATTTTGTGTTAAACTATCCTTGTACGAGTTAGGGGGATCCACCCCTTGCGTAGCCGGTGTGAAATCCGAAGCGGCTTGCAGAAGGGCAATGCTTCGGAGAATGAAACACTACGATACCGCCGTTGTGACCGCAATGTAATGAAGGGAACGAAGCAATCTTTGATTGCACAGGCGGATAAGGGGTAAATGCCTAAATTGTTATTAAGCATTTACGCGGTTTACGTAATAAGGATAGAAAGAGGAAAAATGGAAAAAAACAACGAAACTTTGAGAACGCTCAGACACTCTTGTTCTCACATTATGGCACAAGCCGTACAAAAGCTGTTTCCGCAGGCAAAGTTAGCTATCGGACCGGCAACGGATGACGGGTTTTATTATGACTTTGATTTGACTGACGGTTATGCGTTTACGCAGGATGACCTTCAGAAAATCGAAGATGAAATGAAAAACATCATTAAAGAAAATCTGACATTTGAAAAGTATTTTGTAGAGGATGTTGATGCAAAAATTGCTGAGTTTAAGGCAGAAGGCGAAGTTTACAAAGCAGAACTTTTGGAAGAACACAGAAATGACAATCCGACTTTATACTTAACAAAAGACAAAGACGGAAACGTTTTATTTAATGACCTTTGTGCAGGACCTCATATTCCGAATACATCTTATATCAAAGGAAACGCAATTAAGCTTCTGAAGGTTGCAGGTGCTTACTGGCGCGGTAATGAAAAGAATAAGATGTTACAGAGAATATATGCAACTGCATACTGGAATAAAGAAGATTTACAGGCTTACTTAACTTTCCTTGAAGAAGCAGAAAAGCGCGACCACAGAAAATTAGGCAAGCAGTTAGACCTGTTCTCAACCCGTGAGGAAATGGGCGGAGGTCTTGTTTTATGGCATCCAAACCTTGCTTGTGTAAGAGAACAGATAGAAAACTACTGGAGAGAAGAACACAGAAAAAGAGGGTATGTAATTGTTAATACTCCGCAAATCGCAAAATCTACTCTTTGGGAAATTTCAGGTCACATGGACCACTACAAAGAAAATATGTTCTTTATTCAAAAAGATGAGGACAGTGACGACCAATATGTAGTCAAACCTATGAACTGCCCGTTCCACATCTTGATTTATCAGGCAAACAGATACTCATATCGTTCTTTGCCTTTGAGAATGGCAGAACTCGGAACTGTATACAGAAAAGAAAAATCAGGTGCACTTTCAGGCTTGACCCGTGTTCAAGGGTTTACACAGGATGATGCTCACATATTCTGTACTCCTGAACAATTGGTTGACGAAATCAATGCAATTATTGATTTTGTCGCTGACACAATGGCAATCTTTGGTATGGAATTTGAAGTAGAACTTTCTACCAGACCTGAAAGCTATGTAGGTGAACTTGAAAACTGGGAAAAAGCTGAAGCAGGTTTAAAAGAAGCTATGGAACGCAGAGGTATGAAGTACGACATTAACGAAGGTGATGGCGCATTCTACGGTCCGAAAATTGACTTCAAAGTTAAGGATGCTATCGGAAGAACCTGGCAGTGTGCAACTATTCAGCTCGACTTTAACCTTCCTGCAAGATTTGATATCAAATATCAGGACAAAGACGGCAGCATGAAGACACCTTTGATGCTTCACAGGGTAATCTTCGGTTCAATGGAAAGATTCCACGGTATCTTAATTGAACACTATGCAGGATGCTTCCCGGCATGGTTGGCTCCTACACAAGTTTCTATTGTTCCGATATCAAATGAAAAACACGTTGATTTTGCTGAAAAGGTTTATAAGAAAATGCGTGAAGCAGGACTTCGTGTAAACCTTGATGACCGTTCCGAATCTATGAATTACAAAATCAGAGAATCATTACAAGACAAGAAAATTAACTATGTTTGTGTAATCGGCGACAAAGAGATTGAAACAAACTCAGTTGCAGTAAGAGCTCGCGGAATCGGTCAGGTTGGAACTTTAAGCGTTGATGAGTTCATATCAAAACTTAAAGAAGAAATCTCATCACGTTCAAACAACTCTTTTGCTAAACAATAGATTGTAATCAAAAAAGCGGTCGGTTTTATTAAAAACCGACCGCTTTTTTATTTAAACTTATCCGGCAAAAAAAATTTTTACGGGTTTTTGTTTCTTTATAAAACAGAAAAGGAATTTATATGGAACAAATTGCCGCACCGATAAAATTGTGCTTAACATCAAAATGCCACATTTCAAAAAAGGCTTTGAAAATTGGTGAAACGGGTGCAAATTTTGATATGAAAGGTTTTGATTTAGCCGGAAAAACAGGGATAAAGGATAAAAGCTATTATACGGAAGGTTTGAATGCATGTACGGGCGGGGTCGTAATAGGTAATAGATTAAATATGTTTCATGAGAATTCAAGCTTGTATGAAGATGCCGAAAATGCAAAAAGAACAATATTCCCAAAGATTACAGACAAAATACTAAAAATGGCACAAGAAACAAAAGAAAAGATTCAAGTTGGTTTATTTGGAGGCTGGGGCTACGGAAGCAACAAAAATGTTAAAGAAGTTGATAAAAGCCATAACCTGTTTAACGGCATAGCTCTTTGTATAGAAGAAAACCTTCCGGAAAAAGAAGGTATTGAAGTTCCATTACTCACAATCTGGGGAAAACGCAGTTCAAAACATCCTGAAGCTGTTTATGCTAGAGAAAATACAATTATTTTGATTAGTGACCTGTTCAAATCATTATTTAACAAAAAAGGTGAGTGTCATCTGACAAGAGAAGATCTTATAAAGTTTTTAGAAGAGCATTATGAAGAAGTACAAATTCCTGATAATGTAAATATTATAGCCGAAGAAACATATACACCTCCGAGAGGTTTTATGGAAAATATTAAAAATAAAAAACTTAACCTATCTGTTTAGGATAGTTTTCGCTGTAAAAATCTTCAAAACGGTCTTCTAAAATTGCTTGTCTTGCGCTTTTAACAAAGTTGAGCAGGAACTTAATGTTATGAATGGACATCAGAGCTTGCCCTGTTCCTTCACCGCACTTGTAGAGGTGTCGGATATATGCTCTTGAATGATTTTTGCATGCGTAACAGTCGCAGTTTTCATCAAGCGGCAGCGGGTCTTCCTGAAATTTTGCGTTCTTAATCTGTTCTTTCCCGTTTGATGTGAAGAAAGAACCGTGGCGAGCATTACGTGTCGGCAGAACGCAGTCAAACATATCAACCCCGCGCTTAATACCGTCCAGTAAATCTTCGGGCGTTCCTACTCCCATAAGATAACGTGGTTTATTCTGCGGTAAAAGCGGAGCTGTAAGCTCAACAAAGTGGTTCATTGTTTCTTTATCTTCACCGACACTTAAACCGCCTATTGCATATCCGACCGCATCAATATTTGAAACAAAAGCTGCGCTTTCTTTTCTGAGGTCATCATAGAACGCACCCTGACAAATAGGGAAAAGCGCCTGGTCTTCTCTTGTTTTGGCTTTGACGCATCTTTCAAGCCAGCGGTGAGTTAAACCCATAGCCTCTTTTGCGGTATCGTAGTCACACCCGAACGGAGCGCACCAGTCGAAAGCCATAATAATGTCAGCGCCGATTGACTGCTGAATTTCCATGGATATTTCAGGGCTTATAAAATGTTTTTTCCCGTCTTTTGGGTCACGGAACTCAACACCTTCTTCCGTAATTTTTCTTAAGTGAGAAAGTGAAAATACCTGAAATCCGCCCGAATCCGTAAGAACCGGCTTTTGCCAATTCATCCAGCCATGGATTCCGCCGAATTTTTCAATAAGCTTGTGTCCAGCTCTCAGATAGAGGTGGTAAGAGTTTCCCAATATTATTTGAGCCCCTGTGTCATAAAGATTATTATTTGTAATCAGTTTAACCGTAGAGTTCGTTCCGACAGGCATGAAAATAGGTGTTTCTATATCACCGTGCGGGGTGTGCAAAATACCTGCCCTTGCACCGGTGTTTTTGTCTTCGTGGACTAACTTATAGCTGAAATTATCAAATACTGACATCTTATAACCCTTATATTTCCCTGATGGCTACTCCTATTTTACCAGAAATATAAACAAGGTTCATAATTAAGCTGAGTATTCATAAGTACTTTTGACAGGCGCTGCTTCACTGCTTGCATAAGCATTTAAAGCTTTTCCAATGCTTGTTGTTTTAAATACTCCATCCTCAGTTTGTTCAACTTTTGTATTTGATTTTTGCTCTTTTGTTTTGACGTGTTCAACGCAGTAATCAATATATTCTTTGTAGGTGACTTTGCCATCGTTATCCGAATCCATGGCTTCGTTATATTTTTTATCACCGCTTACTGCATAAGTCTTATTATTGTTTTTTGAATTGATTTTGTCTAATAAGTCTCCTGCAGGATAATCTATTGTATTCTTGCTGTTATTTTTAGAGGTCTGATTCATCAGCTCTCTGTAAGAGTTGCTCATCTGAATCATTTTAGTCATATCTCTTTCGGAAATTCCTTTATCCTTGCAGTAATCTTTAAATTCATCGAAAGAAACGATACCGTCTTCATCGGGATCCATTTCTTTCATATACATCGGCTCACCTTTTTTTGCAAAATAAGTACTAGTGTTACCGTTAGTTCTTGAGTTGCTGTTAAGAGAGGGTACTCTGGCATTTAAAGAACTGGACGGTACACAAAAAGCGTTATCATAAGATGTTCCGATTTGTGATAAAGCCATATAAAAAACCTTTACATTTATATAAATATTATATCACATTTTATATCCTTCTCAACCCCAAACAAAAAAGGTTAAGCTATGCTTAACCTTTTTTGTTTGATTATTTGTGAAATTATTTTTATATGCCCTGCTGGTTATATCTTTCTTCGTCATAAGCAATGATTTCAGACATAGACTGCCAGTTGTCATAGATTTCTTCTGGCTTAAAGTAAATATTGATTTCTCTTTCTGCGCTTGCAAGAGAATCTGAAGCGTGAACGATATTGTATTCCATAATCTGACCGAAGTCAGCTCTTATTGTTCCGACATCAGCATTTATCGGGTTTGTTGCGCCAACTGTATGACGTACGCTTTCCACTGCGTTATACCCTTCAATAACCATAGCAACTATAGGTGCGCTTGTTATATAGTAAATAAGTCTTTTGTAAAAAGGTTTTCCCTGATGTTCTTCGTAGTGTTTTGCTGCCATTTCAGGAGTTACCTGAAGAAGTTTCATTCCTACAATTTTAAAGCCTTTGTCTTCAAATCTCTGTATAACTCTGCCGATTAAACCTCTTTTTACGCCGTCAGGCTTAATTGCAACAAATGTTCTTTCTTCTGATGCCATAATCTCTCCTTTATTTAAGTTCCTCACCGTTTCTATTAGACCATAAATAGGTTAAAACGTAAAGAGGGGAACAAATTTATTTGCATTTTTCTATAAGTTTTTTTGCGGCTTCAATAGCACAATTTTGAGCTTCTTTGTTTTTCCAGAAGTCATCTTGTTTAAGAAACGGCTTAACTATTTTTCTTGCCCAAGACCCAACTGCAATTCCCCAGTATTTAATTCCGCACATTTTTGCAAGTCTTGCTGTTTTGGAGTTTGTGCCGCCGGATAACATAACGTGTACAGGCAATTCGGCTTTTTGAATAACTTCTG
The DNA here is from genome assembly GCA_902763805.1 of uncultured bacterium. Classification (GTDB taxonomy): domain Bacteria; phylum Cyanobacteriota; class Vampirovibrionia; order Gastranaerophilales; family Gastranaerophilaceae; genus CAG-196. Next base: position 6,936 of record CACWTN010000005.1, on the reverse strand, counting down.
CCATAGCAACAGCCTGCAGAGTTGTTTTGTAATCATCTTCAATTCCGCTCATAGGAACTCCGTCAGCCTGAACAATAGTTGAATAAGGTTTTCTGGATTTAATCATTTCTCTGATTCTGCCCAGAACTTCTTTGTTTCCGAAAAATTCCCTGTCTATGCATATTGATGCATATTTGGGGTTGCATTCGTTAATAACCTGCCATTTTCTTGCCAAATCTTCTTTGTCATTTCCCATAATATGGAGTTCAAAAAAATTAGCGCCGTGATGAGCCATATATGGTAAAACTTCACGGAAGTTGATGTCTTTTTCTTCCATTCCCATAGCGCCTGTCGGACATTTTCTGAGGCATGTTCCGCATCCTAAACATTTCTTCGCTATAATAACGGGCGAGTCGCCTTCCTTCCATTCAATGCCTTCCGGACGTGGATTCTGACCGTTATAGATTGCATCATTGGGACAATTTCTGAAACAATTAGCGCATTTTGAACACTTAGATGTGTCAATTTTTGCTTTTTTAATATGTTTGTCGCCTCTTATGCCAATGCTCACGCAGTAAGATACATCTTCTGCACCGGCCAGTTTTGCACCTTCTTTTGCAGCTTCCAGAATTTCTTTTCTTGCAGATATATCAAAAAGTTTACAGCCGGCAGAAGCATACGTAAAAACTAATTTTTTTACGTACTCAGCATCTTCATTACCCGCTCCGCATACAAGTTTAAACATCTAAAATCCTATCGCATGGTTGAATACTTTTTTCGTTGATGAATTCTTACCCGTACTTTCTTTTGATGCCTGAACTTCCTGAGTTTCAATGACTTGTCCGGGTCTTTGCAGCAAATTGTTTTGCTGAAGTGTTTTATCAACGTTATTAAATGATTTAAGGCTGTCTAATTTATTCTGAAGTTCTTCGTTTTCATTATTCAGAATAACTGTCTGACGGCTTATATCATTAAGTTTAATCTCGTAAGAAATTACAAAATAGTAACTTACAACAACTACGGCAACCAATATGCTTAAAATTATACAAAGTGATTTATTTACTCTTTTTATTGCCATGTCTTTTACAAGATTCTCCTTTGGAAAGTACCCTTCTATTATACTATTATCAACCAGTTTTTGTACAGACTTGTCGACAAAAGACTTACGCGCAGTATTTTCTACATAAACGTACTCTTTTTTCGTTTCACCTGACAATTTTTTTATCAGGTTGTCCAGACCTAAACGGTTATTGTTATTGGTATCTGCCTTAATTCCCGCAACCAAAAGTAAATCTCCTCACTCCCATAACAAAACTGTTAAGTTCACTGCTCTCTTAATTCTCACGGAATTCAAGAACAGGAATTTTACGAAAGATATATCATTTCTCCGCCGAAAGTCTAGTTAATACACCTAACAACCCTTAACTTAGCACTCCTTGATGGCGGATTTTCTTTTAATTCAATCTCCCCCGCAACAATAGGCTTTTTGTTTACAAGCTCTATTTTAGGCGGTTCACAAGTGCAAATCATATTGTTACACCTGCATTTTTGGCTTTCTCTCCTGAAGAACTGTTTTACTATTCTGTCCTCCAAAGAATGAAAACTTATGACACTAATTATACCACCAACATCGAGCATTGCCAATATATCATGAAGCACATTCTTAACATTTTTTAACTCGCCGTTAACTTCTATCCTAACAGCCTGAAACACTCTTGTAGCAGGGTGTATATTAGACTTAATATGAGGAGTCGCTTTAATAATAATATCAGCCAGTTCTTTCGTTGTTCCAATTGGCTTTGTCCTTCTAGTTTCCACAATCGATTTTGCAATTCGTTTTGAAAATCTTTCTTCCCCATATTCGCTGAAAATCCTTACTAATTCATCTTCTTTGTACGTATTTATTACATCATAGGCTGAAAAATCAGCATCCGTGTCAAACCGCATGTCGAGCGGTGCGTCTTTAGAAAAAGAAAATCCTCTCTCCTGTTTTGTGAGCTGGTGGTATGAAGCTCCTAAATCAAGAATTACACCGCCGGTTATTTTTTCTATACCGAGCTTTTTGAGTTCAGATTTAATGTTTGTATATGACGATTTAACTATAGTCAGGTTCTTATATTCTTTTAACCGCTCTTTTGAATGTGCAATAGCTTCGTTATCAATATCAAAAGCTATCAGTCTTCCGCTTGGTTGTATTCGTTTGAGGATAAGCTCGCTGTGACCGCCTCCGCCAAGCGTACAGTCAACATAAATTTTACCGTCTTTGCATTCAAGTGCGTCAACGGCTTCATTCAGCATTACCGTATAATGTTTGAAATCGTCCATAATTTTATCTTATCATAAATAGTAAAACGGATAGCTTTTGGCTATCCGTTTTATTTTCTCTCTTTTAATATCCTGGTTTATTATTTTAATCCAAAGTTGAAGTCTTCCTGAATATTGCTTGAAAGCATTGATTTTAATGATTCGTAATAAGCATTTACTTCTTCAAGTTCAGCGCTCTTAGTTGTGATTTCCGCATCAAGCTGAGTTTCCCAGGCATTTATCTGTTCAAGCTGATCCTGGTATGCAGCTGCGATTTTATTCAGTTCTGTTGCAAAATCAGGGATTTCTGTATAATCTTTGTATTTACCTTTGTATTCTTCATCGCCTTCGTATAATGCTTTATAAAAATCTCTGAGTTCACTTTCGTCTTGAGTTTTGATGGAGATAGCATCACCCTGAGAGTACAAAGCCAAAGTCTTTTGTGACTGCAACTCAGAAATTTCGAGCTGTAACTGGCTTTTTCTCCAGGCGTAACTTAATAATGTTTCATGTAAATTAGATATTGCCATCTTTGTTCACCATCTTTTTAAATCTTACATATATATAAAGTATTTAAAAAATATCGAATTTCAGATGTTAATATATTTGTTACAAAACTTTACAATTCTATGAAAGCCATTCTTTAACACGTTTAGCAATTGTGTCGAACCCGTATTCGGTATTTAAGTTCTGCGGAGTAATGTTTTTTGAATAATACAGAACCGGTACCTGTTCTCTGGTGTGGTCTGTTCCGGGCACGGTCGGGTCGCAGCCGTGGTCCGCAGTAATTATAAGTAAATCATTTTCTGTTATCATAGGAAGAATGTTTTCAAGATAATCATCAATCTCTTCAATGGCTTTACCGTAGCCTTTTGCATCGTTTCTGTGACCGAAAAGCATGTCGGTATCAACAAGATTTGTAAATATTATTTCACGGTTATTGTCAGTTATAACAGCGTCTTTGTATTTTATGCTTTCAAGGTCTAAACTGCCTTCAATTGCTTTTATTGTAAGCTCAAGTCCTTCTTTGTTAGAGCCTGTGTGAATTGCATGTGTAATACCTGCTTTTGAAAAAATGTCTTCAATTTTTCCTATGCCGATAACTTTAGCGCCAAGCTCTTTGTACTTATCCAGTACTGTTTTTTTAGGCGGAGCCATTGAGTAATCGCGTCTGTCTTTTGATATCCTGGTAGGTTTACCGTCAATTATTTTGTATGGACGGGCAATAACTCTTGCTACGTTATAATTACCTTCGTCAAGAATTTTCCTTGCTGTTTCGCACCATTTGTATAATGTTTCAAGCGGTATCATATCAGTATCAAGTGCTATCTGGAATACACTGTCGGCAGAAGTGTATACAATAGGATATTTTGTGGCGTGATGCTCGTCGTTAAGTTTTTCTATTATTGCAGTTCCGCTTGCCGGAATGTTTGCTAAAACGCCGCCGCAATTTGTTTCTTTTATAAATTTGTCAATGAGTTCTTTTGGAAAACCCTGAGGAAATGTTGCAAAAGGTTTTTCCGAGATAAGTCCTGCAATTTCCCAATGTCCTGTTGTAGTGTCTTTGCCTTTGGACTTTTCTCTTAAAATTCCGTATTGAGCTATCGGAGTTGATGTTTTATCAATTCCTTCAAATTCTCCTAAATTTCCTATGCCCATTGTTTCCAGAACCGGAACATCCAGTCCGTTGTTAAAATGGCAGACATTTTTTAATGTATTACATTCAGCAATATCTCCAAAATCCGCATAGTCAGGCATTGCACCGCAGCCCATTGAATCAATAACTATTATAATTGCACGTTTTTTACCCATAAATAACCTCCGAACAAAAAAATTATATCATATTTGATAAGAATATAATAAGAAGTTTATTTAAACATTCCTTTTAAACGTTCTTTAGCTGAAGAATTTTTATTTGCACCATTCTGGAGTTCAAGAAGTTTTGAGTACAAAACTCTTTCATCATTAGAAATTCTTGTAGGTACTTTTATTGAAACAACTACAATATGGTCGCCTCTGAGAGATGGTTTGGAAACGCTGGGTATTCCTGCACCTTTTACTCTCACTATTTCACCGTGCTGTACTCCTGGCGGAATAGTAACTGCTTTTTCGCCTTCGAGAGTTTTAATTTTAACCGTGTCACCCAAAACAGCCTGAGCAGGAGTTACATCCAGTTTTGTTATTACGTTTATTCCGTCACGCTGATAGTAGGAGGAAGGGTTAACATGGATTACGATGTATAAATCACCTGCGATACCTCCGTTAATGCCGGCGTCACCTTCATGAGAAAGACGCATTTTTGAACCGTTGTCGACACCTGCTGGTATTTTAATCTCAATCTTCTTCTCAACTGATTTTCTGCCCTCTCCGTGACAATCAGGGCATGGATTAGAAATTACCGTACCCTTTCCGTGGCAATGCGGACATGTGACGATTTGTGTAAATTGTCCCAAAACGGTTCTTGTTGTTTGCTGAACACGTCCCTGTCCTCCGCAGTGTTTGCAAGGTTCGGGTTTAGAACCTTCTTTGGCGCCGGTCCCTTTGCATGTAGGACATTCCTCCATGTGGTCAATTTTTACTTCACGTGTAAGTCCAAATACAGCTTCTTCAAATTCGAGTGATATATCAAGTCTTAAATCATCACCTCTTTGCGGTGCGTTCGGATCACGCTGTCTGCCGCCTCCGAAACCGAAACTGCTTCCAAAACCTCCGCCAAAGAAGGAGTTAAATACTTCTTCCAAATCGCCGAAACCGCTAGCAAAAGGACCTTGAGTGTTAAATCCGGCATCACGTAAACCGTCTTCTCCAAATCTGTCGTACGTTGCGCGCTTCTCATCATCCATTAACGTTTCGTAAGCTTTACCGAGCTCTTTGAACTTTGCTTCGGCTTCAGGTGCTTTGTTAACATCAGGGTGCCATTTTCTTGCCATTTTTCTGAAGGCGCTTTTTATCTCATCTTTTGTGGCGTTTTTATCTACGCCAAGTATTTCATAATAATCACTCATTTTATATCTTTTTCTTTTCCTTAACTATTTAAACCCATTTGCTCAAATCCGGCATGGACTGAAAAAATAATTTATCCCTCTGTTGATACGTTTACCAATGCAGGTCTGAGAACTTTATCACCTAATTTGTATCCTTTTTGTAATTCTGCGATAATCGTATGTTCGGGAACATCGCTTGAAGGTGTTTGCATAACCGCTTCATGGAAGTTCGGATCAAATGCTTCTCCTTCTGCTTTAATTGTTTCCAAACCGGCTTTTGACAGGACGTCGGTAAAATTTTTGTATGCAAGGTTGTAACATTCTTTTACTTTTTCGCAATCATCAACGGTTTCAATAGCTTTCAAACCTCTTTCAAAATTATCGAGGACTTCAAGCATTTTTTTCAATGTATTTTCTGCACCGTATTTAAGCAGAGCTTCACGCTCCTGTTCGTTGCGTTTTCTGTAATTATCAAAATCTGCCGCAAGTCTTAAATACTGATTATTTAATGTATCATATTTTTCCTGAAGCGGATTGATATCAGAGGTTTCAGCCTGAACGTTATCAGCTTTTTCTTCTGATGTCGGATCTTCTGTTTCAGGAGAATTGTCAGATTCGGTATTAACCTCCTCATCTTTTATTTCTTCTTTTATGTCTTCTTTTTTATCTTCGTCTTTAACTGCTTTTTTAAATGGATTTTCCATGATTATCTCCCCTGTTTAACATTATATATGATAATTATATGACATCAAATCGCAAACCTTGATAAACTTTATTTTTTTTTAACTATTCGAAAAAATAAAACCTTCCGTTTTCTGACGGAAGGTTTTATTACTTATTTAAAAAAATCAGTTGTTGACTATGTTTAGTAATCTGTCCCAAACTTCTTCTATAGAACCGTTTGCATCCATCTTGTGCAAAACACCTTTCTTCTCATAGAATTCAATAAGCGGTGCCGTTTCTCTGAAATAAGTATCAAAACGGGCTCTTGCAATTTCTTCATTGTCATCGGCTCTTGTTTTGAGTTCAACATTACACTTATCGCAAATATTTTCAACTTTAGACGGTTTGAATTTCTTATTGTAGATTTCTCCGCATTTCGGACAGGATTGTCTGTTAACTATTCTTTCTATTAACAATTCCGTATCAATATCAAAATAAATTGCTTTAAAATCAGCAGCTTCTTTATCGACATCATCATTGATTTTTTCAAGCATTTCTGCTTGCGCAAGACTTCTCGGATATCCGTCAAGAACGTATCCGTTTGAACAATCTTCTTCAGATAATCTGTTTCTTATAATATTTCCGACAAGTTCGGGCGGAACAAGCTGTCCTTTGTCAATGAAAGATTTTGCGACAAGTCCGTCAGGAGTTGCTTTTGCAATTTCCGCTCTCAGTAATGACCCTGTATCAATGTGCGGAAATCCGAGATACTCGGATAATTTGTTTGTCTGTGTTCCCTTGCCGCATGCGGGTGGTCCTAAAAATATAAGTTCGCGTTTCATAAAATTTCCTCTCTCTTTTTATCCAATTATAAAACTAATAAATCCCTTTTACAAATCCTAATTTATGTAAAGAAATTTACCCGAAAAAAAATTCAATTTTACAAAACTTAACAATTTGGAATAAAAAAGGCAATTTCTAAAAAGTTATATACTTTATATATATG
>CACWTN010000004.1 GCA_902763805.1 uncultured bacterium | reverse complement strand
TTATCTGAAGAATACATTAAAAACATTCGACATTGTTAAAAACAATGCCACTCTGTCACAATGGGTTAACAAGATTAACGACGGTTCAAGCAATCAGGCTACCGTTAAAGCTAAAATCACAAGCATTTTAGGTTCTACAACGAGTGACGGAAGATACTATGTCAAATTCGAAGTCGATAAGAACACAGGTAAATGGAAAATTACCGGTGACGAACACGTTTACTTAAAGAGTGTAAGCAGTGACTTGGAAAGCTTCACATATATCTCAGGAGCTAAACGTTCTAACGGAACTTACGGTCAGTCCTACAACTACACCGTTAACTACCGCTCTAATGCCGACAACACAAGAGATTACACATATCTGAACGAAAGAAATACATACCTCGGCGACCTGAGAAGATACGAGAACGGAACTACCGTTTCTGTTTCCGGCGCTCAGACAATGGAAATCGTTCTGCATACGAACATGACCTATGCTGTTCAAAACACTGACCCCGGTAATTCGGCACACAACAGTAAGAGCGCTGAAACAAGAGAAATTTCAAGAACTATTACCGTAACCTGGACAATGGATAAGACACTTGCTCAGTTTGAAGCTGCCGTTAATAACGTACTTCACGCTCAAAAAGATGAAGATGGCAGAACAAAAGACGCAAACGGCAATTACCTCTATAATATTACCTTCTCAGTTGATCCTAACACCGGTAAATGGAAGTTTACGGGTAATGAGTATACTTATGTAAACGGTTTTGGCAACGCATCTTCAACTGCAGATGTCAGAACGTATACATCAGATTTGGAAACGTACTTAAAACTCAGCAACAAAGGCTCTACATATAATAATACATACGGTAAGTACTATAATTATACGCTTAATTACCGTGCAGATGCAGATAAAAATAAAGATTATACTTATGTCAACGAAAGAAATACCAAACTCCACAACATGGGTATTACAAGTAATCAAAGTATGACTTTTGTTGTACATACAAACAATACCTTTGCTCAGGATCAGACTGACGGAGGAAACTATCATACAGCAGTTACGAGAACCATTACCGTTACTTGGGAAACCGGTAAAACTCTTGAAGAATACGAAAATAAGGTTAACCAGACTCTCAGAGATTACTGGAACAAGGATGGCTATGGAAAAACCATGAACGTTAGTGATACTACAAATACTGCGTTAACCGATTTAATAAATAAAATCGGTAATAAAGTTTATTATCATGACCAGAATTCTCTGAGACGAGAATTACTTGAATTTGACAGTATTAAAAATAACGATTCGCTTACAGCACTTGTCAACCAAATAAGTAATTCCGCTTCAAATACTACTTTAAATAATGTTAAAACATCACTTTTAGCTGCGGTAACTTCACATACTGCAGTCAATGACGGAAGGTATTACATAAAATTTGAAGTTGATCCTGAAACCGGAAAATGGAAATTTACCGGTGATGAACACGTATATGTTCAAAGTATCAGTTCTCAGCTTGAAAACTTCATGAAGTTAAAAGATGTAAGACGTACGGTAGGCGGTTCGACAAGTTACGGTCAATCATACGATTATACTATGATTTACAGAGCAGATGCCGATAAACTGGGTGATCCTGGTGATCCGAGAGATTACACATATCTGAATGCAAGAAATACAACTCTTGATAACTTGTCTTATGTCGATTCTAACGGTGATACTATACGTACTACCCAATCTCAGACTATTGACATTGTTATCCATATTAACAATACGTATGCTCAGGATACAACCAAATCAACAATTCAGCAGAAAGCAACGAGCGGTACGCTTACAATCTTTACAACATCTACTGTCGGCATGACTCAGCAAAGTTCAAGTGCAATAAATTATAACATTACGGTTACTGCAGACTCAACAAATACCTTCTCTCAACTTGGATTCGGAGCTGAGGCTTCTCAGGTTACATCCGTATACTCAAGAAACGGTGAAAAATTAGGTGAATTTACGCTCTCTGCAACTTCAACGCTTGCAGACTTCTGTACTGCTGTTAATAACCTGAACTCATTTGCAAATGCAAGAGTATCCGGCGGTAAAGTTTATATTGATAACGGTTATGCGTCAGGAGCTCTTGCAACTAAACTCGGTTTAGTTATTAATAACTATGGTGTAGTTACATATACTCAAAATGAAACAAGTGCAAGCGCAATTACATACTATAGAAATGAAACCATTACAACTGCAACAACCCTGAGAACACTCGGATTTACTACTAATGATTCCGTAGAAGTATTTGGCAGCGATACCATGAAACTTGGTGAATTTACTCTCGGTACTGAGGCTACCGTAGGTGACTTTATTAACGCTATAAACTCTAAAAATTCAGGTGCTGCAAAACTAAGTAACGGTGTTATATCTATATCCAATGGTTATATAACAGGTACTCTTGCCGAAATGTTCGGCTTGAACACGCAAGCAGGAACTTATACAACAACTACAGCTGTAACAGCTACAGGTGACAGCGCAGTTATTTATACTGTTATAAACAACGCTACATCATCTACAAAACTGTCAGAAGTAGGTGTTGACCTGACACAACAGGTATCCATATATGACCGCAACGGAAATGAAGTAAGAAATGTATGGTTTAATGAAAATTCAGACATTAGCGAATTCTTGTCAGTTATTAGTAATACAAAAGACGCCAATGGAAATGATGCCGGAGTAAGAGCAACTTATAACGGATCAAAAATCAGTATTACCAATGGTTATGTAAAAGGACAGTGTACAACAGCACTCGGTATTTCAGTGTCAAGCGTATCAACAACGACTACAAGTGCAATGACATTAACAAGCAGTACTCCGATTACGTATGTATCGCAGCAGAATGCTGTTAATACTACAACTATGGAAGATCTTGGTATTGATACTACCCAGAAAATTAAGCTGTACGATAAAAACGGAGTCTTAATAAAAGAATTGACTCTCGGAAGCAACTCCAGTGTTGATGAATTGGTCAGCAAAATTAACAATGCTACGTATTCAGACGGTACTGCAGGTGGTGCTGAAGCGTCATTTAATAATAGTAAACTGGAAATTGTTAACGGATCTATTACTTGGCAAAAAATCTCAGGCACAAATAATATTTCCAGTGTTTCTACAACTGCTACTACCGCAGCAACAGTCACAAGTGCAGGTGAAATAATTTACACTGTAATTAATGCTGCAACAGGCAGTACGCTTCTCAGAGATTTGGGTATATCAACTTCTGATACATTTAAAATCCATGACATGTACGGAACTGAAGTGACTTTAAATCTATCCATGGCAGAGGATGCAACTCTTAACAGCTTAGTAAGTCTGATTAACAATACATATGTAAATGGTCAAAAAGCCGAAGTCGCCGTAACTCTTGACGGAAATAAATTGAAATTCTCTAAAGGCTATATTTCAGGTGACCTGGCAGATAAATTGGATGTCGGTTTAAGCAGCAAACCAAAACCTGTGACTACTGCTGCTCCAGTGACAAGTGCGACTGCTATTTTGGAAGGCAAAGACCCGAATAATGTAACGTTTGCAGATGTGGGCATGAATACAAATGATAGCTATGATTTTAAAGTTTTCTCTAACGGTAGAATATTTAATGTAAGTTACAATAACTCAAGCAAAATTAAAGATGTCATTACTATATATGGGCTGGGATATAGTGTTGATGAAAACGGATTCCTTACAATAACAGGTGATAGTTCTCACTACATCTATGAAGATACAAGCGGCGGTATTTCAGAATACCTGCGAATTCCTGAAGTTGGAGAAAATGCATCATACTCTGTACAGAATTTGACTATATATAGTGCAACTACAACTTCTATTGGTGAAAAAGATATATGTACTATAGATACAGCTACGACATTTGCTCAACTGGGCTTAAATGCAAACGAGGGCTTTACTGTAAAAATATACAAGAATGGTCGTATATATAATGGTACAGTTAGTAGAGATACAAATATTTCACAATTCTTTAAATCATTTGATCTGACAATGACCATAGGTTCTGATGGAAAAGTATCTATATCTGGTGACAGTAATCATTACATATATGAAGATACAGACAATATCTTGAAAGATTACCTCAAAATTGAGTCTGTTGGATACGGTAATAGTTATGATATTGGCACAAAAACTATTTATACCCTTAAAGCCAATAAGTCTGTTTCTATTAGTGCTGACACGACATTAGCTCAGCTTGGTTTAAATCAAAATTATAGCTATACGATTAAAATGTATAGAAACGGTCGTATATACAATGAAACTGTTGATAAATCAACTCAAATATTGGAATTTTTAACTGACAGAGGTATTTCTGTTTCTGTAAATCCTGAAAATGGCACAATTTCTTTATCCGGTGATAGTAATCATTACATTTATGAAGATACAGATAATATCCTGAAGAATTATTTGAAAATAGCAAATGTAGGCAACGGTTATTCATATTCGTCATCTACTGTTACAAATTACCGTGCTTCCTCCGGTAATATTGGCGAAAAAGAAATTAAAACTATTACTGATGCTACGACATTTGCTCAACTGGGCTTAAATGCAAACGATGGCTTTACTGTTAAAATATACAAGGATGGTCGTATATATAATGGTACAGTTAATAGAGATACAAATATTTCACAATTCTTTGCATCATTTGGTCTGACAATGACCATAGGTTCTGATGGAAAAGTATCTATATCTGGTGACAGTAATCATTACATATATGAAGATACAGACAATATTTTAGGCACTTATCTGCATATTACAAACGTAGGTGAAAATTATACCTGGACAAAAGTTAACAACGATAGAGTTTCAAGTACAAACTCCCGTCAGTTTATGCAGCCGGTTGCAAAGACATTTACAGCAGATACAACCTTTGCGGATTTGGGTATATCATTGTCATCGGCTAAATTCGTAAGAAGTAATAATGTAATATCTAACGGAACCGTAACTCGTCATGATACGACATTTACAGCTGAAAGTACAACATCGAAGATTGTCGATTTCATAAAATCGGCAGGTTTTGATGTAACAGTTAATAATGGTCAGATTACTATTAAAGAGAAAAATAATAACGGATACTATATTAATACAATGAACTCAGATTTAGCTGATGCATTGAATATATCTGTAGGTGAAGGTCATACTTATTATGTTTCAAGTGCGGATTCATTCGGTTCTTCTCCGAATAAGCAGTTAAAAGCTGTTCTCGGCAGAAGTATCACTGAAGAAACAACATTGTCTAATCTGTTGATAAACACTCCTGTAACGGTAACTACAAATAAAGGTTCTGTCACGATAAAAGCCGATGATAAAGTAATGGCAAAAATCAGAAGCTTGGGTCTTGATGTTTCTGCCGTAAACGGAACTTTAAGTATATCCGGAACAGATTCGACTTATATTACAGGTATGAGTGACAATCTTAGGTCAGCTCTTAAATTTAATGTCGGTGAAAATAAAACCTGGGAGAAAAAGGTCAGCTCAAGAATTGAAGTTGGTCCTATCAGCAATGTAACAAGAACGGTTACTGTAGCTTGGACATATGCTGCACTGGGTACTCAAGATACAGATGCTAAACCTGAGACATTAAAACAATTCTTAGAAGATATTAACAAAACTCTTGCGGCAGAAACTACCAAATACAAAGAGTTGTTTAATCTCTCAGAAGATTTCAATATTTCCGCTTATGTAGACGGTGACGGTAAATTCCACTTTGTCGGAGATGAATATACGTATGTTTCCAGAGTTGATGATTTCTTGGCAAGAGCACTCAAGATTAAATCCCAGACAAAAGAAGGCTCAACATACGGAAAATCATACCAGTACCAGGTTCAGTATGCAAATAATTCAAATAATCAAACTCAGTACACGTACACTAACTACGACAATATGAGATTGCAGAACTTTGATGTATACGAAAATCAGTATATTACTATTGTAACGCATAACAATACTACTTATGCCGCTAGTGCAACTGATGACAGAATTGTTAAGAACGGAACAGTATTGTTTGATAATACAACTACAACGTACGTAATTACGTGGACAGTTGGTTCTACCGGTCATACACTGAATAATGACGGAAGATTCAATAATAATGATAACGCTCTGAGAGATGGTGAAACATTCGAAGAACTTAAATATCAGCTTGAACACTTCGGTTCATTGAACAATTTGGCAACCGAAGCGAGTGCAGTTTTAGGTAATGATATTTATAAAATCAATGTTACTATAAATCCCGATAATACAATAAGTCTTGTAGGTAATGAATATACATATATTCTTGGTATAAGCGATGCCCTGAAGACGAAGTTCAAAATACAGGGTCGTGAAGGTCTGGGATATTACTATTCTAAATATGACTACAAAATCAAATTTAATAATGACGGATATACCGATACGCATAATACAACAATGCTGAACTACGATACACGTCTTGATAACCTGAGTATTATGGCGGATATGACAATGACAATAGAAACTCCTGACGGAGGTAAGAGCATCATATTTGACCACGATACAACTATCGAGGAAATGAAAGAACGCTTGTTCAGCGATTACGGTATTGATGTTACAATTCAGGAACATACAGGAAGAGTTACCTTTACACCGACACGTATTGACGAAGGTTATTATATTCTTGGTATGGATACTGAGCTTAAAAATGCATTGAAGATAATTACCGGCGAAAATGGTGTTTATACTCTTGAATCCGAACAAATTATCTCTAAAGGCGGCGGTAAATACGGAACAACAGTTAAGCAAAATGTAACTTCAACTCTGGGTACTTACGGTACATCTACTATTAATAACTATGATAATACTGCAACGCAAAACCTCAGATATGAAGATGACCATAATATTATCAAAAATGATACCAGAATATCCAGAATTAACGGATATAACAACGGAAATGGAAATATTACCGTACATTACGCTGACGGTTACGAACAAAATATCAGCATCAGAGAATCAATGAGTTTAGGTCAGTTATGCGATATATTTAAGGATTATGGTGTTACTACCGAAATTCTTGCCGGAGGCAGAGTAACCTTTAAATCAAATGACGGTACTTATCTCAAGAGTGCAGCCGGCGGTTCAAATCTGCTTGATGTATTAAATGTATCAGATGTATCAGTTAAGACCGAAGGTACAACTATAATTACTTCTAAATCTCTAAGCAGAAATGAGGAAGAAGAATACAGATACTTTGCAACAGAAGATACTCTTCTCAGCACGTATTCAAATGGTTTGCTGCAGTCGAACGGTGTAATTACATTTGCATTGAATGACAGTTATAAATCTGTTACGATTACTTCCGATGATACCTTCGGAACATTAATTCAAAAATTCAAAGACAAAGGTCTTAATGCAAAAATGGAAGCAGGTAAGTTCTCTATTTCCAGCGGATATGATACTTTCTCAATAATTCAGGATGCAACAACAACTTCCAGTCTGGCAGCAATTCTTAATTTCAATGAGAAAACGGATCTTGGCGGTTATGCAATGACCGATCGTTCCAAAACAATTATTTCGACAACAACATTGATGGAAACCAAGTCATTATCAATATCAAATTATGCGGATGACTCTACACAGTTTGGTACTTTCAATGTAATTGGCGGCAGTTTGAGTATATTTATTGACGGTAAGAAGGCAGGTATTCAGGTAAGCGCTGCTGATACGGTAAGAACATTACAGAGCAAATTCAGAAATGCACTCGGTCAGAATGTAAACGGACCTGACGGTGAAAACCTGACTGTCAAATTTGAAGACGGCTGTCTGAAAATTTATCAGGACGGTGCAAACGTTATCGTCGGTTCAAATGAAGATTCAAGCAACTTCAGTGCTATAACAGGTGCATTCAGCAATAATGGTGCTGTTGAAAGTACAAGAAGCTTCTATAAAGCTAATGAAAATACTCTTGTAACTGCAGCCGGTATATTCAGAAATGGTACAGTAACGGCAGGTGATTTTGTTGTCGGTGATGCAACTATTTCTATTGATAATACGACAACTATCGGACAGCTGGTTTCTATGATTAATACAAATTCTGATTCAAATGTAACCGCATACTGGGACGGTGTTAACGGTGAATTACGAATGAAATCAAATAACACCGGTGATTTCTACATCAACTTTGAAGGCGGTTCAAGTAACTTTACTGATGTTATGGGTTATACAAGAAGCTCATACGATGCAGTTGCCAATAAAACAGTAAGCAGTATTAACACTGATAATCAGAAAAACGGTAAAAACGCAAGAGTTACAATTAACGGAGCATCATACACATCTACATCAAATACAATGGGAAGCGATGTTACAGGACTTAAAGGTTTGACTCTTAATCTGAAAGGAATGTCTAACGGTGAAGCAACAATACTTTCAGTTAAGAAGGATGTTAAATCTTTAGCTCTGGCAATAAGTGATGTAGTTGACGCATACAACGCATTAATAGATAATATAAATACAGCTCTTAATTCTAAGAGTGAACTCAGAAATGATTCAGAGTTGAAACGACTCAGAAATCATATAAAATCAATAATGACAGGAACTAACAAGAACTCGTCAATTTACAAGAGTATCATGGCTATCGGTATCGTTACGGATGCAGCAGACCCGACAAGTTTAACGGTCGGAAGCGGCATATTCAAACTTACGCTTGATTATGACAAATTTGCCAAAGCGTTTGAAGCTGATTCCGCAAGTGTCAGAACGTTGCTGCTCGGCAAACTCGACGAAGACGGTAACCTGATAGAAGAAGGTATTTTGACAAGATTGGAAGCTCTTATCGACGAATCAATCGACAGTGCGGGCGGTTATTTCGAAAGAACTGAAGAATCCTTTGACAGACAAATCACAAGGTTGGATAATAAGATTGTTAAAGGAAACGAAGCTATTGAAAGATACCGAGAACGACTCGAGAAAAAATACATGTCTATGAATATTCTTAACAGTAATGTTCAGACACAATACCAAGTTTACTTTAACTAAAATATAAGGAAACAAAGCGTATGTCAATTTCATTTAGCGGTTTAGCATCAGGTATGGATACATCATCATGGGTAGAAGCCCTTGTATCCGTAAAACAAGCGGAAATCACAAAACTTGAAACAAAGAAAACAACAATCGCCGCGGCGCAGGAAGCTTTAAGCGGTATAAGGAACTATTTCAGCTCCTTCCAGAGTCTGCTGGAAAATGTAACCGATGCCCGATTTGGTATCGCATCTATTGACCTGTTTTCTCAAAACCTTGCAGAGTCAAGCAACTTGTCTGCGTTATCAGCTATTGCAACTACTGCGGCAGAAAATACGACATACAATATCGAAGTTAATAAACTCGCTACTTCAACAGAGGTAAACAGCGGTATAAAATCCAATGTTACAACAACTGTGGAAGCAACAGCCACTTCTGCTTCCAGATTACTGGATTTGGGCAGCGACCCCGCAAATAATCCTCTGCATACGGGAAATATTGTTTTTGAAATTGACGGATACAGACGAACTGTTTCTGTAGACAATACGACTACTATTTCCGATTTTATAGATAAGTTATACGGAATAGGTATAGATGCAAGTTATGATGATGCGACCGGCGTATTCTCCATGAATGCAAGCACAAGTGCTCTTAAAAGTGATGCAACAGGGGTTATGGCAAGATTAAATCTTGAAAATGTTAACTATGGTTATAAAACGGGGCAGATTAATGTTATTACGACTATAACGGATACACCGACCGCAACTATTGCGTCAAAACTTAAGCACTTTGGTGCCGCATCTAATGCTGACTGTAAATTTACTATCACAAAAAATGACGGAAGCGTGGTTACAGTTACTTCGTTTACGACGGAATCAACACTTACTGATGTATTCAATGTGTTGGAAAATACGTATCAAATACACCATAATGTTGCGGATGACGGTACTATAACTCTGACCTCGGATAAATTCGGAAATGTGTTTGGCGGGCGGTTGTCTGAACTCATGGGATTTGTTACGACGGAAGATCCGTACATATCTCTGTCGAAGATGACGTCGACGGATATTGTATTAACGACAAAGGAAACCCTTGTTAACCGTGATGCAACGCTCGGTGAAATAGGTGCCGTTAAACTTGCCAGTGATAAGCTGGTAATTAAAAAGTGTGACGGCGGAGCAACCGTAGCAACTATAGATTCCTCAAGATTGAATTCAAATTCAACCGTACAGGACTTCTTTAATGTACTTGCCGAACACGGTATAACGGCAACAATTACGGACGGTATAATATCATTAAACTCAACAACAGGTAATTATATTGATGGTGCAATTGCTACTAATATGGGCTTCCTGCATCCTGTTGTTGATACACACTATACTACAGCTCCTGTTGACATGACATCAACACAAAATATTAATACTTCCAAAACTCTTGCGGAATTGGGTCTGACCAGTGACGGTTCTGTTGTAATATACTCTCCTGTTTATGGTGTTGTATCGGTAAACATTGCTAAAGAGCTTGATGTATCTCAGTTCTGCCAAAAAATTAATGACAGTAACTACGGTATTAAAGCAGAAATAACAGGAAGTAAGGTAAAAATCAGCGAACTTGGCGGAAGCGGTGCTTACGTAATCGGTATGAGCTCTGTTCTTCAGAATGCATTAAAATTAAATGTCGGTGAATCAGAAACCGGCTATAACGGTTCTTATAACTCAACAACCATTAATGTATACTCAAATACTGATTCTACATACATCAAATATGATGACAAAAAAGTTGAACTTACGGGTGATTCAACAATATCAAGTATTAACGGGTACTCGCACGGAAACGGTAAAATTGAATTACACCGTAATGGTGTGGTATCAACAATAGTTGTTGACCAAACTCTTACTCTTGAAGAATTCCTGAACAACCCAATTATTGGTCTTGCTCAGTATGATTTATCAGGTACGGTTTTGTCAGATGGTAAAGCTTATATTACAGCTGACTCTGATATATATCTTAAACAGATATCTGGCGGCTCCAATATTTTAAGCGCTTTAAAACTTTCAAGCCTTTCTCAGACTACAAGCGGTCAGCACGCGTCAGAATCAGCAAGACTTACTTCTACCGTAAAAGTAACGACAACTGCTGCAGCAACAAACAGTACATCACTTTCCGTAATAAATACCATATTCAGCGGAAGCACGGAAACAACCTGGTTCTCAGAAGGTTCTCTCGTATTTAAGGTTAATGATTACTATAAAACAGTTAACCTAACAGACGAAGATACATTTGAAACGTTGATAGACAAAATGAAAGCAGTCGGTATAGATGCATATATAACCAAAGGACAATTCTATATTGCCAGCGGATATAACAATGTCGAATACGTTAACAGTGAATCGACATCTAATCTTCTCAGAATAATCGGACTTAGTGGTCCGCAGGATTTGGGCGGATATTCGGCAAGTTCTTCTTCTGTAAAATCTAAGATAATTAATACAGAGGAACAAAAACTTTCCGCAACGAATTTCGCAAGCAACAGCACAAAACTCAGTACGGTTTCAATTACAAGCGGTACGCTTACCGTATACAGAAATGGCCAAAGGGCAAATATTGAAATTGCTGATAACGATGACTTTGCGGCATTGCAGACAAAATTAAATCAGGCATTCTCAACTAGAGATTTGTACATAGATTTTGATTCTAACAACTATCTCAGAGACGGCAAATTAAAGATTTATGCAAAAAATTCTGACGGAACAATTAATCAGGATGTAAAAATCAGTATTGGTTCAACCAGCGATAAATCAAATTTTGTTGCAATTACAGGTATATCTTTGAATGATCAGAATCAGCTTGAAAGCTCAAGACAATTATACAAAGTTAATGATAAAACAGCTCTGGGAGAAGCAGGCTTATTCAGAAAACTTGGTTCGAGCGGTCGTGTTACGGAAGGCTCATTCAAAGTCGGTAATGCGAACATTTACGTAAACAGCGCAACCACTATGGCTGATATCGTGGCACAGATTAATATGAGTGAAGACTCTTTGGCTACGGCATACTGGGATAATATCGATGGTAAACTCGTTATAAGATCAACTCTTACCGGGGCTTCAGCAGTAAATATTGAAGCAGGTGATACTAACCTTACTGAGGTGCTTGGTCTTACAAATGAAGGTAATCTTGTTATGGATACGCAGACAATTGGTTCAAATGCCGTTTTGACAATTAACGGTTCAAAATATACTTCATTGTCAAATAACGTAACAAGTGATTCAACAGGTTTGACAGGTTTGACTATCAACCTTAAAGGCTTAACAAACGGTTCTACAGTTACATTAACTGTCAAACGTGATACGGAAAGTTTGGTTAATGCGGTATCCAATATTCTTGACAGGTATAATGAATTGATTTCAAATATTGATACTGCAATAGCAAAAGACGGCAAATTAAAAGATCAGTCTATGCTTAAACTTATCAGAAACAATATCCGTACGGCGATGAACAGTTCTGATGCGGGCACAACAAGATTCAGAAACCTTGCATCTATTGGTATTAAAGCTTCTGCTGAAAGCAACGCAAGTAGCATTTCTACTGATAACAAGGATATTACGTTCCTTGAACTTGATAAAGAAGCATTCCTGGAAGCTTTTGAAAATTACGGTGATGATGTAAAAGCATTGTTAATCGGAAGCAGTGATTCAAACGGAAATGTTATAAATAAAGGTATTTTCAGTAAAGTTGAAGACCTGATAGAAAATGCTCTGGCAGCTGCAGGCGGATTCTTTATGACAGCAAGCAATGCGTACAGTAAAGATTATGATAATATCAATCAGAAAATCATTAACGGTACTGCTGCTATTGAAAAATACAGAAAACGTCTTGAACACAAATTCTCTGCAATGGATATAATGATTGCAGGTATGCAGAACCAGTTTAAATCATTCCTCGGATAGCAGTTTAATTAACTAATATGAAAAAACCGACTCCTGTTTTCAGGAGTCGGTCTCTTATATTTCACAGTATTAAACTCCGACCTTAACTATAACTTTTTTTACATTTATGTTTTTATCAACTTTGATAGCGGGTTTATGTGCATCATGAGGGAAAAATACAAAAAATTCACCTTCGGATATTTTATAAAAATGTTCTTCTGCGTTACATTTCAAAAACTCAATATCTTTTTCTTTGTTGTATTCTTCTGTTGTTATGCAGTTCGAATAATCTGTTACACCTGATAATTCTTCCCCTGAAACCATATACTGAATATCAATGTAATCTCTGTGCCCTTCATAAGGAGCATCGTCTTTTGTCTGATAACTTTGCAGATTGGCATAAATTTTATCTGATATTTCATACCTTCCGTCAGGCAAATTTTTAAGGTCATTGTTTTTTATCCATTCAAAGCCGGTTTTAACTCTTTCAGATATTTCATAATATGTTTCGGCTCTTTTTAGACTGTCTTTTATCATACAAACCTCCTTTGTTTCATTATACCAGAAACTTATCTTAACATTTTGTAACATTTATTACAAAAAAGGCAATTTTTACCAACAAAAAAACTTTATATATATGTAAGGTTACAAAAGGTTAGATAAAGTTAGGTAGGTTCATTATGTTTATGGCATTCTGGCAAGTCCAGAGTTTAACACGCGAAATAAACAGATTAGAGATGCAGGAGATGAAAATCCGCACCAGACTTAACCACTATCAAAAGTATGCTGGTCGTCTTGGCGGTTCAAGCATAATGAAAATGCATGACATATCCGGTTTATCTGCTGAGCTGCTTCCCAGAGCAACAATGTTCGCACAGTATTCTGACCAGGCAAGTTCAATGAATGCTATGCAGCAGCTTCAGATGATGAAAGCATCGGGAATGGTGCCTTACCTTGGTAATCCTGTAATGCAGGGACAATATGAGATGAGTGCTTTTGCACAGTTTAAAGAACAGTCAATGAAGGCTTTAAAACAGCAGGAAATTGATGCTATGAATGAGATTGAAGCAGAAATTCAATTGGAATTAAATACAATAGAAAGTCAACTGAAGAGTAAGCGTGCAATGCTTGAATCTTGTCAAAACCTCTTGAAAGAACAGGTTCAGAACTTTGTACCTAAGTTCGGACTCGGATAAAAAATATTAAACTCTAAAAACTATTAGTGTGTAGAAAATGTGAAGTGTATACCTATTAACTTAAATTCCCCCGCCTCTCCCCAAGAGGCTTTTTCTTTGGAAAATTTTTTAAATCGGCTGTTATCTTTAAAATTTACCTTATTTACATTTACCCCAGCCACTTGCAAATAAATAAATTATATGAGATAATATGACCAAGGTTGGGAGTTTTAGATAAGGCTGTTTGGCTCTTATTCTGAAATACTTTCCCGTGGCAGAGGGTTTGCCATCATTTTATGTTTACACTTATATAAAGCGAAAGAGTACCTCGGATAAGATGGGTGAATTTAAGTTTAATTATGATTTTTTAAAACAAAATGCGACTTCGGGAAGCTGGAGACGCGGTTATGAATATTATCAGAAAGATATGATTCTGGAAGCATATCCTGAAAAGAACTTTTATAAAGGCAGAGTTAAGGGGAATTATCAGGATTTCTATGTTACTGATTTGATTTTTAAGAAAAACAAAGTAGAGGCAAGGTGTAATTGCCCATTGAAGGAAGAATGGTGCAAACACTCTGTTGCCATCGCTCTTAAAGCAATTGAAGAAGGCGCTTATGACAACTATGCGTACGATAAATTTCAGATAGAACCTGATGTATCGGATATTGATACTGCGCTGAAGACTCCGCCAAGGGGAAGTTATATTTTCCACTTTAATCCAAAAAGACGGCAAAATTTCTTTTCTATTTTAGTCAGGGACAGAGCTACAAATAAAATTGTACGTTCTCTTGAAGGAATTTTAAGAGCGTTAATAGAAATTCAGAAAGCAACTCCCGGTTTTGAGCTGAATGATGCGCAGAAGAAGGAGATTGCATTATTCCAGATGATGCTGAAAATTGCAAAACAGGATAAGAAAGCCGGATGGTATGACATTCCGATTACAAAGTTTGCACCGGTATTTCCTTTGATGGCTGAGCTGGAAGAAGTTTTAGATGAAAAAACAAAAGAAAGAATACAATTTACAGATAATGTCTGGAGCTTGAACCTTGATGTTTCAACAACGAACGTTAACGGAGGTACAAACATTGTACTGGAACTTTTCTGGACAAGACCTGACAAAGATGAAACTTATCCGTTCGAAGAAATTAAGTATTTTTCACGTCAGATAAAGTGGGGAAGATTCAAAAATATAATATTCCCGATTAATATTGCTATGAATGAACTTCCGCAAAGCATTATTAAATCAACATTTACAGATTTAAAAGATGCGGACGGCGGTAAATTTGTTTACGAAGAATTACCGCATCTTCAGGAAATTATGCCTGTAACAATTGCTGAAAATATCAGCGGACTTTTGATGGACCACAAACCGCCTCTGAACATTGTTACACTGGGTATCGACTATGACCAGTCATTAAAGGCTTCTCTTGAATTTGATTATTCAGGCGTTAAAGTTCCTTATTCAAAGAGCAAAGAAAAGTCACCATATATTTCAGTTAAGAGCGAAAAGGAAGATTTGGTATACTGGATTAAACGTGATTATGAACATGAACAAATGGCATATAATATGCTGCTTGCCTGCAAATTCGTTCCTATGCAGACAAACAACCTTGCTCTGGAAAAAGAAAATGCTATTGATTTTTACAACTATTATATTAAACAAGCGGGTGAAGAATGGAAGTTTGAAGAACAAGACGATATGAACTTCTTTAAACTTATGCAGGACCCGTTCAAAATGTGCGCCAAAATTGATTTTTCGGAAGAATCAATCGACAGTATGGAAATACAGTTATACGGTCAGGTCGGCGAAGAAGTTATTGATTTTGACGAAATATACGAAACAATTCAGAGCGGTGAAAAGTATGCCCGTGTAAGAAGTTTAGGCTTTGTTGAATACCCTGCTCAGAACATTTATGCAATAATGCGTTCATTTAACTCATTTGATGCATACAGAAACAGCGAAAATAAATTTTTGGTTAAAACATATCGTGTAGGTTTGATTACCGAACTTCAGAACCAGGGATTTGAGCTTGTAATGAGTGAAAAATTCCAAAAATTCTGGGAACAGATATCAACCTTCTCAACTACATCTGAAGGTGTTGATATACCGAAAAACGTTAACGCTAAATTCCGTGAATACCAGACTAAAGGTTTCCACTGGTTATGGTTCTTATACCAATACGGTTTAAACGGTATTCTTGCAGATGATATGGGGTTAGGTAAAACTCTGCAGGCATTAACACTGCTTCAGAAAGCAAAAGAAGTTGACGGACCTATGCCTACACTGGTTATTGCACCTACAACAGTTGTATTTAACTGGGAAAACGAAATTCAGAAGTTTACACCTGATTTAACGTGCTTAAAAATTCAGGGCGCGGACAGAAAAGGTCTGTTCAAAGAAATTCCGAATTACGATATTATCATCACAAGTTACGCACTTGTCCGCCGTGATATAGCGAAACTTAAAAAGTTCAAATTCAGATATGTTATCTTAGATGAATCTCAGAATATTAAGAACGCAATTTCTCAGACAGCTCAGTCGGTTAAAGAACTGCAGTCAGACCACAAACTTGCTCTTTCAGGTACTCCTATTGAGAACAAACTTGAAGAACTGTGGTCCGTGTTCGACTTCTTAATGCCGGGCTTCCTTTTCAATGTGGCAGAGTTTAATTACCGCTATGTTACACCGATTATGGAACGTCAGGATAAGACTGTTGAAAAACGTTTAAAACTGCAGATTTTCCCGTTCATCTTACGCCGTATGAAACGAGATGTTGCAAAAGACCTGCCTGATAAAGTTGAAAACATGGCATACTGTGAACTTACTGACGAACAAAGAGATTTCTATCTTGAAGTTCTTGACAGTACTAAAGAAGAATTGTTCAAGAGTATTGAACAAAATGGTCTTGAAAAGAGCAGAATGTCTATCTTCTCAGCACTTCTTCGTATGCGTCAGATATGCTGTCACCCGAGATTATATGATAAAGAACATGTTAAAGGCGATATGAAATCAGGCAAGTTTGAATACCTGAAAAATATGATTCAGCAGATTATTGAAGAAAAACACAGAATACTTCTGTTCAGTCAGTTTGTTGACATGCTTGATATTATTAAAGCATGGCTGCAAAGAGAAGGTATTCCGTTTGAATACCTAACAGGTAAGACAAAAGACAGACAGGGTGCAGTTGAAAACTTCAACAACAACCCGAATATACCGATTTTCTTAATCAGTTTGAAAGCCGGCGGTACAGGTTTGAACTTAACGGGTGCAGACTACGTTATTCACTACGACCCATGGTGGAACCCTGCAGTTGAAGATCAGGCAACTGACCGAGCTTACCGTATCGGACAAACTAAGAAGGTATTTGTTTACAGACTTATTACAAAGAATACTGTTGAAGAAAAAATTCAGAAAATCAAAGGACGTAAACGTGACCTTGTTGACAGCGTAGTTTCTATTGACAGAAATATTACAAAGTCACTTACTATGGAAGATATTAAAGACATCTTCTCTGTTGATTAAATCGGGTTCAAAATATTTAAAAAGGGCGGACAATTTTGTCCGCCCTTTTTAAATCTGAATAATAACTATACATTACCCCTTTACCCCTACCCTGCTTTGTACTATAATTGAGTTATAAGACTTGGAGAGAAAGAAAAGATGGGTATATATCATTTTATTGCAATAGGCGGAATTGGAATGAGCGGTTTGGCTAAATATTTGCTTGAAGACGGTCATACTGTTTCGGGCTCCGATATTGCAGATTCTAAATACATAAAAGCACTAAGGAATTTGGGTGCAAAAGTTACAATAGGGCACAGTGCCGATAATGTTCCTGAGGGAGCTGTTGTTGTTGTAAGTACGGCTATCAGAGAAAATAACCCTGAACTTATAAGAGCAAAAGAGCTTGGTTTAAAGATTTATCACCGTTCTGATATGCTGAACGAAATATCAAAATCGGCACAGGCTGACCACAAGCGTTTTATAGGTTTTTCAGGAACGCATGGTAAAACTACAACAAGCGGACTATGCTCTTATGTTCTTGATAAGGCAGGGCTTGAACCTTCGTTTGTTGACGGAGGTATAGTTCCCGAACTTCATACAAATGCACAGCATAAGAAGGGTAAATACTTTGTTGCTGAGCTTGATGAAAGCGACGGTACTATAGTTAAATATAATGCCGACATTCTTGTTATAAACAATCTTGAAGAAGACCACCTCGACTTCTATAAAAACGGTATGCCGGATTTGGTAAAAACTTTTAATACCGCAATATCACGTTCTAAAAAAGTTTTGGTAAACATTGATAATGAAGGTGTTAAACAGCTCAGCGGTGACTTTATTACTTATGGCTTAAATGATGCGGATTATACTGCTAAAAACATTGAGTACACAAAAGAAGGTACAAAATTTGATATCTTCCGAAAAGGGGAACTGTTAACAGATATCAAAATTCAGCTTTCAGGCGTACACAATGTTTATAACACTCTTGCAGTTGTTTCTGCTCTGACAGAAGCAGGTGTTACTGTAAAAGAGATTAAAGACTGTTTTTACGGTTTTACGGGAATGGGAAGAAGATTTCAGAAGGTTTGCGAAATTAACGGAATAGAAGTTTATGACGACTATGCGCACCATCCGACAGAAATCAGAGCAACACTTAACTCAGCGTCTTTAAAATTCGGGAAAGAGAATATTGTTGCAGTATTCCAACCGCACAGATACACTAGATTAAAAGCCTTGTGGAACGATTTTATGACTGCTTTTGATGAAGCAGGACGTGTTGTTGTTACAGATGTTTATGCAGCTTCCGAGGACAAAATTGAAGGAATCAGCGGAGAAAGATTTGCATCAGAGCTTAAAGCCGAATACCTGAAAGGGGATATGAAAGAGGTTGCAAAAGCTCTGCTTCCGACATTAAAGAAAGGTAATATAGTTATTGGTCTCGGAGCCGGAACTATTACTGCTTTAGGAAAAGAACTCGAAAGCTTGGAGCTTGTATGATAGTAAAAGAAGATTTTGAGATAAAAAATTTAACTACATATAAAATAGGCGGAAAAGTAAAAACCGTCTTTCTCCCGGAAACTCAGTCAGAGTTTACGGAACTTTTGCGCGAACATAAAGATGCAATTGTTCTTGGAAGTTGCTCAAATATTCTTTTTTCATCAAACGGTTATAACGGAGAAGTTATTGTTACAACAGAGCTTAAACAGTTTGAAATACGCGGCACTCACGTATTTGCGTCTTGCGGTGTAAAAGGACCTATGCTTGCACAAAAAACAGCGGAAGCAGGTTTAAGCGGATTTGAGTTTATGATTGGTTTCCCAGGTTCTGTAGGCGGTGACGTCTGTATGAATGCAGGAGCGCACGGACAATGCATATCAGACGGTCTTACACAGTGCTGTTTGTTTGATAAAGAAACCAATGAAGTTGTTTACAAGAAAAAAGATGAGCTGGATTTTTCTTACAGGCACTCTCTGTTGAAAGATGGACGGTATGTACTTGTACATGCTGAATTTGAGCTCAAAAAAGCTCCTCATGAAGAAATTAAATCTCTTATCGAAAGAAATTTAGAGTTCAGAAAAAATATTCAGCCGTCGCTTGCAACTCCAAATGCAGGAAGTGTTTTTAAAAATCCTGAAAATGATTCGGCAGGACGTTTATTGGATAAAGCAGGGGTAAAACAGTTTGATTTACCTAATGCGAAAGTTTGGGAAAATCACGCAAACTTTATCGTAAATAAAGGAAATGCAACATCAGAAGATATTTTAACATTAATGGTTATGATGTATAATGCAGTTAAGAAACAGTACACAATAGAACTTGAACCTGAAATTATATTATTCGGGGATTTAACAGAAAAAGAGGAAGAATTATGGAATATATTATCCCGTTAGAGGCAAAAGTAGCGGTTTTATGCGGAGGAATGTCATCGGAAAGAGAAGTATCACTCCGTTCCGGTAAAAATGTTTTGGGCGCATTGAAAAGGCTTGGCTACAAAAATGCTGAACTTATTGATGTTTCAAAAAATGTAATGAACGACCTTAAAGGGTTTGAATACGCATATAATACAATGCACGGAAAATACGGCGAAGACGGCTGTATTCAGGGTATACTCGAGATTCTTCAAATCCCGTATACAGGGTGCGGTGTTATGTCCAGTGCAATTTGTATGAACAAAGAATATACAAAACGTATTTTATCAACATGCAAAGACATACCTTTGATTAAATCAGTATTCGTCCGTAAGGGTGATGATGTAAAAGAGGCGGTTAAGGATTTAAGATATCCTCTTATTACAAAGCCGGTTTCGGAAGGTTCAAGCTTTGGAATGACAAAAGTAAATAAGTCCGATGAACTCGAAAAAGCTTATGAAGAAGCTTTGAAATACAATGATGATGTTTTGATTGAAGAATTTATAGACGGTTTCTTTGTAACAGTCGGTGTTCTTGGCAAACCGGGTGAAGAATTTGCAACAGAAATTCTGGAAATCAGAACAAAAACTGAGTGGTACGATTTTGATGCAAAATATACCAAAGGTCTTTCAGAGTTCATAGTTCCAGCAACAGGACTTAGCGAAGAAGCAACAAAAAGAGTAAAAGACATTGCGGTTAAAGCTCATCAAACAGCAGGCTGCAACGGTGTTTCAAGAGTTGATTTTATGATTAAAGATGATGAACCATATTTCCTTGAAATTAATACAAACCCGGGAATGACTGATACGAGTGATTTGCCGGCTCAGGCTAAAGTTATGGGAATAGATTACGACCACCTTGTTTTAACGATACTAAACAGTGCAGGACTGAGTAAATAATGTCAGATGAAGAATTCATACAACAACAGCAAAATCCGCGATATTACCAAAGACACAGGTATCAGAAAAGAAAACTGACACGTCAGGTAAAAAAATCAAGACGCAGACTTAACAGACTGCGTGCTGTGTTAAAGCTGTTTATTCTTATTATACTCATAGTGCTGTGCTATATGCTTTTAAAAATGCCCCAGTGGCGTTTGCATACCAATGCATTTGATAATTTGAACAGTCCTGCATTAGAGATTGTGAACAACAAAATTGTTTCGTCACAAAAGGTTTTATCTGCACTCAGAAGAAATCAGGTTTCAACAAAGCCTATATTCCTTGTAAGAACAGATAATCTTAAAGAAAGCATAAAACAGCTTGAACCTGTTCAGGATGTTTATATAAGAAGATTTTGGTTCCCTGCAAGGCTAAAAATTATTATTGTTGAAAGAACTCCGGCATTGACAATTGCGCCTGATATTGATGTTGAACCGATAGCATTTTTCTCCTCAGACGGAAAGCTAATCGGACGTGATTATATGCCCCTTCCAGAACAGTACAGCACAGTCCGCGTGATAACCTATGGCGTCGGTGATGATTACAGGAATTGGGACAAAACTAAAGTTATGAACTTTAAAAAACTTGCACTTATGGTTGAAGATGCGTCTGGTGAACAGGTTGAATATATTGATTACAGAACTCCGACAGATGTATACGTAAAAATTCCTACGGTGAATATAAGACTGGGAAGCTTCAACTCAGGCGTATATAATAAAATCAACAGATTAACGACTCTTGTTCCGCAAGTTAAGATGCTCAACAAAAAGATTAAATATCTGGATTTGAGGTGGGATTCTAACTTTATTAAATTGGATGAGTGATAATGCCAAAAGCTTGTTATATACACATTCCGTTTTGCAGCGGCAAATGTAATTACTGTTCTTTTGTATCTTTTAACAGACCTGAACTGATTACGGGTTATGTTTATTCTCTGCTTAAAGAAATTAGTGAAAATTATAAGGGGGAAAAACTTAATACATTGTATTTCGGTGGTGGTACACCTTCGCTATTACCAGTTGAATTGCTGTCAAAAATCGTAAAGAAATTTGCTTTAGCCGATAATGCAGAGGTTACAATAGAGGTTAACCCTGACGATTGCAGTGCCGATTATATGAAAAACCTGAAGGATTTGCGCTTTAACAGAATAAGTATAGGGTCGCAGACATTTGATGATAAATTGCTGAAAATTGCAGGGAGAAGGCATAATTCGGAACAAATTACAGATACAGTAAGATACGCAAAACTTGCAGGATTTAATAACATAAGTCTTGATTTAATCTACGGACTTCCCGAGCAAACAGCGGAAGGGGTAATGAAGGATTTGAAAACGTTCCTTGAACTTGATATACAGCACGTTTCAACTTACGGACTGAAAATAGAGGGCGGTTCATATTGGGGAAGTCATACTCCTGATAATATTCCTGACGAGGATTTACAGGCCGATATGTACGAAGGGGTAAATGAGATTTTAACCAATGCGGATTTTAAAAGATATGAGGTTAGTAATTTCGCTAAAAAAGGATTTGAATCCCGCCATAATCTAACATATTGGAACAACGATGAATATTACGGTTTCGGAGTTTCGGCACACGGTTATGTTGAGGGAATTAGGTATTCAAACTACTGTACTTTAGAAGAATACATGAATAATCCTGCTTCGCATGAATACGGACGTATTCTTAATGACAAAGAAAAACTTGAGGAAGAAATCTTTCTTGGCTTCAGAAAAACAGAAGGGGTTAATACTCAAAAAATATTCGATAAATTCGGAATAAATTTTGAGACAAAGTACAAAAAGGTTCTCGATAAGTATAAAGACTACATCATAAAAACTCCCGAAGGTTATGCGTTCAACCTTAAGGGCAGTATGCTTAGCAACGAAATTCTGCCTGAATTTTTAGAAGATTAAAGATTACAGGTTAACAGGTTCTTTTTCAAGCGTCTTAATAGCTTTGAGCATTTTCTTGTTAGAAAAATCAAGGTTGGAGCTTACATGATGGACCGCATAAAATGTAGGGTCAAAAATCGGCTCTCTAAGCCTCAGAAGATTTGATAATGAAGTTGAAATAAACCCGATAAGTTTACCAAACCAAAGAGGCAAATAAAGATTTTTGAACTTTTTATCAGGGAAATTCTTTGCGGCAATACTCCTGTAGTATTCATCAATTGTTGTTTTTTCTGAATCAATTATTGTTATGGCATCATTATCAAATTCATCAGTTTCGCTTACTGCAACAATAGTCTTTGCAACATTTTTGACATTGGCTAACGGCCAGCGGCATTGTCCTCTCCATTTCCCAAAGTGAACAATAAACGGAGATGACTTAAGAAAATCAATAACTCTTTTTTCAAGTGTCAAATCGCCTTCTCCCCAAACTGCCGCAGGACGTATTATTACATATTTAGAGCAATTTTCTCTCAGCCAGTTTTCGGACATGATTTTATATCTCGGATACGGATTTTTCGGGTATTCAATAATCGGAGTATTTTCATCTGCATTATCAAAGTCTTTAATACCGTATACGTCAGATGAAGATACATAAACAAATTTTTCCTTCGGCAAATTGGCAAGGCTCGTAACCGATTCAAAATTAAGTTTGCGGAAGGCCTTTTCAGGACCGATGTCTTTGGCAAGTCCGGCAACGTGTGCTATTACATCAACTTTATCCTTAAACTGAAGGACAAACTCTTTATCAGTAACATCACCGTGTATAACTTCAACATTGTTTATATTATACAGCTCATTTGGAATTCTGTTATGAACAAGTGCCAAAACTCTCCAACCGTATTCGGAATACATCCTTACAACATTTAAACCGATAAATCCGGCAGCTCCTGTCACCAAAACCGTTTTCATATAACATCCCCTCCGATACCAATATATTATCACAATTATTTTTCGCTGTAAAAAACGACTGATGTATTACATCAGCCGTTTTTTAAACTTATATCATCTTACTTGATAATATTATATTCTTTACCGATTTCAGTAAGAATGCTTACCGCTCTGTCGATTTGTTCAAATGTTAAATTCTTCATTGTACAAAGTCTTAAACGGCATTCTTTTCTTCTTACGGCAGGATAAGTTACGATGTTAACGTAAACACCTCTCTGTCTGAGTTTTTCATAAATTTCAAACAGAACGGGTTCGTTATAAATCATAACAGGAACGATAGCAGACTGTGAGTGACCGATATCAAAACCTGCATCTACAAGTTTTTGTTTAAGATAATTTGTTTTTTCCCAAAGTTCTTTTCTTCCTGCAGTATCAGTTTCAAGAAGTTTATAAACTTCATTCAGACCGCCTGCAACTGAAGCCGGCATAGCTGTTGAGAAGAAGTAGCTTCTTGCATAAAGTCTTAAGTATTGAACAACTTTTCTTGAAGCTGCGCAATATCCGCCAAGACCGCCCTGACCTTTTGATAACATGCTTACGTGTAAATCAATTTTATCCATTACGCCATAGTGTTCTGCAGTACCACGTCCTGTAGGACCTACAATACCGACACCATGAGCATCGTCTACCATGATTCTGCAGTGATATTTTTCAGCAAGCTCAACAATCTTGTCTAAGTATGCCATATCACCATCCATAGAGAACACACCGTCTGTGATAATCAATCTGCCTGTTTTTTCTTCAGGAATTCTTGATAAAATTCTTTCAAGACCCTTCATATCTCTGTGCGGGAATACTTTAATTTCTGCGCCTGACAAAACGTTTCCGTCAAATATTGAAGCGTGGTTTGCAGCGTCATTAATAATTACATCATTCTTACCGCATAAAGCAGAAACGATACCGATATTAGCACCGTAACCTGAAGGGAATACGATACAATCTTCAGTTCCGTGGAATTTTGCTATTCTTGCTTCAAGCTCTTTGTGGATTTCGGTAATACCGGCATAGTTAGAAACAGCGCCCATGCCGTATCCGAATTTTTCAAGCGCTTCTCTTGCGCCCTGCATAACCTGAGGGTGTGTTGACAGGTTAAGGTAAGAGTTTGAACCGAGCATTATTACGTCATGAATAGTTCCGTCTTTTTCTTTGATTTTAGAGTCAGGCTGAACCTTATTCATTGTAACCATGCCCAAGCCTTCATTACCTGTTAAAACACCGCTGTGCAGAACTTCGTCTACTCTGTCGCATTTTCCAAATAAATCTTCCCCATCAAGTGTGTCAATAAAGTTTTCAAACTTTATGTTCATTGATTCTTTTTCTTTTAAATCCAACACTATTCCGTTCCTCTCAATATTGTAATCACTTAATTAACCATTATTTTCAACCAATAATAATATTCTAATACAATGTACCAAAAATGTACTGATTTCGGACTAAAAATTTACTTTTGTTTACATTTAAAAATCGCTGTTATTCATTCTGCTTTTATGTTTGGGATAAATACGCAACCTTTGTACCGCCGTATGTTTTTTGTTTGATAATATTAAATCCTGTGAAATCAACATCTTCGGAATATTCAACAACAATAATACCGCTGTTTACCAGTTTTAATACTTTTTCATAAATACCGCTCCGGTATGGAGGATCTATATATACGACATCATAATATTCACTGCTCCCTGACAGAATTTTTATACTGTCGCCAACCGTAAGATTTGGTTTTAGATTAAGTCCCGAATAATTTTTCTTTATTATTTCTGCAGATTTTCTGTTCAGCTCGTAAACTTTTACCTCTTTAAACCCTCTTGATAAAGCTTCCAGCCCCATAATTCCCGAACCGCCGAATACATCAAGAAAAGATTTCCCTTCAAAATCACCGATTATTGAATAAAGTGTATTAAAAATTCCCATACGGGTTTTTGAAAGAGTTGGACGAGTAATGTTTTCATCAGGAGCTGTTACTTTTCTTCCTTTATAAATACCTGCAGTTATAATCATCAGTTCATATCCAGTTTTTCGATTTTAACGTTAAAAACACTTTCTATATCAATGCCGTTTAATATAGCGGTAATCAAATCCTCAGGAGTAAAATCAGGATTAAGGTGAGGGATTAGTCCGAGAATTTTTACATTCGTAAATTCTTCAACTGCTCTTGTAATTGTATTAAGCAGCTCTTTAGGGCAATCTTCTCTTATGTTATTAATTACAACACCGCGAATTTCTATACCTTTTTCTACGGCTGCGGCTATTGTCATAAACGTATTATTCACAGAATTCTCATTAGGCTCAGTAACTATCAGAACAGGAATATTCAATTTTTTAATCATATCTGCAACCAGCAAATCCGGAGCTATAGGACTGAGAATTCCGCTGTCACCGTCAAGGAGAGTACAGTCTGATACTGATATTATTCGTTTATACTCGTTATTAATATAATCTATATCAATCGTTT
This sequence comes from uncultured bacterium, assembly GCA_902763805.1. GTDB lineage: Bacteria > Cyanobacteriota > Vampirovibrionia > Gastranaerophilales > Gastranaerophilaceae > CAG-196. Next base: position 93,202 of record CACWTN010000004.1, on the reverse strand, counting down.
CATTATCACTTTCAGACGCAACAAGCGGCTCAAGTGATGATTTGTACAAATAAGAAAAATGCGAATTAATATACGGGTCAATGGTTTTTAAAAACGTCAAATCAGGAGACTGAACAAAGCCGTTAAGTTCTTTTCCTGATGTCTGTATCGGTTTATAAACGCTTGTCGTATACCCTAATGACTGCATAGTTGCAGCAATTCCTGATGTAATAAAAGTTTTTCCGATATGTTTTTCTGATGATGTGACGTATAGATTTAACATATCTGGATTTTAACATGAATAAAATATTTTTTATATTTGATATAATATTATTATATGGTTCAGGTAAGTTCATTTGAAGAATTAATATCACTTATCAAGGATAGATTGGATATAGTAGATGTTGTGTCACAGTTCGTTGCGCTTAAAAAGAGCGGAGCTAACTATTGGGGATTATGCCCGTTTCATAATGACAAGAAACCGTCTATGTCCGTAAGTCCGTCTAAAGGTATATATAAATGTTTTTCCTGCGGAGCGGGCGGAGATGCTTTAAATTTCTTGGTTAAAATCCAAAACAGAGAATATAAAGATGTAATTTTTGAACTTGCCGAAAAATACGGATTTGAACTTCCTAAAAAAATGGGAGCAGGTGATAAAAACAAAAGCATAAAAAAAGACATGCTCTCAGCATGCAAGAAAGCTGCTGACTTTTATCATGAATACCTGTTTAAAACTGATGCAAAAGCAGGCATGGATTTACTAAAAAAACGTGATATTACAGATGAAATCATAAATACATATAATCTGGGATTTGCTCCCGATAAGTACGATACTTTATATAAAACTCTGAAAAACGATTTTTCAGATGAAGTTCTTGAAAAAGCCGGTCTGATTCTTAAATCAAGCAAAGGTACGTATATAGACCGTTTCAGAAACAGGGTTATTATTCCGATAAGAAATGAAAACGGCGAAACCGTAGCCTTTGGTGCGCGTGCGATAAAAGATGGTGAAGCTGCAAAATACCTGAACTCTGCAGAATCGCTTATATATAATAAGAGCCGTATTTTATTCGGCATGGATACGGCAAAAGATGCCATAAAAGAGCAGGATGGCGTAATTATTATGGAAGGATATTTTGATGTAATATCCGCTCAGGCGCATGGCGTAAAAAATGCGGTAGGTTCATGCGGTACTGCGCTGACACCCGAGCATGTAAAACTCATATCCCGTTACACGAAATCAAGAAGAATATACCTTTCATTTGATACTGACAAAGCCGGTGTAAACGCCACAAAAAGAGGAAGTCAGGTTATCAAAGAAACTTTGTCGGCAATAGGAAACGTTAAACAGTTTGACGAAAGCCATATCTCCTCTGTATCTGATGATAAATACGCATGCGAAATCAGAGTTGTGTCGCCTCCGCAGGGAAAAGACCCTGACGAATTTATCAGAAACATGGGCGGAGAGGCGTATCTGGAATATGCCCAAAATGCGCCATTATTGATAGACTTTCTGCTTAACAACACGCTCAAAAACAAAAACGAAATCAATACACCGCAGGAAAAAGCTGAGCTTGTAACCCAGATAATAGACATTTTGAAGGATGTAAACAATAAAATTATTCAGACCGAATATGTAAAAATGGTATCAGATGTGATTGATGTTGATGAAAAAGCTCTTCTGAAAGAACTCTCAAAAGCTAACATTAACAACGATTACAGATTTAGAGTGCAGGACAGCACCCAAAATGTAACAAAATCTTCACAATTAGAGTTAAAAGCGCAAAAAAATTTATTGAGCGTTTTTCTATCAACAGACAGTCCGCTAAGTTATATGCGGATTAACGAATTACTACCCGAAAATATCATTCAAGATGAAAAGTTAATAATTGTAAAAAATACAATTGACAAAATAGCGTATACAGTAAATAATGTTAGGGAATTGACAAAAGAATTGTATACACAGTTCATTGAGGATGACAGCCTGACACAAATCCTGACGGATTTAATCGGCTATTCGGAAGCGTTTAATGGTTTAGACGCTGAAGAATTTGAAAGAGCTGTCAGGGAAAATATTTCAAAGATTAACAAATTGTACAGGGAAAAAGAACGAAAAGAACTTCGCGACAAATATATAAATGTTAATAACGATGAAATAGAAGCCCTTAAAATGCAGATGCAGCTCAGAGATAAATTAAAGTTAAGGACTGGAGATTAAATAATGACCCAAAGAAAAAACTCACATTCATCAGTAATCAGTGTTGAAGATGAAAATCTTGACATGCTTGATTTTGACTCCGACAAAGATGTCGATGTAGATGTAGACGAAACAGATGACTACATAGAAACCGATTTGGGTACGGATAATATTGAGGATATTATCAGCACATCAAAATTAAGCGGAGTAAAAAGTGATGATTTTTACATGATGGATTCCGATATAACAAGAGAATCCGTTAACGAAAACGAACAACAAAAAGTAGGTACGGTTGAAGACCCGGTAAGACTTTACCTCAGAGAAATCGGAAGAATTAAATTATTATCAACTGCAGAAGAAATTGAACTTGCAAAGAAAATTGTTGAAGGTGAATCAAAAGCCGCAGCAATTGCAAAAAGAAAATTAGTTCAGGCAAACTTAAGATTGGTTGTAAGTATTGCTAAAAAATATGTTGGCAGAGGCATGCTGTTCTTGGATTTAATTCAGGAAGGCAACCTTGGTTTAATCCGTGCAGCAGAAAAATTTGACCATGAAAGAGGATTCAAATTCTCTACTTATGCAACATGGTGGATTAGACAGGCTATTACAAGAGCTATTGCTGATCAGGCTAGAACTATTCGTATTCCTGTTCACATGGTTGAAACGATTAACAAACTCAAAAAAGTTACCCGCCGTCTGGCTCAGGAACTTTCAAGAAAACCGACCGAAGAAGAACTTGCGGTTGAAATGGGCGTTTCTATTCCTAAGTTAAGAGAAATCGTTAAAATAGCTCAGGAACCTCTTTCTCTTGAAACTCCTATCGGTAAAGAAGAAGATTCAAGATTGGGTGATTTTATTGAAGATAAAGAAGCAGATGCTCCGATTAAGACGGTTGCTTCAGAACTCTTGAGAGAAGACCTTGCAGAAGTTCTCTGCACACTTTCTCCGCGTGAAAGAGATGTATTAAGATTACGTTTTGGTATGGATGACGGACGACAAAGAACTTTGGAAGAAGTAGGTCAGTTGTTCGGCGTAACGCGTGAACGTATCAGACAAATCGAAGCTAAGGCTCTGAGAAAACTCAGACACCCGAACAGAAGCAAACGCTTAAGAGAATATGTAGAAAGCTAAGAGCAAATTAACAGATAAAAAAACGGACTTTAAAAGTCCGTTTTTATTATAATAAAATCTTATTTTATTATTAATTCAGGATGCTTTTCTTTTAAGATTTGAGCATCCTTATCCGTTAACAACTCATCTTCGTGCAGCTGCAAATAAAAATCAGGCTTAAAACTTTGTTTTCTTTTTTTATTAAATTCTGCTAAATTTTTAGATGTTTTTGCAAGAAAACGCATATTAAAATCATTATCATTAATACTTGTAAAAAACTTAGCAAAATCTGTTCTTAATTTCGCAAAATAATCTCCGGCAAACTCTGTAATTCCAAGCCAAGGATCAAGAATTACAGCATCTTTATTTCTATAACTGTATTTTCCGCCAGCACCAAGAGGAATGTCTGTTATTACGGCTACAACATGGTCGATTTGAACGGTTGCACCGGAACTATTTCTCGTACAGTAAATTTTTGCAGGATAAATATTTTTTATACCGTTAATTTTACCTATTATTTGACATAACATTGATTTTTCGTAACAATTGCCTATTTTTTTATTTTTAAGCATATCAATTATGTTTTCAAATAAATCAATTCCCATTCCGCTTCTGCATCTCAAATTATCAATCTTATTTGAATTTTTAAGTATCAAATTTGATAATTTATATCCGGTTTTTGTGTCTGAGACAGTGTATTGCAAAAGATACCCGACAGCTTTTCTGGCTTTGCTTTCCGAAATATGCGGATAAACAGAATTAACCCTTCTTGTAATTCTGTCTGCCTGTCTTATAGCACTGTTTTTGCTCTGAAAAGTTATCATACTCAAATAAAAAACCGTAAAATTTTATTTTGCTTTTATGATTTACATTCCGTTACAATTGTTTGTATAAAATATATATGCATGATATTATTTTTATACAAATCCAACGACAAACATTTTAAGTAAGGAGAATCCCTATGTTAGCATTTTTGTTTAAAAAAGATGTCGAGAATGAGTGTGAGAGTTTAAATTCTTTTTATGCAAAATTAAAAGATTTATATTCTTTTAACTTTATAAGCGAAGAAAGAAAAGAATATTTAAAATCACTTATGGAAAAATTCGGATATCTTCCTTACCCTCAAATCAAAGCGCTGGAAGAGTTATCAGACTCGGAAGTTTTATTTGCCCTTGAATACAAATGGACTGCAAACGGTGTATTTAAAGACGGCAAATTTGATTTTTCAAAAACAAGCGTACTTGCAAGAAATAATGTTAAAGATTCTTCCTGGTTACAGAAAGAAGGTCATGATATTAAGTTAACTAATTTGGCAGGTTTAGGCAACGGAAACTTTTCAGAAGAATGCGGTAAATTTATGGCGTGGATGCGTCAGCTTTTAATTCTGCCGACAGGAAATTTAGATAACAACATCTTCGGAACAACGATGTACCTAATACCGTTTCACCCACGTGAATTCGGAGTTGCGTATCTTCCTACGGCGAGCTGCGTAAGCCCTAATCTTGAAGATAAAAAGATTACTGATGCAACAGGTTTAAATGCAGACGAGCAGGTTAAAATGTTTATCAGATTAACCCAGCTTGCAGGACACCCGGTAATTTACGATATACTTCCGCAGACAGGAAGATTTTCAAAAATAGTTTTGACAAATCCTGAGTGTGCAAGATGGTTTGATATAAACGCTCTAATTGATGAACTTTCAAAAAATGTTGATAAAATAGCTGACGAATTAAAAGATAAGTATTTAAAAGATGATTTGGATATTGTCAGCGGTATGTATAAAAAAGACCTAAAGGGCGAAGGCTATGGCGATTTAACCGAACACTACCAAAATATCTTTAATGAAATCAATGATAAGATGAAAGAAGTGAAAGAATTTCTTTCAAACGCTATGCTGGAAAGAACCATTCAGGACAAATTACAAAGGAAAGCAAGAAATATAATTAACAGAGTTGCCGGAAATATCAGAGGCAAAAAGCTTAAAGAAACTGATATTACAAATCAGGGTGACATAATAAATACACTGATTAAAGAAGGTATGTGGACTGCTCCGGGCGGTGCATGGTGTTCTGCAGGCGTTCCTGTGTTTGACAAAATGAGTGAAGGAGCATCTTATCCTACATTCAAACACTATAAATTCAACGGTGAGGATGTAACAGAGTTTGCCAACCTTGATTGTCAGACACCCTATTATTTCGTTAACCTTGAAAGCGGAAAATATAATAAGGATGTTATAAACTTTTTTATTGATTATATGAAAAATCTTCAGAGCGAGTTCAACTTTGACGGGTTCAGAATTGACCATATTGATCACATTGTTGATGAAGTTTCGGAAAAAGACGGCGAACCGATAAGCTATCGTGCTCCAAGAAAAGTTTTAGGAGCATTAAACACTGCGATGAAAGAAAAGATTCCTTATTTTGCCGTATTGGGCGAATACATGCTCTGGGATAATTATTACAAAGAATACCACGAAGATATGAATTTTGACCTCTTGTGGGGTAATGATATTGTAGCACAGAGTGCAAAAACACCTAGTGCAATTGCTGATGATAACTTGTATTTGTCTAATTACAATTCATCAACAAAAAAATCAACACCGCTTTCAATTATTAAATCATACAACAATCAGGACGGTGAATTTGAAGCTATTGACAGATACCCTGGACAGTTGGGTAAACAGGGTGCTCTGTTTAAATGGTTTAAGTATAAATTCCTTCCGGGCGGAAGATTTGCTCAGCGACCTGTTATGTATATTGACGGTGATGAATCTTTTACTAAAACAGGTATGGAATACGTAATCGGCAATGAAGTTTCTATGAAAAGAGAAAAAGACTACGATTTCTATTCAAAATTTGATGCAATTGACAGATTTGTAAAAAATAATCCTGTTATTACAGACGGCGAAGCTCATATCATAAGACAGGATGATGACGGCTTTGTTGCATGGCAGATTCAAAAAGAAGGTTTGAAAAACTCAATATTGGTAATCGCAAATTGCCAATCTCCGACTGAAAAAATTGAAAAGAATGACGGAAACGGCAATACATGGACAGAAGTAGTTGAAGGCAGAGAAGTGTTTGACAAAATGATTGAACTCTCTTGCGACTATTCTATCGTATCTGAATTCAGGTTTGACGGAACAGATTATATTGAAGAAAAATTTGTAGCTGCAACAAACTCAATTTCCTTCGGTAAATTAATGCCTGCTGAGTTTAAATTTTTCACTGTAATCAAATAATAAAAGATTTAATATATAGGAGTATATTTTACGATTAAGTAAACTACGATTAAATAATATAGGGATTAGCCGGATAAAATATCCGGCTTTTTTATTTTTATATTTTTGCTTCTACCTTATTCACTCCCTTTTATTTACCCTTTTTGACATATTTTTGAGATGTGATATGATTGTTTTAATTAATTATAGGGATAATAAAATGTCACAAATCATTGAAGGAAGAAGAATAACTGTAGCGGAGATGGCACCTCATGTCCACTCATTCCTTCCAGGTGAAAATAAAGTTAATAAGATTGCCGCCTGGCTTGAAAAATGGATTATAGACGGATTAAAAACAGGTAAAATAAAAGTTAATGATTATTTGCCCAAAAAGGGTGATATAGCCGTTCATACAAGCGTCAGCCTTGGAACAATGCAAAATGTTTACAGAATACTTGAAGACAAAGGCTTAATTGCATCACGCCAAAAGGTCGGTTCTTATATAAAAGATGTTTCTGAGAATAATGCTGAAAAGTTAACCTCTAAACGGGAAGTTGCGAGTGAAGAAATAAAAAAAATCATATTGGATAATAACTACAAACCGGGTGATATTTTTATCTCGGCAAGAAAGTTATCAGAATCTCTTGTTATGCCTTTTGCAACAGCAATGGCGGCATTAAATCTTTTGCAGCAGGAAGGAATTCTGTCCAGATGCGGAAAGAACTTTGTCATAGAGTCTGTCGATTTTAAGGTTGCTAATATAGAACAGCAGACTCTTGTTGAAAAGGTTGCTGAACACATAAATAAATACATAAAGAATAATTTAAAAGAAGGTGACAAACTTCCTTCAAATAATGCCATGGCAGATATGTTCAATGTAAGCGTTAAGACGATACATGATGCGGTTAAAATTCTATCGGTTGCAGGTGTTGTAAAAACCAGAAGGGGATATTACGGTACTGTAGTAACAAAAAATTCACAAGACGAAGAAATTCCGTATTATTACGAACAGGTTGAACAGAGTATTAAAAAATATATAGCTGAGAACTGTAAACAGGGAGATAAGCTTCCGTCTGTTAAAAATTTTGCCGAAGTTTTTAATGTCAGTGCAAAAACAATAAAAAATGCATTGGATATTCTTGCATCTGAAGGATATGTAAACTTTGTAAGAGGTAAATATGGCGGTACTTTTGTGCTTGAAATCCCGTCTGTCTATGAAAAAGGATATACCTGGCTTGCACTTAGTCCTGATTTTGAGCAGATAAACTGATTAAACATTCATTCTTATTACCGTAAGCTTGCAAAAAGCCTAAAGCATGGTATTATAAAAGATGTTAGTACTAATAAATAAAGGAGAATAATTATTTCAAACGAAGAAAGAAATACGGGTAAAGGTAAAGATAAACCGTTAATAAACGAAAAAATTAGAGTAAAAGAAGTTAGATTAATTGACGCAGAAGGTAATAACGTTGGCGTTGTTCCTACATCGAAAGCGTTAAAAATGGCAGAAGAAGCTGATTTGGATTTGGTTGTAATTAGTGCAAACCAAGCTCCTCCTGTTGCCAAAATATTAAATTACGGAAAATATCGCTACGAACTTGAAAAAAAAGCTAAAGAAGCAAAGAAAAAACAGCATACTGTTGATATAAAAGAAGTCAAAGTACGTTACAAAATTGATACGCATGACTATGAAGTTCGTTTAAAAAGTATAAGAAAATTTATTTCACAGGGAAATAAAGTTAAACTTGTTGTAATGCTGAGAGGCCGTGAAATGCAGCATTCAGGGCTTGCAATTGATTTGGCAAACCGCTTTATCACAGATTTGGCAAATGATCCTTTGACAGTAGAGAAGAAGCCTGTTGTTGAAGGAAGAAACGTAACAGCCTGGTTTGCGCCTCAGGGATAGAAATTTTAAACTTTATACTTGATTAAATATTTTCAGCAAGTAGAATAAAAATAGTGCTTGTAAAAAGCGTTTGAAAATTAAAGAAATATGCCGCAATAGCTCAGTTGGTAGAGCAAGGGACTGAAAATCCCTGTGTCCTTGGTTCAATTCCGAGTTGCGGCATATTTTTTTGATTTTGCGTAGGGCGAAGCGTAAGTGTAGAAAATAGTGCAGATTGCAATTTTCAGACAGTTTGCAATTTTTCGTAAAGCCCGCTCGTTGTAGGGATTTTGGCGGTCGGAAGTAGTTTGACTAGAATAAAGCAAACTGCTCACTTTTGCACTTTTCTTTCATTTTAACTGCTGGCATTTTCACTTGATTTTATAAGGGTTTTGACGATTTTTAATCAGTTTGCAATTTTTGGGATAGTTTGCAAATTTTGGGATTTTTGAGGTTTTGTTTTAATAAAGTTTTTATTTAGTATTAACTATTTGTTTTGCTGCACTAATTTGTTTATCTCGCCAGTCTACCACATTTTTAATTACAAGTTTTTCTATGGCTTTTATATATGTTTTCATAAAGCCATAATCAATTTTATTATTAATAGTTGGTAATTCTATTTGTAAACTAGGAAGTTTATCTGTTGCATTTGTTAAATAATCTGCGAATAACACTTGTAATTTATTGATTGAAGATGTTGCAAATAATCTTTCTTCTTCTGATTTAGCCCCATCTTTAAACGTTAATGCCTTTACCCTTGTTCCAATGTGAAAATTTTTATCTTGCGTTGTTGCATAAAAAACGCCTCTATCTGCTAAAGCAATAGTTTTGTTTGCATCAAATATTCGTCTGTTGCTAACTTCTTTTATCTTTGCAACTAATCCATTATTTTCATTTGTATGACTTATAAGTGGTATATCTCCTTTTTCTGTATTTCCTATAATAAAATCTCTACCTGTTGCTATATCAAATAGTTTATTTATTGAATATTTTTCAAATTTTACTTTTTTGTTATTAATTCTATCAATCGATTCTTGTTCTTCTTTAGTTAATTTATAGTCCTCAAGACCGCTTGCCTTCAGGTAAGCGGTCAGCTTGCTTATACGTTCATCTTCAAGTTCGCTTATATAATTTTCTATGTATTCAAAAGACATTTGATTGTTTAATATAGGAAATTCAATATATGAATTAATGAAAGTATTTTCAAAATCTCTAACTAAAACACTTTTCAGTAAATCTTGATGTTTGTTAAATATTGAAATAAAATATTGTGCAATTTTTGCATTAAATTTTTCAAATTTTGGATATACTGTTTTGGTGAATTGTCCTGCATAAAAATCATGTTCCATATAGAAGAATTGCATTGCTATCATTCCAACGGCAAGACTATTCCCTTTTATTTTATGCTCTTCGTCTAAATACTCAACATATCCTAAAATGCCGTTATTAAATGTTGTTCTTGTAAAATAAGGATATTGAGCACCGTTTGAAAAACAAAAGCTTTCTTTATTTAATTGTGGATTTCCTTTTACATAAAAATATTTTCCAATTTTATACTTTTCAAATTTGCCCCCGTTTTTGATAAAATCTTCTTTTAACTTTTTTAAACGAGGGCTTATTGAAAATTTTCGTGGTTTTCCTCTTTTAAAATTGTTGAAACTTTCCAACTTAAATAATCAGCAACAGTCTTTTTAAAATCTTTTTCTGTAGGTACTGTATCAATTTTTTGATGTTGAGAATATGTCCAATCATTACCATTTAAAGTTATTGTATCATCTATAACAAAATCATCAAAATAATGTGTTGCTTTCTTTCGATTCAGTACAATATCAACAATTTCCTGATAACGTTCTACTGCATTATTTGTATCTCTTAAATTAACATTCTGACTTGATTTCTTACGATTTTGTCTTGAGTAACCATCTTCTGAAAAATCTATAAATTTTACATTATCTTTTTCATCATGAGGAATACCAACATCAAAAACATATATAGCAGTTTGAACTGATGATTTACCGCAAAATAAATCATTTGGCATATGAATACTTGCAATAAGTGTATTATTTTTAAGAATATTAGAAGTAAATGGCAATCCGTTCCCGCTACCTGCATTTTCTTGAATTAATACAGCGGCACGACCTTTATTCATTTTGTTAAGAGCTTTTTCAACGAAAATAAAACCTTTACCATCAGCTGAATATGGTGGATTTAACAGAAATACATCAGCAGGAAAAGGCTCCCCATTGTGTTCACCCATTTCATACTTTCCATCAAATTCTGTTAAAGAGTTTTTGTGAATAATATTTGAAGAACCGTCTCCCATAAGTATCATATTTAGAACAGCCAACATATAAATATCAGGGAGCTTTTCTATACCCATTAATTGTTCTGCTTTTATTTTTAATATTTTTGCATTTCTTTTATCAGGATCTGAGATTGTATTTGCTTTTTTAATCATTTCTTTCATTGCTGAAATCAAGAAACCCGCTGAACCTGTTGCATAATCCCACACGTAAGAATTTTCATTAACCTTACACAATTTTGTCATAAATTCACAAACATAACGAGGTGTTAAAACTACATCATTTTGGCTTCCGTCAGGAACTTTAACCCAGGCATTTAAAACATTAAATAACCTACCGGTAAAATCTATATGATACTTAGGATTAAAAAAGGGCAATATTTCGTCTTTTACCTTTTTATAAACCTTTTTCAATTTACTTTCATTCTTTTCATCTGTCTCGTACAGTTTTGAATAAATAAAAACTAAGCCTAAGACCTCTTTAATCATGTCTCGTTTTTGTTCGGGCAAATTCTTTTCTGCAAGAAAAGATTCTATTTTATTTAAAATCACTACACCATCATGAGTTTTAGCACCTGCTTCACCTTTTAAATCAGAAACAAGTAATGGACTTACAATACATTTACCGTTTTTTTCAACACCTAATCCAGCCATAATAAGACCAGAAATCAATTTAACTCTATAATCTTCCGAAATACTATGAACATCTTGCATTTCTTGATTAAGATTTTTAAGATTAATTTCTATTAAATTTTCAAGGTTTGTGGTTTGTTTTTCTTTTTCTTCATCTGTTAAATCTATTGTATCTATTTTTTCAATCAATTCATCAAGGTTATTTTGAGCCAAAAAACTAAAATCAGTATAATCATCTATTATTTTGGCAACACCTAACGTTTTATCACTTAAATAATATGTCTTAAACTTTGTTTTTACTTCATTGTTTTCCATCCAACCTGTAATGCCAATTGCAATACATTCATTATAACAGTCGGTTAAATTAATTATCGCATTTGAGTAATGTACAGCACCATTAGTTGCATACTTTTGAATGTTTGTATAATTTGGTTTACCATCTTTATCCTGATTGAAAACCTGTCCTTCTTCGTTTAATTTCTCTAAATCACTTTTTTTACCTTTAACTTCAATCATTACTGGTATTACACGATTCGTTTTTGTTGTAACTAATAATTTTATGTCAGGATAATTATTCCCATCTCCGCCACTTTTACTCGGTGCTCGTTTTAAAGCATCTTCTATTTCAGAATTTATGCTTTCTGTTTTTGTATAATATTTGATTTTTAAAGATTTTAACCAATCTTTTGCGATATCTTCTATCTGTTCTTCAATGCTATTAATAGTTGCCATATTACACCTCATTCTAATTGTATAAAATTGGTAAAAAATGACATCATATGCTTAAATGAAATTAATTTATCTGTCCCAAAAATTGCAAACTGTCTGTTTCTGATTTTATTCCTGAATTGCAAAAATTCCTCAAAAGTATTGCTATTATTGAACAATCAAATTTTTTAGGTTCGTTTTCGAGCCGTGGCATTATTTAACATCATACCAACTGTTCAAACATGTCAAACTGCAAGCTTTTGTACAGAAGCAATAACCAAAGTTTAATTTTCAAGTTTTATGAACTCGGAAATTCACGCCTTTTCTGACGAAAAGAGGTTCGCCCCTCTCAGCAAACATGACGTTTAGTCACCTTTGCTTCGGCAGAGTGAGTTGCGGCATATTTTATTTTATTTTATATTTACGTTATTATCCAGAAAATCAGTCAGGTTAATTTTTTTATCTTTTATTCCTGAAGCAAGATTTTTAAATGTTTCCAGGTTTTCTTTAATTTTGCTGACAGATGCTTTGTTGGTTAAAAAAGGAAATGCATCAATTACACAGGTTGCATCTGCTTCTTCTGCGGTTTTTATTATCTCAGGGAAAAATTCCAATTTTTCTAATGATACATTTGGCGATATAAAACTGTTCAGACCGTTTACAAAAGTTTTTTCCTTGCTGTAATCCATTGTATATCCGCCCTCAAAAGCTGCGTCTGCGATATCCCGTACAAATGGAATAGTCGCTTTTATATGACGGGCAGCATCTTTGCAATCATAAAGATTTCTAAGTGCATTCAGTGCATATTTTGCACCTATTGAGTCTGTATTATCTATTATGCTTTGTGATAATTCAAGTGATTCAGGATTCTCTTTAGATGCCTTTGGTAATATTTCCATCAAAAATTGGAATAAGCTTTTCCCGTTTGCATCCGGTTTTTTAATATTTATTGCTGTATTTAGATGCTCAAGGTGGTTTGCAAGTTCGCAAATGTCGGATACTAAACCAAGATGTTTTGGGTTCATTGATTTGAGTTCATTTTTAAACTGCGCCACTTCAGGGCATTGATTTGCGTAATAGTCGATATTTTCCAACAGTTGTTCTTTTGTCCTGTTGTCTGGCTCCCGTTTTACAATCCCAATATTATTCCACCCTCCGTTAAATAAGCGTCCGGTTAATTGGGGTTCTTTTTTTGTTAAAATTTTTGCGGCTTTATTGAACGAAATCATGTGTCCTTCTTTCTGTTTTATTATACTAAAACGTGAAAAAATATATTTTGCTATATTATATTGACGGCAAATTGTTTTATTTGTAAACTTATAAGTATATTAGTAAGGGGAGTTTTATATATGGAAGAACTAAAGAAATTTAATACTGCCAAGTTTTTAAGCTTTGCATTAGGATTTTTTGGCTTACAGTTTGCGTGGCAGATGAGAATAATTTTATCAGGTCCTGTTACCGAAAACTTAGGTGCATCGCCTTTTATTTTCGGTTTAATCTGGCTTGCCGGACCTTTTACGGGAATGGTTGTTCAGCCTATAGTTGGAGCTTTGTCAGATAAGACAACTTCTTCGTTTGGAAGGCGCAGGCCGTACCTGCTGGGCGGTGCTGTATTATCGGCGCTTGCACTGTGGGCACTTCCAAATTCTGAGCTGATTACAAATACCTTAGGTTCAGTGTTTAATTTATCTATACATCCGCTTGCAGCTCTTTGCTTTGCAGCTGTGATGATTTGGATTTTAGATGCCTGCGTTAATATTGCACAGGGTCCGTACAGAGCTCTTGTTCCTGATGTTGTTCCGCAGGAACAGCACTCAGTTGCAAACTCTTATATAAGTCTTGCAATCGGTCTTGGCTCTGTTGTTGCCGCAGGTGCAGCTCCGTTTCTTAAGTGGGCATTCAATTACCAGATGTCAATAAATGCTCAGTTTATTATGGCAGCACTTGCGTTCTTACTCGGTATGACATGGACTTGTATGATGATTAAAGAACGCAGATATGAGCCAAAAGAAGAAGAACAAAAAGAAAAATTTAATTTTATACAGTCATTAAAAGACTTTTTTGCACTTTCACCTGAAGTCGGTAAAATTTGCTGGATGCAATTCTTTACCTGGATTGGAAATATGTGTATGATGATTTACTTCACTCAGTACGCTGTACACACCGTATATAATGTACCTGATTTGTCAGCTGTAAGTGAGGTTGTTAAATCATCTTATGACCATGCAGTTCTTGCCGGAACTAACTTTTCATCAATTTGTTTTGCAATATTTAATTTAATTTGTTTTTTAGTTGCTATTCCGATTGGTGTTCTTGCTGTTAAATTTGGTAACAAAAAAGTACACGTTATTTCAATGCTTTCAATGGCAGCTGCATTCTTAGGCATGGCATTCTTCCACGATCCGAAGCTTGTTGCAATATTAATGGGCTTGTCAGGTTTAGGTTGGGCAAGTATTTGTGCTTTACCGTTTGCAATGCTTTCTCAGTATATTAAACCCGGAACGGAAGGCTCAGTAATGGGTATATTTAATATCTTTATTGCAGGTCCTCAAGTGTTTGTATGTACTCTTGTTTCCTGGTTTATTAATAAATGTTCATTCAGCGTGTTTGACGGTGTTAACTATCACTGGGAATACACCTTTATAATAGGCGCTGTTTGTCTTGTTATTGCATCAATTATTGCATCAAGAGTTAAAGATAAGACAGAAGTTGAGGCAGCCTAAGATATAAAATTTATTAGGAAAGAAGTCCGGGTTCTGCATCAGAACCTGTGACTTTTTTTCGGAGTAAGAATATTACCTCCGGCAGAACAACTGCTAGAAGAAAACTGCTTATGCCTACATTTGCCGCAATATTTGCGGATTTGATTTTGACAGCAAGTTTTGAGTATTTTTCAATATTTCCACTTTTTCTTGCTTCTGATGAAAATTTTTCTATTTCTTTTGAAAAACTGAAAATCTTCTTCGTATCAACAAATTCTCTGGGGTCACGAACTCTGTTTTTAAGGTATTTAACTCCGCAATATTCTTCGCAAAGTTTTGAAAAATTACTGTCCGGATTTTTATCAAGAAAATCAATTATATCTTCTCTTTTAGAGGGCATTTTAATTTTGTTATCTTTAATTGCTGACAAAAAGTTTTCATCGTTCATAAGTTTCGGGTCTAAATTTACGTCTGTTTTAAACAGTTTAAGCGATAGTTTATCAAGTCCTTTGGCAAGATAAATCGGGAAAACAAAGTTCAGAAACATCATCATCGCATTTTTAAATCCAAGCTCCATTTGTTCATATCTGTTTCTAGCCGTCCATACACGCCCAATAGTTAATCCCCCGTCTGTTACCGCCATTTTATTGACGTTTGACATATTAGCCATAGTTGAGGCTAACCCCTTGAAAGATACCTCATTATTTATTGCGTCTGTTTTTCTCCCTGCATTTGCCCCCTGTTTTTCTTTTATTTTTTCTGTCAGTTTGAAGTTAAGCTTTGGGAGAATAAAACCCATTAAGACAATTGGGATTGCTGTTGTAAGAGCGAATTTTCCAGCCTGAAGCTTTTGATATTTATTTTTGTTTAAGAGAGCTTTTTCAAGGTCTTTAACCGCTTCGGGAGCTTTTTCTCTAAACTTTTCAATGTTGTATTTTATTCCCTGATTATTTCTTTCTTTGAACAGGCTCATGTTTACGCCGGCATTATAACCAAGTTTTTTTATTACTTTATTAGCCAGTTTGCCGAGCAAAACAGGACCGCCCATCCAAATTGCAGATGTTCCGTATTCGTCAATAAACCTCTCTCTGACTGCATTATTTGCCATCTGACGGGAATCTTTTAGATTTTGGTTATAGGTTAATCCCAGTTTTGACGGAATCTCTATGCAGCAGTCACGAACAAATAAAGGTGCTATACCTCTGTTATTTCCGACTGCCGATATTATGTTTATATATGACATTTAACTTATCTCCTTTAAACCGTACTCTTTACTTTCTCTTGAATATCCCGAAAGAGCCGATTAAAAGAGTTTTATAGAGAACGCAAAACTCTAAGCCCTTCCGGGATTAGATGAGTATGATGATGTTTTGCGTAAAAATATGTCATAAAATCTTTCCTTCTTGTTTATTCTAACACGAACGAACGGTTTGTAAATATTGAAAGATTATATAAACCCTTTTATTCAATGTATTTTCCGTCAAACAGTTCCAGAACCATTTTTTCCTGATCTGATTCAAGATGCTGCTTGGAAGCTTCATCCGTAGGGGGTGCGCTCTTTTTCACTTCGTATTTTATTTCTTTAACAACGGGTTCTGTATCCGGCTCTGTGTATTCTTCGTCTTGTTCGTTTGCCGGCTCAGTGTTAACTATCTTTTTTTTTTCTTCTGAAGAAGCAGCATTCTGTTCTGCCTGAAGTTTACTGTCGCTTCCGAGCGGAAGTCTTACGACAATTTTTGTATCTGCATTATTGAACAGAACTTTAGCGGCTTCAATAAGTAAATCCTTTTTGTTTGTATTTGAATACTGAGCAACAAAGTTTTCTGTTTTGAATGTAATAATAATTTCTTCTTTGGTGATTTTAACAGGAGTTCCCATTTGTTTAAGCAGTGCTCTTGCAGGAACGCTGTTAATATTAGCAAGCAGAGCTTCCCATAAAGAAACAATGTCTGTTCCGTCAGATTTCTTTGACATTGGAGGCGGAGTGAAAGTATCTTCATCATTGGTTGCTGATTTTGTTTCGCTTTTTGCACTCTGTACTTCGGTCTTTTGCGGAGCTTTAACCTGCTCAATTGTTCTTACCGCAGGTTTTGGTGTCTGCACAACAGGTCTCGGAATACTGCGGGGTTCAACCGGCGCACCGGATTCAAGTGCTTTTATCCTGTTTTGCAAATCCAGTAATGTTGTATTTTCTGCCATATTAGAAAGGTCAATTATACCTACTTCAAGCCATAAATGCTGATTTGCAGCCATTTTTACTTCTTTGATATAATAAGTTATTCTTTCAAGTAGGAATACTATTTGCTGTGTTTCAAGAAGTTCTTTCTGTTTTGAAATTTCTTCTAATTGAGGCTCATTCAGACCTGTAAGTTCTGTTAATAAATCCTTCTTGCAATTTTTTACAATAAGCAGATTTTTAAAGTATTCTGACAGGTTTGTAAGAATCTGAAGCGGTTCATTACCTGAGTTATATATATCGTTTAGAATCTCTATTGCTTCATTTGGTTGTGATGCAATAATTTTTTCGCTCAGTTTGTGAAGCGTATCAAACGAAATTCTGCCTAAAATTGCGTTAACATCGTCAGATGTTATGTCTTTTGTAACACCGAGCAAACTTAGCTGGTCAAGTAATGATATACTGTCACGCATACCGCCTGCAGAGTTTTTTGCTATTGTAAATAATGCATCATCTGTAATTTTTATTTTTTCCTGATCTGATATATAGCGCAGGTGCTTGACTATATCTTCTGTTGTTATACGTCTGAAATCAAATCTTTGGCATCTGCTTTTAATAGTATCAAGAACTTTATGAACTTCAGTTGTAGCAAGAATAAATATAACGTTTTCAGGCGGTTCTTCAAGCGTTTTTAACAAAGCGTTAAAAGCGTGGTTTGTCAGCATGTGAACTTCGTCTATTATATAAATCTTGTATTTCCCGTGAACCGGAACGTACTGAATTTTTTCAAGAATATTCTGAGTGTCTTCTACTTTACGGTTGGAAGCTGCGTCTATTTCAATTACGTCAATAGGAATCGAGTTTGTAATATCTTTACAGCTTTCGCATTCGCCGCAGGGGTGAAGTGTAGGCCCGTTAATACAGTTAAGTGATTTTGCCAGTATTCTTGCTGTGGAAGTTTTACCTGTACCTCTGGGACCTGTAAACAAAAATGCGTGAGAAATTTTTCCAAGCTCAATTGCGCTTGTAAGAGTTTTCTTTATATGCTCCTGCCCAACAAGTGTATCCAGCGTTTGCGGACGATATTTTCTGTATAATGGTATATAATTTCCGCTCATAATTTCAGTTTACCATAAAATTGCAATGAGTAAAATTTTATATTACAATTTTGATATGAGAGGATGCTTTGTTTTATTATTATCGTTGTTTTTTTTGATGTCTCAGGCTTATGCTTTTGAGGTTGTTTATCCCTCAGAGAAAAAGATTGTAACATCAAATGACTACGCTTTTATATATGGAAAAGCCAATTCTGCGGAATCCCTTTCAATTAATGATAAAAGTATTTATACTGCGTCAAATGGTGCTTTTGCGCATACTGTCAAACTCCATGAAGGAGAAAACAGAGTTGCGTTAAGGACTTTGTACGGACTTACTATTTATAAATATTATAAAACTATTCCGGTAACACAGGAAATTCCGATAGAAGAATTTTCTCCAGTTAAGGCATACGTAAATCATGATAATGTTCCGTTGAGAACTACTCCTGTTGATGCCGGACTTAACAGAATATCGCATCTTTTCGGCGGAACACATATCGTTATAAACGGTTCAAAAGGCTCTTTTTACAGGGTATATCTTGCTAAAGACAAAACAGCCTGGATAGCAAAAAAGGACGTAACGCTTACCGATGAAGGCTTTTATCCGGCAGAGTTTATAAATATGGATAGCGAACGTTTTAAAAATGCTATGATTCAGACAATATCTTTTTCAAAAAAGCTTCCGTATACAATTGAAGACGGAGAAAAAGAAATTATTTTCAGGGTTTACAATCCTGAATTATCCGAAGAATCTGTTTATAATCTTAATATACCAAAGCCTGAAAAATATGCTTATACCGTAACTCTTGAAGAGGGTAAATATACTTTTAAAGTCCGAAAACTCACTGAAAATATTAAAGAAGCAACTGTCGTAATTGATGCAGGTCATGGCGGTTCAGAAAAAGGAGCAATTGGGTGCCTGGGCGATGAAGAAAAAGATATTAATCTGAAAATTGCGCTTCAGACTGCAGAATTTCTGAGAAAACATAACATTAATACGGTTCTGACAAGAGAGTGTGATGCAAATGTTTCACTTGATGACAGAGTTAATTTTTCTAAAGAAAACGGTGCAGATGTTTTTGTGAGTATTCACCTGAACTCTATAGGAGATGTTCCTATGGATATTCATAAAACGCGTGGAACGAGTGTTTATTATTATAATGAAAACTCGAAAAAGTTTGCTGAAGTTATGCAAAAGGAAATAACCCGTATTGCAGGAACTCGTGACAGCGGTATTAAGACCGGTAGTTTTGCGGTTATACGACCAACGGAATATGCGGCAGTTCTCGTTGAAACTGCATATATGACAAACCCTCAGGATTCAATGTTATACAGAAATGATAAATGGATAAAGAAAGCCGCTAAAGGAATTGCAGAAGGCATAGTTGATTATATTAAGAAATAAAATGTCCTTATCCTTCCTGCTGGTATGCCCAGGCAGAATGGTTATGAATACTTTCTAATGATTCACATTCAACTTCAAATGAATCTATAATCTCATTATTTCTAAGTTTAAGTACAACATCACGAAGAACATCTTCTACAAATTTCGGATTATCATAAGCGTGTTCCGTTACGTATTTTTCATCTTCACGTTTTAGCAGAGGATAAAGTTGTGATGAGGCGCAAGATTCAATATCTGCAATTAAATCTTCAAGCCAAATATGTTCGTATTCAGGATACGTAATGTTAACTGATACCAACGCTCTCTGGTTATGTGCGCCATAATCGGAAATTTCTTTAGAGCACGGACAAAGTGTCGTTACAGGTACGTCAACCCCCAGATAGAATTTATATTCTTCGTCTTCTTCACCATAATTATCCAATACACCTTCAAACGAGCAATCATAACACATTGGTGCTGCAATTTTTGTAACAGGCGATTCTTTGTCGATAAAATATTTAAACTCAAATCTTAAATAGCCGCTTTTTGCATTCAGTTTATTTACTATAGCTTCAAGACAACCTTTTATATCTATACCGAGTAAATGTTTTTCTCTCCACTCATTCAGGACTTCAACAAAGCGTGACATGTGTGTCCCTTTGTATTCTGCAGGTAATGAAACTCCAACTGTAGCCAAAGAATATATCGTAATGTCTTCGGCATTTTTGCGTTGTATAGTTAAAGGCAGCTCAACACCTTTCACACCAACTTTCTGAATGTCTATTCCGCGGTGATCTCTCTGGCTCTGAACATCTTTCATTATCCGAGTTCAACTCCTTCAAATGATTTTTGTTCAAGTGCTATAAGAAGTTTAAGCGCAGCAACTCTCTGAATTTTTGCCGGGGCATTTCTTAAAAGTTCAACGCCTTTAAGCATCATCGGGTCGTTGTCATACCATCTGTTGCCTTTGCCCTGATAAGTATTTATAATATCGTAAACGTGTTCTATGACTTCAGCTGCGACTTGTTCCTGAAGTTTTAACATAAAATTAGCTGCCTCAGTCTGTGTTTCTTCAGGTGAAAGCCTGAGTAATTCCAATGCTTCTTTTAAAATCGGGTCTGAATCATACCAGCGTTTGTTAATCATAATATCTTCCTCTCATTCTGTTTATATTGTATAATAATTTGGTGTAAATGTAAATTTATTCAAACCTTACAGGGGGTTATATGAAATTTTTATTGATAAATGGTGCAAACCTTAATATGCTTGGTCAGAGAGAACCTGAAAAATACGGAACTACTACCTTAGCTGATATTGAAAATTCTGTCATTACCAAAGGTAAAGAACTCGGTGTTGAAGTTGAAGCCTGGCAATCAAATCACGAAGGTGAAATTGTTGATAAAATTCAGTCTGCAAGAGGCAAATATGACGGGATGCTTATAAATGCAGGTGGTTACACTCATACAAGCGTCGTAATCCGTGATGCAATTGCTGCTGTTCAGATTCCGACAGTAGAGATACATATGACAAATATTCATGCACGTGAGGAGTTCCGTCATACATCTCTTTTATCAGGTGTTTGTATTGCGTCTGTCATAGGTTTCAAGGAACAGAGTTACTTACTGGCTCTAGAAGGACTTGTAAAAATACTTAGTAAGTAATTTGGATTTTGTTTAATCTCATAAAAAGACTTCCCCGAAGGGAAGTTTTTTCATTCTCTTTCTCTAACTTTGTTAATGTCTGGTTTGCTCTCTTATATATATAAAGATATTTTTTTATCTCTGATTTCACACAAATAAATTTATGTTACAAAACTTAATAAAAAAACGGGACCGTGGATAGTCCCGTTTTTTACTTATTATTTCGAAAATCTATTCTTTTAAGAATGTTTCGTAGTTTCTTGCAAGCAGGTGAGTTCTTATCTGATTAATCAGGTCAAGAGCAACACCGACCATGATGATTAGTGATGTAGCACCAATCCCCTGGAACGTTGTAATTTTTGTTGCATAACTTGCAAAAGCTGGAACCAAAGCAATACAACCAAGAGCTATAGCGCCGATAAATGTTGTTTTAGTAAGAATTTTATCAAGTGCTTCTGCTGTAGGTCTGCCCGGTTTAACACCCGGTATAGATGAACCGTATTTCTTTAGGTTATCAGCAATTTCCTTAGGCTGCATATTAGGCATAATTGAAGCGTAGAAGAATGTTAAAGCTACAATCATCAGAAAATATATTGCATAATATGTAAGTCCGCTCGGATTGAATATTTTGTTTAAGTACATAAATATTGTTTCTGCTGCACCTGTCAGATGTGCCTGCCCGACAAGGCTTAAAACCGTAGACGGGAACAAAAGTATTGCAATTGCAAAGATAATCGGCATAACTCCGCCCGGATTTAACTTGAACGGAATAAATGTATTAACTCCGCCATATACTTTGTTACCGACTTGTCTTTTCGGGTTAACGATAATAACTTTTCTTACAGCTTCCTGCATTATTACAATGAAAATCATTGTAATGAAGAAAATAATCATTAACAATATAAAACCAAGCATCAATTTTGATTCTACTCTGACCATGTCATAGGTTCTTGCCATGTATAACGGGATACCGGATATAATGCCGACGAAGATTATGAGAGAACCTCCGTTACCGATACCTTTTTCCGTAATTAGTTCAGACATCCACATAACAAGAACTGAACCGGCAGTAAGTGAAACAATAGATGATATGAAGAACATTGTGTGGTTAACTCCGGGCATAATAGAGTTAGGAAGGTGTACCATATAGCTCATAAATATAATACCCTGGAATATTGCAAGTACAACAGTAAACAATCTTGTAATTTGTGAAAGTTTACGTCTTCCTGCTTCACCTTCTTCTTTTTGTAATTTTTCAAGTGATGGTACTATAACAGCCATCAGCTGAATAATAATTGATGATGTAATGTATGGTCCGATGCCCAGTGCAAAAATAGAAACTTTACCTAAAGCACCCCCTGTAAATAAATCCAAAAATCCTAACAGGTTATTTTGTGCGGCAAGGTTTGCAAATGCTGTATTATTAATACCATATACAGGCAAATGTATTCCGAAACGGAATAAAATCAGCATTCCAAAAGTAAAGATTAATTTCTCTTTAAGTCCGGATGCGTTCCACATTGACATCAAGTCTGCCGTCGTAGGCATTCTCATTCCTGACATTTATAAAAATCCCCTTTGTTTATTTAATGAATACAAAGTGACTGAGTGAAAATTATCATTCAGTCACTTTGTTACTAATCTCTATACAAGCTCAATTTTTCCGCCTGCTGCTTCGATTTTTTCTTTAGCAGAAGGTGTAACATAGTTAGCTTTAATTGTTAAAGCTTTTTTGATTTCTCCGTTGCCTAAGATTCTTAATCCTTCGCTTGACGGATGAACTTTCTTAGCTGCTTTAAGAGTTTCAAGTGAGATTTCCTTTAAACCTAAAGCTTCTAATCTTCCTACATTGATAGCTGCGTAGTTGATTTTGTTAATAATCTGGAAGCCTTTTAATTTAGGAAGTCTTCTGTAAGCAGGCATCTGACCGCCTTCAAAACCTCTTTTTGAAGTTCTGCCTGATCTTTGTCCTTCACCGTTGTTACCGCGGCTTGAAGTTTTACCGCAACCTGATGAACGTCCTCTGCCGACTCTAACAGTTTTCTTTGTTGCACCTTCAGCAGGTCTTAAATCTTCTATATTAATTTTGTCTGCCATTTTTATTATCCTTTTCTGTTAAATTATTTTGTAACTTCTAACAAGTGTGAAATCTTGTTAACCATACCCATAATTACAGGGCTTTCTTCGTGTTCAACGATTTGGTCTTTCTTTGTAAAGCCCAATGCCTTAGCAACTTTGCGCTGAGCTTCAGAACATCCGATTAAACTTTTAACAAGCTTAATTTGTATTTTCTTATTTGCTGTTTTTGCCATTTTTATATTCCTTTTATCATTAATTATTCCAACTTTAAATAGCCGATTAGTTTAATAATTCAGCCATTGTTAAACCACGTTTTTTAGCAACGTCAGAGAACATTCTTAAAGATTTAAGAGCGTCGATTGTAGCGTATGCTGCGTTAAGCGGTGATTTAGAACCTTGTGATTTGGTCAGGATGTTTTCAATACCTGCAAGTTCCAATACAGGACGGACTGCGCCGCCTGCGATGATACCTGTACCTTGTGAAGCAGGTCTTAACATAACCTTACCGGCACCTGAACGACCAACAATCGGGTGAGGAATAGTTGTTTTGAAAATCGGAACTGTAATTAAGTTCTTTCTTCCGTCAGCAATAGCTTTTTGGATAGCGATGATAACTTCAGCAGCCTTAGCGCAGCCAACACCAACCTGTCCTTTCATATTACCTACGATAACTACTGCACGGAAGCTTAATTTCTTACCGCCCTTAACAACTTTTGTTACACGGCTGATTTGTACAACCTGTTCTTTCCATTCTGATTCAGGTTTTGCTTCTTGTGTTTCTACGTTTTTCTTTCTGTTTCTTTGTTTTTTTGCAGGAAGTTTTGTAACTACTTCTTCTGTTACATCTTCTTCTGTTTCGGTTGCTTCAGCAGCAGTTTCTTCTTTAACTTCTTCTGAAACAACTTCTTCAATTTTTTCTTCTTCTGACATGTTATACCTTTCTAATTTTATTGTGTGTAACACTATTTTCGGCTTTTTGTTTATATAAATCTTTCAACTGAATACAAAATATCAATACAAAAGTGCCGATTCTTCGGTACTTCAACTATATTCAATTGTGGGTTTTTTCTGACAAGTTTTATATTAATAAAAACATAAATTAAAATCAAGTGTTTTTTTTGATTACAAATGTATATTTACCTCTTTGTTGAAAAATAATCTTTATTATCTATAATCGACTTAGAATGAATATTATCCAAAAATCACAAAAAGCTCTTGAATTTGATAAAATATTATTTGATTTGGCTGTTTTTGCAAAAACCGAACAGTCCAAAAAAATGTGCCTTGAGCTTACACCTTTTGTGAAGCCTGATGATATACATACTCAGCTGACATTAACCAGAGAGGCTAAAGAACTGCTTGATATGTCAACTGACATTCCAATAGACAGGCTGGAGGATTTTTCCAAACTGAGAGAAAAAAGTGAGTATTTTGTAGAAGAAGAACTTGTTGATGCTGCAAAAACTATGCGTGTTGCAAGAATTGTTAAAAACTTCTTAAAAGAAAACCTTGATTATGAAACAAGCCTGAGCAAACGGGCTGAAACAATTTATACTAATAAAGAACTTGAAGACAGAATTTTTGATACTTTTGATGATAACCTTGCTGTAAAACAGAATGCTACGCCAACTTTAAAAGCTCTTTATTCATCACTTAGAGAGCATGAAATTAATCTTAAAAAGACTGTTCAGGGACTGATGAATTCTGCAGATTTTCAGAAGCATTTGCAGGAAAATATCTACACAATGCGTGATGACAGAATAGTATTTCAGGTCAAGGCGTCATCAAAAAGCAAAGTCCCGGGAATTGTGCACGATGTATCTGCAAGTAACAGAAGCTTTTATATCGAACCTTCTTCTATAGTTCCTTTAAATAATAAAATTCGTGAACTCAAATCAAAGATATACGGCGAAGTTATCAGAATTCTTACTGAGCTGAGTAATGAGCTGAGAAAAGAAATGGATAACTTAATCCAAATGGAAAAGTTAACTGCAGAAATTGATTTCCATTTTGCAAAAGCACGTTATGCAATAAAAATTCAGGCTGTTCAGCCGAATATTAACAGGGATAAATATATAAAAATTGATTTAATGCGCCACCCGCTGTTAATTGGCAGAATTAATAACATTGTTGAGAATGATTTCTCCATAGGTAAAGGGTATAAATCTATTATTATCACCGGTTCTAATACGGGAGGTAAAACGGTTACTCTTAAAACTGTCGGATTATTTATTCTTATGATGAAATCCGGCTTATTCCTTCCCTGCGCTGAAGCGCATATTTATCCGTTTGAAAAAGTTCTTGCGGATATTGGTGATGAGCAGAGCATACTTCAAAACTTATCAACGTTTTCTTCTCACATGAAAAATGTTATTGAAATACTGAATATTGCAGATTCAGATACATTTGTTCTTATTGATGAACTTTGCGCAGGTACTGACCCTCAGGAGGGTGCGACATTAGCGGAAGTTATACTTAAAGAACTTGTTAAAAAACGCGCTCAGTCAATTATAACAACTCACTACGGTGAGCTTAAAACTCTTGAATACACTGATAATTACTTTAAAAATGCTTCCGTTGAATTTGATTCGGAAACGCTTTCACCTACTTATAAACTCATTATCGGTATTCCCGGTTTGAGTAATGCGATATCAATAGCTTCTAACCTTGGACTTGATTCCGAACTCGTATGGAAAGCAAAGGAACTTTTGATTACACAGAGGGATACTTCAAGCGTTGTTGTTGAAAAACTTCAGGATACACAGCAGAAGCTTGACTCTAACCTTAAAGAAGCTGAAGCTCTTAACACTGAAGCAAATCAGCTTAAAAGACAGTATGAGAAAGAACTTAATGAGCATAAACGTGAAAAGAAAAAATCCTTAAAAATAATTAAAGACAAATTTGACGGTCAGCTTAATGCTGCAAAAGACACTATTAAAGATATTTTAGATGAACTCAGACAAGAAAAATCCGAAAAGATTGCACGACGTTCCTATGCAAGATTGGCTAAGCTTGAACAGGGATTCAGGGAAGATTTACATAATCTTGAGGATAGAGAGCAATATCTAGAACCTGATTGGGATATGGTTACGCCAGGTACAAAATTACTGGTAAAAGAGCTCAATCAGCCTGTAGTTGTTCTGAGTCCGCCTGATAAAAGCGGTGCTTTGTATATTCAGATGGGTATGATTAAGACAAGAATAAATAAAGATAAACTTGCTGTGTATGACCCGTCTTTGACCAAAAAGGTAAATTTACCGTTAAGTTCAAAGAAAAATGACAGTTCTTTTTCTCTTAAACGGTATGATATTTCAAATAAGCTCGATTTAAGGGGCAAACGTGTTGAAGAAGCATTAGATGAGCTTGAAGGATATCTTGATGAAGCAAGCCTTGCTAACTTAAGCCCCGTATATATAATTCACGGTCACGGAACAGGTGCACTAAAATCTGCAGTACGCAGCTTTATCTCAACCTCTCCCTATGTTGCTAAATACAGAGCAGGTGAAGACGCAGAAGGCGGTGACGGAGTAAGTGTTGTTGATATAAAATAGAGCTTTTGCCGATTATTCTTCGGGAATGTCAAGCTCAACGTCATCAACATCATCCTGATCTTCTTTCTTGATTGTTTCAATGACGTTCTTTGCCATCTCTTTTGCGATAACTTTCCGTGTTGCTTCAGGACAATTCTGAAGAAGGCTGATAGCTGTTCTGAGCGTGCCGTCCAAATCATACCATCTGCCATGTTTTGAATCATCCAGAACATCTTCGGTTGCAGATACGATATCCTCAACAGATTCGTATTCGGTGCTTGAGAGATGGTGTTCCGTTATGATTTTAATTAAGTTCAGCGCAACTTTAATCTGCGTTTCGTCATCAGATTCTTCCAGTGTCTTCATGGCAGAAGATAAAACCGGATCTTTATCATACCAGCGTCTTGCATTTGTTGAGAACTCTTCTTTCATAAAAACCTCCTGATAACTATCTTAACAAGAAAATTATACTATATTTTTGAGATTTTGTAAAAGGTTTGTTATGATAATAAACCGGAGTTGATAATTTTTTCATCACTCCGGTTAAATTTTAAAATTTCATATATTTGATTTTGTCCGCAGATATTGGAGGCGGCGGTTCAAATTCTTTACTTTTGATTATCCTGTCAATAAGTTCCTCTGTTGTAACTTTATGTTCACGTTTTGTTGTCATGTTTTCCGGAACTGATATTTTCGGAATGTCTATTAAATTACTCAGTGTTGAGTCTAGGTCATCCTCGCTCGTAAACGGTCTTTTGAGCATAATGTTGCTTACATAGCTTTTGTCCTTTAGTGTTGTTTTATGCCCGTTTAGTTCAATATCTGTGCCTATGTACTCTGTGCACATGTATTTGTTGTTAATGATTATTTTATTTCCAATTGCGTCAGTTATTGTATAGCTGATAAGTTCATTGTTCTGATTAACCTTGTGTACATCTATATGCTGATTACAATCACTGTATTCTACAATTCTGTCCAGTATATCATATTTGTAAAATTGCTCATTAATAGTTTTATTGTTGATTTTCAGAATTCTTCCGTTTACTCTCATCAGGTCATCATATCCGTATTCTACAGAATATTTTAAATTGCCTGAGAGCTTTTCTATATAAACAATTTGTCCATTTTTATTGTATTTATAGCCAATTGTTGATAACACTTCTCCGTTTGCTGAATACAGCACTTTCTTTAAAAGTTTTCCCAAATCATATTTTTCCGTTGAGAAAAGCCTGTTATTTCTATAGTGTTCAATAGATGTAACCGAAGAACCGTTATAAATGATTTTTTTTATCAGTTCGCCGGAAACTGAATAGTGTGCCGTTCCTGTTACGTTACCGTTTTCATCTTTGACTATTTTTACGCCGAAATTATCTTTAACTTTATCAGGCTGTATATCAGTGTCCAGAAAAGTAACAATTTTGCTGAATTGTTGTAATTCATCGGGAATAAATATACACAGGTAGTTCTTTGACATTTTATACTCCATCTTCATCTAACGAAAAAATTATTTGCTAATCGCTTACATTTATATGAAGTATTTTGATAAAATCCAATTTCAGTTTAAGAAAAATTTGTTACAAAACTAAACATTTAATTTATAGCCGCCGCCGTAAATTGTTTCTATATACTGCTTTCCGTCTGATATTTTATTGATTTTTGAGCGTAAATGCCTTATATGTACTCTTATTGTTTCCACATTATCGTCAGGTTCATATCCCCAAATTTCTTTTAAAAGTTTTGCTCCTGATACCATATTCCCGTGATTTTGGAAAAGAAGATTAAATATGTCATATTCAATAGGTGTAAGTTTTTGAACCTTGTCATTAATTTTAACGCAGTAAGATTCAGGAATAAGAGTAATTTCTTTATACGTTAGTAATTCTCTTACTGCTGTTGATTTAGGTATTTGTTTTGTTCTTTTTAGTAATGCCCGTACCCTGACGATAAGTTCGTCTATTTCAAACGGTTTTGTCAGGTAGTCATCCACACCTATATTAAATCCGTTAACTTTGTCGTTTAACTGTGAAAGTGCTGTAAGCATAATAATAGGTGTTTCTGCAATCTCCGGGCATTGTCTTATTCTCTGTGCTACCGTGAAGCCGTCAACTTCAGGCATCATAACGTCTAAAACAATAAGTGAAGGTTCTTCCTGTTTTGCTTTTGCAAAACCTTCTATTCCGTTAAACGCCTGTGTGACTTCATATCCCTGAAGCTCCAGATTTATTTTTATAAGTTCGTTAATTGCATTATCATCGTCTATTATTAATATTTTAGTCATGATTTATAACCTCTTCTCCGATATAATTGTCTGATAATTCCCGCGGGATGCTTTTTGTTGTGTTTATTCCGTACTGTTTTAACTCCTCGACCTGTGAAAACAGGCTTGGTCTGTTTTTGTTAGGTCTTTGAAAACGGTTAATTAATGTTGTAAACTGGTGAGAAAGCTCATTAAAACTATTTTGTGCCGCTATAAGTTCTTCGCAAAACAGAGCAAATGTTTCATATAAATTTGTACCGGCTTTAACAATTTGCTGAACGTTTTCGTCTTGTTTTTTCTGTGCAAATAATCTGCTGACAAGTTTTATTGCTACAAGCAGAGATGCTGTTCCTACAATTATTATATTTGACCTGTACGCTAAATCAATTATTTCAGAATCTTCATAAATTAAACCTACGGAGGAATCTATTGGCATATACATAAGTATAAAATCAGGTTGATTTATATCGTCTGCGTTTTGGTAATTTTTGCCTGCAAGATCCTTTATTCTTTGTTTAACTTCTGATTTAAAGTTTTTAAGTTTTGCAGAATCCTTTACGCATTCAAGATAGCTCGTTAATGTTACTTTTGAGTCTATTACAAGATGTCTGTTATCCGGCAGATTAATTACTACATCCGGTCTGATGTTATGAATATTTTCGTCTTTCAGGCTTTCGCTTTTTGTTGAATACTGCTTATAATAATGTATTCCTTCCGTTAAACCTGAGTTTTGAAGGATTGTGTCTAATATTTCTTCTCCGTATGCACCTTTGATGTTTTGGTTCTTTGTCAGTGCTTCCGTAAGATTTTTGGCTTCCTGCTCGATTGTTTTGTTGTTTTTTTCTAAAACGGCAAGCTGTTCCGTTATTCGTGCAGTGTTTTCAACTCCTGAAATATTGAATTTTTCAACTTTATCTTTAAATTCGTTAAGCTGTTTTGCAAGCGGAAGTATTTTTTCTTCAAGCGCTTCTCTGTTTTGCTTTCTCAGGTCTTCCTGCTCACTTTTAATAGTATTGTTTGCTATTTTTGCGAACTCACTGCTTATAGTGTTTTTAAGCTTGTTGACAATAATAACTGATACTATTGCAGAAAATAACACACCGAGTATAAAAACAATAATATAGCCTGAAATTAAATCCATCCTCACTCCGTTCTTAAAAATATAGACCGCATTGTTTTACGGTCTATATTTGTTCCATGTAAAATATTTTACTTTCTGTTAATTTTAGCCAACAGCTTAAGTATTTCCAGGTATAACCATACAAGTGTCAGCATAAGTCCGAAAGCGCCATACCATTCGTAGTCTTTCGGAAGCATCATTTGTTCGCCCTTTTCAATGAAATCAAAATCAAGGATTAAGTTAAGTGCGGCAACTGCGACGATAAATATACTAATTGCAATGCCTGCAGGTGATGCCGAATTGATAAGCGGAACGTGCATGTGGAAGAAACTGCCGATTAAATCAACTAAGTAGACTGCAGCAATTGATAATGTTGTTATAAAAATAACACTTCTGAATTTATCAGTTGCCTGTATTAATCTCATTTTGTATAAAACAAGCATTGAAAACAGTGCTGCAAATGTTCCTGCTATTGCTTGTATTACAATTCCAGGGTACATTGTTTCAAAAGATGCGGATATACCGCCCAATGCGCAGCCTTCACAAACTGCATATACAGGGATTAAGTATTTATTTTTTGTAAAAGTTATTATCAGAGCCAGAATAAATCCTACAATTAATCCTCCGCTCATGAGCATTACTGCCAAATCCATATATCCGGCGCTCATTCTTGACCAGACAAATGATGCTGAAACGATAAGCAATAAACCTAAAAACGCGGTTATCTGTATCGTCCCGTTTACTGTCATCGGAGCTCCTTCAAGTATTCTTTCCTGCTCGTTAAACCTGTTTTCGTTTAAAATAGGGTTAGACATTAATATCCTCCTTGTACTCTCTTACTCTGATATTATAACATATTATACATTTCTGAATATTATACTTAATTATTTTTTAATAAACTAAAAGATGCAATACTTGTATTGCATCTTTACAAACATTATTCAGTTTTTTAGTGAACTATATATATCTTACCTGATCGAGCAGTTTTGTAATTTTTTCTTTAAAATCTCTGTCGATAGGACTTGATATTGTTCCTTCAATTTTTGCAGCCTGTTCTCTTTCGATAAATTCTCTTTCAAGCATTGCCAATTTTCTGTACGCTAAATTCATAACAACCTCCAATATTAAAATAACCTTTACATATATATAAAGGTTATTTTTTCTTGAAAATTGCCTGAATGTTACAAAATGTTAACACGTTTTACCATTTAACTTGTTCAATAAGCTCTATTTCATATCCGTCTGGGTCTTGTATAAACGCTATCATTGAACCTTTCCCCGTTAAATCAAACGGTTCGTAAAGATAGTTGTATCCAAGTTTGTTAAGTTTTGCCGTAAAATCTTCAAGAGATTTTGTTTCAAAAGCCAAATGACCGAAGCCGCTTCCGATATTATATCCGTTTTTGGGAGTATCGTCGTTGTATGTTAGTTCAAGCATGCAGGTTTTGTCTTTATCTGTTAAAAAGTACAGCCAGCAATCTTCCAGACGTCTTTTCTCAACCAGCTCCATATCCATGAGCTCTGTGTAGAATTTTAGTGATTTTTCTATGTTTTTAACTCTTATCATAGTGTGTAAAAATTTCATATTTCCTCCGTAGTTAATCCTTATGGTATAATTATACATTATGAAACATATTTTTGAACAAACAGTATATTATGGTGACACTGATGCTTATGGTGTTGCATGGCACGGCTCATATCTGAGATGGATGGAGCAGGCAAGGGTTGAATTCTGCCGTGCAATAGGTATAGACCTTGTTGAAATGAAAAGACAGGATGTGGCTATTCCTGTTACTAACCTTAATATCAGATATAAAGCTTCTGCTCTCCTTGATGAGAGAATTATTGTTGAAACTGAGATTACCAAAATGACTCCTATTGTTGTCCAGTTTACTCAGGTTATTAAGAACAAAGAAACAGGAAAAACCTATACTATAGGTACTATAGAGGTTGTTGCAGTATCCAATGAAGGTAAAATTTACAGAAGAATTCCGGATATTTTAAGAGTTCCCTGTGAAAAATCAATGGCGGTGTAACGATGCCAAGGCTTAATAAATATATTGCATCAACAGGTTTAACGTCACGCAGAAAAGCTGATGAGCTTATATCTGAAGGCAAAGTTGCCGTGAACGGAAAAGTGGTTACAGAGCTTGGGTTTTATGTCAGGGAAAAGGATAAAGTTACTGTTGACGGTAAAGCTGTTCATCCTCAGAAACTTGAATATTACCGTTTTTATAAACCTGCAGGATATATTACAACCCAGGAAGATGAAAAAGGCAGAAAGACAATATATGATGTCATTTCGCCTGAGCTTAAATATCTTAAACCTGTAGGAAGGCTTGATAAAGATTCAACGGGACTGCTTATTCTTACTAATGACGGTGAACTTATTAATCAGATGACGCATCCGTCAATAAAAGTTCCTAAAGTATATATGGTAACAATTAACGGAAGATTTACCGAAGTACAGGCTAAAGAGATGTTTGACGGAATTGAAATTGTGACTGATACTGGAGAAAAAAAGATGGCTTATGCCGAAACCATGCCTGTTGATGTTACCAATAAAAAGTCTGTTGTACAGGTTGTCTTGTATCAGGGGATTAACCGTCAGATAAGAAAAATGTTTGCAAAACTCGGGTTTGAAGTTGAGGTTCTTAAACGTATTCAGCATGCAATAATTACTCTTGAAGGACTTAAAAAGGGACAGGTAAAACCGTTAAAACCAAAACAGGTTAAACAGCTTCAGGCTTATTTGGCAAAAATCCAAAAGGAACAGGTGTAGCTTGGTCGTAAAGTTTGCAATAACGGGTAATATCGCATCAGGAAAATCTCAGGTCGAAAAAACTCTTGCAGAGTTAGGTTATGTTGTGTATGATTCCGACAAAATTGCACATAATGTTCTGGATACTTTAACTGATTTTTACGGCTATGATGTTTTTACTGATGGTAAAATCGACAGGAAAAAACTTGGGGAACTTGTGTTTTCTGACAGCAGTCTGAGAGCAAAACTGGAAGAATTAACTCATCCTTTAATAAAAGCCAAAATCCTTGAACTTTTTACAGTACATAAAAATGACAAATATATCTTTGTATCAATTCCTCTTTTGTATGAAGCAGGGTTTGAAGATATATTTGATAAAGTTATATTTGTGTCTGTTGATAATGATATACAGTTAAAACGTCTTATGGAAAGAAACAATTATTCCAAAGAGGAAGCTCAAAGACGAATTTCTTCTCAAATGCCTCAGGAAGAAAAAATAAAAAAAGCTGATTATGTAATTGTAAATAATTCAACAAAAGAAAACCTTTGTGAACAGATTAAAGCTTTTGCCGATACTTTATAAAATTTATTTCTAGTATTTGTTTGAAAGCTTCATAGCTTTGTACATTTCAAATATACTCAAAGCTAAAAACATACCGAATACAAGCAGGTAAGATTCATTTGTATAAACGGTTATGTTTCCTCTTTTTACAGGCTCAAATATATCAAGGAGAAATCCGGTAGCGGTTCCTAAAATTCCTACCATCATGAAGAAACAGAAGTTCATTATACTTACAGCAGTTCCTGATACCATTTTTCTGTTAGACAGGTGTAATACAGGTACCAAAATTGCTGATAAACTGGCATTAGCTGCCAGTATACAGAATATACTTGCGATTATGTACGTTTTGATATTGAACATTATTGCCAGAAATATTATTAATAAGCAGCCGAATGTTATAACAGATGCATGTTTTAAGAATTTAACCCTGTGGTTGTGTGAGAGTTTGCAAACGTATGCGTTTACTATATTAAATACAGCTGCTATTACTGCCATGGAGGACAGAAACAATGATGATTTCGAAACACTCATCAGGCAAAAATCTTCAAGGAATTTTTTGCCGATTACGGTTTGTATTGTGTAAAAGATTGCAAAGTTACAACACGCAAAGCTGAACAGGTTTCTGTTGTGGCGCTTATGTAATACAAGCCTGAACGGCAGAGTTCTGATTTTTACCTTATTATTTACCTTTGGAAGCTTTACAGAGAATAAGATTATGAAGAATACCAGAAGTAAAATACATGCTATAGCCGCCATAACTGTTAGTATATCTCTCCAGGAAGCAAAACACATTGCATAAACGAATGGAGCGTTTGCAAAGATTCCGCCTGTGTATCCTATAAAAAGCATTACTGAGATTGCTATACCAAAATTCTTTTCAGAAACAACTTCTCTCAGTTCTTTGATAAGACTCAGGTAAAACATACTGCTTCCTATTCCTATCAACCCTCTTGACAGGTACATAATCAGAAGATTTGAACTTACCGGGAATAATAAAGCACCGGCAGAAAGTATTGCACCTCCTGCAAACATTATTCTGAAGCCTCCGAAACGGTCAACAAGTACACCGTTAATAAGCTGTGTGAAGGCATATACATACATATAAATTGCACCAAACGCAGTTATATAAGGTGCTGTTACATGCAGCTCCTGTTCAAGTATGTCAAATATTGCCCCGGGTATTGCTATCCGCTGAAAATTCGCGAAGAAATAAAATATTGTTCCGAGAAATATGAGTATAGCGCTTAAAATTATGTTCTTTTTCTTGTCCATCCCAAAGCTAAAATAACGCAAACTATTATCCTTGTCAAAGATTATGTGCATAAATGAACAAAAAAAAGGGATTCTTTTTTAATGCAGAATCCCATGGTTGTTTTCTTTTTACAACTGTTTCTCTATTTTCCTCTGTGTTTACCTTTATTAAAAGGTGTTTCTCCTTTTCCCTTTTTCGCCGTTTAAGCTCAAAACTTTTAGTCCAGCAGCGCTTCTAAAATACGTGCATTTTTGTCTGCCAGTGTGTTTTGTCTTACTTGTGAACGTGTAATGTAGCTTCTTAAAGCTTCTCTGATAAGCTCAGAACGTGAGCGGCTTTCATTTTCTGCTACTTCGTCAATTTTGCCTAAAAAACTTTCAGGCATGGAAATTAATACTCTTGCCATTTGTTTCTCCTTTTATAAATATCTCTGTGTTTTCATCTGATATATATATAAAGTATTTTCTTTTTAAAGAATTGCCTTTTTTATTTTAATATGTAAAGAAATGTTAAGACTAATTATTAATATTGCATATATCTTTTCTATACGATATCCCTGAAAATGCTATATCATTGGCATCTGTATAAACTTTATCTCTTGCTCTTGATAATGAGGAAGCAGATGAAGTCATAACGAGAACAGGTCCGTTAGCGGCTTCAAATTCAAGATATTTATTTTTTGTGACAGACGGATAGAAGCTTATATGTGTATCGTCTTCAAGGTAATCAAGTCCGTTAATTATATTTGCATTGTTATCTTTGTTTTTGCAGGTCAAAACCAGTGAAACCGACTGATTTTGGTTTATGCTTATGGATTCGACCTCGTCGCTGAAAGAACCTATTATGCAGGATTCAAATAAGTCATATAAGTTATCATTGATACTGCCGAATATTGCGTCTGAGTCAAAATCCTGTGTAAATGATTGCCAGCC
The DNA here is from genome assembly GCA_902763805.1 of uncultured bacterium. GTDB lineage: Bacteria > Cyanobacteriota > Vampirovibrionia > Gastranaerophilales > Gastranaerophilaceae > CAG-196. The sequence goes on along the minus strand of CACWTN010000004.1, from coordinate 57,676 downwards.
CAGAATCATAAGCTGTCCTTCTTCCGTTAAAATTCCGTTAACGCCGAGAATACCCAAATACGGATTACCTGATATTTCAAGATAATCGAGGGTTGGAAGAATTACGTTATTCATAAGGAAATATTCGTTTTCTTCCGAAAGCTTGTAGTTCGGAACACAGGCGCCCATTCCGTTTGTAAGCTGTCCTCCGTTACCTTCAAGAGAGTGCTTGTAGGAAAGGGAACTTCCTATGGGAATTGCTTTGTATCCGTCTGTAAGTGTGTAAAAAGAAAACGGAGTGCCGTATATATAATCTTCTATAACTGCTTTTTTATTCTTTTCCAGAAAGATTGATTCAAGTATATTTTTTGCAGTTTTATCAGATGTTACTATTGTTGCGCTGTTATTATCGTTTGTTTTTATTACAAACGGGTATTTTTGATTTTTTATGTAATCCAGTGTAAGGTTAAGCTTTTCGAAGATTCCGAATTTTGGCGTCGGAATTCGGAGCTTGTAGAGAACTTTTTTTGCTGCAGCTTTATTTGTCACAATTTCATTTGCTTTTGCAGACGGTGCAAATATCGGCTGTTTGTGCTGGTTAAATAATGATGCAATATCTGAATTTACGGCTTTATCGGAGACGGCTATTGTCATATCAATGCCGTTTTCCATAACGTATTCCAGAATTTCGTGAACGCTGTCTTCTCTTATATCAAGGCAGGTTGTAAACTCTTTCAGTGTATCACTTGAAGGTGTTATATAAATTTCATTATTTTCTGATAATTTTTTTGCCAGAGCGTATTCTTTTGCTCCGTTTCCGATTATTAAAATTTTCTTAGTCATAGTTCTATTATACCATATTCAAAATCAGATGATATTTCTTGAGTGGCAGATGGCAATTGCTATAGCGTCGACTGTATCATCGAGCTTTGGCAGATTATCTGTTTCAAGCGCAATTTTAACCATTTGCTCAACTTCTTTTTTCTCAGCTCTGCCGTATCCTGTTAACACCTGTTTAACTTCCATCGGTGTATAGCTGAAAGCAGGTATATTGTATTTTTCAAGAACGGTTAAAATAACTCCCCTTGCCTCAGCTACGGGAATAACAGTTTTCTGATTTTTGAAGAAAAACAAATTCTCAACAGAAGCGCAGTCAGGCTGATATTTTTCAATAATTGTTGATAAATCATTGAAAATCTCAAGTAATCTTTTTGAATCAGACAGACTTTTGTCAGTCTGAACAGAGCCTGATGCGAGAAGAACAGGCTTGGTATTTTCTATCTCTATTAATCCGTACCCCACAATAGCCATTCCGGGGTCTATTCCCAAAATCTTCATAACCTGATTATATCAATTACTTAATATTATTACAATATACCGTGACTTTTAGGTATATTTATTATACGATATTGACGAAAGGGAAAAGTTTTTTATGGAAAATGAAAAGGTAATTGGTATTCCCAGAGGAATGTCATTTTATAATAATTATCCGTTTTGGTACGGCTTTTTTACGGCACTTGGTATTAAGATAGTTTTATCAGACCCGACAACGAAACAGACTATGACTGACGGTGCAGCGCTTGTTGTTACAGAAACTTGTCTGCCGATTAAGATATATCTGGGACATATTTTAAATCTTATATCAAAAGGGGTTAAGAATATATTTGTGCCGTCTTTGCAATCAATAGCGCCAAAGATTTATAACTGCTCAAAAATCAGAGGACTTCCCGATTTGGTCAGAAATGTAATTAAAGCTGATATTAATATAATAGAGCCGACACTGGATAAATCGGCAAAAAACCAGGGATTGTATGAATTTCTTAAAGAATCTGTAAAACCATTTGGTATTACTGATTTTGAACAGATTAAGACTGCATCAAAACAGGGCTGGAAGGTATATAATAACTTCCTTGTTATGGCACGTTCGGGTATGAGCTATAAGAAAGCTATGCACTACGCATTGAGCGGTAAAGTTTTCATTGAGGAACAGGACAAGAAAAAAGAAGCTCCGATTAATGTTGCTTTAATATCTCACGGATATAATATGTACGATGAACGTGCAACCATGAAAATCTTTGATAAGCTTGAAAAGATGGATGTAAAAGTGTTTACATCTCTCCAGCTTACGGACGAACAAATGGCAGAAGGTATTGCAGCATTCGGTCAGAAAAAATATTGGGCAAACGAACATGAAATGACGGGTACTGCCGGTCATTACCTTAAAGATAATAAAATTGACGGTATTATATCGATTAATGCTTTTGGCTGTGGACCTGATTCATTAATGGTTGACAGAATTACAAGAAAAGCAAAAGAGTTCGGAAAACCACTTTTGGTTCTGACTATTGATGAACAGACAGGCGAAGCAGGATTTATTACACGTTTGGAAGCTTTTATCGATATGCTTTTCCGTAAGAAACGTTCAAAAATTATGGCAGATGTTGAAATGCAGGAATACGATTATATTCCTCAGACAAATATTTGCGACTCTTTGTTTATTAATAAATAGGGTTTTATAAAAAATGTCCGATAAAAAGACTTTAATACTGATTGATGGTCACGCTTTAGCTTTCAGACAATTTTTTGCTCTTGAAAGAACTAATATGAAAAATTCTGAAAATCAGCCTACTTGGGCGGTATATGGATTTTTTAAAGCGATATTTGACTTGCTGGCAAAAATCCAGCCTGATTTTATTGCTGTAGCTTTTGATGTCGGACGTCAGACCTTCAGAGTAGAAAAGTATGAGGAATACAAGGCGCAGAGAGAGGCTATGCCTGATACACTGCGTTCGCAAATCGGTTTGATTTGTGAAGGTTTGCAGGCTTTTGATATCCCTATATACACTAAAGAAGGCTTTGAAGCTGATGACGTTATAGGTACTATATCAAGAATTGCATCTGAGAATGGTCATAACACCCTTATTCTTACGGGCGATCAGGACAGCTTTCAGCTTATTGACAGAGAAGGAACCGTTAAGGTGCTTATTCCTTCTAAAGGCGAACTTATAGAATATGACTGGAATAAAGTATATGAAAAGCTTGGAGTTTACCCAAATCAGATAACTGATTACAAAGGTTTAAGAGGTGATACTTCGGATAATATCCCTGGAGTTAAGGGTATCGGTGAAAAAACAGCGCAAAAACTTCTCAACAGGTATCCTAATCTTGAGGCTGTATTAGAGGATTCTGAAAATATTCCTGAAAATGCAGTCAGACAAAAAATATGCGACGGGAAAGAAATTGCAGTTTTATCAAAGGATTTGGCAACGATTATCAGAGATGTTGATGTTAATTTTGATATAAAGACGGCATCTGTTACGCTTCCAAGCCTTCCGAAAGTTTCTGAATTTCTTCGCAGAATGCAGTTTTATACGTTTATTAAAAATATTGATAAAATATTATCTTCATTTAACGGTGAAAAAGTTCAGCCTGAAAATCTGAGCGTCTTTGCTCAGCAGCCTGCCGTTACAAGTTCATTTGAGCCTGTTCAGCAGGGATTATTCAGTCAGGCAATTAAAGAAAATATTGATGATACTTCTTTTGAATATGAAGTGGTAAATGATGCTAATATTAAGTCTGTAATTGATAAATTAGCAAAAGAACCCCGTCTTGCAATAAGGTACGGAGAACAGGAAGGACAAATATCTTCGGCAGCAATATCAAACGGGGATATATCGTATTATTTTGGCGATAAATATATCTCTGATCTAAAACATATTATAGAAAGTCCCGATATTAAAAAGCTGGGTTATGATACAAAATCCGAGTACCATTTGCTTTTGAATAACGATTTTTCACCTAAAGGTTTGGAATATGATGTACTTCTTGCAAGTTATGTCAAAGACCCTAATCGTAAACACACGCTTGATGCTCAGGCTTTGGATTTCTTAAACCACATAATGTGTCAGCCTTATGAAACGGAAAAATTTGCCTGTGATGAAGTGTTTACAATATTTAAACTTTATGAATACTGGCAGACACATCTTGATGAAGATGAACAAAAACTTGTTAAAGATGTAGAAATGCCTCTGACGGTTGTTCTTGCAAAAATGGAGCATACAGGCGTTGCAATTGATGTGAATTATTTAAAAGAGTTGTCTGATTATATGACGGAAAAACTTGCAGAGCTTGAAGATTTAATATTCCAGCTTGCGGGGGAAAGCTTTAATATCAACTCTCCGAAACAAGTTGCCGAGATTTTGTTTGATAAACTTGAACTCAAAACCAAGAAGAAAAAATCCCGTTCAACAAGTGCGGAAGTTCTTGAAGAACTTGCTCAGGAGTATGAAATATGTGAATATATTCTTGAACACAGAAAATTCTCAAAGCTGAAATCAACATATACAGACGTTTTACCGACGCTTATCAGCAAACGTGACGGCAGAATTCATACGACTTATAATCAGGCGCTAACGGTTACGGGAAGGCTTTCATCTTCAAATCCTAATCTGCAGAATATACCTATCCGCTCGGAAGAAGGTAATAAAATCCGAGCTGCGTTTTGTGCCGAAGATAAAGAAAACTGTCTGATTTTAAGTGCTGATTATTCACAGATAGAGTTAAGACTGTTAGCACATGTTTCAGGAGATGAACACCTTATCAATGCATTTACATCAGGAGAAGATGTTCATACTATGACTGCGGCAAAAGTATTCGGTGTTGGTGTTGACGAAGTGACCAAAGATATGAGAAGGAAAGCAAAGGCTGTAAACTTTGGTATTGTTTACGGACAGTCTAAGTATGGACTTGCCAAAAGCATTGGCATATCAAATGCGGAAGCTCAGGAATTTATTGATAAATATTTTGAAACATATCCTAAAGTCAGAGATTATATGCTTAATGAGGTTGAGTTTGTTAATACTAACGGATATGTCGAAACAATTTTCGGCAGAAAACGTTATCTTGCTACAGAACTTGCAAGTCCTAACTATCAGATAAGAGAGTTTGCTCAGCGTGCCGCAATAAATCAGCCGTTGCAGGGAACTGCTGCCGACTTAATAAAAATGGCTATGATAGAAGTTGATAAACTTCTTAAAGAAGGTAATTATAAAACAAAGATGATTATGCAGGTTCACGACGAACTTATCTTTGAAGTTCCGAAAGAAGAACTTGAGGGTGTCAAAGCGCTTGTTCTTAAAGCAATGGAGCTGGGTCAGCCTCTCAGAGTGCCTCTTGATGTTGATATAAATTACGGCCCATCGTGGAAGGAACAATAGTCTTAGACTTTAGCTGTAAGGTCTGCACCTGCTTCAAGTGCTTTCATATTGAGCGGTAACAAGTCTTTTTTCTTAGCGCCTAAAACTTTTTCTATTGCGAGTTTGAGTGCATCTTTTGATATCATGTCAACAACAGAAGACAGAACGCCTAATGACACAACATTTGTGACTTTGCTTGTTCCCAAATCGTTTGCTAACTTACCCATAGGCGCAAATACGTACTCAATATCAGCTCTGGGGTTTGCTTCTGCTACAAGAGTTGAATTAGCAATAATAGTTCCGCCTGATTTAACGATTTTTACAAATCTGTCGAAGGATTGCTGGTTTAAAACAAGGGCATAATCACATTCTCTTTTGTGAACAGAACTGACTTCCGTATCCGATACAACAACTTCGCAGTTAACGGTTCCGCCTCTCATCTCTGCGCCGTAACAAGGATACCAGGTTACGTTTTTCTCATCCAGCATAAAAGCATTGGCAAGTATTGTTCCTGCCAGCAGTATGCCCTGTCCGCCAAATCCGGCTAATATAAAGTTCTTTTCCATTCTTAATCCTTCTATTTTATACCGTATTCTTTCAGATAATCACTGTAATTTTTTATCGGTTTTACAGTTTCTGCGGTATTTTTTTTGTTTTTAATAGCTTTATTGATTACAGGTTTAATGTCCTTAGAGATTGGTGGTATTTTCATTTATTCCTCCGTTGTATCTTTAAAAATCCCAAGCGGGAATGTTTTTGTCATATCATCTCTTACTCTTGCGTGAGCCTGTTCCGGTGTCATATGCCAGTTTGTCGGACAAGTCGAAAGAATTTCGACAAATCCCAGACCTGTTCCGTCAAGCTGAACCTGAAAAGCTTTTTTTATGGCTTTTTTTGCATCATTAATATGCGGAATTGAATCAAGCGCAACACGGGCGGAGAAAGCACAACCGTCTGCTAATGCAATTTGTTCGGCCATTCTTGCAGGATATCCGTAGTATTCACGGTTTCTTCCGGTAGGTGATGTTGTTGTAATTTGTCCCATCATTGTAGTAGGTCCGTGCTGACCGCCGGTCATTCCGTATGTTGTATTATTCAGCATAAATGCCGTTATTCTTTCGCCTCTGAATGCTGCGTGCATTGATTCTGCAAGACCGATTGATGCAAAATCGCCGTCTCCCTGATAAGTAAATACTACTTTATCAGGTCTTGCTCTTTTCACACCCGTTGCTTCTGCCATAGCTCTGCCGTGAGGAGATTCTATGCTGTCTACATTTAGAAAGTCATATATAAATACTGAGCAGCCGATAGATGCTGCGCAGATTGTTTTGTCTTGTATTCCAAGCTCGTCCAAAACTTCTGCAAGCAGTCTTATTGCAATCCCGTGGTCACACCCAGGACAAAACGTGTATTTAAAGTCCTCTTTAAAAGATTTTGGAATACTAAATACTTGCTGCATAATTTTTCTCCATAAACTTTTCTACAGAAGATACGATATCTTCTACACTCAGCCATTCACCGCACGGGCGGTTAATAAGTTCGGCTTTTGCTGCTCCGTTTATTGCATATTTTACGTCTTTAAACATTTGTCCCATGTTCATTTCAACAACGATAAAGTCTTTACCTTCTTTGGCAAGTTCTTCTATTCTGTTGTTGGGGAACGGACTTAACGTTATCGGACGGAAACAGCCTGCTTTAATACCTTTTTCTCTTAAAACATTCATAGCCGCTTTAATATTTCTTGTCATAGACCCGAATGCCGTTAAAATAATGTCGGCATCTTCCGTTTTGAATTCTTCCCAAGATGTTTCGTTTTGTGAGATTAAATCAAATTTTTTAAATAAGTTTTTAATATGTTCAATTTGTTTCTTTTCATCTCTGGCGCAAGAATAAATAGCTCTTGAAGCTCTGTTTTTTGCCCCTGTGAGCGCCCAGGATGAATTATCAATCTCAGGGTACGGGTATTCACCGAAACTTGCAGGTTCCATCATTTGTCCAAGAAGCCCGTCAGCAAGCAAAATTACAGGATTTCTGTATTTATGCGCAAGATAAAAGGCTCTGTACGTATAATCTATACATTCCTGAACCGTTGACGGTGCAAGTACTATGATTTTATAATCTCCGTTTCCGCCGCCATAGACAGCCTGATTATAGTCACCCTGCGCAGGGTAGATATAGCCCAAACCCGGGCCCGCTCTCATAACGTTAACAAGTACTACCGGCAGTTCGTCCGAGGCAGCATAAGATAAGGCTTCCTGCATAAGCGATACCGCACAGGAAGATGATGATGTCATTGCTTTTACACCTGTTGAAACAGCACCTATTACCATATTAATTGCTGCAAGTTCGCTTTCTGCGCAAACGTAACCTCGTTTAAGCTCCTGCATTTTTCCGCTCAAATATTCACCTATTTCTGTCTGCGGTGTAATCGGGTATCCGAAATAACATTGGCAGCCTGCATTAACAGCAGCCTGTGCTATTGCATAATTTCCCTTTATTAAAACTTTTTCAGAACTATTCATTTTATCTTCCCACTATTTATAATAAATATATTGAATCGATATAGTATTTTATCTCCAGACTTCGGTAATAGCCAGGTCCGGGCATCTTTTTGCGCACATAGCGCAGCCTATGCATTCTCCGTTCGGGTCATTAAATTCGACCATATAGTCACCGAGTCTGTTTGTTTTTTCACTTTTTTTAATAAGTTTTTTAGGACAGGTTTCTGTGCAAATATAGCAAGATTTGCACTTATTGTTGTCTATAATTATTTTCCCCATAGCCGCTCCTATTAATTAAAAGTATAGCAAAAATAATATTTCCAGGCATATATTATTAAGATTTGTAACAAATATTAAATATTGCGTTAATGATACCTCAAAATGTGGAATTTGGTAAGTGTAGGATATGCAGGGATGTATATCAGTGAAAAGAAATAAATAATTAAATTTCCGAAAGGAGTATCAGGTGGCTATTACAGTTAATACAAACATCTCTTCAATGATAGTTCAGAACAATTTGGCAAAGTCAACTACGGCGTTAAATTCTGCTATTGAGAGAATGACAACAGGTTACAAAATTAACCACGCAGCAGATAACGCTGCAGGTTATTCTATTGCAAGGAATTGGGAAGCACAGATAAGTTCGTTAGATGTAGCAGCAGACAACGCGGCAACAGGTGCAGATATGTTATCTACGTTAGAAGATAATTATGCATTAATCTCATCACACGTACAACGTGTAAGAGACTTGACCGAACAGGCTGCTAACGGAACATACGGAGAACAGTCTAAGAAAGCAATTGAGTCAGAAATTCAGGCAAGACTTGATGAAATTGACCGTATTGCTGCAAACTGCGAATTTAACGGTATTAAGTTGATGGCAGGTTCTACTGCAACAGGCGATGCCGGCGATGTTGGTCTTGATATTCAGGTAGGTATCGACGGTACTGCTTCTAAGAGCAGAATTCACCTTGATAAATCTTTATTCGCAAATGGTAAAGTAGCAGGTTTATTTGCTAACTCTACAAATCTTGCAAAAAAATGTTCAGGTCAGGTTACTGGAACAGGCAACACTGCTCAGGAACAGCTTTCTGCAATTGATACAGTAATCTCTACAATATCAGAACGTATTACAACATTAGGTGCAGCTCAGAACAGAATAGAATCTGCAATTGAATCAATTGGTGTTCAGTCTGAAAATATCACATCATCACTGTCAACATTACGTGATGCAGATGTAGCAACAGAATCTTCAAACTACATCAAGGCACAGATATTACAACAGGCATCAGCAACACTGTTAGCAACAGCTAACCAGTCACCAAGTATTGCTTTGAATTTGTTATAAATAAATTTAAAGCTTTAATAACAGATATATTAGGACAAGGTTTTATTTTAATCCTTGTCCTATTTGTTTTATTTATACCAATTTGAAATTTGTAATGTAAAGATATGTAACAAATTTTTTATTAATTGTTATTCGTAAATGAAAATGTGGAACCTAACAAACGTAGGATAAATGCAAGGATTGCATGCCATATGTATGAATGCCTGAAAGGAGTAAAAAATGGCTATTACAATAAATACTAATATATCTTCAATGATAGTACAGAATAATTTGGCAAAATCTACAACTGCACTTAACAGCGCTATTGAGAGGATGACCACAGGATATAAAATTAATCACGCAGCAGATAATGCGGCAGGTTATTCTATCGCCAGAAATTGGGAAGCACAGATAAGTTCACTTGATATAGCAGCAGATAATGCGGCAACAGGTGCAGATATGTTATCTACATTAGAAGATCATTATGCATTAGTATCATCACACGTACAACGTGTAAGAGACCTTACTGAACAGGCAGCAAACGGAACCTATGGCGAACAGTCAAAAAAAGCAATTGAAGCCGAAATTAAAGCAAGATTGGAAGAAATTAACCGTATTGCTTCGAACTGTGAATTTAATGGTATCAAGATGATGGATGGAACAAATACATCAGCAAAATCTATTCAGGTAGGTATTGACGGTAATGCGGCAAAAAGCCAGATATCCTTATCAGCAGACTTATTTGCAAGCGGTAAAATATCTTCTTTATTTGCAATAACCGGTGACGGTGCATATTCACCAACAGGTGCAGATGAAGATGCAAAACTTGCAAAATTGGCAAAGGATTGTGCAGGTACAAGTACCGGTACAGGTGCTAAATCACCTACAGATATGCTTGGAACCATAGATCAGGTTATTAATAAAATCTCAAGCAGAATAACTACATTAGGTGCAGCACAGAACAGAATAGAATCAGCAATTGAATCAATTGGTGTTCAGTCAGAAAATATCACATCATCATTATCAACTCTGAGAGATGCAGATGTAGCAACAGAATCTTCAAACTATATCAAGGCACAAATATTACAACAGGCATCAGCAACATTGTTAGCAACAGCTAACCAGTCTCCAAGTATTGCTTTGAACTTACTGTAATAGCAGGTATATCGGACAAGGGTTAAGGATAGAACCCTTGTCCTTTTGTGTATCGAATTATTTATATCAAGGAATGATAAAAATGCAGCTGAAATTTCGCATAAGGATGCAATTATTACCCCGCGGTGAACCGTGAACGAAAAAGTAATTGTTAAGAATTGTAACAAAAAATACAGGATTTGTTATTCACATAGAAAAATGTGGAACTAGACAAAAGTAAGAGATGTGCAAGGATCGCATGTCTACAAGGATGTAACGCCAGAAAGGAGTATCACATGGCAATCACTATTAACACTAATTTATCTTCAATGATCGTTCAATCAAACTTATCAAAAGCTACATTTTCATTGAACAAAGCAATCGAAAGAATGACAACCGGTTTCAAAATTAACCACGCAGCAGATAACGCAGCAGGTTATTCAATTGCAAGAAACTGGGAAGCACAGCTTGGTTCATTAGAAGTAGCAGCTGCAAACGCAGCAACAGGTGCAGATATGTTATCAACACTTGAAGACCATTATGCATTAGTTTCAACACACGTACAACGTGTAAGAGACTTGACCGAACAGGCTGCAAACGGTACTTACGGTACTCAGTCATTAAAAGCAATTAAATCAGAAATCAACGCTAGACTTGAAGAAATCGACCGTATTGCTGCTAACTGCGAATTCAGCGGTCAGTACATGATGAATGGTTCTTTAAAAGCAGGTCTTGGAATTCAGGTAGGTATTGACGGTAATGCTGCTAAATCTCAAATCGCCCTTGCAGGTGACTTATTTAAGAGAGGTGACGTAAAAGCATTATTTAATAACGATGATTCTGATTCTGTTACTGATGAACAAAAGAAAGCAGCAAGAGAAGATTTAGCTACAAAATGTGCAGGATTGAAATCCGGTACAACAGCAAGTTCTATGCTTGCAAATATTGATGATGTAATCAATACAATTTCTTCTCGTATTACTACATTAGGTGCTGCAAGAAACAGAATCGATTCTGCTGTTGAATCAATTGGTGTTCAGTCTGAAAACATTATGTCATCATTATCTACATTAAGAGATGCTGATGTTGCAACTGAATCTTCAAATTATATTAAGGCACAAATTCTTCAACAGGCATCTGCAACATTACTTGCAACTGCTAACCAAACACCAAGTATCGCTCTGAACTTGTTGTAATTTTCAAAATACATATAATTTACCCGAAAAGAAGCAAGGGTATTGAAAATATAATCCGATATCTTTGCTTCTATTTCACAAAATCAAAGATAAATCAACGAAGGTATTGAAAGGGATTTTAGTTATATAAAACAATTCATGAAATGCCGGAAAGGAGTAAGTAAAAATGGCAATTACAGTAAATACAAATATCTCTTCAATGATAGTTCAGAACAACTTGAACAAGTCAACTACAGCATTAAATAATGCCATTGAGAGAATGACTACCGGTTATAAAATTAACCACGCAGCAGATAATGCGGCAGGTTATTCTATCGCCAGGAATTGGGAAGCACAGATAAGTTCACTTGATATAGCAGCCGATAACGCGGCAATGGGTGCAGATATGTTATCTACATTAGAAGACCATTATGCATTAATTTCATCTCACGTTCAACGTGTAAGAGATTTGACCGAGCAGGCAGCAAACGGAACCTATGGCGAACAGTCAAAGAAAGCAATTGAAGCTGAAATCAAGGCACGTTTGGATGAAATTAACCGTATAGCAGTTAACTGTGAATATAACGGTATTAAGATGATGGATGGTACAAATAACAGTGCAAAATCTATTCAGGTAGGTATTGACGGTACTGCATCAAAGAGTCAGATATCTCTGGCTGCAGATTTGTTCGCAAGTGCAAAGATTGATTCACTTTTTGCTATTACCGGTAACGGTGCTTATACACCAACGGAAGCTAATAATAGCGGTGAATCATCTCCATCAAGTACTGATGCAAAATTTGAACGAAAAGTCGCAAACCTTGCAAAAGACTGTGCCGGTACAAGTACCTATTCCGGTCACAAAACATCAACCGATATGTTAGGAACATTGGATAAGGTTATTGCAAGAATTTCCGATCGTATAACCACATTAGGTGCTGCTCAGAACAGAATAGAATCAGCAATTGAGTCAATTGGTGTTCAGTCAGAAAATATCACATCATCATTATCGACACTCAGAGATGCAGATGTAGCAACAGAATCTTCAAACTATATCAAGGCACAAATATTACAACAGGCATCAGCAACACTGCTTGCAACTGCTAACCAGTCGCCAAGTATTGCGCTGAACCTTTTATAGCCGGAAATGTAAATTAGATAGGCAGAGGCGCCTAATACTCTGCAGGATTCAAAAATCTACATTTACCAACATTAAAAGCAAGGACAGGTTCCTTGCTTTCTTTTTTCTTGCACAAATTTTAAAATAATGATAATATAATTTTAAATATTAAGGGTGTGTGTATGAGTTTATCAAGCGAAGATGTTGTAACAAATATTCTTACAAATCGGGAAATCCTGAAAAGGCAGGACGCTCCTGAAGGTATAGAAAGCTCAAAGTATTCCGCAAATCCAATCGAGTACGATTTGTCTTTGTATATCAAGACGAGAAAGAATAAACCTGAAATCGGACGATTCGGAAGCAGATATATTTTTGTCAAATAAAAAAGGCTGGCGTATTGTCAGCCTTTTTAGTTATTGTTACTGTTCGTTTAATCGTTAGTTAATTCTTTTTTGATTATTTCGATTTTTTCGTTATCAATGTCGGAATAGTCCATTTTTACGTAATCTTCTTTTTCATTTACTTTACCTTTTACATATTTAATAGGTATATCGTATCCTTCTTTTTTACGTATTGATACGACTGTATCATCTCCGTCAGATACGAGTTTATCGCCGACTACAGTGTAATTTACTCCATTTTTGTTTGCATACAGGTTTCTGTTCTTGAATTCTTCGCAGTGATGATTCAAGCTGATGCATTTTACATTGTATGTGTTCTCATCTATTTTTGTAATTTTGTATCTTAGTTTAAATTTACTGTCTTTTGTATCACAGTCAACTACGTAGTAATTAAGTTTTTTGTCTGCTTTTAGTGCAATACCGCACAATTTGCCTTTTATTTCATTATCAAGCAGTTCTTTTCCGTCGTGTATTGCAAACCGGATTTCAACCCGGGTCTTTCCATTGTTGTCAGTAGTTACCTGTAATGGTGACGCGCTTTCTTTATTTTTATCTGTGTTGCCTGTATTTACCTGTGCTGCTGTTACCTGTTTTTTGCCGTCATCTGTTGACTCTTTGCTCGGCTTTATAGGTTCTGCACTTTCCGCTTTGCCGTCTTTAAGTGTAAATTTCCATTTCTTTTCCAGGTCTGATTTTAAATCTTTATAGTTTGCTTCATCAATATCGTTATGATCATCATCTTTTTGTTTTGCAATTACTGATGCAATATCATTGTATAATTTTTTAGCTGCTTCAGCAGGATTGTCATCTTCATCAAGTTTGTTAAGTCTTGTTCTTAATTTGTGTAAGTATTCGGCATCTTTACCTTTGCAATGTTCGGTATCTTTCTTTTCTCCTCCGACACTGTCTTTTTGTCTGCCGCCGTATCCTCCGCCCACCGGGTAGCCGCCGCCCATCGGATAGCCACCCATCGGATAGCCGCCCATCGGATAGCCGCCCATCGGATAGCCGCCATATATATTGCAGTTAATCAGTCGTGCCAGCCACGCACCTATGCCCATTCCAACACCGCTCAGAATGCTGCCCCATCCGCCGCCTATACCACAGCATTCAATATTATATGTGGTATTAATAAATATGCTGTTATCGTATCCGCGATCGTTACGGTGACTATTTACATAGTGCTGAAACGGACTATGACACTGTATTCTGGCAATTTTACTGCTCATAATAAATACCTCTTATTTATACATCTTATATATATAAAGTATTTATTTTATGCCTAATTTCAGCGTTTAAGTGTTTTGTTACAAAACTTTACAATAATAATTTGCACTATTAATACACAGGTACATCAATCGGATTTATGAGCTGTACGTTCAGCATTTCACCTTTTTGAATATAAACCTCTTTTCCTTTTCTGAACATATCTGCAATGGAATCTCCAAACCAGTATCCGACTCCTCCGATGAATCCGCCTGCAGCGCAGAACGGTGTTGTAAGATATTGTAATCCGGGGTGGTCATCGCCGACGCTTAATCCGTAATTGGTTGATTTTTTTGTTATTTCTACACCTTTTTCATAATTTTCTTTTATTGCTTCTCCGTAACCGAGATTTTTGTATAGACCACCGTCGTAATAAATTCTGTCATAACTTCTTACTGACAAGTCAAGCGGAATTTGTCTTCCGTTTGGAGTAACTACGTGGTCAAAATCAAGATAAAGTTTTGCACCTCTTGAAAATCTTTTTGTTGTTTTTACATCTGCTATGCTTCCTCTTACTACAGATCCTTGCGGCAGGATTACAGTATTATTTTCTGTTCTGAGCTCATTTTTAATTGCTGCTGTAAAGAAGTCACCTTCACTGTTTGCTGAGGTTGAAACAGGCTGAAGGAATACAAGCTGAAACTGAGTTCCGGCTGCTATTCTTTTCGTTTTTGCGTCTGCCTTAAATGTTCCTGCCAAACTTATATTCATTGATGCAAACATCATCATTAATGTTAATATAAATAATTTTTTCATCTATCCTCTCCTCTACAGGTAATATTCTATCACCTGAAATAATTTAATGCAATTTTATTCCTGAAACGGAATTTGTTCTTGTTCTGCTTTTTTTGCATATTTGTGTATCAGCGTTGAGGCTGTTAAAGCCGTAAACGGTACGCAAATTACTATTGCAATACTTCCGATAAGAGCCGATGCAATTTCGGTTACAACCTGATTAAGGTTGATAAATTTCATTAAATCTATGTTTCCGGCAAGCAGTACTAACGGCAGCGAACCTCCAAGGTATACAAGAATCAATGTGTTTGCCATTGTGCCTATAATATCCCGTCCGACATTCATTCCTGATTTAAAAAGTTCTTTTATGCCTTTTGTATTGTCGGTAATATATATCTCATTAATAGTACTGGCTATAGACATTGCAACGTCCATAACCGCGCCTAAAGTTGCCAGAACCATCATTGAAACGGTAAGCCCGATAAAATCCAGTTCGGGATGGGCAGAATACAAAAATGTTGTATTTTCGCCGTTAAAGCCTGTTAAGTGAGCTGTTAACATTGTTATGCCGGAAAGCGTGCCCGCAAATATCAGACTTAATATCGCACCTGCCGCTGCAGATGTGCTTTTTGCATTAAATCCGCCTACAAGATACATAGTAACCAACGTTGAAATTACGCATATCAAAAATGCCGCAAATATAGGATTAATACCTATAAGTACAAGCGGAGAAAGACAATGGGTAATTAAAACAACAGTCAATGCAATTGATATAAGACTGTTTAATCCTTTTCTTTTTCCGACATAAATGAGCAGTCCGCAAAATAGTAACGATAACCAGCCGAGTATGCCTGCACGTTTTATGTCTTCAATCGAGTATTCAACGGCACCGTCATTATCTTCTGCGTGAAGTATTACTTTAACCCCTTTTTTAAGTTTAATATCGTAATAAGGATTTCCTGTTAAAATATTTTCCAGCTCAACCGTTTCACCTTTAAACTCTCCTGACAACAGTCTTACTAATACTTCCTGCTTTGTCTGTGCGTACTCATTATCAGTATCAACATAGTTCACGCTTTCAATAATTCCTGTTTCTGACGGAAGAATTTTTGCTTCGTCTGCAAAAATCGGCAGAGTTACAAAGAATGACAATATGACTAAAATAATATTTTTAATATTCATAATAAACCCCGGTGTTAAAATAGTCTTGTTTGTTCTGACAGCGTTTTTAGTCCCAGATGTCTGTATCCTTCAGGAGAAACCTTTCTGCCTCTCGGAGTGCGCTGAAGCAGTCCTGCCTGCAGCAAATATGGCTCACATACATCTTCAATGGTTCTTACGTCCTCGCTTAAAGCTGCTGCAATTGTTTCTATGCCGACAGGACCGCCGTCATATTTTTCAATAATTAGATTTAACAGAGCCCTGTCAGTATTATCAAGTCCGAATTCATCAATTTTCAGGGTATCGAGTGATTCATTTGCAACTTTTTCATCAATCACTCCGTTGTATTTTACGATAGCAAAATCGGAAACCCTTTTTACTAGCCTGTTAGCTATTCTTGGAGTTCCTCTTGATCTCATTGCAATAGCCTTTGCACCGCTATCTGTAATGTTGATGTTTAGTATTTTTGCAGTCCTTTTTATAACCAGAGCGAGTTCTTCAACTGTGTAAAACTCAAGCCTGTAAATCATTCCAAATCTGTCACGTAACGGTCCTGAAAGTTCGCCGGCTTTGGTTGTTGCACCTATTAGTGTGAATTTTGGAATTGGTACTCTCAGCGTTTTTGCTGTCTGACTCTTACCTGTAGTCATATCTAAAGTAAAGTCTTCCATTGCAGGATATAAAATTTCTTCCGCAACTTTATTTAATCTGTGAATTTCATCAATAAATAAAATTTCACCGCCTTTCAAAGACATCAATATTCCGATGATATCTCTGGGACGCTCAAGTGCCGGAGCAGATGTTATCCTGATATCAACTCCCATCTGTGCGGCAATTACACCTGCTATTGTTGTTTTTCCAAGTCCGGGCGGGCCGTAAAACAAAAGATGATCAAGCGGCTTTTCTCTGAGCTTTGCAGCTTCAAGCGTAATTTTCAGCGTTTCTTTAAGTGCGCTTTGACCGATATAACTGTCAAAATCCTTTGGTCTGATGCTGTTTTCAAAGGTTTTGTCATATTCTATATTTTCAGGCTTAATAATCGGGTTCTTTTTGTTAAAAGAACCTTTATTCTCCCCAAATCTCTCATTGTCTGATAAAATTGCCATAGATTAATTATAGCATAAATACGGTTATCAAGTCATTTTGTGTATTTTTTTAGCATATTCGATTTTTATAGTCGCCTTTAATATTATCTCTTATGTTATTAAAAGTGTATTCAAGTACGTAGTCTATATATTCTTTCGTATTATAAGCAAGGTGAGGGGTTATGATAACATTCGGCATATCCAGTAATTTTTCCGTAATTTTATAATTATGTTTTGTATTCATTGTTTCTCCGCCCAGTTCATTTGTGTGCGAACTTTTTCCTTTTATATAATCGCTCTCAAGTATATCAAGACCTGCCCCCTTAACTTTTCCCGTAAGCAGATTGTCGTATAGAGCGTTTAAATCTAAAAGCTCAATGCTTGAAGTGTTAACTATATATACACCCTGTTTCATTTTTTTAAATTCTTCGTTTCCCAGTATTTGATAATTTTCTGTGGTAAAAGGCATGTGAAGGTAAATTATGTCAGATTCGGATAATAACGTATCAAACGGCACAATATTACACACTTTTTCAAATTGCGGCGACTCTTTATATGAAGAAACAAGAACTTTCATATTAAAAAAGTCAGCTATTTTTGCAAGTTTTAAACCGACTTTTCCGCACCCTATAATACCAATTGTTTTTTTATTTAAAAGTTCGCCTTCATACTCTTTTGGAACAATATGCTTCTTTCTTATATCAAGCATACATGCCTTGATTTTTCTTGTTAAATCAATTATTACGCCTAATGCAAACTCCGCTACGGCTTCTTCTCCGTACTGTTCCGTGTTAAGTACATTAATACGGTTTTTTATGCAATAGTCCAAATCTATATGAGTAAAACCGTGAGAACGTGTTGCTATCAATCTCAGATTTTTAAATCTTTTAAGAACTTTTCCGGTAAGAATTGATGACCTGTAAACACATAGAATACCTGTGTTTTCATATTCTTCATCAGTCAGTTTTGTTTTTTCGGTTAACGGGTTTTCAAAGAATTTAATATTAAAATCGCAGAATTTATTTTTTTCAAAAAAAGCTTTTTCTGATTCACGCAGATCAAAAAATAACAGATTCATCTCATTGTACTCCTATTCACAATGAGTATGTATAATTAATAAACTATATTCTATTCCACAACCGTATTATGTTTAAGTATAAATGTTTTCAAGTATTAGATTATTAAATGCTATTTGTCTTTCAACTTTGCCCTTATCAAATGCGAGTGAACAATTATCGGAAAGCAAGCGGTCTTCTTTTATTCCCTCGCTTGTCTTGTTAAATATTTCTGCCCATCGTTCATTATACAGATTATTTGCATGTGTTTTCTGCTCACCAACCAGCTGGCCTTTTGAGGTTACTCCGCATTCTTCAAGATAATTGTAAAATTTTTCTTTTAAAATTTTTATATTTTCTGTTATTTTAAGTTGTTTTTTTCTCGATATTTCAATTTGTTCATCAGTTTTTTTCATGTTTGTTAATATTTTGGAAATTCTTCTTTCGCTTTCGTCATTAAATTCATGTTTTTTAATTTCCAAATCGTGTTTTTTTACGTAACTGTCTAGCCAGACATTAATGTTATCATTAATTCCGAACAAATCATCTCTGTTTGCTGAATACGTAACGCCGTCTATAATTACGTATATTCTTCCTTCTGAGGATTTAACAATGCTGGCTCTGCCATTGCTGGCGAGTGTGCCGTGTGATGTTTTGCCGTCAAATAAATTTGTTACGTAATTATTTAAACTCATAATAATCCTCTTATATTTATAAAGATAAATTGTCTAAAAAAATTGCCTGTTTTATCATATTTTTGTAAAGATATGTAACAAAATTTGACATATATATTTACTTTTTTTACATACTGTTGCAATAATGTATTAGTAAAAAGTATATATCTTAAATATCACAATCAAAAAAAGGGTAAATGTATTCGGGGTAAGGATACCGAACAACGTAACGGATATGGTTTACAGAAGGAAATACTAAGGAGTATTCAAAGCACAGCAAGGAAGGTTGAGCTGAATACAAAAAAGGTCGTTTTTTTACTTATTATTTCCCACAAAACGGATAAATACACAAAATTGATTTTTTGTATTTACCGGCAAGTAAATGGTAAGAGAGAGCAGAGCCATTTATTACACATCCCAATAGCAGGCATAATCTTCTGAAAAATGCCCCCCAAAAAGCCTTTAAATAAGGCTTAGCAGGACTGCGTTTATTTATAAATAAATGCTGCCATGGGAGAAACTGCGCTTTTTTACCGTAAACGAGCAGATAAGAGAGAACAACATAGATAAAAGCTGTGTAAGGAAGCATAGCTAAAGTACGTATCGTAAGAGAGAAAGGAGATCAATCTATGACACTCACAATCAACACAAACGTTGCATCCTTAGTTGCACAACGCAACTTGACAAGTGCGACGAATGCATTGAACAGGTCTTTGGAAAGGTTAACTACAGGTTATACTATTAACAGAGCAGGTGACAATGCGGCAGGGTATTCTATTGCTGATAAATGGGATACACAAATTACATCTCTTGATGTTGCAACAGACAACGCATCTACCGGTGTTGACCTGTTATCAACAGCAGAACAGAGTTATGGTATTTTATCAGACCATTTACAACGTGTAAGAGATTTAACGGTTCAGGCAGCCAACGGAACCTATGGTTCAACATCATTGAAGGCAATCCAAAAGGAAATTTATGCAAGACTTCAGGAGATTAACCGTATTTCATCTAACACTGAATTTAACGGTGTAAAGTTAATGAAGTACATCGATAATCCTTCTGAAACTGCAAAGAACAAAGGTATCGGTATGACAGCCTATGGTATTGATGTACAGGTAGGTTTGTACAATGACAACGATTCAGTTATTAACCTGGGTGTAGAACTTTTCAAAAGTGCTCAGATTAGTAGTTTGTTCAGAGGTGGTTCTGTTATTATTTATGGCAGGGACGGAAGAGGAGACCAAACTACTACGACTAAGACACTTGATGAGGTACTGCAGGCTGCGGGAGGCAGTGTTGCCGCTCTTAATACACAGGATGGCTTAAGAGCAATGGCAGCTGCGTGCAGTGCATTAAAATATGTACCAAATGCGACTGCTGCTGAGGGTGAAGGTAAATATTATTTACTTGCTGATTCCAGCTCTCAAGGTGCTTCTGCAATGATAGGATTTATTGATAACGCTATTGAAGAACTTTCTAGACGTGTTACAAAAATTGGTGCTTCACAAAACAGAATTGATTCTGCAATATCAGCAATTGATATACAGTCTCAAAACTTGATTTCATCATTATCTACATTACGTGATACTGATGTCGCAAGTGAATCATCAAAATATATCCAATCTCAGATTCTTCAACAGGCTTCTGCAACTCTGTTAGCAACAGCTAACCAATCACCGAGTATTGCACTTAACCTGATATAAGAAGAATGAGGTAGAATATGTTCAAAATTAAAATATCCTGCAATGCTGTTGGTTAGGGATTGTGATTTAGAATAATATATTCTATGTGGTGAAAAAGGCGCTTAACGGTGCCTTTTTCTTTTTTGTGCCATAATGTAATAAAATATTAAATTTATTTATGATAGGATACGGATATGGATAACATCAGAGCTTTAGTTTTAGACGAGTTAAGTCTTATTGAAAAATGTTTTGATAATATTTTTTCAGTAAATAACGGAATTTTTGCAGAGTTAAATGATTTTCTTTTGGGGAAATCTAAACGTATAAGATCTCTGATTTGTCTGTTATATTTAAAAGCAAATAATAAAATTATTACTAAAGATATTATAAAACTTTTATTCTCTACAGAGCTTATTCATAATGCGTCTTTATTGCACGATGACGTAATTGACAATTCGGAATACAGACGCGGAATTCCTACTCTGTACAGCAAATACGGTTCAAAAGTATCAGTTCTTTCCGGCGATTATTTGTTGTCATTTGCGGTTGAAACTCTGTTAGAACTGGGTAATACGGAAATTCTTAAAAAGTTTTTAAACTCAACTAAAATAATGAGTGAAACGGAGATTATTCAGTTCAATAACAGGGGGCGTGATATTTCTCTGGATTTGTATTTAAAAACAGCAGAAGGAAAAACGGCTTCTCTGTTCAGGGCTTGTTTGGCATCGGTGTCACTTTTGGCAGCATTGGATATAAATCAAGCTGAAAATTTTGCGTTGAAGTTTGGTACTCTATTTCAGGTAAATAATGATATGAAAGAGGAGTCTGTAAAAAACGATAAAGAAAACCATTTAAATACTGTTGTTGATATAATAGGTATTGAAAAAACTTTGGATTTAAAAGATAATTATAAAGAAGAGTTGAGTAATTTATTGTTAAATGTTCCTGATAATAAATATAAAACAGGAATTGAGGATTTGATTAGGTTATTATGATTGATAAAGAAAAAGTAAGAGCGGGAATAAAGGAAACTTGGGAAACAATTATATTTGTTGTAGTTGCCGTTATTTTAATAAGGTTTTTTATAGCTGAATTGAGATGGATTCCGTCAGGTTCTATGCTTCCGACTTTAGTTGGCGGTCAGGGGCTGGTTGGTGACAGGATTGTCGTTGAAAAACTGTCAAAATTCCCGAATGTAATTAAGTATCACAGATTTGAAGATGAACCGAAACGCGGAGATATAATGATTTTTTATCCGCCTTTTGTCAAGCTTGAAACAAATCCTATAGCCGTATTTAGTCGTTTGACAGGATTTTTCTGTAAGGATGTTGCATATATTAAAAGGGTTATCGGACTTCCGGGAGAAAAATTAGAAATAAAACATGACAAAACAACAGGTATTTATCGTGTCTATATTAATGACAAACCGCTAAAAGAAGACTATATAATGAGCGAATTTGATTTTCATCCTTGCAAAGCCGATATGTATTGCGGTCCTCTGATTATACCCGAAGGACAGTATTTTATGATGGGAGATAACAGAGGTAATTCTCTGGACAGTCGTTTCTGGGGTACGCTCCCGAGAGAAAGGTTTATCGGCAGAGCAGTTTTTGTATTCTGGCCTTTAAACAGGGTAAAAGTTCTAAGGTAACAGGAGAACGGATAAGTGTTATCTGACGGTCAGAAACTAGGGGCATTTATTGTACCAACAGGCGTTGGTGCGTCGATAGGCGGATTTGCAGGTGATGCAAGTGCTTCTGCGAGAATGCTTACTGAAAAATGCAGGCTTATTGTTAATCCTAATGTTGTTAATGCTGCCTGTTTTTCGGGTATTAATGATAAAATGCTTTATGTTGAAGGATATTCTCTTGATGAATTTTTCAGGGGAAAGTGCAGACTGCTTCCTTCAAAAAATAATAAAGTGGGCGTTGTTTTTGATAAATCAATTTCACAGGCTGTTTTGAATGTTCATATTAATACAATAAATGCTGTTAAAACGGTTTACGGTATTGATGTAATCGGGTACGAAATTACGGAAGAACCTGTCGGAGTTGATTTTTTTGTTAATGAATCAGGTATTTCAACAGGAAATGTAAGTAATCTCATAACGCTCAAAACTGCTTCCGAAAAACTTATCAAACGGGGTGCTGACGCTATAGCAATTGTTTGCCTTTTCCCTGATGAGGAATCAGAAAATTACGCTAACGGTATAGGTGCTGATCCTGTAGGCGGAGTTGAAGCAATTATATCGCACTACATATCTAAGGAATTACGGGTTCCCTGTGCGCATTCTCCGGCGTTTGAAAATATTACTATTTCTACCGATACGGTTGATGCCAGATGTTCTGCAGAGTATATTACACCTACATTTTTGCCGTGTATTTTGATAGGGCTTAGTCAGGCGCCTAAACTCTTAAGCACAGATGGAATAAGTATTGCTGATTTGGATTTTCTGGTTATGCCTTATAATTCACTTGGCAGTATTCCTGTTTTTGAAGCAAATAAAAGAAATATTCCCGTTTATGCTGTAAAAGAAAATCAAACAGTTCTTGATGTTACGCAGGAAAAACTTGGGTTAAATATAAAAATGGTAAAATCTTATCAGGAGATTTTAGACATTATATAAGTTGCTATTATCCCCGTGATTTAGTATTTTCAAAAATAGCTCTGCCTTGGCTCAGTGCCAGCATTTTAATTGAACAGTCACCTTTTGTTCTGTTCATTATGCCGATACTGGAGAGTCTTGCAACCACAAATTCGTTTAAATCTTCCGGTGATATAAACAGAGGACAAGTGTTATCACATTGTCTTGAACTGAACGGACATGTCATTTATATTTCCTCCTCAAGTTCTTTTAAAGCCTGTTCTAATTGTTCGTCATTTGGTGCTTTACCGTGCCATCCTGCCTGATTTTCCATAAATGATACCCCTTTGCCCTTTATGGTATTGGCAATAATTGCGCTAGGCTTTGTCTGTTTTTTTGCCTGCATAAATGCCGAATATATCTGGTTATAGTCGTGTCCGTTGATTTCAATCACGTTCCAGTTAAATGCTCTGATTTTGTCGTTAAGATTATCAAGAGCCATTACGTTTTCTGTGCAGCCGTCGATTTGAAGTCTGTTCCTGTCAATAACCGCAATTAGATTGTCAAGTTTTTGGTGTCCGGCTTCCATAAATGCCTCCCAGCAAGAGCCTTCCTGAAGTTCGCCGTCACCTGTGTATACAACAACTGTTGCGGGATTACTGTCAGCTTTAAGCCCTAATGCTACTCCACACCCGATTGAAAGTCCCTGTCCCAAAGAACCTGTAGAAGTTTCTACTCCGTTTAAAAGTTTCTTTGAAGGGTGTCCCTGAAGTTTGGAACCGAATTTTCTGAAACTCATTAATTCTTTTTCGCTGATAAAACCATACTGAGCAAGTATTGAATATAATAGTGGCGATGCGTGTCCTTTTGAAAGAATAAATCTGTCCCTTTTTTCAAAATCAGGTGATTTATCCCATTCAGCAGGAATATTAAGACATTTTGCATATAACACGTTCAGTATGTCTGCGCCTGAAAGCGAACCGCCCGGATGTCCGGATTTTGCCGAATGAACCATTCTTACAATGTTCATTCTTGTCTTTTTGGAAGCCTCTCTAAGCTTGTTAATTTCGTTTTCTGTCAGCATTATTTTTTCCTTCTGTATGTTAAAACTTTCAGCAAAAAAAGCGGTAATGTCGGAAATATTCTTTTAAATCTTTCCGGCTGAGTTACTGTCCTGTATAACCATTCAAGTCCGAGTTTCTGCCAAAACTCAGGAGCTCTTTTTACAACACCCGACCAAACATCAAGGCTGCCGCCAATACCAACCATAAGACAAGGTGATAATATGTTTTTAGCATTATAAATAAAAAATTCCTGTTTTGGTGAACCGAGTGCAATAAGGATTAAATTTGGACGTGCTTCTTTCAGCTTTTGGTATATTTCGTTGTTATCGTCGAAATACCCGTTGTGGTAATAAACTATATTAAGTCTTTCGATTTCATTTTTTAAATTTTGAACTGCTTTTGTAACAATTTCTTCTTTTGCACCAATTATTGCTACTGTATCACCGACTTTTGCACATTCTTCAAGAAGTACTCTCGCATAATCAATTCCCGGTATGCGTGCAACTCTTTTGCCTTTGAGCAGAAGCGCCAGTTTTATTCCTACACCGTCCGGGATTACCATCTCGGCTTCATCTATGATTTGTTTAAATTCTTCATTAGTTTCGGCTTCTTTAAACATCTCAGGATTAATCGTAACTACCTGAGCAACCTTCCCTGAGCGTATAAGTTCCAATCCCTTATCCACTGCTTCTTCGAAAGAATAATTATTTATCTCTGTTCCCATTAGTTCAACTGACATAAGTATATTATATATATAGTTAACAAAAATTACAATTACTTGAAAATCTGATTAAACTATTTTAAAATCTTGTTAAATAAGAAAGGAGTTCATAATGAAAAAGTTTTTAACAGTTTTAGCTATTGTTGCATTCACAAGTTCTACAGCATTTGCTGCAAATGCACTTACCAAATTTAACAATTCAGTAAGCAATGGTATTAACACTCTTAATAAAAAAGAGCAACAATTAAACAATAAGATTGACAATGCTCAGGCACAAAGAGCAAAACAAAGAGCTGAAGCACAAAAGAAAGCTGATGCACAGGCAGCAGCACTGAAGAAACAGCAGGAAGCTCAGAAGAAAGCTTACGAAGCTGAAAAAGCTAAAATCAAAGCTCAGCAGGAAGCTCAGAAAAAAGCTTACAATGATACAAAAAAGAATGTAGATCAAGAAATCTCTTTCTGGAAGAGCTTAAAATTCTGGAAATAGTTTAAACAGTTTAAAAAGGGCGGTTATTTTATAACCGCCCTTTTTTCATGTATAATAATATTATGATAGACAGATATTCAAGAGAAGAAATTAAAAAAATATGGGATTTGGAAAAAAAGTTCAGTTATTATTTGAAAGTTGAACTTGCTGTTTGTGAAGCTTATGCAAAACTGGGACAGATTCCTCAGAAAAGTCTTGACGAAATCAGGGAAAAAGCATCATTTTCTGTTGAAAGAATTGATGAAATTGAGAGAGAAGTCAAGCATGATGTTATTGCTTTTCTTACTAATGTTAACGAAAATGTCGGTAAAGAAAATGCAAAATATATTCACTTGGGTTTAACAAGTTCTGATGTTATAGATACAGCGTTTGCGCTTCAAATTGTGGATTCTTCAAAAATTATACTGAGTGATATTGAAGAGTTGGCTAAATTGTTAAAAGAACTTGCTTTCAAATATAAGAATACTGTTTGTATCGGTCGTTCGCACGGAGTTCATGCGGAAGTAACAACGTTTGGTTTTAAACTTTTAAACTGGCTGGATTCTTTGAACAGAGCTAAGAAAAGTTTTGAGTTTGCACTTGAAGAAGTGTCAGCAGGTCAAATATCAGGACCTGTTGGTACGTATAGTAATGTTTCACCTGAAGTTGAAAAACTGGCTTGTGAAATTTTAAATTTACCTCCTGCTAAGATTTCAACCCAGATAATTTCCCGTGACAGACATGCTAAATTTATGTCGGCATTGGCTTCAATTGCGGCAATAATTGAACAGTTTGCAACGGAGATAAGACATTTGCAAAAAACGGAAGTAAGAGAGGTTGAGGAAGGGTTTGGTAAAAATCAAAAAGGTTCAAGCGCTATGCCTCATAAAAAGAACCCTGTTTTATGCGAAAATCTGTGTGGTCTTGCCAGAGTTGTACGCTCAAATATGCTGACAGCTTTCGAGAATATTAATTTATGGCACGAACGTGATATATCGCACAGTTCTGCAGAACGTATTATTTTCCCGGATTCGCTCATCCTTGTTGATTTTATGCTTCACAGGTTTACTGAAGTTATGAGAAATCTTGTGGTCCATGAAGATAATATGCTAAAAAACACACGGCTTTACGGCGGAGTTGTTTATTCTCAGAAGGTGATGCTCTCTTTGGTTGATAAAGGATATACAAGAGAAGAAGCGTACAGAATTGTTCAGAAACATGCCCTCAATGCTCTTAACGGCGGTAATTTTAAACAGGGACTCCTTAATGATAATGATGTTATGTCAAAAATTTCAAACGATGAGTTGGAAGCTTGTTTTGATGTAAATGATTATCTGAAAAATATAGATAAAGTTTTTGCAAGATTTTCTTAGATAGCAAATTTATTTTTTATACGTTTTTGTCTTGATATAAGGGGTTAAACATGAACTCAAATATTCAGCCGATTATTACGCTTACTGGCAGACGACTTATACCTCTGTCATCATATAAAGGTCCGAAACTGGATTTGAATTTCTTGGAAATTGATAAAATAAAACTTCTCAAGAAAGAACTTTCTCGTCTTGAAAATGAAGCAGGTCAAGTAATCAGCACGTTAAATATAAATAAACATCTGACCGGATATCAAAAAGAAAAATGCAGATATAAATTATTCTTTTTGCAGGAAGCAATTGATTCAATAAATAATCAGATATTTAAAATCAAGAAAAAACGATTTGCAATTCAAAAGCAAGAGTATTTAAATCAGCAAAAATAAGTTCTTTTATATATATTTGTAAATTTTTGTAAAATTTTGTAAATTTCCCCCTTGAAAAATTGTAAAAAATACCCTTGTTTGTTGACTACAGATTTTTACCGCGTATGATGAAATAACATGCGGTCATGTACATGGGATACCTGTGACCAAATGAGAGAAGTTGAAATATAAAAGCGTGGAGCAGACTTCACGGGATTATGAAAATTGAATAATTAAAAGGTATGTCGCAGTCTTAGTTACGTTTGACTACCCTGAAATATATAAATTATAACGTACATCACTATAGAACAAATGAGGTGAATTAATGTCGACAGAATACGCAAAAAGAGTAACGCCAATGGGTATACCAAATACTCGTTTGGACGATTTACCGGATTTAATTGACGTGCAAAAAAAATCATTTGAATGGTTTTTAAAGGAAGGGCTTAAAGAAGAATTACTTGCTTTTTCTCCTGTAAAAGATTATACGGGAAGACTTGAACTTCATTTTCTGCCTAACTACACGTTTGACAACGCAAAGTACACGATTGAAGAAGCTCGTATCCATGATACGACCTATGCTAAACAGCTTCGTG
This sequence comes from uncultured bacterium, assembly GCA_902763805.1. GTDB lineage: Bacteria > Cyanobacteriota > Vampirovibrionia > Gastranaerophilales > Gastranaerophilaceae > CAG-196. The sequence continues at coordinate 30,017 of CACWTN010000004.1, read as the reverse complement.
TAATGGTTAGATTAGTTAACCGTGACAGCGGTGAAATTAAAGAACAGGAAGTATACATTGGTGATATTCCTACAATGACTGATAAAGGTACATTCATTGTAAACGGTGCAGAACGTGTTATCGTTTCTCAAATCGTTCGTTCACCTGGCGTTTACTTCAAGAGAGAAATCTCTCCAACTGGTAAGAGATTATATAACGCAACTATGATTCCTAACAGAGGAGCATGGTTGAAAATTGAAACAGATTCAAATGACGTAATCTACGTTAAGATTGATAAAAACAGAAAAATCCTTGCTACAACATTACTTAAAGCTATGGGTATCACTGTTACTGAAATGGAATCTTTGTTCACACACTTTGAATTCTTGAAAAAGACTTTGGATAAAGATACAACAGAAACTACAGATGATGCTTTAATTGATTTGTACAAGAAATTAAGACCTGGCGATCCTGCATCTGCACAGGGCGGACGTCAAATTCTTGAATCAAGATTCTTTGATGAAAAGAAATACGATATAGGTCGTGTTGGTCGTTATAAATTAAACAAAAAATTAAACCTGAACATTCCTAAGAACCAGAGAACATTAACAGTTCAGGATATCGTTGCTTCAATTGAGTACTTAATCAACTTAACTTATGATGAAGGTACTTTGGATGATATCGACCACTTAGGAAACAGAAGAATCCGTTCAGTCGGTGAACTTCTTCAAAATCAATTCAGAGTTGGTCTTTCAAGAATTGAAAGAATTGTAAAAGAAAGAATGACATTGCAGGACTCTGAAACACTTACTCCGTTAAACTTGCTGAACACAAAACCGTTGGTAGCTTCTTTGAAGGAATTCTTCGGAAGTTCACAGTTATCTCAGTTTATGGACCAGATTAACCCGCTCGCAGAACTTACTCACAAAAGACGTGTTTCTGCATTAGGACCTGGCGGTTTACAGAGAGAAAGAGCAGGTTTTGCAGTTCGTGATATTCACCCTTCTCACTACGGTCGTATTTGTCCGGTAGAAACACCTGAAGGTCCGAACGCTGGTTTGATAGGTTCATTAGCAACTCACGCAAGAGTTAACGATTATGGTTTCGTTGAATCTCCGTTCTTTGTAGTTAAAGACGGTAAGGTTACTGACGAAGTTGTTTATATGACAGCTGACGAAGACGAAAACTTCCGTTGTGCTCCTGCTGACGTTCAGTTGAATAAAGATAATACATTCAAACAGAAACAGGTTCCTGTAAGATATAAATCTGAATTTATTATGTCAGATTCTTCAAAGGTAGACTTCGTTGGTGTTTGCCCAATTCAGATTATCTCGGTTGCAACTTCAATGATTCCGTTTATTGAACACGATGATGCTAACCGTGCTCTGATGGGTTCAAACATGCAACGTCAGTCAGTACCGCTTCTTATTACAGAAAGACCTGTAGTAGGTACAGGTATGGAACGCCGTGTTGCAAAAGACTCAGGTATGGTAGTTTGTGCTAAATGTGACGGTACTGTTGAAAGAGTTGTAGGTGAAGAAATTGTTATTCGTGACGTACACGGAAAAGCTCACTTACATACATTAATGAAATATGTTCGTTCTAACCAGGATACTTGTATTAACCAAAAACCAATTGTTCACGAAGGTGACAAGGTTAAAGCAGGTGATGTAATTGCAGACGGTGCATCAACAAGCTGCGGAGAACTTTCAATTGGTAAAAACATTTTGGTAGCATATATGCCTTGGGAAGGATATAACTTCGAAGATGCTATCTTACTTTCTGAAAGATGCGTACACGATGATATCTTTACATCAGTTCACATCGAAAAATTAGAAATAGATGCAAGACAAACAAAACTCGGACCTGAAGAAATTACCAGAGAAATTCCGAATGTGTCAGAAGAAGCATTAAGACACTTGGACGAAAGAGGTATTGTTCGTATCGGTGCAAGAGTTTATGCAGATGATATTCTTGTTGGTAAAGTTACTCCGAAGGGTGAAAGTGAACATCCGCCGGAAGAAAAACTTTTGAGAGCTATCTTCGCTGAAAAAGCAAGAGATGTAAAAGATAACTCATTAAGAGTTCCTCACGGTGAAGGCGGTCGTGTTGTCGATGTTAAGGTATTCGACAGAGAAAAAGGCGACGAACTTCCGCCGGGAGCAAATACAGTTATCAGAGTTTACATTGCTCAAAAACGTAAAGTATCTGTTGGTGATAAACTTTCAGGTCGTCACGGAAACAAGGGTATTGTTTCAAGAATATTACCGAAGGAAGACATGCCGTTCTTACCTGACGGAACACCGGTTGATATAGTTCTTAACCCTCTTGGTGTACCTTCTCGTATGAACGTTGGTCAAACTTATGAATGCTTGTTAGGTTTAGCAGCATACTTAACAAAAGACCATTATGAAGCACCTTCTTTCGATGAAAGATATGGTGATAACCAATCAGAAATCGCAACTAAAGCAGAACTTATGAGAGGTATTAAAGAATCAGGCTGTGACTGGGTAAGACCTGACGGTAAAGTATACTTAATCGACGGCAGAACCGGCGAACCGTTTGATGAACCTATTGCAGTAGGTCTTTCATACATCCTTAAACTTGTTCACTTGGTTGATGATAAGATTCACGCTCGTTCAACAGGTCCTTACTCATTGGTAACACAACAACCTTTAGGTGGTAAGGCTCAGTTCGGCGGACAAAGATTCGGAGAAATGGAAGTTTGGGCGCTTGAAGCATACGGCGCAGCTTATACTCTGCAAGAAATGTTAACTATCAAATCAGATGATGTTAATGGACGTAACAGAGCATACGAAGCTATTGTTAAGGGCGACAATATTCCGAGACCGGGTATTCCTGAATCATTTAAGGTACTTGTAAGAGAATTGCAAAGTATCGGTTTAGATATTACAGTTGCTAAGAAAAACGGTACTGAAGTAGATTTGATGTCTGATATGGACGACCTTAGAAAGGCTGCTCCAAAGAGAACTTTATCTGATATAGATTCAGAACTCTTGAATATCAACTTCTTTGAAACTTCAACAACGTTAGGCGAAATATAAGGAGATAGGAAATTGTCTACAAGTATTGATTATTTTGATTATATACGCATAAGCATCGCTTCTCCCGAAAGGATTCTGAAGTGGTCTTACGGCGAGGTTACAAAACCTGAAACTATTAACTACAGAACCTTAAAACCGGAAAGAGACGGTTTGTTCTGCGAAAGAATTTTTGGACCTACAAAGGACTGGGAATGCTATTGCGGAAAGTATAAAAGAGTACGTCATAAAGGTATTATCTGCGAACGCTGTGGTGTTGAAGTTACGGATAGTAAGGTAAGACGTCACAGAATGGGACACATTAAACTTGCTGCTCCTGTTTCTCACATTTGGTTCTTAAAAGGTATTCCTTCATATCTTGGTTTGCTTCTTGATATGACTTTGAAGGATTTGGAACAGGTTATTTATTTTAATAACTATGTTGTAATTGATCCTGCAGATTCTCCGTTCAAGAAATTCCAATTATTGAGTGAAGAAGAATACGAAGATTTTATCTTAGAAAATGAAGAATCTAAACTTGAAGTAGGTATCGGTGCTGAAGCTATTCAGAAGTTACTCGGTGAAATTAATACTAAGGAACTTGCTGAAGAAATCAGAACTGAGCTTGCTCAGGGTGTAACATCCGTTCAAAAGAAAGGTAAACTGATTAAGAGATTGAGATTATTAGATTCTCTTATTTCTTCAGAAACAGAACCTACCTGGATGATAATGAATGTACTTCCTGTTACACCGCCTGACTTAAGACCTATGGTACAGTTAGACGGCGGCAGATTTGCTACATCTGATTTGAACGATTTATACAGAAGAGTTATCAACAGAAACAACCGTTTACAGAGATTACTGGAAATGGGTGCTCCTGAAATTATCGTAAGAAATGAAAAGAGAATGCTTCAGGAAGCTGTTGATGCGCTTATAGATAACGGCAGACGCGGAAGAACAGTTGTTGGTCCTAACAACAGAGCACTGAAATCATTATCTAATATTATTGAAGGTAAACAGGGTCGTTTCCGTCAAAACTTATTAGGTAAACGTGTTGACTACTCAGGTCGTTCAGTTATTGTTGTCGGTCCTTCTCTGAAACTTAACCAGTGCGGCTTGCCGAAGGAAATGGCAATTGAATTATTCAAGCCGTTTGTTGTTAACAAACTTATTGAAAGAGGATACGTTCAAAACATTAAATCTGCTAAGAAGATGATTGAACGTTCCGATGCAAAAGTTTGGGATATATTGGAAGAAATAATTGACGGACACCCGGTAATGCTTAACAGAGCTCCGACCCTTCACAGATTGGGTATTCAGGCATTTGAACCTAAATTGGTTGAAGGACGTGCTATTCAGCTTCACCCGTTGGTATGTACGGCATTCAATGCTGACTTCGACGGTGACCAAATGGCTGTTCACGTACCGTTGTCAATTGAAGCTCAAACTGAAGCAAGAATGCTTATGTTAGCTACAAACAACATATTAGCTCCGGCTAACGGAAAACCGATTATTACTCACTCACAAGATATGGTTCTCGGTTTGTATTACTTAACAATTATGAAGGATCCTAACCAGGAGGTTAAAGGTTACTTCTATAACTTCCAGGATGCAATTGCTGCATTGGAAGCTAAGGTAATTACATACCATGACAAGATTGTGGTTCGTGATGAAAAAGGTAAGAGAATTGAAACTACAGTCGGCAGAATTTTATTCAATGAAGCTGTAAGAAAGGCTCTTGCTTAGAGGTTAGAAACAAAAATAGAGAAATTGAGGAAATATAAATATGGAAAATACTTACACACACAAAACTCATACTCCTGAATTCATCAATAAACAGATGGATAAAAAGGGTTTGAATAAGTTGCTGGCTCAAATCTATTTGGAATACGGCGGAGCTAAAACAGCTGAACTTGCTGATACTCTTAAGAATTTGGGTTATAAAATGGCAACTCAATCAGGTGTTACGATTTCTATATCTGACCTTCAGGTTCCTGATACAAAGAAAGCTCTTTTAGAGGAAGCTGAAAAAGAGATTGAAAAATCAACACACAGATATTTAAAAGGTGAAATTACCGAAGTAGAAAGATATACAAAGGTTATTGATACATGGTCTGAAACAACCGCAAAACTTACTGAACAGGTTGTAGAAAACTTTGACAAACTTAACCCTGTATATATGATGGCATTCTCAGGTGCAAGAGGTAACTTATCTCAGGTATCACAGCTTGTTGGTATGAGAGGTTTGATGGCAGACGCACAAGGTCAAATCATCGACTTGCCGATTACATCTAACTTTAAAGAAGGCTTATCCGTTACCGAATACATCATTTCTTCTTACGGTGCAAGAAAAGGTCTTGTAGATACAGCGTTGAAAACAGCTGACTCTGGTTACTTAACAAGACGTTTGGTTGACGTTGCACAAGACGTAATTATTCGTGACGCAGATTGCGGCGGTGAAAAATTCATTAATATGAAACCTATTATGGATGGCGACGCAATTATTGTTCCTCTGCTCGACAGATTGCTAGGCAGAACAGTTGCTCAGGATATTTTTGATGAAGACGGTAAAACATTGTTGGTTGCTAAAAATACAACAATGGACAGAAAAGATATCAAGAAAATCTCTCACCTGAACTTAACTGAATTAAAAGTTCGTTCAGGCTTGACTTGTTCTCTTGAATACGGTGTATGTCAAAAATGTTACGGTTGGGCGCTTACTTCTCAGAAACTTGTTGATATAGGTGAAGCTATTGGTATTATCGCAGCTCAGTCAATTGGTGAACCCGGTACTCAGTTAACAATGAGAACATTCCACACAGGTGGTGCTGTCGGCGTTAAAGAAGCTACCAAGGAAATCCACTCACCGCTTGCCGGTACTGTTGAATCTAAGCTTAAAACAAGAGAACTCAGAACACGTCACGGTGATGTTGTTAGAGTATCTATTTATGAAGCTGATATTGAAGTTAAATCAGGTAAAAAATCTGAAAAAATTCATATTCCGGCAGGTGCAACAGTATTCTTTGAAGACGGTATGAAAATCGAAAAAGATTTTAAACTTGCTGAGTTTAAACCATCTTCTAATGAATCGCGTTTGACAGAAAAAGCTACAAAAGATATCAACGCTGATATATCAGGTATGGTATCATTTGAAGACTTTGTTGCTGACGAAAAGAAAGACAGACAGGGTAACATTTCAAGAACTGCTAACAAAAACGGTATCGTTTGGGTTATCGGCGGTGATGTTTATAACTTACCCGGCGGTTCTAAAATTCTTGTTGAAGATGAACAAAAAGTTAAAGCAGGTGACAGACTTGCAGAAACTCTTATCATCTCTGAACACGGCGGTGAAGTCAGATACGGTGAAGATTTAGTTGTTGAAGAAATTAAGTCAGGCAAGAACAAAATCAATAAGATTGTATCAGGTAAGGAAATTACAATCGTTATTGCTTCTCTTGCTCCTTCAAATGCTAAATTTGAACAAACTAAGAAAGAACAGTTATGGACTGTTAAGAAAACTGATGAAAAATACATCGTTAAAGCTCCTATCGATACAACTGTTGAAAACGGTATGATTATTGCAGAGCTTATTGATGATGAATGTTCTGTTTCATCTTCAGGTGAAATTAAATACTTAGATATCGAAGTTGACGAAAATCAAATCGTTACAAAACCGGGTAATGTAGTATTTGTTCCTGAAGAAGTTCATCAGCTGAATAAAGATGCAACTTTGAGAATGGTTGATAACGGTACATTCGTTACAGCAGGTACTGAAGTTGTTAAAGACGTATATTGCCACATCGACGGTATTGTTGAGTTCAAAGAATTCAACGGTGTAATTCACGAAATTACTATCCGTCCGGGTGAAGTTCATACGTTATCAAGTATGTCAGAACTTAAAGTTGAAGAAGGCTCTGTTGTTGAAGCAGGTACTACAATCGCAAAAGGTATCAAGGTTAAAGAAACTTCTATCGTTACATTGATGGAAATGGATTTTGATGATCTTGATATCGATGACTTGGATGAAGAAATTGATACAACTTCTCTTGAAGAAGAATCAATAGAAGACAAGCCTGTTCAGATTTTGGTAAGACCTGTTCAAACAATATACGTAGAACCAAAAGAAGTTTCTATTAAGTTTGAATCTACAGATGAGCTTATAAATATTGTTCCTGTAACTCAATTACAGTACAAAGACGGTGCAAGAGTAAGAAATCTTGACGGTGCTACTCTTACAAGAACATCTCTTGTTCTTCAGATGCAGGGATACTTATCACACCTTAAAGGTTTGGTTGAACTTGATGAGAAAGGCAGCCTGAAGATTGTTGTTCTCGAAACATTAATTGTTCGTCGTGAACTTGAAGGCAATTCTAAACTGAACAACTCATTACAAACCGAACTTCTTGTTAAGAATGGTGATGTAATCGAACCGAAAACACCTATTGCTAAAACTGAAGTATTAGCATTGAATGATGGTTCAGCTTCTGTTAAGGGCGATGTAAGCGAATCAAGAAGATTGCTGTTAAATTGCGCAAACTATGAAACAACAATTGCTACAAAGAATAAACCTTCCGTTAAGAAAGGTGCATTCATTAAGCTTGATGCAGAGCTTGCATCATCTGGCGAAGTTGCTACAGTATCAGGTAAGATTGTAGATGTATCTGCAAAATCGGTAACAATCAGAAACGGTCGTCCTTATTTAATCAGCCCAGGTACAATGTTACAGGTTGAAGAAGGCTCTCTTGTTCAACACGGTGATATGTTAGCATCACTCGTATTTGAAAGAGAAAAAACAGGCGATATCGTTCAAGGTTTGCCGAGAGTTGAAGAACTTCTTGAAGCTCGTAAACCTAAAGATTGTGCTATTTTGGCTGAATACGACGGTACAGCAAGAATTGAAATTGAAGACGATGTTCCGAGACTTTATCTTGAAAATGAAGAAGGTTCAAGAACTGAAATCAAGTTTGCAATTGATGCAAGTATCGTTGTTACAAACGGTCAAAAGATTAAGAAAGGTCAGCCTTTAACAAGCGGTCCTCTTAATCCGCACGATATCATCAGACTGTGTGGTCCTGAAGAAGCTCAACAATACTTAGTAGACGAAGTACAGCGTGTATATCGTTCACAAGGCGTTGAAATCGCTGATAAACACGTTGAAATTATTGTTCGTCAGATGACTAAGAAAGTAAGAATAGTTGATTCAGGTGATACTAATTTACTTCCGGGTGAATTGGTAGAAGTACAGACTTTCGAAAATGAAAATAAAGCTGTCAGAGAACATGACGGTCAGGAAGCAACTTGTGAATACATGTTACTCGGTATTACAAAAGCTTCATTGAACACCGAATCATTTATCTCAGCTGCTTCATTCCAGGAAACCACAAGAATCCTTACAGAAGCAGCAGTTGACGGTAAGAAGGATATGTTAAGAGGTCTTAAGGAAAACGTAATTATCGGTAGATTAATACCGGCGGGTACAGGTTTCCACCACTTATCATTTGCAAGCGAAGAACGTGATAAAGAAGCTCAGAAGAGAGCTGCTCAACGTAATCAGGCTCGCAAACCTTCTGCAATTCTGGAAGAAATCGAAGGTATGTTCGGTGCTCCTGAATTAACTGCAGGTAGTGACAGTATTATTGAAGATTAATTTTCAATATAAATAATTAAAGGCGGAACAGATTTATCTGTTCCGCCTTTTTAATTTTTATGATAAAATCAATAAAAGAGAGGATTAAGTTTTGACAACAAAAATAGCGATAACGGGAAAAAGCGGCAGTGGTAAGACTACAATAGTTAAAGCATTTCTAAATGTTTTGCAAAAGAGTTTTCCTGAAAAATCAATCTTACTTTTTGATAATGATTTAACCGGCGAACTCGGACATTCTTTCGGTATGGATATACGTAATACAATTTACGGTATCAGAAGCGGAAAACATGAGTACAAAACAGGTATTCCTGAAGGGATGTCTAAACACGAATTTGTTGAATGGGCGATAGAGGATATACTAGTTCCTGTTAATGATAATGTAGATATAATCGTTTCGTGGTTTGTAGGGGCAAAAGACTGCAGATGCCCTATTACGGCTCAGATTAATGATGCCTGTCAAAAATTAATTGAAAGGTATGATTTCGTTATATTTGACTGTGAGTTTGATTTAAAGTATTTAAATCAGCTTGTTGATACGAATATAGATTTAGCATTGATAGTCGCTAACCCGACTATAGAATCAGTAAAACTTGCTAAACGTATAGCGGAGTTTTCTATAAAACATGCTGCAGGCGGTCAGTTGGGTGTTGTTGTTAATAAAGTTAATAACGAAAATTTGGATGCCGTATATAAAACAATGAACGAGGCTGAACTGGAAATTCTTGGTGTAATACCTTATGACGATAATCTCTCGGAAGGTACTTCAGACTGGAATTCAGATATTGTAACTGATGCAGTTGAACAGTTTTATTTCAGGTTAAATTTACCGCAGGAAAGAAATAAACAATGATATTATTAGATGGAAAAAAAGTTTCTGAAAAAGTATTAGCAGATGTAAAAGAACGTGTAAGCGGTTTAAAAAAACAGCCTTATTTGGTTGTAATTCTTGTCGGCGATGATGCTGCAAGCAAAATTTATGTTAATAATAAGAAGAAAGCTGCTGAGAGGGTTGGTATTCGTTCAAAAGTTATTGAACTCCCTTCCGAAACAACAGAGGCAGAACTTCTTGATATTATCTCGGTTTTAAATTCTGATAATTCCGTAACCGGAATAATGGTTCAGCTTCCACTGCCATTTCAGATTAATAAACACCATGTGTTTACAACTATAAATCCCCAAAAAGATGTTGATGGTTTTCACCCGGAAAACCAGGGTAAATTGCTGACAGGTATTGAACCGTATTTCTATCCTGCAACACCGCAGGGAATATTAATGCTTCTCGATGAATATAATATTCCTATAGAGGGTAGAAATGCCGTTGTTATCGGACGTTCCAATATTGTTGGCAAACCTGTTGCTCAAATGCTTTTAAACAGAAATGCAACCGTTACGATGTGCCATTCATATACAAAAGACATTGATGACATAATAAAAACCGCCGATATCGTTGTATCTGCGGTTGGTAAAAAAATTGTAAGATGTAAGATGGTTAAGAAAAATTCTGTTGTTATTGACGTCGGCATATTCAGAGATGCCAGCGGCAAGCTTACCGGAGATGTGGACTTTGATTTTGTATCTCCGTCTTGTGGTTTTATATCTCCAGTCCCCGGGGGGGTAGGACCTATGACAATTGCTTCTTTGATGTACAATGCATCTAAAGTGTATTGATTTATGACTGTAACAGGTGTGTATCCTGAGCAAATGTTCCGGTCTGAGTTTTGAGGTTTTGTTCTTCCTGTTGTAATATTGTTATTTCTGTTTCATAAAGTGTTTTTAATGCTTCGTATTCTACGTCTTTTTCACATAATGAATCATATAATTCCTGGTCAAATTGTTTAACCTTAGCGTCTGCATATTCTTCTGCTCTTGCTTCGCTTAAAACTTCATCTTTTTCCTTCCAGGTACGGTTGCCGATTTTGCAGGTTTTATCAGGGTCAAGAGCAGCATCTTTTGCATTTTCCCATTTCGTAGCGTATTTTTCCTGCTCTTGAAGCTGTTTATGAGCAGTCTGGTATTCTTGGCTGACAAAGCTTAATCTGCTTGTATCATAGCTAAGATCTGCCTGAACTCTTAATAATGCTGCTAAACTTGATGCTGTTGACATTTTCTTATACCTTTTGTTATCTTACATATATATAAAGTATTTCAAAAATATCTAATTTCACGCTTTGTTTTATTTGTTACAAAACTTAACAATTACATGTTTAATGTGGTAAAAATAGCAAGAAGCCCTGCATTCAGCAGGGCTTCTTGTTTATACGTTTAATTTTTAGTTGTTGCTTAAAACAAGCCTGAATGTTGCCAAATTCTTGATTGAAAGCATTTTATGTTTATTGGCTTGTTTATCTGCAATATCAAATATTCTGCAAATTCTCTGGATTTCTTCTACAGCTTGTCTTGAATCCAGTTTATATACATTTTTAATTGGATCTGCTATCACTGACATCGTAGCATTAAGTTCTTCTTCTTTCATTATTACTCCTTATAAAATACCTTTATGTATATATAAAGTATTTCTGTCTCCGATAATTGCCTTTTTAATTTGATAATGTAAACTTTTGTAAACGAAAATTTGTGTGTAATATTCCAAAAACTTTGTTATTGTTGATATATATGGTTGTTTATTGTATTTTGTATTTGTGGAAAATGAGTCGTTAAATTTCAGTGAAATATTAAGAGAGTGCGGAGTTGAAAAAGATAATTCTGTTGATGTTTTAAGAAAAATTGCAGGATTAGAGGAATTTTATTCTGCATCTCAGCTTGTAGAAATTTTTAATTATATGCTGCTTAATATAAAAGACTATGATTTGTTATCAGGAATAATAAAGCAGGCTGATTCTTATAAATCTTTATCTACGCTCAATGTTTTACTTGATATTTTGTTACTAAAAAAAAGAGAAAAAGATGACTCAGATGAGCAAATAAATTTAAGAGTGTTGTGTGCAAAAGCTATATCTAATTATAAAGACACTTCGACTGTTAATGTTTTGCTCTCCTGTTTAAATAATAAGAATGAAAACTATAAAATCAGACTGGCCTGTGCGGATGCTTTGGGCAGGATTGGTGATAAATATGCAGTTGCACCGTTGATTGATGTCGTAAAGGATGAAGAAGAAAAATCTGTTTACGTAAAAGAATCTGCTGCTTTTGCGCTCGGATTAATAGGCGATACAAGTGCGATTGACCCTCTTGTTGCGATTATGGAGGCGAAACAGGGATTGATGGACAAATTTTCTTTTCTTAAAGAGAAAATTATTGAGGTACTCGGTAAACTAAATATTGATAATAACAATGTACTGAGAGTTCTTAAAATGTCACTTATGGATTCATCGCCGATGGTCAGGATTAATGCTATAGAAGCATTGATGAACAGTGAATATGAAGATGCTCCTGAGTTAATCAGGTCGGCACTTAAAGATGATGATGAAGAAGTTCAGAGAAATGCATTAATTGCGTTATATAATATTCTTGGGCGTGATATATTAGATGAAGTTATTTCATTGCCAAGTTATTCGGAATTTTTAAAAAATGAAGCAAAGAATTTGATTGATGAATACGAGGAGGCTGAATAAATGCCGAACAATAAATCTATAATACTTTTATCTGGAGGGCTTGATTCTCTTGCAGCTCTGGGTATTTGTAAAGACGAATACGGGATTGAACTGGCTTTAACATTTGATTATGGTCAAAAATCCGCAAAATTTGAAATTGAGACATCCAAAAAGATTTGTGAATACTATAATATCGAGCATAAGATTATTAAACTAGACTGGTTAAAAGATATAACTCAGACATCATTGGTTTCGGATAAAGATATACCTGACAGTGATTTTGGAACTGCAGAGAGTGCTAAACAGGTTTGGGTGCCGAACAGAAATGGATTATTCCTGAATATTGCAGCAGCTTATGCTGATTCATACGGATACAATTATATTATTTTTGGTGCAAACAAAGACGAAGGTGCAACGTTCCCTGATAATACAGAAAAATTCAGGAGTGATATATCAAAAGTTTTTGAACTCTCTACCCTTGCTAAACCGCAGGTTGTAGCTCCCTTGATTAATTACACCAAGGATGATATAGTTAAAGTTGCGATAGAGAGGAATGTTCCGCTCGAATATATAAGGAGTTGTTACGCTTCAGGAATAAAACATTGCGGAAAATGCGAATCCTGTAATCATCTTAAAAACGCATTAATTAATAATAATGCTTTAAAATATATCAAACTTTTGTTTGGAGAAGAATGAAAACAAAATATATCGACGAGGAAATTAAATACATAGGTTCACAACTGTCACCACATTGGATATATAAAAATTTTAAATTGCAGGGTGATGCTATTGTTGCGTTTATTGGTGAGTGTAAAGTTGATTTGTCTGAAATGGTTGATATAGAAGACGTTATTAATAATGAACCGATATACAGCAAATATATGCTCAGCTTTATTACAGAACAGTTTGGTATTGGTCTTTCTGAAGGTGTGTTTAGACAGCGTTTGCTTATGTGTATAATTAAAGAATTATTGGAACAGAGAGGAATATTTGTCGTACGAAATGGCGATGATTTAATGGTTGACGACAGGAAATTATCTGTATCTATTGCAACCAAATCTATTACCTCTGTCTTAATTCACACAGGTTTGAATATTTTGTCTGAAGGAGCACCGGTAAAAGCATCGGGACTTCAAAGCGAACTAGGTATTAATGATATTAAATCGTTTGCACTTGAAGTTATGAAAAAATACTCTGAAGAACTTGAAGATATAAATTATGCCTGTACAAAAGTTCGGGGTGTAACAGAATAATAAAAGAAGGAAAAAATGACAGCACGAGGGTATAAAAAATATATGAAGCAAGACGTCCGGCAGGGACATCCATTGGTTAAGATTTTTATAATCTCATTCTTTGGAATGCTGCTTTTGTGTACGTTTGTAATAAATTCAATGGCGAAAAAAATGTCTGTTGATACATCAATTGGTGATTATAAAGAACAGCAGTTTGATGATGAAAACAAAAATATTGTTGATAACAGACTGGAAATGATTAAAAATGAAGACCAGAGCAAGTCTTTTTCCGATATGATGCAGAATCCGACTGATACTCCAAAATCTGCAGATTCATCAGCCGAGCAGAATGTTGATACAATGCAGTCTGAAAGAAGTGATGCTGCTTATTCTTCTGTAACTCCGGATACTGTATATAAAGTATTTATAGGTTCTTATACTTCTGCAGAGCAGGCAAAAGTTGCAAAAGAAATTATTATGGAATCGGGAAATGGGTTAAATCCTATCGTAAAATGTATTGGTGCAAACAATTATACTTTGCAGGTCGGTATATTTAAAAATAAGCAGAGTGCTGAAATGATGCTCTCTACAATTCAAAAAGCAAATTTGCCGGGCAGAATTGTTCAGGAAAATTAAATTAAAAAAAATCTTTACATCACGAAATATTTTGATTTTTTTTTTAAGTTTTATGGTACATTATATATATGAAATCCGTTATGGGGAATTAAGACTATCACAGGGTAATATAGGAGATTATTAATGCCTAATTATTTGACTAAGGAAGAGATAAAACAGTGGAGAAGTTCTTTAGAAAAGATAACATTAGAAGAATATGCAGCAAGATTGGGTAAGGTTGTTGAGGAAAGCAAACCTACTAATGATGTTGTTGATATTGTAATGTCAAAAGGTACATCTTCAAATACAGGTTCAAACTTAAATGATGGTTTTTCAAGAATAGCAGAAAGAGCATTTGTTCGTGAACGCCAAATCTCTCATACTCCGTTTTCAATTACAAAAAAAGATATAATAGAAAAAGCTAGTACTTCTGTAAAAAGCACACAGAAATCAGATATAAATGAAAAAATTGAAAAAGTTTTACCTAAAAAATCAGCAGCTCAAAAATCAATTATTGAAGCTGTTCAGGAAAATATGAATAAGGAACCGCAAATCGTACTGAAAAAATCTCTGACAGACAGAGAACAGATGGTTTTTGATTATTTGCTTAATAATATCGGTAAAACAGTATACGCAAAAGATTTGGCTAAATTGCTGAATTTACCCAGAGATTATGTATATAAATATATTAAAAACCTGCGTGCTAAAATTGAGGGTGATAAGTTAAAAAATGTTCCGTCAGGCGGCTTTGTTTTAACTGATTAGTATGAAAGTTGTTAATCTGCTAAAATTTATGAATAGTGCTCATGATTTGTATGCCTTGGATTTTGCAAGGTGTAACAGAGATTTGGTCAATTTCCTTGACTTAATGGTGGAAGATGAGCAATTTACCCGTTCGATTGATTTGGGTATTATTTATGTAAGCGTTAAAGATGATGGTAAAATCATAATAGTAGACGGTTTAAGCAGAATTGTTTCATTGTCGCTGCTGTTGCATGCGATTTGTGAATGTTATAAAAAAACATCAACAAAAAATGATAAGGCAATAAAAACTATCAGGTCTAAATACCTGTTTGCTAATGCAAAAAGGCTGAAACTCCATTTACATGGTGATGATGCTAATCTTTATGAAAAGATTATAAATGGAGAACGTCTTTCCGGTCATGAAAAATCCAGACCGATGTTTACTTTACTTCATAACTTTTGGCTTCAAATTAAGGAAGAAAAGCTTCAGGCTGCTGACATTTTTAAAATGCTACAGAAAATTGATGTAGTGCTTGTTGATTCGTCTGACGTTTCTAAACGTGATTTGTATTATAAGCTCAATAAATCTAACAGAAAAATTAATCAGATAATGCTTATTGATGATTATATTAAAGAAAAAGGTGTGTCTGAGGTTTGGGGCGAAGTTAAAGATTTGTTCGGTATAGAAAAGGAAGACATTTCTTCTTTTCTGAGAGATTTCTTTATAACTAAATTTAATTATAAACATTTTTCTCCAGAAAGATTATATGAAAGTTTTGTTAACTACTTTGAAACAATGCTGAAGTACCAGCAAAAAGACACTATTATTGCTAATATTAAACGTTCTGCCACATTGTATTCCAATATTTTGAATGTGAATTTTAAAAATGAAGATATCAGACATGCATTTATTAATATAAAAAGACATAACGGCGTTGACACTTATGCATACATTCTCAATGTATATGAAGATTTTTATACGGGTAATCTGAGTGAAGCAACATTTGTTGAAATACTTAATACTATTGATGAATATTTAAAGAACCGTGAATCAAGCGGTAAAAATATTGATTTTAATGAGCTCGTACAATACTTAAATGCACTTATTAGTTTCAAATAGTCTTTTATTTACGTTATGTAAATATTTTGTAAAAATTTTTAAATTGGAAAATATATTAAAGACTTTTTTATTATATGTAATATACTGAAAATATGCAGTAGCGTACATATTAACTATTACGGGAGTAATCAGTATGTATTCCAAAAAACAACGTAATGTATTGGCTTATAATGAAGAACTTTTCAGTGAGGTGTATTGTGCGGATGTTCTTTTAAATGCGGCAATTTGCTGTTGTAAGGACAAAGAGTTTCGCGGGGAATATTATGGTATTCCCGAGAAATTTATACATAATATAAGTAATGAACGCAATGAGTATCTGTCGTTAATGACCTTATTGTCAGATAAAATTAAATATATTAATAAGCTAAATAAATCTGTAGAACAAGAGTTGACTTACATAAGTATGCCTACAATTGCAGCAGACATATAACAACTCAATGTTCCGATAATCAGGGCTCTCACGCTTAGTCTTGCAATATTCTTTTTTTGGTTTGGAGCAAGTTCTCCGATACCGCCGATTTGTATTGCAATTGAGCCGAAGTTTGCAAAACTGCATAAAGCAAAACTTGCAAGCATAAAACTCTTAGGAGTAATTATATTTGCGACATTTGTAAGATTTACGTAAGCAACCATTTCGTTAAGAACAAGTTTTTGTCCCATCAGTGAACCGACAATTGCGGCATCTTTGAATGGTACACCGATTATAAGTGCAAACCACATAAATATTTTACCTAAGATATAGCTTAAAGACAGGTGGTTTAAAAATGCCAGATGAGAACAACCCGGAATATATTTAAACATCAGCGCACCTGTTATTCCTAATGTCCAGTCTATAAATGCAACAAGTGCAACAAGAGCAAGTATCATTGCAACGATACTTATTGCTACTTTAATACCGTCGCCTGCACCGTTTGAAATTGCTTCAAATACGTTAATGTATGTTCTTCTTCTTGAAACTTTTATATTGTCTCTTGTCTCAGGTTCACCAGTTTCGGGATAAACTATTTTGGACAAGATTAATGCTCCGGGAACAGCCATAACAGAAGATGCTAAAATATATTGCGGGGGAATACCCAAGTTAATATATACTGGCATCATTGAACCTGATACGCAGGCTAAACTGCCCGATAATGATGCCAGAAGCTCCGAACGTGTTAATTTTTCCAGGTATGGCTTAATCATGATTTGCGCAAGTACATTACCTACAAATGCGCTTGCAACATTTGACAGTGCTTCTGCGCCTGATACACGCATCAGTTTGTTCATTGCTTTTCCCAATATTGCAACAACCCTCTGCATTATTCCGTAGTAATACAGAATATTAACAAGCACCATCATAAATATCATTGAACAGATAAGCTGCAGAGCGAATATGCTTCCGTTATGGTCGAAAAGTTCTGCAATTCTTTGGTTATGCAAAAGCGGTCCAAAAACAAATACTCCGCCTTCCAGTGCAAAATCAAGAATTTTTTTGATGAACAGACCTATATACAGAAAGATTTTCTGTCCCAGCGGTACTTTGAATATAAATATAGCAAGCAGCCACTGAAGAAGAAAACCTATACCTATTGTTTTATAATTAATGGCTTTTCTGTTGTTTGACATACCAAAAACTATTAAAAATATAACTATTATACCGATTATGCCGATTAATCTTTCCATAAAATTTTCTTACTCCTAACAATAAGTTGATTATATCAAAAACTAATATTTATTTAAACTAAAATATTTTCTATGTATAATTATTTTAGAGGGAATTTATGTCAGATTTTTATGAATTAGCCGAAATAGCAGATAATTGTTTGTTAAACAATAAAACAGTTGATGAAAAAGTTATAAGTGAGTTAAAGCAAATTACCACTGATAACGGATATATCGGTATGGCTCAGATTAATCCTGTAGCCGGCGATATTGAATATAATACAAAAAAAATTGCTAAATACATTAAGTTTGCAAACGATATTAATCTTGAATGTCTTGTATTTCCCGAACTCTCATTAATGGGATATCCGATAGAAGATACTATAGACAGACATCCTGTAATTGTAGAAGAAAATATCAAATGGCTTAAAGGACTTGCCAAGCTTTCAAAAAATACTGTTGTCCTTGTTGGTTTTGTTGAACCGAGGAATTGCAGTAAAGGGAAAAAATATTTCAACTCAGTTGCTGTATTGCAAAAAGGACAGATACAGGGAATTATAAGAAAATCGCTTCTCCCAACATATTCGGAATTTAATGATTACAGATATATTGAACCTTCTGAAGTTTCAGGCTGTCAATCTCCTGATTTATTGAGTACAGGAGAATATTCGGAACAGGTATCAAAGTTGTACAACGGATATGGAATTTCTATTTGTGAAGATTGCTGGAATGATGGTGAATTCTTTGAAAGAAAATTATATTCCGCAAATCCGCTTGAAGACTTATATAAAGAAAAACCTCGTGTATTTATAAACTGTTCTGCATCTCCGACAAGAACAAAAAAAGAACAGCTGAAGCATAATATGCTCTCATTTGTTTCGGCAAAGTACAAAACTCCGTTTATATACGTTAATCAGGTAGGTGCAATTGATAATATATCTTTTGATGGTACAAGCAGAATGTATGATTCGGAAGGTAAACTTATTGCCAGGGCAAAGTCATTTGAAGAACAGCTTTTGATAGTTAATCCTTATAAGAAAATAGGTAAAATTTATCCTTTAACAAAAGGGCTTGAAAAGTCTCTTACTGAGCAAAAAGTTTTCACATTAGAGTATGAATCTGATTTGGAGCGAACTTATAAAACAATTATTCAGGGAATAAGAGATTATTTTAATAAATGCGGTCTTAAACGTGCTGTACTAGGTTTGTCAGGTGGTTTGGATTCTACCGTCTGTGCTGTCTTGCTTGCTGATGCTTTGGGAAAAGAAAACGTATTCGGTGTTTCTATGCCTTCTCATATAACTAGTCAGGAAAGCAAATCTGATGCCGAAAAACTTGCTAATAATCTTGGTATAAATTTTGCGGAAGCGCCTATTAAGGATATGATAGAAACAACGACTAATTGTTTGAATAGTTTGTTCGCTAAGGTTGAAAAAAGGTGGGGAAAGTATTATGACCGTGAAACAGGTACGTTTACAAATAAACCAAATAATAGTTATCCCTCTTTTACCCCTGATAATATCCAGGCACGCTCAAGAGCTATGTTTTTGTGGGGTATAAGCAATGAGTTCGCATCTTGTATTCCTATTGCGACATCTGATAAATCCGAACTGTATATGGGATATGCAACAATAAACGGTGATATGTCAGGCGGTTTTGCTCCGATAGCTGACGTGCCGAAAACAAAACTTTTTGCGTTTGCCAGATGGTTAAACTCAAATCGAAAAGAAAAAAATGCTATACCTGAAGCGATTATTCTTAAAAAACCCGGGGCAGAGCTTGCTATTGACCCTAAAACCGGCAAACCTTTAATCGCAGAAGACGCACTTATGCCTTATGAATTTCTGGATGAGATTATCTGGAGAATAGAAAACAAAAATGAGTCGTATAAAGATTTTCTTGGTATAGAATTTGTTTATGAAAAGCATAACAAAGTTTCTAAAGAACAAAAAACAGAATGGCTTAATAAATTCTACAGACGAATGTCAACGGCGCTGTATAAGTGGTCAATTCTTCCCCCTTCAGTTATTGTAGAAGCCCGTTCAATAAATAAATATGATTATCATCAGCCGATAACTTCATCCAGAATAAATTATAAAGGTGTTAGTGAAGAATATATCAATGAAGGCTTAAAGTAGAGTTCAGGTGTTTTATCTGCCTGATCATATCTTCTGTTTTTGCGGTCAGGTTTTCTTTCTGATATATTGCCATGGCTTTTTTATAGTTTGCCTCTGCATCCAGTCGGTATGCCGGATTATCGTAACCTGACATTAATTGCAATGTCTGACCTAGCAGAACATACCCTTCAGGTTTTTCAGGTTCCAGTTCTATTGCTTTTTCAAATGCTTCTTTTGAATCCGTAATTCGTCCTTCCAAATGAGCTCTGTACCCGTCCAGAATATTCATTTGATACTCAAAATTCTTTTGTTTGTCAAAAATTCTCAGTTCAAGCAAAAAACAAGTTTCAAGTAAATCCCTTTCTTCGTACATATCTGTAAATTTAAAATGTGAAATAAAATACCTTCCAAATACTGTATCCAGTTTCTGTAGCAATTCATTTTCTTTTTCTTTATTTCCTGCAAGTCCGTATATATTTGATTCTTTAAATATTTTAATCGGATTGTTTTCATCAATTAGTTCAATAATATCAAGAACTTTTAATGCTCTTGCAAGTTGGTCTGAGGCAATGTTTTTAGCTGTTTCGTTAAATAAAAACTGCAGAGCTTTGTACATATTCTGGTCAAACATATCTAAAGTAAGACTCTTTGCCAAATCCGGCTGTCCTGCATAAATGTATGACAATATTTTATATGTTTTACATTCAGTGTTATCAGGAATGTCGTTTAAAATTTGATTTGCATCGGAAATTGCTTCATAAAAGTTTGATATCTCAAAATTAAGCTTCATTCTTTCATAGTATGCTCTTTGCTTATCTGCAAAGTTTTCAATTATGTACGTAAAATCCGCATACGCATCTTCAGACATTAAAAGTTTTCTGCAAAGCATAGCTCGCTTAAACATTGTTTCAGCAGGCTTAAACTCCTGTTCTACAAGATAGTTAAGTTTTTCTAAGGCCAGATCGTAATTTCTGTCCCCGATACACTTATCTACATAGTTGAACATTAAATAGTTTTTGATGTCATCTAACATACTATTTTTTTACCATAAAATCTGCAAAAAAACGACTAATCTGTTGGTTATATAACTTTTAGTGCTTGTTTTATCTCACGGATGGCAGTTGCAATATTTTTGTCAGTACTGACTTTTGTTTTAATCTGTTCGTGTGAATACATTATAGTTGTATGTTTCCTGTTCAGGTATTCACCGATTTGTTCAAAACTAAGGTTCATTAATTCCCTGCATATATATATTGCAATTTGCCTTGCCGTTGATACTTTTTGATTTCTCGATGTTCCCGTAATATCTTTAATATCAACTTCAAAAAATTTTGCTGCAACGTCTGCAATTTTTTCAAATGTAATTTGTTTTTCATTTTCCTTGCATCTTAATACTTCTCTTGCCAGCTCAAGAGTTATTTCCCTGTTGTTAAATTCAGCGTATGCACAAACTTTAGTAAATGCGCCTTCTAACTCTCTTACATTTTTTGAAAAATGTTTTGCGATGTATTCAAGAGCTTCTGTTTCAGCCGGTATATCGTTATCTTTTGCCAGTTTTTTAATAATTTCCAGTCTTGTTTCAAAATCAGGCGGTGTCAGTTCTACCATCAAACCTCTTTTGAAACGTGAAGCAAGAGCATCTGTAATTTTAGGAATTTCTTCCGGTAGCCTGTCAGAAGTTATTACTATTTGCTTCCCTTTCTCATAAAGAGTGTCAAATGTCTGCTGCATTCTTTCCATTGTTTTTGACTTTGATTCAATAAACTGAATGTCATCTATTAATATAATATCAATATCAGTGTATTTTTTATTAAATTTTGACATATTTAATACTGAGTCATTCGTTTTTCTTGTGTTTGAAATGAAATCGCTTATATAGTCGTCGGTTTTTGTGTACTTAACTTTTTGCTTTTCAGGATTATTAAATAATATATAATGCCCAATAGCCTGCATTAGATGTGTTTTACCCAAACCTGCATTTCCGTATATAAATAGCGGATTAAATTTTACTGCAGGATTTTTTGCAACAGCAATTGCTGCATCGTACGCAAACTTATTATTTTCTCCTACAACAAAGTTTTCAAATTTATATTTGAGGTTAAGATTTACCTCAGAACGCATACGGCTCAGATTTTCCATTGCCTGCTCTTTAAGCTGGGCCTCAACTTCTTTTTTATGGATTTTTTCTGATTCTTTTTTAAGCTGTTTTGCGGCTTTATCATCATAAAGAATATGAATTCTGGCGTTACTGTTCTTTGAAATTTTAGCTAAAATGGAGTTCATTTGTTCGCTGTGATTTTTTCTCAGCCAATCTCTTGCCATTGCTTGACCTGTTACAACTGTTAAAATTCCCTTGTCGTAACCTGATACTTCAAGCGAATAAATCCATGGGTGCACACTTTCAGGCAGGCTCCCTGTCAATTCTTCTTTAACTTTCTCCCAGAAACGTTTTAACTCTATATTGTTCATATATTTCGATTTGTGATTAGTCCCGTTTATAATTTAAAACCCTTCCTTATGTCAGGATAGGGTTATAAAAAAGGCGACACCCAGATTCGAACTGGGGATAAAAGCTTTGCAGGCTTCTGCCTTACCACTTGGCCATGTCGCCTTACAAAATTTATATTAATATAAAAAAAAATCTTTTACAATACCAACAAAAAGTTATATTAAGACAATTAGAAAAATACACTTTACTAATTATTAAAAATAATTAAAAATATGATACAATGATAAATATGGAAGGTGTTAATCAGCAGTATTTAGATAATCTCAAAGAAAAGGTTCATGAAAAACTTTCTAATATTGATTTGTATCAGTATAAAGGAAGTGTATCTAAATTGCTTGGTCTGACAGTTGAGGTAAAACTTCCCGGACTAAAAATAGGTGACTTGTGCTATATAGAGGCGGCTAACGGCGAACGTAAACCAGCAGAGGTTGTTGCATTTAAAGGTGATGTGGCTCAGCTTCTTTTGCTATATGACGGTTCGGGGATAGGACAGGGCAGTCTTGTTACAACAACAGGGGGTCCTATAATGATTCCTGTAGGTGATTTCTTATTAGGAAGATTAATTAATCCGATGGGCGAACCTATTGACGGCAGACCTCTTGATTTAACCAATGCTATATGGCGTCCTTCCGACGGTCCTCCGCCAGGACCTTTCGAACGTCCTATTATTACAGAAATGTTTTCAACCGGCGTAAGAGCTATAGATGCATGTCTTACATTCGGCTGCGGACAACGTATGGGTTTATTTGCAGGCTCAGGTGTCGGTAAAAGTACACTTTTGGGTATGATTGCAAGAAATTCCGATGCTGATGTGAACGTTGTAGCTCTAATTGGAGAACGTGGAAGGGAAGTAAAAGAATTTGTTGAGGATGCTCTCGGACCTGAGGGTATGAAACGCTCCGTGCTTGTTTGTTCAACTGGTGATCAGCCTCCTCTTATCAGACAAAAATGCTTACTTACAGCAACCGCTGTATGTGAATATTTTCGTGACCAGGGTAAAAAAGTTTTTCTTATGACTGATACGGTTACACGTTGTGCGATGGCAGGGCGTGAAGTTGGTTTGTCTATTGGTGAACCTCCCACTATGAAAGGTTATCCGCCTTCTATTTTCTCTTGGCTTCAAAAAGTTCTTGAACGTGCGGGTAATAGTGAAAAAGGTTCTATAACGGCATTTTATACGGTTCTTATGGAAGGCGATGATATTACCGATCCAATTGTTGATACAGTTAGGGGTATTACTGACGGTCACATTTTCTTATCAAGAAAAGTTGCTGAATCAAATCATTACCCTGCAATTGATGTACTTGGAAGTATTTCGCGTCTTATGACTTCTATAGCTTCTCCTGAACATAAAGAAGCGGCAGCAAAAATGCGTGCTTTGTTGTCAATTTACCGTGAAAATAAAGATTTAATTGATGTCGGTATGTATCAGTCAGGTACTAATCCCCGTCTTGATGTTGCGATTGAGATGATGCCTAAGATTAATGCATTTTTACAGCAAAAAACTACTGATAGTGTGAATATGCAAAACACTATTGATACTCTTGTAAATATGATGTCAGGAGTCGATATTTAACTATTTTGCGATTAATGAAAGTTTTTTGCCTTCAGACACCTTGTGTGATTTTTTGTATGGATTTGATACAATGTTAAACTGTTTGTTATAAAATCCGTTAGTATGCTGATGTCCTCTGAAGCTGGTAAGCATCATTACGCCGTGTCTTGAGGTCAGACCATCCATTATAATCTTTTTGCCGTCAGCTCTTACGATGCCGATTTTATCTTTGATTTGTTTGACAATGTATTCTGTTTTATCGTTTTTGCAAGCATTATAGAATATTGTTCCTATAGGGAGCGTAATACCTGCACCCATAAGTATTGCTTCAATTTCGGTTTTTTCCTGCATCGGTACATACGGATTATATTTTCTGTTGTTTCTGAGTGACTTATTCATCTCAGGTGTATTATAATCTTCAATTCTGGTAATGTTGTTATCTCTTATAAATTGTTCTTTTTCTGCGTCGGTATACTTTCTGTACTTATCAAAATAATTAACTCTGTTGCCGTGCTCAATGCCCGATGCGTTAAATACGGATATTGCTACATCTCCGTTTGAGCCCTGCATCATATATGCCAGAGTGGATTCACCTTTCCTTAGTTCTTTTAGTTCTTGTTCCAGTTCATTCTTTTTCTCAGGATCGGTTACGTATTTTTTTATTTCTTCAATTTCTGCAATACGCTTCAGTAAATCTTCTCTGTTTTTGTTATTTACCATTACGTCCATTGAATATGAAGTTCCGTTATTTAAAGGTTTTATGTTTGCTTTATCTTTTATTGTTTCAAGTGTGTATCTGCTGTTTCTTTCCATTATCTTGCCCATGAGAGTATTGTTAAAAATTTCTGATACTCTTGAAGCCATTCTGTTTTTAACATTCGGGTTTTTAGCTTTGTCTTCGTATCCTGTATCACCGTATTCATCACCTGAAAATATAGTAGGAATACCGCATAATGCCCCAAGGAATGTTAAAAGCATAGCTTGTTTCTCAATTGCAGGTTCTGTAATTGAGTTGTATACAACAGCCATAATTTCATCTTTATTATTAATTGTTCTTCCTGACTTGAATTCTGCCTGATTAAAGATTTCTTCTAGTGCAACCCTGAAATCTTGTGCGGCATAGCTGTTTTTCTTTCTTGCCGTCGCAAAATCTTCGAACATTTTGTAACTGTCCATGTTGTCGCTTATGGTTTGTCTGTCATAAGTTTCAACAAAATCTTTTAATGCATTATTAATATTTGTATTAAGTTTTGCATTGTTTGCTGCTTGTTTTATCATTCTTGCTATCTGTACTGTATACAGCGCATATTTACATGCATTATCGCTGCTGCCGGTTATTTCAGCAAGATATTTACGATTTTTATTGCCTTGTTCATCTACATCTGATAAATCGCCTTCAACCAGATAGTCCTTAAAATTAAGTTCATTTGCATTTGTGATAATAGTTTGTATTTCATTGTCAGTAAGCCGTACACCATGATTTTGTGCTAGTCTTGCAACTTCCTTTACTGCATTTTCAATACTTGATATTTGAGGTAAGTTAAATTTTGTCACCTTTTCGGAATCTTTACTAATCATGTAATTTCCGTTAGTTATATCTATAATTGCTTCGTTAAGTAATTTTTTGTCTTCGCTGCTGATAAGATTGCCCAAATCCTCATTAATTGAATCCATAATTAATTTTGACTGTGCAACAGCTCTTGCGCTGACTGTTCTGAAATAATCAGGGTTATCAAGGTTTAATTTTAGTTCAAGCGGAACTTCATTGATATTTTTTGCTCCTGATAATACCTGAATAACTTTTTCTCTTTGTTCCTGCTCATTTTTGCCCTGCAGATGTGAGTGGAATAATCTCATATCTACTGATAAACCGTGGATAGTTCTTGTTTTATCGTGGTTTCCTATAAATGTGTATAAGTTTCTTAAATAATCACTGCTTCTTGTATTGATTAACAAGTCATATTTCTTTTTGAAATCATCGTGAGTAATACTTGTTTTTTCTCCTGATTCAAAGTCTGCAGAGAATGATGTCAGTAATTCCGTAAAGAAGTATGAGTAAGCAGCTTCTGATGTAATACCAGTTTCGTTGAAGAATTTTGTCATTGCATCGGGTTCGCCGTTATATTTCGGATTATTGATATTTGTCCAGCCGTTATACGGGCATGCCAGGCTTCCTCCGTATGTATCTGCGCTTATGTCGTTTACGTTTGTCATTTCAGCAACAATGTATGAGTGAGGATTTACGGATTTTACGCCCTGTACATATTTTTTCCAGAATGATATCAGATTTGTCCACATATCATTAAAATCAGCATCTCTGTTTCTGACTGAATCCATGTCCATAACATCTTTTGCTGCATCTAAACGATAATCAAGTCCCAAACCTGAACGTTCTACAAGAGCTTCAGCAAGTCTGAATGTCTTAGTGTCAGTATTTTTAATAGCTGTACTTATTGCTTTGGCTACATTCATTACATCCTGATTGTTCAGTTTTTTTAGTCCCTGATGTATTTTATTTTCAAGCAATTCTGCTTCTTCCTGTGGAGAACTTGCATTTATACCGAGAGCTGCAAGAGTTGTTGTTTTCTTTAGTCCCTTATAATCGTATGTAATAGTTCCGTCAGGAAGTACTTTATATTTCAATCGGTCACCGCTAAGAGATTTCAATAATGCATATTTTGCAATATTGCGTCCGAGAAGGTCGATTACGTATTCTCCGTATTCGGTGTAATTCTTATCTTCGTCAAACAGCGGTTCACTGCTGGTTTTATTAACCTGCTCTATTACATCTTCCGCAAAGTTTTTAAGTTCGTTTGTATATAATTTGTTTACTTTGTTATAAACACCTGCATATTTACCCAGTAAGTGCGGATTATCCTGTTTCATTAAATCAAATCTGGAAACTCCTATTGTATCATCTGTCGTAGCACGATTGGAGAAATATGATGTTGAGAGTACGCCTACGGTATTGTCACCGAATTCCAATGTATCAAGCGGCAATTTCATAAGAGCTTTTACCGTTACGTCATCTTTATCCATATAATTTTTCGGTTCAAGTAAGTAGTCTGCGTTTAAGATATTATTCATTACTTCTTGAGAAATTCTTGTTTCCTCTGGAAGTTTTCCGTCTTTTATTAATTTTTCAAGTTCTTCGGCTGTTCTGATTTTGCCTAAAGTCTGAGCAGCGTACATTGTATGTGCAGTTTTGGTTTTATCTGCCCAGTATTTACCAACCTGAACAGCCATATCCTGAACTTCTTTTGTAGCTGTAACAATTTTTTCTCTTTCTACGGCTCTTTCAGTAAGGTTCGGGATTGCCTGTAATTCTTTTTCGTCATACGCTGATATGCCGTAGTTCATTTTGACCATGTCTGGGTTGTCATCCCATGCTACATAACCGTCACTTGTATGACTGATGCGGAAATTCGACATGTTTGATGCAATAATTGTGCCTTCTGGGCTGTTTAATTCAATCGGTCTTCCTGTACTTTTTACCAGGTCGTTAATCTTTGCGATATTTTTTTTGTATTCTTCAGGATTAATTTCAAATACATAACAAATTGTAGTGTCATGGTAGGAGGTTATGTTTAAATTTCTTCCGGCATTAAGCTCTCTGTACATGTCAATCGGTTTGTTCAGCATGCTTAGCTGTTTATCGCTGACTTGTGTTGCATCATAAATCTGAAGCAAGGTTTCCTGATTTTTGTTGTATTTTAAATTCGGTACAATTTTATATGTGCCGTCATTTTGCGGTGCGCAATAGAACGGAGGGTTAATAAGTCTGTGACGCAAGTTTCTTGCATCACTGGGGACAACTCCGAGAGCAAGCCCCGAATCTTTTAAACCGCTCATTCTGAACCATTTCGCAGATTGCGCTTTATCGCCCCATCTTAATGCGTATCTAACATGTATACCTTCAAGACCTTCTGAGGTTAATGTCGCATCAAATACGTGATTTATTCCGTTCTTAAATTCAGCCTTCATTAACGAATCATAATTTTCACTGTTGCCGAAATTATCTTGAATCTGCATGTTATTTTTATTGTAATAACCGTGTGAAGTTCTGTTATCGCCATTCGCAAGTGGTGTTGTAAAGAACTTTTTAATTCCGATTTGTTTAAGATACGGAATGCTTGCCTCTAGTCCTGCCATGCTGCCGCCGTACATATTTGAAACGGTTTTTACCATTTTTTCTATTTTTTGCTGATACTCTTTGTCTTCAGCAAGTTCTCCTGTTCCTTCTTCATTAAAACCTTTGTACCTTATTCCCGGTCTGAATGTGTCAGGCATTGCAAGATATCCCGGACCTTGAACCAGCGGAGTAGTGCCGTTTTGTGTTACAAGTGTGTATTGCCAGTATTTTGCTTCAGGTCCGCTTAATGCTGAGGATCTGTACCAGATATCAAGTTTATCAACCTCTTTGCCGTCTTTGGTTATCGTAATTGGATTTCCCTTTGAATCCGTTAATTTTCGGTTTTTATCAGGTACATATCCAACAGGTTCATTATGCAGTCTGAATACGTATTCCCCGTTTTCTTTATGCATTTTAACGCCTGAGTCTGCACCGCTCCAAATCTCTTTACCGTTTTTATCCTTTCTTACGACTCTGTATGCAAATGTCTCGTCTTTATCTAAATTCGTTTCATTTTGTAAATTAACTTTTTTCCCGCCTTCTTCCAGCTTTATTACGGCAATAGGAGATGGATTTATAATATAATTCAGCTTGTCATTTTTCTTTACACTGTATATCTCTACTTCACAGGTTTCATTACCGTTTTTGTAGTCATATGGATAGTTGAATTCAAAAATCGTTTCGCCAACATCATTTTTAATATGCTGGTACCCTTTAAATCCCATATTCTGAGATATGCCGTTAATCTTATTTATAAACACTTACACGTACTCCTTACGTATGT
This sequence comes from uncultured bacterium, assembly GCA_902763805.1. GTDB lineage: Bacteria > Cyanobacteriota > Vampirovibrionia > Gastranaerophilales > Gastranaerophilaceae > CAG-196. Next base: position 1,350 of record CACWTN010000004.1, on the reverse strand, counting down.
ATAAAACCCCCTAAATATAATTTTTGCCAGAATATAGGCATGTATAATCATTTTATTTACAAAAATTAATATTAGTATAATACACAAATTTTTGAAATATTCAGGTTAAGACCTGCCTTAACAAAAAACTCCCGCCGGGGAGTTTTAAAATCTGGGACGGAAGGATTCGAACCTCCGAGATGGCTGGACCAAAACCAGCTGCCTTACCACTTGGCGACGTCCCAATAACAATGTTCAACTATTATAATAAAATATCAAGATTTATTGTCAAGTTGATAATAATATGCCAAAGATAAGTGTATAAAACGATTTTACGCTGTTTTTACTTTATAAGTATTTTTATTGCTTCAACAGCTGTTTTGATAGCAGTATCCGTGTCATGTACAACCGGGTTATCAAGTCCCAGTTTTTCTCTTTCCTGATTAGCTACTACCAAAAATATTGAGCCGACTTTAACTTTAAGAAAACTTCCTGCAATAAAGAGTGCAGCCGATTCCATTTCCGAAGCCAGACACCCCATTCTCAGCCACGCCTGCCATTTGTTTTCAAGCTCATAACTTACAGGCATCAGTTCGGGATTATGCTGACCGTAAAAAGCATCCTTGCACTGTACAACTCCTATATGGTGAGGGAATCCCAGCTTATCTGCTGAAGTTTTAAGCGCGGTTATAATATCATAATCGGCTACGGCCGGATATTCAATAGGGGCATATTCTTTAGAAGTTCCCTCCATTCTTATTGCACCTGTTGCTATTACCAGGTCGCCGCTTTTAACTTCTTTCTGCATTCCGCCACATGTTCCTACTCTTATAAAATATTTACCTCCTGTTTTTACCAGTTCTTCAAGTGCTATAGAGGCTGACGGTCCGCCGATACCCGTTGAGGTTACACTGACTTTCTTACCGTTCAAATACCCAGTATACGTCATAAACTCACGTCTGTCTGCAACAAGCACGGGATTATCAAAATACTTGGCTATTTTTTCACACCTTTTAGGGTCACCCGGTAATATTACATATTCTCCTATGTCTCCTTCTTTTATTCCGATATGATACTGCGTTCCGTCTGATGAATATTTCATAATAAATCTCCTGTGAAACTAACATTTTATCAATATTCGGTATATAAGTCAATAAACTCTATATGGGACATTATATCCTATTGATATATACTATATATGTAACGAAATGTAACAATTTAAGTCAAACATGCTAAAAAATCCTAAAGTTTTCCTAAAAAGTGCCGATAACAAAAGTACAAAAGGGACAAACGAAAAGGACACACACACTCATGGGAATGGCGGCATCACAAGCAAGACTGCTGATGTTAACAGCAAGGATACATGACACG
>CACWTN010000003.1 GCA_902763805.1 uncultured bacterium | reverse complement strand
TATTTACTACCAAATTCTACCCCCAGTTCAGAATAACCATCCTCACATTCAAAGCCTTGCATATTATATTCTTTTGTCTTAATTTTTTCACATTTTTTACCATTACGATAAAACGTTTTTCCTGTTCTAATTATTTTGTAACAATTTCCTTTGTTATATTCTTGTTTATTTTTATTATGAGATGTTTCGCATACCTGGAACCACTGGTCAGTTGTTATTCCTAATTTTTTGATTTCATCTTGTAATCCTTGTTTCAAATATTTACGATATTTACAGTTACAATATTCTTTAGCTGTCATATCAGGGTCAAAATTACCATATAAACATGAATATTCCTCTGCCCTTACAAAACTACATGATACTAATAATACAAAAATGCAATAAAAAAACTTTTTCATATAAACTCTCTTTCTTGGTTGACTTCCAACTTTTGTTAGTTAAAATGGTATCGATGGGGTTACTAATATAGAACCCTACGACAGAAAAATTATAACAAATTCAGGTAATAAGTACAACATTTATCACAGGTTGATATTGCTTATGAAACTGGATACTCAGACGTACTACAATATTCGAGTAATATTTAGGTTAGAAATAAATTAATCCTTTTTTGACTTAAGTGCTAATATTAATGAAATAATACCGATTAAAACAAAAATAGAACCTAATTGTATACTACCAATGCCTTTGTATTCTTCATTACATAGATATAATATAAAAAATGATAATCCCAAAAGTATAAAGAATAAGGCATTCACAATATTCCGTATTAATTTTTGCTTAAATATGGAACAAACTAATCCAAAGAGAAAAAGAAGGATTGCAAAAATTAAAGCTATTATATTGTGTTCCGTTCCCCAAAAATAAAAGAATATCAACAAAATACCAAATAACATATAAATTAAATTAGATATCATATATTTAGTCCTTATTTCTAGGATGCAATTACTGCCTTTAAATAATTAAAATGGTGTCGACGAGGTTACTATATTGGAACCCAACGACAAAGAAATTCTATCACAAGATATACTCCCTGACAATATTTATCAGCAAATAGTTCACATTATGAAACAGGCTACACAGGAATATTTTAATATGAGAATTGTGTTAAGGTATACAGCAAAGAAATGATATATCAGTATTTTGTGCATTATTACAAAAAGGTAATATTCAATTGCAAAACATTAATATTACATATAAAATATAATCGGTAACAAAAGAAGGAGTATTTATATGAGTAATTGGGAAAATGATTTAAATATTAATGATGTTATGGAAATCAGAACGAGAACTTGCGTTTATTTTGGTTGTGGTGCAATACAGAAAATTAACGATATTGCAAAAATTTATTCAGAAAGAGGCATTGATAAAGTTATTGTAATGTCAGGCAGAAATGCATACAAATCAACAGGTGCGTGGTCTGTAGTAGAAAAAGCATTACAAGAAAACAACATTGGTTATATAAACTACGATAAAGTTACACCCAACCCGACAACAGATGCGATAGATGAAGCCGCAAAAATGGCAATCGAATTTGGGGCAAAAGCAGTTATTACAATTGGCGGCGGTTCTCCTACAGATGCGGGTAAATCTGTTGCTATTCTTTTAAAATATCCTAATGAAACAGGAAGTAATTTATATACTTTTAAATTCGCACCAACAGAAGCTGCTCCGATAGTCGCAATAAACTTAACACACGGAACAGGAAGTGAAACTAACAGATTTGCAGTAGCTACTATTTTAGATAAAAACTACAAACCTGCAATTGCTTACGATTGTATTTATCCTGAATATGCAATTGATGACCCTGATTTAATGACAGGACTTTCACCAAAGCAAACAAGATACGTGTCAATTGATGCCGTAAATCACGTTGTGGAAGCTGCAACTTCAACTGTTGCTTCACCATATTCGGTTACTTTGGCAAGACAGGTTATTGAGCTTGTTGGTAAATATCTTCCAAAAGCAATACAAGACCCTGCAGATAGAGAAGCAAGATATTATTTATGTTATGCTGCTTTAATGGGTGGAGTTGCTTTTGATAACGGTTTATTACATTATACCCACGCACTTGAACATCCTTTGAGTGCAATTAAACCTGATTTCTCCCATGGTTTGGGACTTGCGATTCTTTTACCTGCTGTTATCAAAAATATATATGCAGCTAAAGCAGAAACTCTTAAATATATTTTAGAACCGATTGTCAAAGATTTATCAACAGCAGATAAGGCTACAAAAGGTGTTTATGAATGGCTTAAATCAGTAGATGTACCAAACAAATTATCAGATGAAGGTTTTAGTGAGTCAGATGTTAAAAAGCTTACAGAATTAGCTTTTACAACTCCTTCCCTTGACGGTTTGTTAGGCATAGCTCCGACAAAAGCAACAAAAGAATCGGTATCTGCTATTTATAAAGAATCATTATATAGTTGTTGTTTATAATAACGAAAAATAAAAACAAAAATGGTTACAATATTTATACATTGTAACCATTTTTTATTTAATTAAATTATCGACGGGGTTACTATTTTGTCTTGACCTGCTCGCATTAAACGGATACGCTTACGCTTTCATCCTCTGCTCGCAGGTCGCTGGAACCCTGCGACAAAAAGATTATAGCAAATTTAGGTAATAAGTACAACATTTACCATAAGTTGATATTGCTTATGAAATTAGACACTCAGACTTATTATAATCTTAGAATGATTTTAGGGTTTGAAGATTGTTCTACTTAATTTTTTTCATTAAATATGATACCAAAAGCTGTAAAATAATGAAAACAATTATGGCAACAAACAGTTCATTACTTGCTTGAGATGTTAATGCAATTTTCGCAAGTCCTGTTTCTGTATGTCTGTCGCCATTCCAATATATAACAAAAGTGTATACTAAAAAGGCTATTGGTAATATGATTTGTATAAGTGTCAAAAAATTATACATAATACTGTCAATAATAATGGTGTCGTTAAGGTTACTATTCTGGAACCCTGCGACAAAGAAATTGTATCACAGTATATTGGCTCTGACAATATCTATCACAGGTTGATATTGCTTATGAAGTTGGATACACAGACATATTATAATCTTAGGATAATATTAGGTTTGGAACATAATTAATTGTTGGGTTTCACCCAACCTACATACTTATTTTATTTAGTAGCAAAAAAAATATTTAGCATTGTTTATATGTATAATTAATAATTTACAAATATAGAAGGAAATAAAAATGAAAGTGACTTCAAAAAATACTTTTGGCTTAATGTTATGCCTTGGAATGTTTGGCGGAATGATAACTTCATGTAATTCTTCTCCAGTGAAAAAAGCTCAAAGCGAACTAAAAATAGCAAAAGAACAATTAGAAAAAGATTCCGTTGAATTTTCTCATTCTAATTTAGAAAAAGCACAACAAGAATTAGATTCACTACTGGATATTAAACGTGAATATTTAACAGGAAGACCAAAACCAAAATTACCGGAAAAGGCAGATATTATAGATTCACTAAAGTGGCAAATGGCATTTAATCAATATTTAATGGATGCAATAAATCAGCATATGAGAATGCCAATAATAAATGCGGATAAAAGGTTTACTAAATTAGAAGACGAGATTATTAAAGCTAGAAGGAAGCTACATGTTGCAGAAGGAATAATATACGATATGTCAAAAAGAAACGTCATAAGAGCAGAAGAAAACTTAAAATTAGAAAAATACAGAAAAAATTTATTAGATAAAAAAATGCCTTAAACTGAATATAGGGGAGCTAGTAGGTTGGTGTCGACGGGGGGACTTATCTTGGATTATTGGCAGTTCGTAAACTTTCTTTCGTTTCATTTCTCTTTCGAGAAATTGTCACTCATTACAGTTTCCTCACTTGGACGGCGTTCCGCTTTCGCTCCAGCCTTGCCAAAATCCGCTGTCTTGCTGCGCTCGCATTAAACGTGCCACGCGTTTTGCTTCAAAGAACTTCGGTTCTTTTCGCAAAAGCACTCCAGCCTCTGCTCGCAAGTCGCTGAACCCCCAAAAAGGTGGTTAAAGCCCGACCCTTGAACTATAAAGCAGATTAGAGGACAAGCCTCAATCTGCTTTATGGTGTCGATGGGGGGACTTGAACCCCCAAGGATTTCTCCACACGCCCCTCAAACGTGCGCGTATACCGATTCCGCCACATCGACAAATATTAAATTTTCACATTTCCCGTCCGTTGTCAGTTTCAACAGGCGGAATGGAACTTGCGTTCCTTCCCCTTGCCCCTTCTTACATTTACTCGAAGGGTTCGGGTGAGGATTTACCCCCTACAAACATATACTAACACAAACATTTTTTCGTTACAAACTTTTATATATTATTGACTTCGAGCCTTATCTGAATAACAATAATAAACGGAATTATTATTTTAATTAAAGGGATTATCATGAAAGTATCAGCTATTTCACAAAGAAATTTATTTATAGAGTATGCTAATAAATATATGAACTTCAAAGCTAACAACGACGAAGAACCTGTTACTAAACCTGAAATTGAACCGGCTAAAAAAACAGGAAAAAATATGGGTATTGAAACTCTTACTATTTTCCCAAAACAGGTTATTGACGGAAAAACAATTATTACTGCATAAACTGTTTTTTAATGATTATTTACACCCTCACCTCTACCCTTAACCGTTGGGCAGGGGAGAATAGACCATAACAAGGAGAGATTTATGATTTTGAAAATTCAAAGATTGGAACATAATAAATCCGTTCCCGAATACAAAACTAAAGGCGCTGCCGGCATGGACTTATGCGCAGCTATCTCAGAACCGATTACACTCCAGCCGTTAGAAAGAAAACTTATACCGACAGGACTTAAAATAGAACTTGAACACGGATACGAAGCTCAAATCCGTCCACGTTCAGGCATGTCAATTAAACACGGTATCAGTTTAATCAACTGCGTCGGAACAATCGACGAAGACTACAGAGGTGAAGTTTGCGTACCTATCGTAAATATCTCGAACGAAGCATACACTATCCAACCCGAAGAACGTATCGCTCAGATGGTTATCGCAAAATACGAACAGGCTGAAATCGAAGTTGTCACAGAACTCTCTGACACCGAAAGAGGAGCCGGCGGTTTCGGTTCTACCGGAAAATAAAGTCTAAGAAAATATGTTTCTATCAAGTGGTATGAATTTTCTGATTCATACCACTTGACTTTCTTATTCATGTATTTTATAATGACCTTGTATCGATATATCGATACAAGGTCAAAGGGATAAAATGAATAGCAACAATTCTCTAAAATTGAATAATTATTGGTGGCGCAGCTAGTTTAACTGCCCTTGTTTCAATGTTGTTCAATACCACAATACAAATATCAGGGCAGTCTTTAATGAGTGTCACTAATTTGTATTGGAGAAAATAAAATGTCAGATAACATAAAAATCTTAATCAACTCACTACCGAAAGGACTTAAACCCGCAGCACGCTTTCTCAGACATCAGGAAAGCTCATCCGGTCTTTCTACAACCCGTTATATTCAAGATGTTTCAACCTGTCTTATCCCGAAAGCTGTTTTTTCAAGAAGTATTGAAGACCTAACCGAAAATACATTCCTCGAAACATCAGAAGAAGCTTTAATATACCTTTCACCTGTATTATTAGGCGAATACGTTGCAAGAAAAGGGTTCTCTAAAGGCTTAGACTCTAATCTTAAAAAAGAAGTAGCTGAAACAGGGGTTAATCTTTTAAAGAAAGCAGAAAAAAGCTCTCTTGCAAAAGAAAACAACAAAAAAGTTCTCCCGGTAAAAGCCGCAATAGCACTTGCCGCAACAGCGATTCCTTTAACAGAATATTCTCTTAATTACATCAAAAACTTAATGACATTAAAACTGTTCAACAAAAGCGATTTCAAAAATATTGCCTCTTTAGAACATAACGAAGAAGACAAAGCTCATCAGGAAAAGGTTAAATCAAGCGCAAAAAAACATATCCTTGGAGCTGCTGCTACTTATACAGGTTTATTAGGACTTGCAGGACTTCTCGCATCAAGGGGTAAATCATCCAAAACCCTTCAAAAAATCTCTGAATTTATAGTTGCTCCGGGAAATAAATTATTCTCCAAAAACGAAAAAGCAAAAAACTTTGTTAACAAATACTTCAACATGGATTTCAACAAAAGCCCAAAAGGTAAATTAGTACTCAGCAAAGGTCAGCTTACAACCTGCGTTCTTGTTGGCGGCTGCGGTTATTTCGGAGCTTCTGCAGACAGAGGAAAAGAAAATCTTAAAGAAACCGCAACACGTTTTCCACTTGTAGCACTCTATGTAATTACAGGCAGCGAACTTGTTGAAAAAGGGTTTAAAAACTTCCTCTTCAAAAGAGGAAAATGTAAGGATATTTTAAACAACAAAAATGAAACAGTACCGTTTGAAAAATTCGGTGAACTTGCACAAAGACTGGCAAAAGAAAAAGGTACTACAGTTGAACAGGAGTTTAAATCTCTTGTAAAACAAAAAGGATTAATATTCGGACTTCCTTATCTCTTTGCTCTCGGAGTAATGGGCTTCTTCGTTTCAGGAATGACCGTTCGTGCCACAAAGAAAAGATACCAAAACGAACACAAAATTGCATAATTTAGCGATTCGTGATAAGCTTGTTTAGGTAAGGAGTGTGTGTTATGTTATCAGTCAACAACGTTAGTTTTTACGGCAATTTCCGTTATTTAGCTTCAATTCCTGGAACAATCGATGAAATTCCGTTTTTTGAAGTCGGAAAAGACAGGGTTTCTAAACAACTGGTTGAATTTGCGGAAAAATCTACTATTTTAAACAGGTTGAAAGATGACAAAGATGTAATGCTCTGCCATTACAGGAATTTATTACCGGTGGGAGAACCTGTAAAAGAAAAACATAGCTTATTTTCCAAGCTGTTTTCAGGGAAAAAAATTAAAGATATACAAAATCCGCGCATCGGCAATGATTATCTAACGGTTATATTTGCAAACAACAGGCCTGCTGAACGAAAAGACATAGAATTATGCGCAATACAAATGTCACTTCCGATAAACAAAGGTACTCCTGATAATCTTGACAGATTTGAAAGAATTCTCAGAGAAAACTCTGATATAAATAAGTTAAGATACGCTGCTAACAGTCTATTTCCGAATTCGCCTCACAAAGTAGCACCGCTTCCGAACTCAGGTCACGGTTATTGTGAATTCTGGACAGGGAAAAGATCGGCAGGTGCAACTTTAGACAAATTATTCAGGATATCTAAAGCCCAGATAGAAAGTATTTATAACAAATTTAACGAAAATATCATAAAGAAAACTTTTGGTTAATTGTTTTATGATATCATATAGGTATGGATTTATTCACACAGCTTGAGGAAATCAATAAACAAACACCGCTTGCGGAGATTCTAAGACCAAAAACTTTAGATGAGTTTTTAGGTCAGTCAAACGTTGTTGCACCAAATTCTCCGCTTTTAAATCTTCTGAAAACCCAAAGGCTGTTTTCTCTCATTCTTTGGGGAACTCCGGGGTGCGGAAAAACAACGCTTGCAAGGCTTATTGCGACAAAGGTCAATGCTCAGTTTATTGAACTTTCTGCCGTAACATCTGGCATAAAAGAAATTAAAGAAACCGTTGAAAAAGCGCGTGAAGCACTGAGGGCAGGACAAAAAACAATTTTATTCATTGATTAAATACACCGTTATTCAAAAACTCAGCAGGATGCACTGCTTCCGCACGTTGAAAACGGAACCGTTTTCTTAATAGGTTCAACAACAGAAAATCCGTCTTTTCAGGTTGTTCCGGCTCTTTTGTCAAGAGTTCAGGTTATAAGGCTTAACCCTATTAACGATGTCAGCATGGAAAAGATTATTAACCGCGGTTTTGAATACTTAGAAGAAAACTATCAGCCGATACAATACGAAGAAGACGTCATTAAATTTATCGTAAATAATGCGAGAGGGGATGCAAGGTGCGCACTAAACCTTGTTGAAAACGCTTATTTTGCAAGCAATTTTTCTAAAGATACAAGACTTTTAAATATAGAAATTTTAGAAAGTATTACACAAAAACGGAACACAAGGTATTCTCAGCAAGAGCATTATGACTGTGCTTCCGCTTTTCAGAAAAGCCTCAGAGGTTCTGACCCTGATGCTGCGATATATTATCTTGCCAAAATGATTGAAGCAGGAGAGGATCCCAGGTTTATCGCACGCCGCTTAATAGTATGCGCAGCAGAAGACGTAGGTATTGCTGATCCAAATGCTATGAATATTGCAGTTTCGGCATACAGAGCGGTTGAGATAATCGGACTTCCAGAAGGCAGAATACCGCTTGCTAACGCTGTAGTTTATGTAGCTAACGCACCAAAATCCAACAAAGCTTGTGTAGCAATAGATAAAGCTTTAGCAGATATTGAAAGCGGTTTGGATTATCCGCCCCCTATGCACCTCAGAGACAGTCACTACAAAGATGCCGCAAAATACGGGTTCGGAAATGGATACATATATACACACGACGCACCTGAGGTTGAACAGCAATTTATGCCGGATGAATTGAGGGGTAAAAAGTATTTATAAAAAAGTCGGGTTAAAACCCGACCTATTTACTTGTATTATTCATCACCTGCATGATATTCATCTTTTACACCTAAAAATTCACCATTATTATTGAACATCATTGTTGATTTAAAAGAAAGAATACCATTATCATAATATGCTCCTGTATGCTCAGAAACTTGACCATTTCCATGATATGTTCTTGTATAACATTCATCAATATTCCCATCACCATTTGAATCTCTTGTTCTTTCTATCCAATTATCATTTTCATCAAAAGTCCAAGTAGAAGTATATTCAGGTTTCCCATCTTTATCAACATCTTCAGTATACGTTAATTTTATCTTGTTAGCATCATGTTGTATATTGAATATCCCCGCTTCAAATTGCTTTGCATACTGTAATTCCAACTTGGATAATTTCCAATTTCTGGTTTGCTCTGCTTCTGTTGTATAACATAAGTTGTTCGGCGAACTACCATCTAAATCAAAAATAGTATACAATAGTTTTTCGGGTATTGACTTTATATTTTTGATATTCGTACCTCTATTTAATACAACTTCCTGACCATTTAAATTCAGTGAAACTTTCTTTACATTTTCTCCGCTCATAATATTGCTCCTTATTTTAATGCCTCGTATATTTGTTAAAAGTTTGTAGGAAAATTAAAATTGCGCACAGTTATTCTATTCCATTCTATTCCATTCTATTCCATTCTATTCCATTCTATTCCATTCTATTCCATAGGGCATTGTGATTGAGTTTGAGGTATTTGTAAAGTTTTTATTTTTTGCTTAACAATTTGTTATATTTCTTAACATTATAAAGCGACTTGACGAAAATCAAGCCGCTTTATTAAGTATTATTTTAGTAAATCTTGCAATATTCCCTCGCCCAAAGGGAGAGGGTCAGGGTGAGGGGACAAACCCCTATATTTACCCCTACCAAGATGCTTTGGTTACACCAGGAAGTAATCCCTGATGAGCCATTTTTCTCAAGCAGATTCTGCAAAGACCGAAATCTCTGTGGAAACCGTGAGGTCTGCCGCAAATTGAGCATCTGTTATGTAATCTTACAGACGGGTATTTGCCTTTTGCTGCTAAGATTCTTCTTGTTTCTTCTTTATTTATCATCGCTTTTTTAGCCATGATTTTCTCCTTTTTCTAATTAATTTCTACCTAAACCAATTACCCTTACTTGTTCATACCTTTGAAAGGCATACCGAGTAATCTTAATAATTCTCTTGCTTCATCATCTGTATTAGCAGTTGTGATAACAGATACGTTCATACCTTTTACCAAATCAACTTCTTCATAAGTGATTTCAGGGAACAAAGATTGTTCCTTTAAACCAAGAGTATAGTTGCCTCTACCGTCAAAGCTCTTAGCAGAAACACCACGGAAGTCTCTGATACGCGGAAGAACTACACAGATTAACTTTTGCAAGAAATCGTACATTCTTTCACCACGTAAAGTAACCATAGCACCAACCGGCATACCTTCTCTCAACTTGTAAGAAGCGATAGATTTTTTAGCCTTAGTAACTACTGCGTGTTGTCCTGCAATCTTTGTTAATTGAGCCTGGATTGCATCAGCGATTTTTGAGTTGTGAGAAGCTTCACCAACACCCATATTCAAAACGATTTTGTGAAGTTTCGGTATCATCATATCGTTTTTGTAACCGAATTTTTCCTTGAGTGCTGCTTTAACTTCTGAGTTGTATTTTTCTCTTAAGCTTTTAGTCTTTGTCATTTTTCTATTTCCTTATATTTGATACGATAGATACAGGCGGGGGTAAATATCATGGGCTTATAGTATCCGCTTGCCCCCCCTGACCGCGTATTTAGTGATTATACGTCGAGTGATTCACCACATTTTTTACAAACGCGAACCTTTTTTCCGTCAACGATTTTGTGTGCTACTCTTGTTGCTTTTTCACAAGCCGGGCAAATAATCATAACGTTTGATGAATCAAGAGGAGCTTCCTTCTTGATTAATCCGCCCTGAATGCCGTAAGCCGGATTAGCTTTTGTAGCTTTGGTAATCATATTTACGCCTTCAACAATTACTTGTCCTTCTGAAGGTATAGATTTTTTGATGTTACCTTGTTTTCCTTTATCTTTGCCTGCCGTTACGATGACTCTGTCACCTGTTTTTACGTGAAGGCTTTTTCTTGAATTTGCCATTTTTTATTTCTCCATTTTAATTGTGAGGGACTTCCGCCACGAACTTTTAAAGTCGCTCGTTCGTGCTAGATTACCTCAGGTGCAAGTGAAACTATCTTCATGAAGTTTTTATCACGAAGTTCTCTTGCTACAGGTCCAAATACACGGGTTCCTCTCGGGTTACCGTCTTTTGCGATAATTACTGCAGCATTTTCGTCAAATCTGATTACTGAACCATCAGCACGTTTGATATCGTGTTTTGTTCTAACGATAACAGCTTTTACTACTTCAGATTTTTTAACTGTCATATTAGGAGTTGCATCCTTAACAGTTGCTACAACAACATCACCTACAGAAGCAAATTTCTTATTTGAGCTGCCCATTACACGGATAACTAATAATTCTTTTGCACCTGTGTTATCTGCGACTACCAGTCTTGTTTCTTGTTGTATCATTTTTCTTTTCCTTTTCTCTTTTGTCAGGCTTTACCTGACCTACATTTGGGGCTGACCCCACAGCGCATTATCCTCAGATAATGATGTTTTACTGATTACTACTTAGCTTTTTCTACGATAGATTCAACAACCCATCTTTTGCCGCCTGAAATCGGTTTTGATTCGATAATTCTTACTGTATCGCCTACACCGCATTCATTGTTAGCATCGTGAGCTTTGTAGTTTTTGTTTGATTCAATAATTTTCTTATATTTTGGGTGCGGATCGTAAGATGCAACTTTAACTACTACAGTCTTGTCCATCTTGTCAGATATAACTACACCTTGTTTTTCTTTCTTAGGCATTTTTTACCTCATTTTCTTTTTCTCTAATAACAGTTTTTGCTTGAGCAACAGCTCTTTTAGTCTTAGAAATCTCTGCTGTGTTTTCTAACTTGTGCATAGATAATTTAATTCTAGCATCCATCAAAGCTTTCTTTGAATCTAAAACGAATTGCTTAAGTTCTTCAACTGTTTTTTCACGCATTTCACTTAATTTCATTGTTTTATTTCCTTAGTTAGTTCTGTGCTTCCTTTTCGATTACCTTAACTTTAATCGGTAATTTCTGTGCAGCAAGCTCTAAAGCGTGAACTGCAACTTCTCTGTCAAAGTAATCAAGTTCAAATAAGATTCTGTTTGGTTTTACAACAGCTACCCAGTATTCTACGTTGCCTTTACCTGAACCCATACGAGTTTCAGCAGGTTTAGCAGTAATAGGTTTATCCGGGAAAATCTTAATCCAAACGTTACCGCCACGTTTGATTTCTCTTGTCATTGCACGTCTTGCAGCTTCTATCTGACGGCTGGTAATCCAACCCGGTTCAAGAGCTCTGAGTGCGTAACGACCGAATTCGAAATCAACACCTCTTGTTTCGGTGCCTTTCATTCTACCTTTCATTTGTTTGCGGTATTTTGTTTTTTTCGGCATTAACATTATATTTTTCTCCTAATTTACTATTTTGTTTCTACTGCTTTACGTTTTCCGCGTCTGCCTTGGAAACGTTCAGCGGAGTTGTTTTCTTTTGAGCTTTTTGACTTGATGTTCATGTCTGCTTTTTCGCCAGGCATTAAGTTGCCTTTGAAAATCCAAACTTTAACACCAATCTTACCCATAATTGTATCTGCTTCGGTGAAACCGTAATCAACGTCTGCTCTCAATGTCTGAAGAGGAATTCTTCCTTCTTTAGCCCATTCTGAACGAGCGATTTCAGCACCGCCTAAACGACCTGATACCATAATTTTGATACCCTGAGCGCCTGCTCTCATCGTTCTTTGCATTGCCTGTTTCATTGCTCTTCTGAAAGCGATACGTTTTTCAAGTTGTTGTGCAACTGATTCTGCTACTAAAAGTGCATCTACATCAATTCTTGCAACTTCAACAACATTGATAACTACAGGTTTTCCTAAGTATTTAGAAACTTCTGCTTTAAGTTCTTCAATACCCTGACCGCCTCTGCCAACTACGATACCAGGTTTAGCTGTTACAACAGTAATAGTAACGTTTTGTGACTTTCTGTCGATCATTATATTTGCAACACCTGCTGCATATAGTTTCTTCTTGATAAATTTTCTGATTTTTGCATCTTCTGCAACGTTTGCGGCATAATCTTTGAAGTTAGCGTACCAAGTACTGTCCCAAGGTCTGATTATACCTACTCTAAATCCTTTTGGATGTGTTTTTTGTCCCATTTTTATTTCCTCTATTTCGTTTCATTACTTACTTTTACTGTGAGGTGAGAAGTTCTTTTGAGTCTCTTGTATATTCTGCCTTGAGCTCTTGGTTTACCTCTTTTGTATGTTGCGCTTTCATCAGCATAGATTTCAGAAATCTTTAATGCTTCTGCTTTTACGCCATCTTTTTCGAATGCGTTAGCAGCTGCTGCCTTTACATTCTTTTCTACAACCTTAGCTGCGAAGTATGGCATAAATCTCAACATATCAAGAGCTTCGTTAACAGCTTTGCCTCTTACTTCGTTGATTACTCTGCGAAGTTTTCTTGCTGTCATTTTAATATCAGTTTGTCTTGATTTAGCTTCCATTTTTATTTTCCTTATATTAATTAATTCTAATTAACTGTTGTGAGGATTAACCTCTTTTTGCGGTTTTATCAGAACCCGCATGCCCTTTGTATAATCTTGTAGGTGCAAATTCACCCAATCTGTGTCCAATCATTTGTTCTGTTACATATACAGGAACATGAGTCTTACCGTTGTGTACGGCAATTGTATGTCCCAACATATCAGGAATAATCATGGATGCTCTTGACCAAGTTTTTACAACTTTCTTTTCTGAATTTTCATTCATCTTGTTGATTTTCTTTTGAAGAGCTTCTTCTACGTATGGGCCCTTTTTTAATGAACGTGCCATTAATTTCTCCTTTGTATATTTGTATTAATGTTTGTAATTATTTTTTTTGACGTTTGGCAAATAATTTGTTACTTTTATTTACCTTTTACTACTTGGTTCTTCTTCTTACGATAAGTTTATCAGAAGCTTTACCTTGTTTTCTTGTCTTATAACCAAGAGCCGGTTTGCCCCAAGGTGTCTTAGGATGTCCGCCGGGACCTGTTTTACCTTCACCACCACCGTGTGGGTGATCACATGGGTTCATCGTTACACCACGAACTGTAGGTCTGACGCCCATATATCTTTTTCTGCCGGCTTTACCAATTTTAAGGTTTTTGAATTCTGAGTTTCCAAGAGTACCAATTGTTGCCATGCATTCTTTTCTTATCATTCTCATTTCACCTGAAGGTAATTTAACTGTTACATAGTTACCTTCTTTAGCCATAACCTGTGCAAAGTTACCTGCTGAACGAACGAGTTTTGCACCTCTGCCCGGAATCATTTCAATATTGTGAACAATTGTACCTAAAGGAATGAGTTCCAAAGGAAGTGCGTTACCTGTCTGTACAGGTGCTTCCGGACCTGAAACAATAACATCACCAACATTCAAGCCTTCCGGTGTTAAGATATATCTCTTTTCACCATCTGCATAGAATACTAATGAAATTCTTACATTTCTGTTCGGATCATATTCAATTGTTTTTACCGTTGCCGGTACTCCGAATTTTTCTCTGCGGAAATCAACGATACGGTATGCTTGTTTTACACCGCCACCTTTATGACGACATGTGATTCTACCAGTATTGTTTCTGCCGGCAGTCTTTTTTATATTCATCAATAAAGATTTTTCAGGAGTTTGTGTAGTGACTTCTTGATAGTCACTTTTCATCATACCTCTTTGTCCCGGAGATGTCGGATTAATTTTACGAATTGCCATTTTTATTTCTCCTATTTCTATCTTTTTTTGGCTTTTACTATTCTGTCTGTGACAACTAAATTGCTGTCAATTCTTCTATTGGGTCACCTTCGATAGTAACGATTGCTTTCTTTGAAGAATCAGTTCTGCCGAATTTCATACCCATTCTTTTTTCGTGTGAAGGCATATAAATTGTCTGCACATTTTTAACTTTTCTGCCAGGGAATGCAAGTTCAACTGCCTGAGCAATTTCAACCTTTGTTGCATCTTTCTGTACTTCGAAAGTATATTTACCCTGAGCTGTTGCCATCATTGATTTTTCTGTAATGATAGGCTTTTTGATTACATCATATAATTTTTCTTTATTTGTTCTAGCCATTATTGTAACCTCTCTGTTATAGTTTCTACAGCCTTTTCAGTCATTACAACAAAATCAGCTTCAAGTAAGTCTTTTACGTTTAAGTTTGAAGGTAATAATAACTTAACTGAAGGAATATTACCTGCTGCCAAACTCAAGTTTTTGTTTTCTTCAGCTGTTGTATCAGCGATAACTAAGATTTTGCCTGATAAATTAAGAGATTTAATAATACCAGCCATTAACTTAGTTTTCGGAGCATCAATTGCCGAAAAATCTTTTACGATAACAAGTTGTTCTTCTCTTGCGCTAAGTGCAGATTTAAGAGCTAACTTTCTTGCCTTCTGAGGCATGTTGATTTCGAAGCTTCTTGGTTTCGGTCCGAATACAACACCACCACCTGCAAATAAAGGTGAACGGAGTGAACCTGCTCTTGCACGGCCTGTACCTTTTTGTTTCCAAGGTTTTTTACCGCCGCCTGATACTTCTGCTCTTGTTTTAGCACAAGCTGAACCTTGTCTTGCATTGTTTAATTGTCTTCTTAATGCTAAATGCATTACGTGAATATTAGGTTCTACACCGAAAACTTCTTTTGCAAGAGTGATTTCGCCTAATGCTTCACCGTTTGTATTTAATAATTGTTTTGACATTTTCCTTTTCCTTTTGCTTTCCGTCTACCCCTTTCCCTTTCGGGTTTTATATGGCAGAAGCGGGTTATTTAAACTTTTCTGTTTTACTTATCTGTTACGAATTATTGCTTCACGCTCCGCTGACATTCATTTTATTTTGCTTACACAAAACAGTCATTCATTCTGCTCTGCGTTACTTCGGCGTTCCGTTCGCTGATGCTCACTGCAGCCTACGCAAAATTCGTTAATTCCACTTTGTTCTTGTAGGAACGATTGTAACCAATCTTCCTTCACAACCGGGAACTGAACCCTTAATTAATACTAAACCGTTTTCAGAATCAACTTTAACGAGTTTAAGTTTTGTAATTGTAACTCTTTCGTTACCCATGTTACCAGCCATTCTTTTACCTTTGATAACACGTGAAGGAGTTGTACCTGCACCGATTGAACCGGGTTCTCTGTGGTTCTTAGAACCGTGTGCCATTGGTCCTCTTCCGAAGTTCCATCTTTTAACAGTACCCTGGAAACCTTTACCAATTGAAGTACCTGTAACATCAACTTTCTGAACATCGTTCAAAACTGATAAATCAAGTTCCTGACCAACTTTGTAATCTGCAGGATTTTCTACTCTGAATTCCTGTAAATGTCTGAAGCTGTCTAAACCGTTTTTCTTGAAGTGACCAAGTTCAGCCTTTGTCAAATGTTTTTCTTTTGCTTCAACAGTACCAACCTGTATAGCATTGTAACCGTCAGTTTCAACAGTCTTAACCTGAGTTACAACCGTCTTGCCAACTTTGATTACTGTAACAGGAACTGCCAAACCTTCTGAATCAAAGATTTGAGTCATTCCAACTTTTTTACCTATTACACCTAATGTCATGTGTCTTTCCTTTCCGACATACATACGCACAGAATAACTCTGTCGTACAAATATGCCTTTCAACTTGCGAGCGCTACCTTTAGTCTCTTTACCAAACATTTGGGTTTTTCAACCCGCAGGGGATACTTGCTTACCTTATATGTTCACCCCTGTTGTAGTTCACATTATATGCATAATGCTATTATTAAGTTTTCAAATTTCGGCTTGAATACAAAGTAAATATTATAATTTAACTTCTATATCAACACCGGCAGGTAAGTCTAATCTACTCAATTCTTCAGTAGTCTGTTGAGTAGGTTCGTAAATATCGATAATACGTTTATGAGTTCTAATCTCAAAGTGCTCACGTGATTTTTTATCAACGTGTGGTGAACGTAATACACAATAAATACGTCTTTTGGTTGGTAAAGGAATAGGACCGGCTACTTTAGCGTCTGTTCTTTTAGCAGTTTCTACGATTTTTTCAGCTGATACATCAACCAATTTGTGTTCGTAAGATCTTAAACAAACTCTAATTCTTTGTCTTTTTGAATCTGTTGCCATTGTTTTTTCCTTTATTTTTGTATTAACTTCCTAACCCTGTAACCGCAGTCTGATAAGCTTTTTGCTATCAAACCGCACAAGATTATGCTATTACTTTCGACTATAGCATTTTAATCGTAAATCAAACAAAAATCAGTGTCAACAGTGGGGGTAAATATAATTTGGGGGATTTCAAAAAGATTTACAAAAATTTACAATGGGTATAATTAACACTTATAAAATAACAAAAAAGACGGATTAAAATCCGTCTTTTTTGTTAAATCATATTTTTTACTAACCCAACTTAGCAAGAAGTTTTGAATGTTTATCTGCAAATTCTTTGCCTCGGGACAAAATTGCCTGTTTAAGAATTGCGTGCAAGTCGATTGGAGTCATATCCTTATAATTATTAGGCAATCTCAGTGACCAATTCTGATCACCTGAAGTTCCCGGTGTATTATAAGTTTCGTTAATCTGGAAGAAATCTGTAAAGAATATCTGAACATTTCTTGCTTTAGATGCAAAAATCTCAACAAGTTTAACGAACTTCAGAAATTCTTTATCTGTTGTCATCTTAACGATAATATCATCTTTGTTCTCTGCATCAGCAAATAAATCTTCCACAAGGTTTTTGGCATGCAAATATCCTTCGTGGGTATTAATCATAGACTCTGCCCATTTTTCAATAGGATTGTTATCGTGAGTGCCAACCATATTCCAAACATTTTCCGTAATATTTTTGCATCTGTACGGATGTTCAGGTTTTTCAGGAAGAACAAACTGAGTTAATCTCATACCCTGAAGTCCGTATTTTTTCATAACGGCATCAACAGGGTTTGTAAGAGTACCCAAATCCTCGCAAACAATTGCATTCTTATCCAAACCGCATTCTTTTGCTGCGCCGATAACAATTTTTTCAATAAGTCTGCCATACAATGCGATTTGTTCATCAGAGAGTGTTTTAACTCTTTTTTCTTTATCGGCTTCAAGAGTCCAGTCTAAGTCTTCTTCTCTTGCAATAGCATACTTTTTAAGTTCAGGGTGTTCAGGTGAAGAATATAATCTGCCTGCACCGTCTTCGCACATCGGTTTTTTACCGACTTTATAAACCCAAGGATCAATTAGACCTACAATATGATCAATTCTGACACCGCCGGGGTTTTCTTTGAACATCTTTTTGAAAAGATTTTTCATAAGAATTCCGCCTTCGCCCAGTGAACCGTCTTTGTTGTACATCTTGTCAGGATCCATAACAGGGAAGCCCCAAGCCTGACCGTCTTTTGAGAAGTAATCAGGAGGGCAGCCGAGGAACCAGCCTTCAAGGAACAATGACTGGTATGCCCAAGCATCTCTGTCAGAGAATGCGACCTGACGGTCTGCTATCATCTTGATACCTTTTTTAAGAGCGTATTTTTTTGTTTCTTCGTTTTGTTCTTCAAGTACAAACTGACAGAACTTGTAGAAATCAATTTCATCAGAATATTTTTTCTTTATTTCATCAATTCTCTTTGCAAAAGCTTTCTTTTCTTCGTCATTTTTCGGATTCAGTAATCTCTTATCTGTTTCATTTTTCCAAATGTACCAGTAATCATTTCCGTTTTCTATTGAAAGAGCTTCATACAAAGAATCATTATCAAGCCAGAAAGCATTTTCTTTTTTAAATTTTTCAAATTCTTTGTGAAGTTTTTTACCGTTTTTGAAATTATTCCACGCTTCCTTCAAAGCTTCATTCTGAGCTTTGAAAATATAAGAATAGCAAGTCCTTCCCGTATTTTGCTTAGGGTTATTTGCAACTACTTTATTAAAAGTTTCTTCAGATAAAATGTGATCCCATTTTTTGTCTGTTAACTGTTTCAAATCAATAAAGAGCGGATTGCCTGAAAAAATAGTTCCTGTATAAGGTGATGAATCAGAGCTTTTTGTTTTCCCTGCAGGTCCTAACTGCAGAGCATTAAAAATACCTGATGCATAATCGATTAAAGAATGTCCGGCAGCCGAGTTAAATGTACCGAAGCCTGTATCTTCTCCGTCACAGGAAGGAAAACTGCTTCCGTGAATAATCAGAGCAAGATTATCTTTCCCCAAAACTTTCAATGCTTCGCTTATAAGTTTAGCGTCATTTTTTTGTAATGTTAAACAAACCATATTATACTCCTTTTCTCTTCTTATAACATGGAGTTTATCATCAGGATAACCCTATTTCAAGAGGGGGGACAAATGTATTTTGAGTGGCTAAGTATAAATCAAGAATAAAGGTATTAATATAAAAAAAGAAGAGAAACAACAAAAATCTTTACAACGTATTTTGTCTTATATATAATATAGTAACAACTATAGAGGGGTGTCCGAGTGGTTGATGGTGCAATCTTGGAAGGGTTGTGTGGGGGCAACTCCACCGTGGGTTCGAATCCCATCCCCTCTGTATAAAAATCGGTATGACTTTTGTTATGCCGATTTTTATTTTGGGATGAGTGTATTTTTACCTTTTAACAGGACATTTGCTCGGAAAGGGTAAATAAACATAGTAGGCATAAATGCTAAATCTAGTAAGTTTGGCGAT
Organism: uncultured bacterium; assembly: GCA_902763805.1. Classification (GTDB taxonomy): domain Bacteria; phylum Cyanobacteriota; class Vampirovibrionia; order Gastranaerophilales; family Gastranaerophilaceae; genus CAG-196. The sequence goes on along the minus strand of CACWTN010000003.1, from coordinate 122,826 downwards.
TTTGTGCGGTCGGAAATAAAATTTATTTACCCCTTCAAATTACCCCAAAAGTTCATTTTCTGTCCTCAAAATTCCAATTTCAGAATTTTAAAATACCAAAATTTACCCCCAAATGCCGACAAAATCTAAATTACGCAAAAAGACATAAATAGGTAATTTGAAAATTTGTTGCAAAAAATTACACCCTACATAACTACTGGCTATTTATATTTTTAGGCAATATAAATATTGTTGCGTTTTCGTAGGTTGCTAAGAATCCTTCATGTGAATATGTTGAAACATTTTCTGTATTTGATGGTTCTTTAACTTCAATACTATTTTCTCTTATATTTTTAACGTAATATGCATGTCCTCCTCCATAATTTTCACTATCACAACAAAAAGCCATTCTCTTTTTTAGTTTGGCTAAATTTTGTATATCTTTTATTGTTATATCATTTATTACAATAGGAATATTTGCAATTTTATCTGCATTTTCTGGCGAGATTTCTATAAATTTACCATCTACTGTAACTCCCAGTTTATCACATTTTCTTTCAGCATATATTGTTTTATTTCCACTATATACTTCAAATGCATATTGTGATTTTCCTCCATCCAAATATTTTTTTTCATTTAATGTATTCTCTTTTGCATATTTGTCAAATGCAATTTCTAATACTCTCATGTTTGGTTCCCCTAGTGAAAATGGAGTATTTTCAATTTCCCGTTCCTGCCTATAAATAACATAGTTATTTTTTTCATTATTTAAAATAACAGTTACATTTCCGTCTTCATCAACTATTTTTCCGTTTTTATCTTTTTTAAATAATGAATTTATGTATTCTTGGCCACCTTCTGGCACTTCAGATATTGAACTGGTTGCACTTAATAACCAACAATCTCCTACAAAACCTTGATAATTAACTTGATCTAATGTACCATCCGGCTGGTTATTATATAGTTGATTTAATATTGGATACAAATATTTATTTCTTAATAATGCATTATTAGGTGATATCTCACATAATTTCAAAGTCTTTTTAATTTCATAAAAATCCATGGAAGTTTTGCATTTATCAAGCATTTGTAATATAAAATTTTTAATATCTACTTTATACTTATCACCAAAAAATGATAATAATTCTCCATTTAATTTCAATTTCGTATTTTTAATATTTTCAATTGTTGCATTTAAAAGTTCTCTTGCAGCCAAATCATTGATATCCTTTTCTAAAATTTTAAGTAAATTATAATTCTCACCATATATTAGAATATCTAATGCACTAATATTGTCCTTATTTGAGTTATTGTTAAAATCAACAATTTGATTATTTTTGTCAAATTTTTTTGTTTTAAAAGGTTCCTGACTATTTCCAATATATTCATTTATTTCAGTATTTTCAATTTCTTCATTATTATCATAATGTTTAACTTTTACTACTCTACCTTTTTCATCAAGCTCTTTTAATGTTTTTTGTCTGCCCGATATATAATCATACTCAATTTCGGTCGAACGATTGGTTTCAGGATTATATGTATATTGTGCAATCCTTGTTTGATTCTTATTATCAAAAACTGTCTTTGATAAAACAACACTTCTATCATTATTAAGAGTTGAAATAGAAGTTAAGTATTGACCTCTGAATATACCTAATTTTGTCCAATTATCCTCCTGTTTATATTCTATTGAGCTAATAATAGTCTTACCGTCATCATTGACATAATACTTTGATAAATTATTAAATTGACTTTCTTTATAACTGACTTTTAATACCTCGTTACCATCATCGTCATAATATGTAATTCCATTCATTATTGGAGGATTAAATTTATTATCATAAGATATCTTAGCCTTTGATTTATCCAAATTATTCTTTGAGATTATTTCTTCAATATCAATGCGGTAATCATGTTCATTTTGTTTATCATTTACAATAAGATTACCATCTCCATCTGCCATTTTAGTAAATGGAACATTAAGTTCAAAACTTGACTCTAAACTTGTATCTTTTGATTCTTTTGCTTTTACTGCGTGTCTGCCGTCATATAAAACTTCATCATAATATCCCTCTTTGTATTCTATGATAGTAGAATTTCGTTTTTGGTTATATGTAGTTTCTTTTATATCATTTGATTTTTTTATAACAAAATCTAAAAATTGCATTAAATCAGCAACTTTCACATCTTTAATACCAAGTGATGCAAGATATTTTTCAGCCTCTCTTTTTGAAAGTTTATCATCTCCAGCAACTTTAATAAGATTTTGTATTAATTCTTTTGTTTCATTTATATCTAATGTTTTATTTTTAAATCCGTATTTGTCTTGTTTATCCAAAGAATCAAAAAGTGATAATAGAACACTATTTCCTGTCGATTCAAAGTCCTTCTTTTGTATTCCGGCTCTTATATCGTCAAGATTATATGTTTTGCCTTGAAATTTTATTGTATTACCGTTTGTCATATTTTTATCCTTTAAAATACTATAAATAGTATTTTATAAATCTTTAATAAGCATTGTCATATAAAAATCCTGCCAATCCTTACTATATCTTACGAGTGCAACTGAATAAATTATTAAGTTACACATTCTCTCCATGTATATCGGCATTTTTTCAAAAAACTTTAACAAATTTGGACAAATTGTTACATTTTTTACAAAAAATCAACTAAAATTTTTGTTAACTTTCCTAAATTTCGCAAACTGGTGTCAAAAAATCGCTAAGCAAGGTTGGGTGAAGCCCAACGATAATAAAGCATAGCAATCTTTCATACAATAAAAATGTCAAACTATCTGTTTTGCCTTCTAAAACCGATTGTTATTTTACATTTCACTGTGATTTAGTTTATAGGTTGGTTTTACCAAACCGACTATAATTATTTACCCCTTTTGTTAGCATAGTAATGCCAACATATACTTTTTTAATTCTCAATTTATATGTTCTTTCTTCTCAACCCGAATGTTCTTTTACAATTTTTTTGTCCGCTTTGACAATAAGAAAACAAGAGTAGGTTGGGCATACTTGCCCAACAACACTAAATCATAGCGGTTGGAAGTTGATTGAGAATTTAAAATGCAAAACGGACGAAAGGTAACTTTACTTGCACTTTTTACTTATTTTTTGCACTATTCTTGCACACTTTTGCATATATTTGCACTCAATAGCTATTGTTGGGGTAGAAACCCCAACCTACGAGCTGGCTACTGTTTAAAAATTGCAATTTTAAATTTTATAACCTTCTATATCCTTTGCTGCATCAAATCGCCATCCCTGTTCACGAAGCAATTGTTCTTTCAATCTTCGTCCGATATTAGCTGCTACATCTGTTTCAAGGTCTTTAGTTATAAAATGAGCATTATCTGCAGGTATATCCAATAAACTATTTGGAGTTGTTAATGTTTTTGTATCGATTTGTGCTAAAGCCTGAGCTCTCATAGCTTGTGTGTGTTCATGTTCTAGTTGTTGTGTATCTTGTATTGGCTTTTTTAAACTCTTTAATTCTTCAATCAACCCATTGTAGAGAGTAGTTTTCGAGCCACTTTCTTTTACCGTTTCAGGTGACGCATCAAGCCAACTAATTTTACCTTTTGGAAGTTTAGGTTTTTTAGCACTAAAAGCTATTTGATTTTGGGGCATTGTCACATTGTTTTGAATATTTAATGACATTTTATTAACTCCTTCTGCACATTTATGCATACAACTATATCTACACTTATACTATAATAAAGTTATTTACGTTTTATAAATTGCCTGATTTTGTATTTAGATTTTACAAATTTTTACATGTATTATAAAACTAATAAAAATAAAATTTGCTAGCGGATTTTGGCAAGAGCCCGTAGGGTAGACTTTAGTTTAGTTTAGTAGGGTGCAATTTTTTGCACCAAAAATTATCAAAAGCTGTGTTCTTTCCCCTCAAATTGACTGTGCCTTTACAGCAAAAGTGCCAATTTTAGTAAATCCTAGCGATTTTGTTAGGTCAGAAATAAAATTTTCAAACTATCTCAAAAGTACATTTTCAGTCTTCAAAATTCCAATAATGGAAATTTGAAATAATAAATATTCGTCTTAAATATCGACAGAATCTAAATTATACAAAAGTACAAAAATAGTAAGTAGGTTGGGTGAAACCCAACAATAATAAGCTAAAACAATGTTTTTATATTAGAAATTTTCAATATCTTTGTTCTTTCTTCTCAAACCGCCTGTGCTTTTACAATGAGTGTAATTTTTTTGATAGTTTGAGATTTTGGAAGAGTTTGAGATGTCCCTTATTTACCCCATAAACACTAAATCCTAGCGGTCGGAAGTTTTAAAAACAAAAAATCTCAAACTACCTCAAAGTATCATTTTCGGGCGTCAAAATTCCAATTTTTGTCACAAGTTTTATATATTTATCCCCCAAATGCCGACAAAATCTAAATCACGCAAAAGGACAAAATAGGTAATTTGAAAATATTTTGTTTTAAATTATTTTATTGAAAATTTTATAAAAAGAAAAATTAATAAAATTGTAACTACGCTATATAATATTGTAATGAAATTATATTTCTTTATATTAATATTTGCATTATCGCTTATTTTTGACATATCGTTTTTTGCATTTATTTCTTCCATATAAACAGACTTAAATATTGGTTTAAGTTCATATACCAACCATTTACCATTATGTGTTACTATTGTTATTTCCGTATTTTTATCAATACGTTCACTTATATTTCTTTTAAATATATAATGCCTTGATATAGTACAATTTGTATTATCACAAACACATAATTCGCTTATGGGCTCTGTTATTATAGATTGAATACAGCTCATAATAGCCAATATGATTACAATACCAACAATCCATTTCTTATTTTGATTTTTTTTTAGTTTTACAAATATTTTTAAGGTTATATATACTAAAACTAAAAAGAAAAATATTGACATTAATATTATTAAAGCTGTGTTCATATTACTCATTCATTCCTATGCAAATTTTACTTCTATTTCAGCACCCAAGCCTCGCAGAATTTTCATTGTTGTATCAAAACTCGGCTGGACTTTACCTTTCAAAATATTAGACAAATTTGAACGATTCATTTCCAAATCTTTTGCAAGCTGGCTTATTGTTGTACGAACTTTTACAACCCTTTCAAGCGATTTGAAAAATAACGCATAATCACCATTTTTAGCGTATTCTTCAATATTCAATCGCAAGTAGTCTTTTTGGTACTCATTATCCTTAAGGACCTCTTGCATATGTTGTTCATGAGTAATACCTCTATTTAATATTTCTTGCTTAATTTTCATATTTTATTCCTTTATTTCTTTAATTATTTCTTTTGCTTTTTGTATATCTTTCTTTTGTGTCGATTTATCGCCTGCACACAAAATAAGAACTATTACATTTTCTTCTTCTGTAAAATAGATTCTGTAACCTGAACCAAATTTACATCTGAGTTCAAACAAATCATTTGATATACATTTATAATCACCATAATGCCCTTCTTCTAGTTTATCAATTCTCATATCTATTCTCTTTCTGATGCTTTTGTCAAGAGAATTGTACCAATCTAAATAAGGACATTTCTTGTCCAAGGTTGTATAATAAACAATTTGTTTCATAATTATATTGTATGCTATACCATACAACATGTCAATATAAAATTCTCAAAATCTCTGTTCAAAATTCTCAAACCTACTGTTGTTTTAGAATAAAAATGAGAAAACATTTTGCACTGAATATTTTATCAGCTCGTTTATTTTGACATTATATCGCTTGCTTTTACATATACAGGAGTATTTAATTTAAACGAAATTTTACTTCCTGCTTTTAATTTATAATTCAAACCTTTTGCCATTGAGCTGATTAATATTCCGAAACCTTTACAAGTCCTCGGAACAACAACTAAACCTACAACAGTTACAGATTCTACAGCAACCACTGCAACACTTATTATAGAAAATGTCAGAATACCTATACCGGCAGGAAATGCCCTAAGAGTATTTAAAATTTGAGAAGATTTTAAATCGCTTCCGCTTTTTGGCTCCATCCTGACAGTATAAATTTTTTCATCCGGGAAAATTATTTTATCAATTAATATATATGCTTTTGCCCTTTTAAACATAGGTTCACTCTTTTTTACTTTTTTAAATTTGCCTATAAACCTTGTATGTTCCGGCAGAACCATTCCGTTAGATGCTTTTACTTTTGATACCAGCCTGAAATATATTTCATCACCTGTGTTTGTTTCGTTTACATCTATGTCAGACTCCGTTTCTAATACATATACATTTTTTGGACTTAAATAAACAGTTTCGTCTTCAACAGATGTAGAAAGAACTTTTTGGTCTGTTTCTCCGTATTCATTTGTTTCTGATAATGCAGGTATTGTTGTCATGAAATTTATTAATAAAATTAATACAACAGATATAAATTTTTTCATTATATTTCTCTTTCTCTTCTTTAATAATACTACTCTTTTAGAGTATTATAGAACAAAAAATATATAGTTGCACACAATAAAAAATCTTAATAATTATATACCTCTGTAAATTTGTTTTTTAGATTCTTCACCCTGATTTTATAGTCGGGTTCAGAATGACAGAATTTTACTGTAACATTGTATATAATTACTTTTATAATATATAATGATAGTTATATTTATGAATTATATTTGGAAATGAAGGAATGAAAGAATGAATAAAACGGTAAAATCAGCAATTATGCTCTTCGTAATGATTTTATTTACGGTAACGGTATCATATTCAGCAGAAAAAGAGATTTTGCTAAAAACAACATCCACCTGGGACAATGCAGAATATAAAAAATTAAAAATTAAAAATCCTGAAGCTACAGTATTAAAGATTGTCATAGGTGTTAGTGAAGAATTGCCTATGCACAGGCATGATTTAGTCAATATTGCTTATGTAAAAAAAGGTACTTTAACAGTTATTACTGATGATAATAAAGAGATAACTCTTCACGAAGGAGAAGTTTTACCTGAATTAGTAGGAAAATATCATTACGGTAAAAACACAGGGAAAGAACCTGTTGAACTTATTGTCTTTTATCTCGGACAAAAAGGCACACCTTTATCCGTTAATAAAGAATAACAATTCTTAATTGTATACTTTTTAAATTTCATATTGTACAAGTTTTCCTATTGTAAATGTGAAATTATATACTGATTATTTTATTAATTTTGTTGTTACATCTGTTTTTGCCGGATCTTTTTCATTTGCTTTTAAATTTATTCTAAAATATTTTGCCTTAGAATTGTCAATCCCTATTGACGGAATCTTATCAAAATTGTTTTGCATTTCAGCATTTTTCTTTTCTGACGGAACAAGTACATTTACTAACCAATTAAGAGGAATATGTAAAACTCTAATCTGTTTTACAGCTGAATTATCATATTTCCCCCAAATATCAAGATTTCCCTGCTGTGTTATATAATTATAAAAACCATCAATATATGCTGATGTAAATTCGTGCTGCATACGGATATCTATATCACGAATAAATACATCATCACATTTAAAGAAACCGCTTATATTAGATCTTATATTTCCTTTTTTCTTTGCATTAAATTTTACATAATCTGCAACTTTTACTTTTTTATTCAAGGTTTTATCAACAGAAAATTCCAGTTCTTCAAGTCCCGGCAAAGCTCCGTCTTGGATTTCAAATTTTGCCGTCGCATCCCAATTTTCCCAATTTTTGCCGGTTTTAGAATGAAGTTCGGCATTAGCTTTCCCCTGAATTTGATTTTTAATATTGAAGATTTTTTCCGCAACAATATTTGAGTCTATATTTTTTGCTATAAAATCAATGTTTGAAGAATCTATATTAAAATCATAAGTTCCCCTCGCTGATAGTTTGCCGTTTGCAAAATCAATTTCAGATGTATTATATTTAAAAATTGCATCTTTAAGACTGCCGAAAACCTTAATATTGCTTATAGGATAATCTTTAACAATGATAGAATTAACCGCAATATTATATTTATCAATATCCATGTTGATATCTCTAACCCCTGCACTCAATTCTTTATTCGGGGAATTAAAATCAAATTTTTTGTTTGCAGCATTCGGTTTATCAGATTTTTTGACAATAAATTTATCAAGGAATAAATCCATATAGTTTACATGAATTTTGTCTTTGAAATCATTTTTAACCTCTGTTTTACAATTAAATTCTTCTTTTTTATATGTTCCTTTTGCTTCAATTTTTGCATTTTTTTCATCTGCATTAACACTTGCGGATTTTACATGGAAATGATTAAAGATAGTATCAATAACCTCAAAATTACCCGTAATTTGCTCTGTAACAAAATTATATTTTAAAGCACCGTTAAATTTACCGCCCAAAACATATTGCTTAAAAGAGCCGACAAAAGAGTTTGGAACATAGCCGTTTGTATTTAATGTTATGTATTGCGGAGTCATTTTGCCGTCTATGATTTTAAAATATCCGTGCCCAGACAATATGTCTTTAAACTCATTATTTTCCTGGACAGAGAATCTGTAATCTTTTAAGAAAAATTCATTATCTATTTTTTGTGTTTCCGCAAATATTTTTTTATTTTTGTTTCGAATTCCTGCATAGTAATCATTAAACATTATACCTGAATCAGCCGGTATATTTATAAAATATTTGGCATTAGGTTTCTTTTGCTTTATATAATAATCAACTTCCATATCAAGATAATTTTTAACCTTTATATTGGAAGGCAGGTATTTTTTAGCCAAAGCCGTTGTTATTTTTGAATTAACTTTTCCGAAAACTTCTTTTTTCTGCCTGTCATACATTTCCTTTATAAGCAGCTCATGTGTCAATTTCTCTGTTCCGAATGTTCCGACGGCAAAAGATTTTACTTCCCCGTTTTTTATAAAAAATTCTGCTTTTTTACAAGTTACAGGAACATAAAAAGGAAGGAATTTGGCAAACAAATCATTTGCGGTCACTACACCTGACAAATCATTGTCTTTATAAACCAAATCTATATCCGCAGTACCTTTAAAATCCGTAAAATTCTCTATAAATTTTCTTTCTTTTATGCCATATTTTTGAAGAAATAGTACAGTTCCAAGAGTTTCATTTACAGGAACTTTATCCCCCTTAATCGTAAAATTATCTAATTTTTTGTCATTCAGAATACTGCCGTCTATAACAACTTTCGTTTTACCGACTGCAATCGGAAAGTTTTTTGCCATCAACTTTTTATTATCTGTGTATAAACTTCCAACCTCGCCTATTAATATTGGGTGTAAAACTCTGTCAAGCGTTATATTCAGAATAATATCAAGGTTTTTTATTCCGTTACTTTCTTTAATTACAAACTGATTTGATGATATTGATAATTTTTCGCCTTCGTTTCGAACAATTTCTATTTTTTTTATGTTTGCATAAGGTATTTTATTTATATCAAAAGATTTTTTCTTTTTTGTATCTTTTTTCTTTTCACTTTTTAGTTTTTTTAAGATATCAAGATCTGCATAGACTAAATCTGCATCTATATTTTTTAATTTTAATCTGTCAACAGATGTATTTAAATTTTTTATATTTAATCCGACTTTATCATTATCTTTGATAACAATGTCTTTAGCCGTTATTTTAACGGATAATAACGGGGATAATTCTACTTTCAAACCGCTTATATCAGAATTCATATTATATTTGGTTTTAAAAAAGCTATTTGATATTTTAATAAAATTGTCGGAATTTAAGAACAAAGAAACTGCAAAAATAAACCCTAAATACAGTACAATTAACGTTGAAAGAATTATAATCGAAATTTTAAACTTTTTCATTTATCAATATCATCCCCTAATATCTTAAATAATAAAAATATATGGTTGAATAATTGTTATTCAACCATATATTTGCAAAAATTTATTAATATGCAAACTGATAAGTTTGTCCCTGCTTTTTAATCGTAAATTGAAGCGGCTGAGGGTCGTCTTTAAATTTTAAACAAAGTATTCTCATTGCAGCTTTTGCCTTTAGGTCATAATTTTCAGGTAATGAATGAGCAAATCTTGTAGATTCAGCTACAACTTTTGCAAGTCTGACATTGTTAGCAATTGTAAAACCAAATGACAAACCGCAGGTAGCAACGGCTAAAGGAACTGCCAAAGTATCAGCAACATCTAATTTATCAAAATCGACAAATGTAGACGTTGTAACATCTTTTAATCCTGCGAGTCTTTCTGAATATACTTTTTCTACTTTTATGTCAGAATTTGAATTGTTTTTTACTATATATTCAAATGCATGAACGTATTTATTTTCTTTATTTTTTAAACGGTATTCTTTTATTGTGACAAAAACATCAGCATCTTGATTATAAAATTCATCTACATCAATACAAGTTAAGTCAATCGGATCCATATCTTCCGCATAGGGAATAGCAGAAGTCTTTTCATTTCCTTTTGACATTTTATCATTTAGCTTACTTACACCTTGTTTTAGCGGTTTTAGACCATCCGGAAGAGTAAATAGACCGTCTAAAGCACCAGATCTGGCAAAATCTATAAAATCAAACTTATATTCCTGATAAGCTTCTTTGTCCTCAAGTGTTTCATATTTGTAATTTTGACTTTTAAAGAACTCCGTAACATCATTATTTTCTTTGTCATAATCTTCATCTGTTACAAGATATACATCTGTATCACGCAAAGCAGGGTAGAATTTCATATAATAGTGTCCGTCACCGTATGTTGCATAATACGCATTTCTTGCAAGTTTCTTAACTTGAACTTCTTTACTTAAAATGTCATCTACAATAGGTACAACCGTTCTTATATTTTGGTCTTTTATTCTGTATGCATAATAATCTTTAATCATGCCGGCTGCATTTGCAGTTGTAGATGTCACAAACATTACAAGTAATGATACTACGCAAATATTTTTTAATATTTTTCTCATATTAATTATTCTCCTTTGTTGTTAATTCAGCATTTTCTTCTTTTTCCGTTATGTTTTTAACATATAATTCATCAAGCAACACACAAATTGTTGCCGCCATTGCAGGTCCGAAAAGGACACCTATAAAGCCGAAATATTTCGCACCTAAAATTAATGACAAGAATATGATTGTCGGATGTAAATCCATTAATTTGCTGAATGCATAAGGTCTAACCAAATTATTTTCTACAATTTGCGCCAAAACCATTACAATAAGTGTTGTAATAAGCACTTTTGAGCCAAATTCATAAACACCTATTAAACAAATCACAATTGCGATAGCCGGACCAACAACAGGAACAATATCCAAAATAGCGGCTATAATAGCAACAGAAATTGCATAAGGATTTTGCAAAATTAATAAACCGACTGCGTTTACAACAAATACACTTAATACAGCCATTGCCTGAGCAAATACATATCCGCCCATTTTTGATGATATGCTGTCAAGAATTTCTTCCGTTCTGCCTTTTATGTTTGAAGGGAAAAATTTTAAAACAGTTTCTTTAATATTCTTTTTATCCTGCATAAAGAAAAACAGAAAGATTAAACCTGTTAGGCAATAAGCGAAACAGGAGCCCATATTCTTTAATAATCCTGCAACATAATCTATTGCATTTTCGGTAGAATTTGCCATAGAAGCTGTTAATCCGTCAAGGTCCAGCTTGGTTATACCCATTGCATGACATAAAGCACTGCCCTTAATGGCTTCATCCAAATTCTTGACGTAATTCGGATATTCTTTAATCAGTTCGGCTATTTGATATGCACCCAACATAAATATAAATGCAAGTAATATACCTAATATAGATAATGCACCAAATAAAACAATGCAGGTTGCAGCAGGTCTTGGCATTTTCTTTTCCAATTTATCAACAATGGGATTTAGAGAACATGCAAATACCAACGAAATAAACAGCATTATCGCTACATCAATATTTGTGAACATAAAAAACAAAAAAAGTACAATAAAAACTCCAAAAAGGATAGTATTTATTGGAATTTCATTATTAAACAATCTTATCATATTTTCCCCCGTTATTTTTTTACACTAAAAAATTATATGCTAAATTATACACTAAATATAACGTTTGTACAATTTATTATCATCATTGCGGTTATTTGCATGAAAATTATTCTGAATATAAGAAAACAACGCATAGACCAGATGTGGTATATTATGTAGAAAAGCTTACATTTACATTAATTTTCAGTCAAAGCTTCTATTGGCAAATGGCTGTTAGCTTTATCCTGAAGTTTCTTATAATTATTATAAATTTTCTTTTTAAGGCTGGAGGAGCTTATACCTTTACCGTACGGAAAATACACGACATCTACCCCCATGCCTTTAAGATAATCATACTTTCCAACCCAGTCATCACCAACAACAAATATATCAAAATGCAGTTTTTCCACCTTATCCTTGTGATCAAGTGAATGTTGGGGAATAACAATATCCGGACCCTTTATAGCTTTCATTAATGCTATTCTCTCCTCAAAAGGAATAATCGGAATTGATTTATACGTTGCGACAAGCTCATCCGTATTCACACCTACAATTAAAATATCACCCAATGCTCTTGCATACTCAATCATTTTTAAATGGTTGATATGAAGCATATCAAAAGTTCCCGATGTATATACAACTGTTTTATTTCCTATCATTTTTCACCCCTGCGCATTTCTGTTATTTATAATGCCGTTTATCTTATCTGCTTTCTTACCTGATTAATTGATAACACTAATTTTTCCATTAAATCTTCTATATCAGTGGTCGTTGTATCTCCGATATGCGAAATTCTCACAAGCTTTGAAGCAAGTTCACCGCCGCACGGATTTACATATATTGAATACTCGTTTTTTAAGACCTGTATTACGTCATAAGCACTTATATCATCAAATATTACGGGTGTCAACATATTCGAAACAGGATAGTCAGGAAGTTTTAAATCAATTGCCTCAGCCCTTTTTCTGAAAAACTCGCCTTTATGTTTTATATCGTTGAGCCATGCGTCTAAACCGCCTTTTTCTTCAATAAGATTAAGCACATCTCTGACTTCATAAATCATGAACACCGGCGGAGTGTATGGAGTTTGCCCCCTGTCAATATTGTCCAGATAATCTTTATAATCAAAATACTTTGAAGTTACTCTGTTTTTCTCTGAATAAATTTTTTCTATCATTCTTTCGCTTAAAGATACAACCGCCATTCCGGGGGAGCAGCACAAACCCTTCTGAGAGGTTATCAGCGTAACATCTATGCCATATTTGTCCATATCATATTCATCTGCCATAAAAGAACTCATTGCATCTACAATAAAATACATACCGTTTCTTTTGCAGAAATCACTTAACATTTTTTTATCATACAACTGCCCGGAAGTTGTTTCGTGAATATTCACGAATAATGCTGTATACCCTTTATCCTCATACGGTTTAAGATGCTCCTCCGTCAGTTTTTCATTCCATTTTATATCAACTGAAGTGTAATTTTTCTGATGATATTTTAAAAGTTCACAAAATCTTCTGCCAAAGCCGCCGCCGTTTATAACCAGACATTTATCCAAATCAGATATACAATTTTCTATTGTTGCTTCCATAACAGCAGTACCGGATGAAGCCAGATATATTGTTCCAAATTTCCTATGGTTGCCTATTAATTCAGATAATCTTGCCAATGTAGTTTTTACAATATCGCCGTATTCGTCCGTTCTGAAATGAATGTACCCATTATTTCTGACATTCATTGTACTTTTGTACATCTGAACAGGTCCGCAAGTGAATAATGTCATATTTCTATTTGCCTCCGCTTTGTCTGTACAGATCCCAGGCTTCCTGATAAGATAATTTTACCTTCCAGTTATCATGATTCAAAGGATCACCTTTTACATAATTAAATACATCCGTTTTCTTTAACATTTTTGCTTTTCCCAAATAATTATTCGGCTGCCAGTCAACGTCGTGTTTTATTATAACACCTCGTTCTTTATCAGGCGCTAAACCATTTTTAGTAAACGGGTTTATCGGATTTTTTATAATGCCTTTTGTTGCTATAAGCGGAACATCAGCATTCGTCATAAACTCTTTATTCGTTTTCCATCTGCCGTTACTGTTAAAATCTTTTACCATTAAAAGCGGATTATACGGTAAATAATTATCGGCTTCAAATTGCCCCATATACGGATTTTGCAAATTGTACCCGTACCCATGGTCAGCAACAATTATAATTCTTGTATTATCGTATACGTTATTTTTTCTTAAATAGTCAAAATAATCGCCCAAAAGCTTCAGCGCAGCAACATTCACATGATAATGTTTCAATGACCAGTTATCATCATTTATTAATATTGGTGGAATGTACGTATCCAAATTATTTTCCGATAAATCATAATTCGGATATTTTAACAAACATGGTGCATGCGGCAAAGAATTATTAAATACGGTAAACGTATTCGTTTTTGCATTTAACTCCGTAATTTTTGGCAAATATAACAGTTCCGCATAACTCTGCAGAAAATCCGGTTTATATTTAATTTCCACATTATCAGAAGTACTGTGATACTTTCCGTTGTTATATATATACGCTCTGGCAAATGGCGGTGCAACGGAGAAAAAGCTGAAATAAATTAAATTTCTCTTGGTTAATGAACTGTCAACAACTACAACGTCACCCTTTAAACCCTCAATAATAGACTCTGGTGTAGTTAAATGTTCAATATTATATTGTTCATACATATTGTTATGCGTGAACTTCTTGATTTGTTTAAATGATAATGCACCAAAAGCCGAACTGCCCCAGCTGTTTTCCATAGGATTAATAATACGTGTTTTATAATTATGGGTGCTGAATATTGCAGGAAGCACTGTTATTGCTTCATCAAGTTTCTGGTTAAAACCACCTTCTCTTGAATCAAAATTAAACGGAACATATTCATATCCGCCCAATATCGGCAAATATCCGACCATTGTATACCCTGCATATGAAAGTGTATTCGGATAGTACGTAAACCCGCGGAATTGTTCATTCAGTTGTGGATGTTCTTTAAAGATTATCGGTAAGTATGAACCGATTGCCCTGTCAACAAATATTACAAATACATTTTTATTCGTTTTACTCAGATTAACATACGGTTCATAATTAAACTTTACTTTTGGATTGTTTTTCAGAAACAAAGCATTTTTTTGATAAACATTAAAATAATTATAAAGTGATATAGATAAACAGGTTACAATAAATATTGATAATACATTGCTGATAATATTCTCTCGTTTTTTCAGAACAGAATATATAAATACCAAAACTCCTGCTCCGACAAGAAGTGCAAATAATAAATACTGAGGTACGGTATACATATTAAATTTAACCATAGCAGCTTCAAAAGTAAGCTCTGATGTCAAAATCATAACCGGCAATTTCAGAATATAAATATTTGCAATAGAACACAACAACACAAAATAAAGCAGAACAGAGAGCAATTTTCTTAAATTTGTGCTTGAAAAATAGTAAATACAAAACCCCCAAAAAGAAAATCCCGTCATAACCGTTGCCGCATAAAGCAAAATTCTGAGGGGACTGCTGTCATCAAAAATAAATTCAACCGGAGATGTAGAAACAACGTTTGAAGGAACGAGGACGCCGACAAACACCAAAAATGACAACATACTGAGTATAAATATTTTTTTATAACCAAAATCAAAATTATATGAGTTGAGCTTTTTGGGTTTTAAATACATAAATGCAAGTACGGCTAAAACAAAAATAAGACATATTACATCATATTTCTGAATAAATATTTTTTCATAAATATAATATGTAACCAGTGCAAATGAAAAAACATACTTTATAAGATTTTCATGCGTACAAACCCTGAGCAGTATATTCTTAAACAAAGAAAATACATTGTTAAATAACCAATATAAAACAAGCGCAGCCGGAGAGTTGTACAACAGTACAAGAAATACCAGACTTATAATTATCAAAACTTTATTATCTTTAAAACTCTTGCTGTCTGCATAAATATACCCTGCCTGAATATTAACAACAGTCATTAAAATAGGCAGAACATTAATGCTCAGATTATGAAATCGCAAAATACCGTCAGGTTTAGACAAATTTTCTACCAAACCAAAATCCATACCGTGAAGCATGTTCAAATGACAAAAGAATGTATACGCAGCTATAAATATCGGGATTTGAAGCAAAAGGCTCAGTGACAAACGCAATCCCATAATCGGATGATAGTTGTTCTGTCGGTACAATGTCTGGAGCAGAAATATTCTTTCATCGCCTTTATAATTATCCTTAATAATTTTTGTTTTTTTAGATAATTTTTTCTGTATATCCGTTTCTTCCTGCTGAAGAGCATCTGCACGCAAATACAAAGGAAGACACAGTAATGAAACAATAAAACTCATTAATAGTATTGTCAGGCATATATTGTTATTTGTCTGTACTATGATATTTTCGAACAAAAATTCAAACAGCATATATAAAGGCTGAATTATTAGGCAATACAAGAAATGCATCATTTTTCACTAACCTCCTGCTGGATTTTAACCAAAAAATCAACTGCATTTTTTGCGGCAAAATCACGTTTTTCCCAGGCATAATCGCCGGCAAGTTTTATCTTTTGCTTTAAGTTTTCATCACGAATAACTTCATTGATAAATTCCGTAATATTTTCCATTTTATCCCTGTCCGGAACAAATTTTCTGCCAAGCTGCTCCATAATTCCATACCGCCACGGAGGTTGTTTATCTAAATCAACGCTGTCTAAAGCCTCTAAATTTATATCCGTATCAACGTATACGAAAGGTCTGTTAAACAAGAAAGCATAATCCAGCATGACACATGAAAAATCACTCACCATAACATCTGCCTTAGCTAATGTCTTTATATTTTCGGATGAAAAATCCCAGCTGATATTTTTACAATCCCTATACTTGTTCATCAGGTTGTCAACAAGCTCTTTATCAACAATAAGCGATTGAGGATGCGGACGGACGATAACATTATAATCAGTCGCAGATAATTTATCCAGGATTTCCCGTCCGTACCTGTTTAACAAACTGAACGGACCCCAGGACGGTGCAACCAGAACCGTATATTCCGAAGGCTGAATCTTAAGTTCGGGTAGTTTTTTTGCATAATAATCCATATATGTACTGCCTACAACCTCCAGTTCTTTTGCAGGCAGACTGCGTTTTTGCTCAATCTCTCTGATTAGCGGAATCTGAAATTCCGCATCACATAAAACAGAATCATAATAATCCAACGCAAAGAGTTTATAATCCATTGAAAACCCAATTGAGTGAAGTATATGACTATAGTGTTTAACATTTCTTGAGCGTTTAAGCTGTAAAACATCTAACTGCGGAGTAGTCAGTAAACATACATCCGCCCTCAGGAATGCAAGTTTAAAATATGCCGTATTACCTTTTCCGATAAATTCAACTTTTACATATTTGTAATTTTCTTTAAAAAATGGGTCATCCTGAGATGAAGTATACAAAACAACTGGAATTTGTCTTGCTTCAAACTCATCAGCTATGGGTTTAAAAACACAATAATATTGCTTTCCTTCCGAATAGATAACAAATTTATGAGTTGTTTCCGAAAGAGTATTTTTAGAAAAAAGTTTGCATTTTATTTTTAAAATCAGAGAATTAAACAAAAAGAAAACAGTGGTTACTGAGCACAAAATCACCGAAAACAACATACTGCCTGTCCCGGGGTCAATGTATGCATAAGCAGGCTGGATAAACACCAATAAAGTGATTAACACCCAAACAGGATATATCTTCACTGTTCCCCTAAAAACCATAATCCCTCTCTATTCCTTTCAAACTATAAAACGAAATAGGACCTAAGTCAAATAACGGCCATATAGTTAATGCTTCCTGTAAATCAATAACACAACTATCCCCGTAAAACTTTTTTTAATTATTTTTTATAGTATAATCTTACTGTCTGAATACAATCTGTAATAAGGAGTAAGCAACATGTTATTAGGTGTAAACATTGATCATATAGCAACATTACGTAACGCAAGAGGAGGGAATGATCCTGACATTCTGACCGCAGTCAGAATTTGCAAAGATTGTCAGGTTGCCTCTATTACCACCCACCTTAGGGAAGACAGAAGGCACATCAAAGATGCTGATGTAGAAGCAATAAGAATGATGCCGAGAGTTCGTCTGAATTTAGAAATGGCAATGACAAAAGAGATGCAGAAATTTGCTCTCAAGGTAAGACCGCACGCTGTCTGCATAGTTCCCGAAAAGCGTCAGGAGCTTACAACAGAAGGCGGGCTTGATGTTGCAGGACAGTTAAAATGGGCAATTGAGTTTACAAAACCTCTTATAGACAAAGGTATCGAAGTAAGTTTCTTTATTGATCCTGATGTTCACCAAATCTCTGCCGTATCAAAAACGGGCGCACCGTTTATTGAACTGCATACGGGAAGATACTCTAATGTTTACGGAACCCCCGAAGAAGAAAGAGCTTTTGAAGACCTCAAAGGCGCAGCCGTTTTTGCACAAAACTTCGGCTTAAAAGTAAATGCAGGTCACGGTTTGAACTATGAAAACGTTCACAGAATGCATGAAATACCTAACCTCGTTGAGCTGAACATCGGGCACTCAATTGTATCCCGTGCGATTTATGTCGGATTTGAAAAAGCTGTTAAAGAAATGAAAGCTTTATGTGAGGGTTCAAAATAATGAAATCAAAAGAAGAAGTTGTTAAAGAAATGCAATTGGTCGTTGAACAGATGAGGCTCGACGACATTGAAGAAAATCCCGATTGCGAACACGAATTTTTTACCTGTGACGCATGCGGAGCAACAAAAGACCTTGCAGGCTCAGTTCTGTACGGACATCACAGGTTGTGTAACGACTGCGTACTGCTTGCTGAAGTCGGGTTTGAACTCGGACAGATTAAAGATATCCACGAACTTATTGATGCTATGGAAGACAAGCGTCTTGAAGCCGATTGCGAATTCATAAAAGAAGAAGAAAAACGCAAACAGGCAATGGATAACGCAGAGCTTAATTAAACAAGATAAGATACGGTAGAGTTCTCCGGGAGTTTGAACTCTTTTACAATTCCGTTTGAGTCCTGATGAAGGCTGACAAAGATGTCCTGTGCCTGAATATATGAAATACCGTATTTTTGTGCAATTTCCATCGCAGTTAATTTTGAGCCTGAGAAACTCGACCGAAGTTCATATAGAATTGAATTTTTATTTTTTGGATTGGTATAAGAGCCCGATTCTTCATCTGTTTTTGTTTCAGGAACTTTTATTTCCAACACAGCCTGTCCCTCACCGGACGGAATGTTAATCTGCAAAGGATTGGCTTCAGACTCTATCTCAGGTCTGTTAATCTCCAATGGTGATTGTTCCGACAAAGACGAGGTATCAATCTTAAGCGGATTTGTCTGTGTCTCATTATTCTGTATATTCTTATAAGCATTACGGCTGTTTGATTCGGCATTATAATTACCATATTTATTCATCATATCCGCTAACGCTTTTTTGGTTAAATCAGAACGTTTTTCGTATTTTTCAACATCGTTTCCTTCTTCGTTACCGTATCTGCCGCTAAAAAACGACTTAAGGTCAGATAACGCATTTATTGATGCATTGCCGGTTGAATATATACTTTCTGTCATTACACATATTACCTGTTATTTTCCCGTTTGTATTATAACATATCAATACTTTTTTTAAAGTGAGATAAAAGTAATTATTAATAAATAATTAAATTTTTGATAAGACAATATAAAATAATATTTCTTTGATATAAAATTAAATATAAAAGAGAAGAAAATACGAGGTAAAAATATGTGGGATTATTCGGAAAAAGTATTGGATCACTACAGAAACCCGAGAAATGTAGGTAAAATTGATAACGCTGATTTAATCGGTGAAGCCGGCTCACTAGCCTGCGGTGATTCACTTAAATTATATTTAAAGCTTGACGGAAACAAAATCGTTGATGCCAAGTTCCAAACCTTCGGCTGCGGTTCAGCCGTTGCTTCATCAAGCATTTTAACAGAGATGATTATCGGAAAAACTTTAGACGAAGCAAAGAAAATTACAAATAAAGATATTGCAGACGAATTGGGCGGACTTCCTCAGGAAAAAATGCACTGCTCAGTAATGGGACACGAAGCTCTTGAAGATGCTTTGAAAAAATACTACGGCGAAGAAATTGAAGAAGATTTACCGAAAAATACAGAAGATAAAATTGTTTGTACTTGCTTTAACGTAACGGAAAACCAAATCTGGGAAGCAATAAAGGTTAATAACCTTAAAACAGTTGAAGAAGTTACAAACTATACAAAAGCCGGCGGTGCCTGCGGAAGATGCAAAGGAACAATCAAGGACATCATTGATACCTATTGGAAAAACGCAGGGAAGAAGGAAGAAACTCCTTTGACAGCTACGCAAAAAATTCTGAAAATAAGCAAAGTTATTGAACAGCAAATATCTCCCGAACTTCAAAAAGACGGCGGAGATATTGAGTTCATCGACCTTGACGGAAATAAGGTTAAAGTAAAATTAACAGGTATGTGTCAGGGCTGTAAAAATTCAAGAATGACAATTAAAACGTTCGTCGAATCAATTTTAAAAGACAAGGTTGATTCAAATCTTGAAGTTGAACAGGTGTAGTTTGGGTAAAACCAAAACATCACCCCCAGTCCTTATCCCAAAAGAGGCGAGGGTAGAAAGGCAAATATGATATACTTAGACAACAATGCTACAACGGCAATAGATAAAAAAGTTTTGGAAGAAATGCTTCCATATTTGAGCGAAGAATACGCAAATCCTTCCAGTATGTACGATTTTGCAAAGAAACCTGCCGCAGCTATCCGTGAAGCAAGAGCAAAAATGCGTGACTTTTTCGGTGCAAAAGACGAAAAGGAAATCTTTTTCACCTCCTGCGGTTCGGAATCAGCTAATATGGCAATAAAGGGAGTTCTTAACTGCAACAGAGAAAAACGTCACATAATTACCACAAAAGTTGAGCATCCGTGTGTTTTAAATACTTATAAATACTATGAAAAACTAGGATATGAAGTAGATTATATCGGTGTTAACGCTCAGGGTGAGCTTGATTTTGAAGAACTTAAATCAAAGCTTAGAAAAGACACGGCGCTCGTATCTGTTATGTGGGCAAACAACGAAACTGGCGTTATTCACCCCGTTGAAGAAATTGCTGAGTACGTTAAATCACATTCACCCGAAACAAGAGTATATGTCGACGGCGTTCAGGCTGCGGGTAAAATCCCGATGAATGTAAAAGAAACTCAAATTGATATGGTAGGAGTTTCGGGGCACAAGTTCCACGCACCGAAGGGTATTGGCGCGCTGTACGTTAAACCTGATGTTCGTTTAACTCCGCTAATTAACGGCGGTCATCAGGAAAGAGGAATGAGAGCCGGCACTGAAAATGTTCCGTACATTGTCGGAATGGGAAAAGCTGCCGAGCTTGCTATGGAAAATATGAATCACGAATTAACAGAAGTAAAAAGACTGCGTGACAAATTAGAAGCAGGTATTCTGAAAAATGTATTCAATGCGCGTTTAAATACAGGTATCTCAAACAGAGTTCCGAATACGACAAACATCGGATTTGAATACGTTGAAGGAGAGCTGATTTTATTACATTTAAGCGACATCGGAGTCTGCGCAAGTTCAGGAAGCGCCTGCACATCAGGTTCACTTGAACCCAGCCATGTACTCAGAGCTATGGGAATACCGTTTACAGCTCTGCACGGTTCAATAAGATTTTCTCTTTCAAGATTTACAAAAGAAAAAGATATTGACTTTGTTATTGAAAATATGCCTAAAATTATGGATAAATTAACAAAAATATCACCGTTCCAAACGGAACTTGAAGAACTCAAAAAACGCAAAGGAATCTAAAAATGATTGACAACGCTTTTGAATTTATTGTAAAACCGATTATCGGATTTCTTGAAAAACATTCACCTTTTATACTGGGTATAATTATTAACTTAATTATAATCATTGCAATCAATAAGATTATTAATACATTAGAAGGTAAATTAACGGCAAAACTGAGAGAAAGGCATTCGGATTCTTCATTCGTAAATCTGCTGCCGGTTTTAATAAGAGTTCTTAAAGCCGTCATCATATTTATGCTCCTTGCAGGATTTCTGCAAAGTTTCGGGTACAATGTTTCATCACTGATTGCAGGTTTCGGTATCACAGGTTTGGCAGTCGGTTTTGCAGCTAAAGAAGCCATAGGAAACGTTTTTGGTTCAATGGGACTTCTTGGTGACAGCGTATACAAAATCGGAGATTACATCAAGTTTGACAACATTGAAGGATACGTTGAAAAAATTAACCTCCGCTCAACTTCTATAAGAACACTGGACAACTTTGTCGTTAACGTTCCGAATAACACCATCGCAAACGAAGCTATCACGAACGTTTCAATGTGTAAAAAAAGAAAAATTGATATTACAGTCGGAGTTGAATACAGAACATCAAACGAAAAACTGGACAGAGCCGTTGAAATTATGAAAGAAATCGCAACTAATGATGAACATATTATCGGTTCAGGAATGTTCACATCAATAGAAGCTCTCGCTGACAGTTCAATAAACATAAGATTTTTCGGATACACCTCTGAAACAGCCTGGGCTAAATACAAGGTTATAAAGGGTAACATAATAAAAGAGATTATACACAGATTCAGAGAAGAAGGAATAAGCTTTGCGTTCCCGTCTACAAGTGTATACATCGAAAAGGAGTAAATATATTTGGTGGGATTTTATATGCCAAATATAAAATAATATATTAATGAAAATAAAAGTAATAGCTCTTGGAAAAATCAAAGAAAAATTTCTGAAAGACGGAATCGATGAGTTCTTAAAACGGCTTACTCCGTACGCTTCGCTTGAAGTTGTTGAGCTTAACCCCGTTGAGATTAAAGACGAAAACTTAACCTCAAAAGCTCTTGATGAAGAAGGTGAAAATATATTATCCCACATAAAAGATAATTCTTACGTAATAACAATGGAAATTCAGGGCAAACAACTATCGTCAGAAGAACTTGCACAAAAAATAAACGATATAACAATTAGCGGAGTTTCAGAACTTGTTTTTGTAATAGGTTCTTCCTGCGGAATTTCTCCAAAAGTAAGTGCAAGAGCCGATTTTAAATTAAGTATGTCAAAAATGACATTTCTGCATCAGTTTGCAAGAATGATTTTAGTTGAACAGATTTACCGTGCGTTCAAAATCCTGAAAGGCGAAAAGTACCACAAGTAAGGGGTAAAGAAATACAAAAGAATTATTATTTTGGGCATTTTTAAATATTTTTTGCAAAAATCCGATATCTCATTAAAAAGATTTTCACCTCCACTATTTAGATGAAATCTTTTCTATATATTTAAGAAAAATAAAAAATTTCCGATATAGACAGTATGGAAAGCCTCAGTGAGGTTTTTCATACCTCCTCCCCAAGTCTGGTAGCCGTTCTCTAAGAAACGGCTTTTTTTTATGCCATATATGGTTTTAAGCATTGTGCTAATTCTGATTTTGTTATCTTGTTATCATTATTTAAATCCCAATTCTTTGCATTATCTGCATATGCTTTTGTTCCGTTGGTTATAAGCACTTCTTGTCTTGCCTTTCCGGGATATGCAACCAAAGCATATAAGTCGCCGACAGATAATCGTTCATTACCAAATCCATTTTCTTTCTTCCAATATAAAAGATATTTTTCAACATAATCCAGCTGTTGAACTGCACTCATCTCCTTTAGGTCAGAAATTGTAGTACCTAAAGTTTTTGCTGTCTCTCCCGTAAATTGAATTAATCCGGTAGCTGACGATATAGGACACTTTTTAGAAGGTGAGAACGATTGTGCGCTTTCATAATTCATTAATGCCATCAAATCATCAGGTGAACAGTTAACATTGTTAGATATTTCTATTACACGTGAATAAAATTGGTCAGTTAACTGCGGTTGTTTTTTCGACCATTTAGCTTTTAAAGTTTTTGCGTCAGAACTTATATTAGAATTTTTTTCTTCATTTTCATCTGATGTTTTATTTGCATTAACTTTTTTATCTTTTTTTCCTTTTTTTGTTGAAATTTCACATTTTTCCAAATCTGAATTCTTATCACTGTTTGCCGATGATACAGTATACTGTCCCCAATATCCGCTTACCCATGGATTTACTGCAACCGATGACGGCATATAGAATGATGAGAACGGATATTGCGTTTGCGGTATATATTGTTTATCGTCTGAAGAATCTCTGTTATTTTCAGCCATTTTTTCCATTCTCTCATACATTTCTTTCATCTGTCTGTTATAAGCAGAATCAGGGTTTGTAACGCTATCCCAAATAGTTTGACCTGCCGCCGTAAAATCAACTGTCGGGAATGCAGCATTTGCAAATGTTGTCGGCATTGGCTGAATCGTCATATTCATATATCCCAGATTACCAAATACACACGGGAAAGGATTAGCAAATCCGGCAAAATTACATCTGCCGTACATTGGATAACCAAAATTAAAGCAACCGCCGAGGAACGGACTGTTTAATAACATTCCGAACGCTACTCCGTTCATAAAATTGTTAAAAATGTTGCTCATAGTATCCAATATCCCATCTATATATATAAACGGTTTTTTTTATGGGAAATTGACTTTCTATGAGGTTAATCGTAAAGAATTGTTACAAAAGTTTTAATAAATTTCATCAGAATTTTTTCAAATGGGCATAGGCAGCATCCATCGCTTTTTTACCCAATTTGCCAAAATCAATTGTATACATCGTGCTGTCACCGATTTGGATAACATCTGCTATATGTCCTATACCTAATTTTTCATGAAAAACTCTCTCGCCTACATTAAAGAAATATTGAGTTGTTGCGTTTTTAAGTTCTTCCTGCTGTTTTTTCTCTTCAGCCTTTTCCGCTTCTTTTCTTTTTTCTTCTTCTATTTTTTGCTTAATCGGATTATTTTCCCAGAAAGCCCTCATTCTTTCATCTTCTTTTTCTTTGTTAATCGGATTTTTCTTAACAATCATTTTTGAAGGAGTTCTTTTAACCACTGTTGTAGTCTTATTAACTTTCGGAGCGGTGAAGTTTGAACCGAATCCCGTTGAAGTTGATGTTGTTGTTTTTTTACTGCCGGGAGCAACAAAATTTGAGCCAAACCCCGTTGAAGGTTTCACATAACCATCAGAATTAAAAGATGCGGTCGTTTTTTTAACAGTTTCGGATTCATTATATTTACCCCTTACTGACTTAACGGCAGTTCTGAACGTACTTCTGTCGGATGAATATTCTGAATATGCGGATTCTTCTTCATCTATAAGATTAGCGGGAATTTCATCCAAAAATCTGCTCGGAGTGTAATACTTGTATTCTCCCCACATCTGACGGCGTTTTGCTGTTGTAAGATAAAGCTTATTTTCCGCTCTTGTTACACCCACATACATAAGACGGCGTTCTTCTTCAAGCTCTGATGTCGTATTTGAGCATCTTGCAGACGGGAATATCCCCTCATCACAACCTGCAAGAAATACTATCGGAAACTCCAAACCCTTTGATGCGTGAAGCGTCATTAATGTAACGTTATTAGCGATTTCGTCCATTCCGTCTATATCAGATACCAAAGAAACCTGAGTTAAAAACTCTCCGAGAATATTATCGTCTTCTTCAGGTTCAAACTCATTTGCTACGTTTACAAGCTCCTGCAAGTTTTCTATCCTGATTTCATCCTCATCGGTATTTGATTCGTGAAGTTCCTTTAAATATCCGCTTCTTTCAAGGATTAATCCCAAAAATTCAGGAAGTGAGTACCTTTTTTCTGCCTCTTTAAATTTTTCTATTAATGTTGCAAAATCTTTGAGTTTAGCAGCGGTACCCGATTTGATTGTTTCAATATTATCGACGTCCTTTATTGCTCCAAACAAGCTCAAATCATTATCATCAGCGTATTCCTGAAGATGTTTGAGTGTCGTTTCACCTATTGCACGCTTAGGAACATTTACTATTCTTCTTAAAGACTGCGAATCATCAGGGTTATAAACAAGCTTCAGATAGGCAATAGCATCCTTGATTTCTTTTCTGTCATAGAACTTCAGACCGCCGTATATTCTGTAGGGTATGCCTGATGCGATAAGTGCTTCTTCCAATGCACGGGACTGATTGTTAGTTCTGTACAAAATCGCAAACTGGTTGTAATTATCAGAAGTATCTCTTATACATTTAACAATATAGTTTGCTTCGTCAGCTTCATCCTGCGCTTCATACAAAGATATCTTTTCACCGTCACCCTTTTGGGAATACAAAACTTTATCAACACGTTCTTCATTATTTTCAATAATAGAATTAGCCGCATTCAAAATATTAGCCGTAGAACGATAGTTTTGCTCAAGTTTAACAACTTTTGCATTCGGGAAATCATTCTGAAAATTCAGGATAATCCTGAAATCCGCACCACGCCAGGAATAAATAGATTGGTCAACATCACCTACTACGCAAAGAGAGCGTGTTTCAGGAACTTTAGGCTGTAAATTAGTATAAAGCGCCTTTACAAGCTGATACTGAGCCTGGTTCGTGTCCTGATACTCATCTACAAGTATATGCTGAAATTTCTTGTAATACTTTTCTCTGACTTCAGAATTTTGTTCCAGCAGATTAACCGTAATCAGAAGCATATCGTCAAAATCTATTGCGTTATTGTTATTAAGCGTATTTTCATAAAATTCAAAAACCTTTGCAATATTCTGAGATTTGAAATCACGTGCAAACGTCGCAAATGTATATGCGTCCTGCATTTTGTTCTTGGCATTTGATATAACAGCTTTAATCAATTTGGGCTGATATACCTTGTCATCAAGATTTATCTTCTTTATTGCCTGTTTTATAATCGCCAGCGAATCTGTTTCATCATATATAGTAAAATTCTTATCAAGTTTCTTACCTGAACGGAATGAATAATTCTCAATATCCTGCCTCAATATACGACCGCAAATACTGTGAAAAGTACCTACCCACATATATTTAACAACATTCTCGCCAACCATTTTGGCAAGACGTTCTCTCATCTCCCGTGCAGCCTTATTTGTAAACGTTACAGCCAATATTTTGCCTGCAACAGCTCCGTGTTGAACCATATAAGCAATTCTGGAAGTCAGAACCTTTGTTTTTCCGCTTCCTGCACCGGCTAAAATCAGCAATGCTCCTTGTGTTGTTTGGGCAGCTTCCTTTTGTTCTTTATTAAGCCCCTCTAAAATATTTTCCATTCCCTATTCCCAAAATCTGAATTTTATGCTATCATACTAAGCATACAAAAAAGACAAACAAAAGACAATATACTAACAGAAGGTGAACAAATGATTGAAATTACAGATTCCGTTGATGAAAATAATAATGAACAACAACCGTCAATAATGGTTCCCGTTGACGATTTGGATACAGCTGATAATGCACCGGATACGGTTGATGAGCTTGCTATGGAGCTTGCTACCATCAAACAACCGGCAAAGAGAATTGCAATCATTGGTTCAAGAAACCTTGCTATTACTCATCAGCAGATGATAGAAACATTAGCAACCGCTCTTGTTCAGCAGGGAAATACTATAATCACCTCCGGCGGTTCCTGCGGTACAAACGCAGCAGCTATCCGCGGTGCTATGAAATCAAACCCTGATAAATTAAAAGTTATTTTACCCCAGACTATAGGACAACAACCGTCTGACGTTCAGGATCAGTTAATCGGTGTTCCGAATATTGTTGAACACTCTGACAGAGCTATGATGACTCTGGCTGACGCATCAAGAGTATGTAACAGAGAAATTATTGATGATTGCAACCAGATGATTTGTTTCCTTTCTCACACAAGTAAAACGCTCCACAGAGCAGTTGAATACGCAGAAGAAAATCACAAAGTTATCACAGTTTTCTATTTGGATTAATCAGTTATGGACTTATTTAAAGCGCTTACAGGGAAAAATCCTGCCGAGTTTGAACAGGCAGCTAAAATTCTTGTTGACACTCCTGATATTGAGTTATTTAAAAAGCTCGTTAAACAGGACGATTTTCTGTTTGATTTTGTGAAAACAAATGTCGCAAAACGTATAAAAAAAACCTGTAATGAAAATAATTGCCTGAATTTATTAAAATTTTTTGATTATTATTCACCTTCATACGACAGTGTTTTTGCAGAAGTCCTCACAGAGTACAAAGGCGAAAGCTTACTTTCTGATATAAAAACGTTCTTTACGGAAGGCAATAATGCGAGAAAAGCATATTCACTAAAATATATGTCGCTTCTTCCGAAGGGAAAAGTTGATGACATAATGCCGCAAATAAGAGAAGCCGCAAATTCCGATGACGAGAGTGTCAGCAGCAACGCTATTGAAGTATTGGCGCATAACGACGATACCGTATCAAAAGAACTTGCGATTAAACAGCTTGATGCGGAAGATGAGTTTGAACAATATAATGCGGTCAAATTCCTTGTTACATACGGTGCAAAAGACACTTTACCGCAGATTATAGATGTTATGAAAAAATCCTCACTTTCAGAAAACATTGCGGCTGAGATTCCGTTTTTGACAAGTCTTGAAACAATGCTCGAAAATGATACGGAAAATGCAGTTCTTATTTTGTGCAACATTGTTAATGCAATAGGCGAGATTCTGTCACCTATGTCAGCTATTGATTACAATTTAGCCGAAATATTTGAAAATCTGTATTATGACAAGCTGACAAGCGCATCCGCACTTCTTCTCCGAATGGCAAAAGAAAAATTTGCATCATTTGAGGAAAACGAAGAATACCTGTTTGATTGCGATAAAAACACAAAAGATGAAATTGCTAATATCAACAAGTTTCTGAAAGGATTAAATGTCAACAAACTAAACAGTCTGTTATATGATGAACTCTTTGAAGAAAGCGACTTTGTGTTCTTTGCGGTTGATTATATTAACGATATTGAAGAACTTGAAACACTTTTGGACAGCTCAAACCAGACTTTACTGCTGAAGGTTTTAACCACGCTAAAAGACAAACAGGCTCTTACACAGGCACACAAAGAACAGGCTCTGAACAACATTACAAGTGAAAATATCAGACAAATAGTAGAAGTTCTGTAGTGGCTGTAGTATTTAACGCCAAAAATTTACCCCTGCGACTAATCAGCAATAAATTCGTAGCTTTGCTTCCTGATTTCTTGTTGGGTTGCAGGCTGAGAAAGAATCGTTTTTGTCATAGTGTTTGAAAAATCACCTAAGTTATCAACATTATACAGGTGACCGCCCGTTGTTGAAGCAAGACAGGAAAGTGATTTTGAATAAGATGAAACAAGAACGACATCAATATGAATATCCGAACGTTTTCTCATAAGCGAACGGGCAAATGCACATGGATCACCGCCGCAGTTTTCGCCGCCGTCCGTTATAAGCACTATTTTCTTTGGAGATGTTGTATCAAGGTAAGAAAAATCCTGATATGCGGCTCTGTCGAGTGCATACACAAGCGGAGTTGCGCCGCCTATATCAACAGAGTTCATACCGGCAAGTATAGAATTTGAGTTAGCCGCAATCATCGGTGAAACCTGTTTTGTTGCACTGCACGCACCCCTTGTTGTTCCAAGAGGACTTTTTTCTGTTACTACAGTGAACTTATTGCCATTTTTAACGATCTTTTTCACATCCTGCAGCGTATGAATACTTGTCGGGTTATTTCCGTTACTGTCATGTCCGAATACTCGGAATCCGACTTTTGTCGTTGAAGGTATCTGAGCAATTATTGCAGACATACTGCGTTTTGCGGCAACAATCCAGTTTGACATACTGCCCGAAAAATCCATAACTATCTCAATATTTTCAACTGCGGTTTTGTTAACAACGTTATTGTTTACATAATTTTGGGCATAATAATTGTTGTAGTAATTTTGATTAACCGTATTTGCCGGAGATGTAATTGTCTGCCCTGTTTGATTTTTAACCGTGCCTGATTTATTTACTGTATATTTAGCTGCAAATACAGCCGTTGTCGCAATTGTTGCTCCTGCGATTATTAACGCCAGTATTTTTTTATTCATATTAATTCACTCCTGTAATAAAAGTATTATACATCATATTAAACGCAATTCAGACGGAATTGTTCTGAAATAATTAAAAAATGTAAACTTTTATATAAATTTAAGCAAATTATTTATTTAGATGTTATATATATATTAGGATATATAAGTACACTATTTTAGGAACCGAACATTTATGACAACAATACACAAAATAGCAAAAGTAGGCATCATTGGCACACTATTAATGGGAGCAGCTGCAGTTAAAGCATCAAACCCCATTACAAACATAAATACAACACCAAATCAAAATCAAACGGAAGTTGTATCAAAGGCTGGCGCAGAAGCACTGAAAGCAGCAAATTTACAAAGTATTCAACAAACAACTGTTCCTACCACACACAATACGCAGCTTGATGAAAGACTCAAAAAATTTATTGTGACCGATGCTGACAGAAAAGGCGTGAATGATTTAATAAACAATGTTTATAACGTTCAGGGCGCTTTTTTGGGCAGTGCCCTTATGCAGCACGAAATAGACCGCAGAGCTTTATACCATTTTATGACAGGCAATACTAAAATTTATAAAACAAGTAATATAAACCCTGAGCTTGCAAAAAAAATTGAAGGATTCGGACCTGATTTTTATGCAACTATAAAACCAAAACACGAAAAAGTGTTGGATTGGATGTTTAAAGACTATACATCAGCTCTTATGAGCAATTTTCAATTCAGCTATAAACCAACTGCAGAAGAAGTTATAGACAGATTAGATGACATTGCAACAAAAAAAACAGGGTTCAACTTGGACGAAAGAATTGAATACTTCACGTACAGTAACGGTTATAAGTCAAAAGTTCTTTTGAACAAAACAGATAATCAGTCTATGGCAAAACTTGCAGCATATAAGATGTTTTTAATAGATAAGCTCATGTTTGAAAAAGAACTGGATGGCGTAAGCGTTCTGTATGGAGAAGGTAGTTTCCCAAAACTGGTTAATTATTACAGAGAATGGATGGAATCAGTTTCCCCGACAACTGTTAAATTTTAAGTATAAAAATACTGTAAATCAGGAGTTAATCATATGATAACGATTAATAAATTTGCAAAAACCAGCATTTTAAGCGCATTATTAATGGGTTCTGCTGCAGTTTATGCAACAAAACCGATAACAAACGTAAATACTGCTCCAAAACAAAACCAAACGGAAGTTTTATCAAAAAGCGGTGCTGAAGCTTTGAGAGCCGTCAGCCTGCAGGGTGTAACACAGGCATCTGTCCCGTCTGTGCACAATCAAAAACTTGATAATAATTTCAAAAAATTTGCAGACAATGACGAAAACCTTAAACAAATAAATGATATTATAAAAGTCATATACGATAATTGCGGAACATTTCTTGCAAGCGCCCAGATTCAGCACGAATTGGACAGGCAGCAATTATTTCTTTTGCTAAATAAAAATACTGATTTACTTGCAAAAGTCAACCCGGATTTAGCAGCAAAAGTGAAGGAAATCGGACCTAATTTTTACAAAGGTGTTAATGATTATGGTAAAGTTGCAGAAAAGTGGCTAAATGAAGATTACACACCTGTCATACTGAATTTGCTATCTTTTGACCATAAGCCAACAGCAAGAGAACTATCCAGAAAGCTGGATGATATCGCCGAAAACAGAATTGATTTTAATGAAGATGAACTCATGCAATACCGTTTAAGAATAGGTAAATTTGAAAGAAATGTTATTAATGACAAAACAGACAATATGTCACTATCATCACTAATTGCATACAAAATGTTTATAATAGATAAAATGATGTTTGAAAAAACACTTGATAACTGCAATTTCTTCAACGAATACAATTTCTTTGATAAATATACCGGCTTAAAAAGCTATTATGACAAGTGGATGGATTCCGTAAGCCCAAATAACAAGTAATTTCTTTCGGACAAACTTTGGGCAATAACAATATTAAGTTTTGTAACAAAATATAAAATAAGTGAAATTTGTACACTTATTTTTTTTTTTTTATTTATGTTCGTTATAAATATTTAAATTAAAAAATTTCCAGAGGATAAAAGTAAGATGACACCTTCTTTAAGCATTAGCGGCAATTTAGCTGCTAAGACAGATAAAACAACTCAAACTTTAAGTACCAAAGCAGTAGAAAAACAAACTGAAAATACAAATAAAGAAGTTGCTGAAATAGTACAAACCCCAGAAAATAATGATTTTCTTAAAACAGAACTTACCCTAGATAATTTTAAAGCATCCATTGAAAAAGAAACGGGACGGTCTCTGCAAGAGATACTGCAAGAAAATAAATCATCTACCGCTTCTTTAATAAAACAACGTTTTAAAACCATCCTTGAAAAAATGGACGACAAAACAAAATCCGCTAAAATAAATGATATTTTAAAAGATTTTAGCTCCTGCCCGGATTTAATAAGAATGTTCTTTGAAAGTTTTGAAGATGAAAAATTACGCCAACAATGCGCTGACAGTATAACTTATGAAACATTTAAAGATTTGGATACAAAAGTTCAAAGCGAACTTGTTAAATTCAGATCGATTCCTGGAACAGAAAAATTAAGCGAAGAAAACGAAAAGAAAGCTGAAGAAATCTACAAAAAATACCCTGATATAATTGAAGAATTATTCAGAAAAGGTATCTCAGAAGAAGAACGTAACAAAAAAATTAACGAACTTCCTGAAGGAGATAAAAAAACTGCCGTTCTTGAATATTGCAAATGCCTTAAAATCAGGATAGTTATTGTAAAAGATGTTTTAACAAATCCAGAAAAAAAAGACAAAGCTGAAGAAATCATATACGGTATAAACCAGAATGCTAAGAAAATCCCGGGTTATGAAAACTATCTGGAAGGGATGGCAGACATAATTTCAAGTATTCCGGACGGCGAATTTAATGTCGATAAAAACAAAATTATAGAAATGCTGGAAAAATCCAGTAACAATCGTTTCTCTAAAATACTGGAAGACAAAACAAGAGAAAAATCCGCAGTAGATAAAAACGGAAACTTTAAACAGGCCCCCCGGGAAGTTGTTGCAAAATCAATGGAAAAAAGTCAGAAGATATTACAAAATTTTGAACCTGAACCTGAAAAATATATAATAGAAAAAGATTCTGCCGAAAAAGAAGAAGATTCAAATGGATTATCAGAAGTAGAAACATATTCTATTAAAATAATAAAGTTTAGAGAAGCTATTAAAAACGGTGATTTTAGAGCCTTAAAAGACGTATTTACCGGCAAAGAATATGTATCACAATATGATGAACAGACTGCTATTGAACAATTTAAACTTAAAGATGAAACGTCACAAAGATTTTTAATTATTAAGGCCGTTGGTGATTTTTATGATGAGCTGCTTTCAAATTTAAAAACATCAAGATTAGAGGCATTTATAGAAAAAGACTATGCAAAAAACTACGATGCGAAACAGAAGATGAAAAATGAACTGGACGAACGTAATAACGTAGCATAACACTCTTGATTTATCTCCTATTTACTCCTGTTTACCCCTGTTGTATTATAAAATAACAGAAAAAAGGAGAAAGTATGTTAAGAGGACCGTTTTTAGACAGAAATTGGATGGGTGAAAACAAGGATTACACATCTTCAGAGATAGTAATGTTAGGACTTCCTTTTGACGGCACGGTATCTTACCGCCCCGGTTCAAGATTTGCACCCGAGCAAATAAGGCTCGCAAGCTGGGGACTTGAAGAATACTCTCCTAATTTTGACAAACATCTTGAAGACTGCAACTTTCACGATGCGGGGGATTTGGAGTTTCCGCTCGGAAATACCGTTAAGTCACTTGATTTAATTGAAAAAAACGTAGAAGACATTTATAAAGACGGCAAAAAAGTTTTCGGAATCGGTGGTGAGCACCTCGTAACTTTACCTGAAATAAAAGCTGTATCAAAATACTACAAGGATGTGGCAATTATACATTTCGACGCTCATACAGACCTCAGGGAAGAATACTTAGGAGAAGAACTTTCTCATTCTGCTGTAATCCGTCATTCCGGCAATATTATCGGCTTTGAGAACCTTAAACAAATAGGTATCCGCTCAGGTATGAAAGACGAGTTTGAGCTTATGGAAAAATATAACACAAGAGCTTTAAAATACGAAGACCTTGATGTATTAAAAGACAAGCCTGTTTTTGTAACGGTTGACCTTGATGTGCTTGATACATCAATAATGCCCGGAACAGGAACTCCAGAAGTCGGCGGTTTAACATTTAACGAGCTTTTAGGCTGGTTTAAATACATCTCAAAATTCAATATTATTGGCGCAGACGTAGTTGAACTTGCTCCCGATTATGATTCAAGCGGAGCTTCAACTGCCGTTGCAACAAAGGTTATAAGAGAACTCCTTATGGCTATGAGTTAGTGAGTACTCTTTTTCGGCTGTTTTTGTTTATTCTTTTTGGTAAACTGCTGAGGTGCAGCATTAAATGATGTCTGTATTCTCTTAACGCTTAAAACATCAGGCATAGCCTGCAGTGCCGTCATAACACGTCTTAATGTATCTATATTATCAAGCTCTATACCAAGTTCTATAATACCGACTTTGCCCTTTGATTTAACATTTGCTGAGTTGATATTTGTATTGTTATCTGATACAACACCGATAACATCTTTGAGCATACCCAAGCGTTCGCCCGTTTCAATTCTGATAGTCGTACTGTATGTCTTATTAACATTATTTCCTGACCACTGAATGTCCATAAGCCGTTCTACAGGTATATTTTCAAGAGTTTTACAGTCAAGTCTGTGGACAGTTACGCCCTTTGAACGGGTAACAACGCCGACAATAGGTTCACCCGGGATAGGAGAACAGCATCTTGCAAACGAATAAAGCAAGCCTTCCAGTCCGACAATATCTTTCTCCGAAGCTTTTCTCGGCTTGTGCTGATGAACGCTTTCCTGTTCCTGTTTAGGCGGCTTTTTAAGTCTGTTTATAATTTTGTTTAAAGTTGTTTCGCCATAACCCAGTGCTGCAAACAAATCGTCTGCGCTCACATAATTCATTTGTTTTGCAACTTTTTCAAATTCGCCGTCTTTTACGTAATCGTCAAAAATAGCCTTTGTAAGTTCGTGTTCAAGGTTTGCCTTACCGATATTAATATGGTCTTCCCGTTTGTTCTTCTTATACCACGTACGAATTCTTGAAGCTGCCTGCTTTGTAACAACAAAGTGGAGCCAGTCCAAACGCGGAGCTGCGACCTTTGAAGTCATAATCTCAACAATATCGCCATTCTTCAGCTTTGTATCAAGCTGTGCAATACGTCCGTTAATCAAAGCTCCGACAGTCTTGTGCCCGACATCTGAGTGAATACGGTATGCAAAGTCAACGGGAGTTGCACCCTGCGGCAAATCTATAACGTCACCCGTCGGAGTAAAAGCAAAAACCTGGTCGGAGAACAAATCAAGTTTTACAGAATCCACGTAATCCGCAGCATCTTTTGTATCCTTGTTGTATTCAACCAATTTTCTCATCCAGGAGAATTTAACATCATTTGCTGAATCTGCCTTTTCTGAACCTTTCTCTTTGTATCTCCAGTGCGCAGCAACACCATATTCGGCAATCTCATGCATCTCCCAGGTACGAATCTGAACTTCTAGCGGTTTCTGACGGGGACCGATAACAGATGTGTGCAAAGACTGGTACATGTTACCCTTTGGCATTGCAATATAATCTTTAAATCGTCCGGGAATAGGTTTAAATCTTGAATGAATAAGACCCAAAACTTCATAACATTCTTTTTCGGTATTAACAATTACACGTACTGCCGTAATGTCATACAAATCATGAAATGCAACATTCAGCCTGTTCATTTTTTTATAAATGCTGTAATAATGTTTTGCCCTTCCTGTTATAGTGGCATTAATTCCGCTCGCTTTTACATCTTTTGAGATACTGTCTATAAGAAATTTTACGGTAATCTCACGTTCAGCTTTTTTCTGCGATACCAGCTGGGCGATTTCATAATATTTATCGGGATGAAGATACTTAAGCGACAAATCTTCCAGTTCTGCTTTAATTTTACCGACACCTAAGCGGTTTGCAAGCGGAGCAAAAATATCAAGTGTTTCCTGCGCAATTCTCTGCTGCTTAGCAGGTGCCATATAATTAAGAGTTCGCATATTATGCAGTCTGTCAGCAAGTTTAAGAAAAATTATTCTCACATCAGAAGCCATAGCAATAAACATTCTGCGGAAGTTTTCCGCCTGACGTTCTTCTGTGGATTTAAACTGTAATTTACCGAGTTTTGTAACCCCCTGAACAAGGTTTAATACATCTTCTCCAAAAAGTTCAAGTATATCTTCAGGTTTAGTATCCGTATCCTCCAGTATATCGTGCAAAAAACCTGCCATAAGAGTATGTTTGTCGGCTCTCAGACCTATTAATATTTTTACAACTTCCATCGGATGAATAATATAAGGTTCTTCCGATACACGATACTGCCCTGCATGAAGTTTTTTTGCAAACTCAAAAGCCTTCTCCAGTTCTTCTATATCTTCTTCATGGTATTTTTGTTCAACCAGAAGTTCTTTTATTTCATCAAATGAAATCTTATACTGTTCCATAATACAGTTATTCTAGTGGTTTTTTCTCAAAAAATCAAGCCAATTATACGAAAATACACTGTTTGGGGGGACTAATACAAAAGTTCATGTAAACATTTGTAAAAAAAATCATTTTTTTCCATAAAAATCCTAAAGTTTTAAAAAAATGTGCCGATAACATAATTGTTCAAGTTGATTAGTTTATAAAATACCAACAATATTCAGGAGTTTTTTAATGGTAGAAGTGGCATCCTCTTCGAAAAATTTATCAGAAAATGTTCTGTTTGATTTTTCCGCAGAAAGTAACAGACTTGTTGTAGAAAAATTTATGAACAGCCTTAAATCGGAAGGCAATTTGTCAGATGCCGAAATTAAATTCCTGTCCGTATGCAAAGAAAAACGTTCCTCTGCAAAACTATTGGAAAATCTGTTTTCATCAGAGCTTACAATTTCTAACTATGAAAAGATTTTTGGTCTTGAAGGATATAACATTGTAGGCGGAACTATTAATCCAAACCAGGCTGTCAGAAATATAAGATATACAAACAAAAACGGCGCCATTGTTGCTATTGTTCAAATAGATACTATAAATAAAAAAATCAGATTGCAAAACCTCGGAAATATTCTTCCAAAGCAGGAATGCTTCTCTCCAAGCGAAGTCGGAACCAAAGTTCAAAACTTGGCAAGATATAACAACTGGGCAACTGAAGACGGAAGCGTAAACCAATTTAACGGAAAAAGCGAAATCAGATATAAGGACAAAAACGGAAATGTTATGGCTGCCGTTTTGACAAACGATAACGGCTGCTTCGATACTATTGTTGAATATGAATATATTTCTAATAACCGTTCCAAAATGGTTTTAACAAACAATCTCGGAAACTCTGTCGTAATGTATGACGGAACTAAAAACGTCAACCAGACAACCCGTTTAGATATTGATAATGATGGGACAATTATTGAAATAACCAAGGTCTATACAGATTAATTTTTATTTGTAAAAATTTTGTAACATTTTATTCTTTGTATTAGCAAAAAACTTTTTTAAGCGCCTTTATATAAGTGTAAAAACTAATATAAGGCAGTAGTATGAGAATAAACCAAATTCAACCGGCAAATTTTGCATTCAGAGCTAAGCGTAATGACTATATTACAAAGAAAATGCTTGAACCAACAATAAAAAAAGCAGCAAAAAATGATACTTTTGTTAAAGGTGCAAGTACTATTTTATCGGCAGTTGCAGTTACCGAATTATTAAGTGAGTTTGGATTAACCTACTTTAACGTAAAGGATGAAACTATATATTCAGCAGCAGGATATAACGGCGGTTTCTTTTCTTTAAAATTTAATAACACGCCTTCAGAATCTATACCGACTATATTTGTTCAAGGTCTGTTGAAAGAAGGCAGAACCGCTTTTGGAGGACTGTTGAATTACAAAGATATGACTGAGGACCTTAAACGTCAGGACATCATTCAAAAAGGACTACAGCTTCATACATACGAAATGAACCCTAATATACCATTGGAAATGATATATTATGCTTCTTCTAAATTATCAAATTTAACTAAAAAAACAATTAAACATGATGATTTGTTTTTTATTGACTCCGAAGCATTCTATTATGATAAGCTTGAAAAAACCGCATACAGCCTCGATGTTTCTCAAAAGAAATATGAAAAGACAAATCCAACCTTAAGAATATGTAAATTTGAAACAGACGACAGAGGTAATGCTATTGGTTACACTACTACCGCAATGAACTTATTCATAAGAAAACCAACCGAAACATCATACCGTGAACAGCTTTCTGTCAGTGAAGAACTTCCTGATGTTGCAGACAAGAATAATAACAAGCTCTATGCTGAAGCATTCAGGTTCGGAAATGCAAAAAATTTATACATAAATAAAGATGCCATTTCTTCAGTTCTGAAACACCTGGAAGAACGCGTAAAAGTTTCTTCTCCTGCAAGCGATATGCTGCAGTTTGTCAAATTATATGACAAACAGGGCAATAAAGTTAAAAGAATATGTTATTACGACCCGACAATTGGACGTTCTCTTGTTTACAACGAAGAAGGTAAATATATCTATCAAATGGAATACAACAGAGACAGCTTCGGAAATATCGTTGCCTGCGGCAAATACTAAATA
This sequence comes from uncultured bacterium, assembly GCA_902763805.1. Classification (GTDB taxonomy): domain Bacteria; phylum Cyanobacteriota; class Vampirovibrionia; order Gastranaerophilales; family Gastranaerophilaceae; genus CAG-196. The sequence continues at coordinate 84,049 of CACWTN010000003.1, read as the reverse complement.
TCTGCTGTCATAAAATGATTTTTGTATTCGTTTACGGAATTCATCAGTTCCGAAAATTCTTCATATTTAATTGTGCCGACAGCTTTTGACATCTCAACAGTATTAATAAATTTAATTACAAATACATCTTCCTGACGCTCGCCAATTTTAATCATGCCGGCATCTTCAAACATCTCAAGCATAGTTTCAACGACAACATTTGTAACTCCAAGTGCTGCCGCTGCACGGGTCAGATTAAACTCTCCGTTTAAATTATTGCAGGTATATCTTATCATCCCTGAAAAAGTTTTCAGCATTGTTTCTTCCTGATTTCTTTCCGGGACATAATGCATATAGTGAACAAAGTCTGCGCCGGTAGTCTGCATAACCGTCTGCATAATATCATTGTTTGCCGGATAGTCAAAAAACATAAGGACATCGCATTTACGGGCATTTATTCGGTTAATTATGGATTCGTATATGTTTTTATACGGTCTTAAACCTTCGGATATATTCCTGTTTTCCACAAAAACTGCAACGCTTTTTTCCGTATTTTTTATATAATCATTTACCTGAGAATACGGATTAACTTTTTTTCTGTTATCAAAGAACTTTTGTTTTACTTCTTCTTCCTGTTCCAAACCGTCAGAATGCAGGTCCTTCAGAATCAGCTGTACACTTGTAACTCCGTTAAAAACATTCAGTTGAGGAGCAAATGCAATATCAACCCTGTCTCCGGGTAGAAGCGGGATATCACCTCTTGACCACCAGACACATTCAAGCTTGCCGCCTTCCCATTCTGTAATAAGTTTTAAGTGTTCTTTTGTCGAACCCATTAACTTCTTTTCTTTTAATATCAAATTGTTAATAACAAATGTCGGCGAAGGATTTGACATTCCAAAAGGTTCTAGTTTTGAAATCTCATCTATTAAATCTGTGTTTATATCATCGGGTGATATTTCTAAATCTACATTAAGTGACGGTATAAGCTTTTTGCCGTTAAGCATTTCATCAACAGTTTGATTTAAAGCTTTTTTTACATCTTCAAAGCTTGCCTTATCCGCAGAAAAAGTAAATCCTCCTGCAAGCTGGTGTCCGCCGAATCCGTCCAGTTTGTCCGAAATATTTGTTATAATATCGTAAATACTGAGTTCCTTAACCCCTCTTGCAGAACAGCGGTAGGTTTTTGTTTCCTCTGAATATGTCATTATGAATGTCGGCTTATAGTATTTTTCCACAAACTTCGATGCCGCTATTCCGATTACTCCTATATGCCAATTAGGATTTGCCAAAACTATTGCATTATCTCTGCTTTTTGAGTTTTTCCACATCTCATCTGCTTCGGCAAACAAGTCCGCAACCATTTGCTGACGCATTTTATTAAGGTTTTCCAATTGCATTATGGAAAGCTCTATTTCCTGTTTGTTATCCGAAATCAAAAGTTTAACGGCAGGGTCTACCGACTCTATTCTTCCCGATGCATTAATCCTCGGAGCAACGGTAAACGCCACCTGTTCCGATGTTAATCCGTTATCAACATTAACTCCGGCACTATCAAGCAAACGTTTTAAACCGTAATGTTTTCCTTTAGCTATAAGTTCCAGCCCCTTTGTTACAAAATACCTGTTTTCTCCTATCAAAGGAACCAAATCCGCAATCGTACCGACAGCAACAAACGGTAAAATATCGTAGCTGTAACTTAGCTTATCGTACTTTTCCAAAACCCCCTGAGCCAGTTTAAATGCAACACCGACTCCTGCAAGAGAGGTTAAATACTCTATTTGAAGCGGAGTTAAATTTTCATCCAATGCATTCATTGCCTTCGGGTTAATTATTGCGTACGCAGGCGGAACTGTATCAGGAGCTTCATGGTGGTCGGTTATTATAACATCACGCCCAAAACTGTTTATAAACTTCACTTCTTCAACACTGCTTATACCGTTATCTACGGTTATAATAAGTTTTGGTTTTTTCTGACTCAAAAGTTTTACCAGCGCTTTTGAGTTAAGCCCGTGTCCTTCCGCATCACGGTCAGGAATATAATAATCAACATCACCGCCAAGATACGAAAACGTTTTGACAAGAAGCGAAGTAGAAGTTACACCGTCAGCATCAAAATCACCGTAAATAAGGATTTTTTCCTTTTCGTTTATTGCCTTTACTACCCGCTCAACAGCCTTTGGCATATCACAAAAAGCGTTAGGGTGCATCAAAGTTATCTCAAGAGGGTTCAAGAACTCTCTTTTTGCTTCCTCTGATTTAACGCCCCTAACTTCTAATAATCTGTCTATTATTGATTTGGCAGAGTTTTCTGATTTACCTCCGCTAACGATCCACTCTTTTCTCCCTGACATGTTGCTTCTTTCAGTATTTCAATTGCTTTCTTCAGCTGAACATCATCCTTTGCTTCAGCATTTTCTTTCTTTAATTCTACCACAACATCAGGTGTAATACCTTTTTTATGGATATCCGTACCTGACGGAGTTAAATACCTCTGTATGGTTATATTCACACCTGCTTCATCAGGCAGACGGTTAATTTCCTGTACCAATCCTTTTCCGAAAGATTGTTCTCCTACAATAACAGCTCTGTGGTTATCTTTCAAAGCACCGCTCAGAATTTCACTCGCTGATGCGGAACCCTTGTTAATTAATATAACAACCGGCTTTTCCGTAACCTGATGTTTACGTGCTCTTGTTGTAGTCTTATAACTATCTCTGTCAACGGTGCTTACAATAACTCCGCCGTTTAATAACATGTCTGAAATGTATATGGCATTTGTCAAAAGACCGCCGGGATTAGAACGAAGGTCTATTATATAACCTTTTGCATCTGCTGAATTATTTAATATGGTTTCGATTTCTCCTGCCGCATTTTTACTTATAAAAGAACTTAACCTTATATACTGTATTCCTTCGGGTATTTGCGTTTCAAACGGAGGCTTTGTAGAAACCGACTTGACCTCAATCTCATCACGAACTATACTGTAAGACTTATTCGGAACATCTTTTCTTTTTATCAAAAGAGTTACTGTAGTACCCTTTTCGCCTCTGATTTTATCTGCGGCAACATCAATGCTTATACCCTTTGTGCTTTCACCGTTAATTTCAAGTATTTCATCATCTGCAAGAAGTCCTGCACGTTCAGCAGGAGAATCCTCTAACGGTGCTATTATAACAAGTTTACCGTCACGAATTCCAATCTGAGTACCTATACCCTTCAAAGAACCTTTTATGGACTGATTTTCCTCAGAAAATTCTTTTGGGTCCAAAAATCTTGTATACGGGTCATCCAGACTTGCAAGCATAGTTTCTATTGCAACATAAGCATCCTCTTTTGTCTTGAGCTTATTTTCGTATTTGTATCTCCATCTTGTCCAATCCTGAGAATTGTCTGTCGGGTCATAATACTTTTTATTAATTAACGACCAAACATTATCATAAAGCTGATCCGGGGTTGCCGAATACGCATTTCCCGACATTGCGAGCAATGCCGTTAGTAATATTAAACTTGATTTTATAAACCGTTTCTTCATATTTATACCTAAACTCCTCTTTATTATAGAATAAAAAGCGCTCTTTATATTATACTACACAATTATTTTACATTTTTCAAATCAGATTAACCCAAATCGGTACAAAACAAAAGGGGTCCAGTGTTTGGACCCCTTATTTTGCCGGATAATAAATCCGGCATGCTGTTCAACTTAATGTTGTCCCGGAAATCTCTGTCAAAACCTTTCCAGATTTTGTATACCTATATTGTAAGTTTTTATATCAAAACATTGTTATTACGCTTCACTCCTGAAAAACTTTGCATATATATATTAACGGCACAAAGCCGCAAAACTTTAACCGAAAGCTGAATATTTTTACAAAATTTTACAAAATAACATACTTTTATCAACTAAAGTTCTTGTTTAAGACTTAGCTTGTATTCTGTTATTTTCTGCAGAAATATTCATTTTTGCGTGTTTTTTGCGTGTATTTGAGTACGTAAGCCTCGGGATAAACCAGCCGAGCAGTATCGGAGAGATAAGAACTGTTGACAAGAATCCGGGAACTGAACTCAAACCTCTTGCCATCTTTGATATAGAACTCTTTTTACCGATACCGTTATCGTTCATTAATTTTATTATTAAATCTTTCGTCGCAGTATTGTCTTTAAGTTGTTCAAAGAATGATATAATACGTTTGTTATTTTCTTTTACGGTTTTTCCGCTCAAAGATTCAAGTGTAAATGTATTTTCATTAAATACATCTTTCACTGTCTGAGATTGCGATAACACTTTTTTCAAATCTCCGCCTTTATTATCAATAAATTTAGCGAAATTAACCATTTTTTCTTTTGAATCAATATTACCGTACAATGCCTGCAATTCTGTATTTGAAAGCAATTTCAAATCGCTGTACGGATTAATTGCATCAATAAATTTCTGGAACCCGTTTTTATTCATTGATGCACGGTTGGTTAAAATATATCCTTTTTTATTTTCATAGAAGCTTACAATACCCTTCTGAAGAATAGGAACCGTATAAACAACACCCAGAGAAGATATTGTATCTCTCAACAGAATTTCATTAATCTCCGTCATATCTTTTTTGCCGTTTTCATCGACAAGCGCTCTGTCATAAGCTCTCAAACCTCTTGGCAGCAGCAGTCCAAACAGAGACAGACACGCCATTAAGCTCATTGTGAAGTTATAACCGTTGTATTCAAACTCTTTTTGGAACCATTCAGGAACTTTCTTAGTCAAAAATTCTCCGATTTTTGACAAAATACCCTCAGAGTTTATACCTTTACCTTTGAATGATATATTTTGTTCCGCATCCGTATCGGCTCCGTCCTGCTGAACAAGGTGCTGCGCTCCCGGAGCAACATTATTATATGCGTAGATTTTCGGCAATATCGATAAACCGCCCAGAGTTGCGGCAACAGTTGCAATATTGAAGCCTAAACGTTTTGCAGCAAAGTTGTTCTTTATGTTTTCAGCAGTTTTTGAATCTATATCCTTAAATGCTTCGTTATTTTCAATTGCGTCTTTTGCAAAATTATTAATTGCCTTTATAACATCTCCTGCTGCAAATATTTGTTTCTTTCCGCCGGCTTCGACTGTAAGTCTGCAGATATTTTGCAAGTTTGGAGAATCCTTAACCATATTGTCATTTATTCTGTTTAAGATATTTTTGTAACTTTGTTCAGATACTTTTTTATCTTTGGAATTGAAATTTTCAAATTCTTTTACAATATAATCAATAGTCTTTTCTGCATTTTTGTCTTCAGGTAAAGTATCCCTATAGAATTTTTCTATGTTATACCTGATAAATTCTTTTTTAAATGCATCTTTGTCTTTTTTCACTGCTTTGTTAAAGTTAGTGGATTCCAGCATTGCTTTAAAATTATCACCGATAATTTTAATCAATCTTGTATTAGAACCTGCCGATTTGCAGAATTTACCTGTCAGCCACAACATAAGCGGTGCAACTGACATCATAAACGGACCTGTCATTCCTTCTCGTCCCAGAACTTCAAAACCTTCTTTCAGGTTGTATTCACCTGTGACCTCTTTATCTCTGTAGAACCCCGTCGCAGTTCTCGGCAGCGTCATACCTAAGCCATCCTGAATAAGGAAAGATACGACATAACCTTTATTTTCTATTCCCTGCATTAAAGCACCTGAGGCACTCAAAAGATTCATGCCGAGAGAAGAAGCCTTAAAGTTTACTCCATCCCTTTTTCCGACAGCACTATTCGCCTGTTGAATGTTATTAATTGAGGCTATTTTCAAATTCTAATCCCTATACTTCAACTTAGTGTAATCCGTACACTATTATACAAGTATAAAGCCGTTTTAACAATACTAAGTATATATGTTTGTTAGAAATGTTTACAAATCAATAAAAAAGAGGCGTGCGAATATTTGCACGCCTCTTTTTTTAAAGAATAATCTATTTGTTCGGACCTTCTGCAACAATGTAATCTTTTTCGATTCCCTGTGCATCAAGTATAAAGTCACAAAGTTCACGGACAGCGCCTTTTCCGCCGTCGCGTGTTGATATAAAATTACATATATCACAAACTTCTTTCACCGCATCTTTAGGACAGCAGGCAAGTCCTACCTTTTCTAAAATACATATATCAGGAAGGTCATCCCCCATATATGATACATTTTCATACGTTAAATTATATTTTTTAATAAGTTCCTCCAGCGCAGGAAGTTTGTATTTATGTCCCTGATATAACTCTGTAAAATTAAGATTTTTTGCTCTGTGAGCTACGGTTCCGTTATTTCTTGCCGTTATTATTGCGGTAATGAACCCTGATTTATTCATTCTCACAATCCCGTGCCCGTCTTTCGCATTAAATGTTTTATATTCTTTGCCGTCTTCGTCATAGGTAATACTTCCGTCAGTCATTACCCCGTCTACATCAAAAACAAGCATTTTAATTTTTTTAGCCGCATCTATAGCTTTTTCCTTAACCATAAGATACCCTCCGATAGTTTTATTTTAATACAAAAATACATATTTATTAATCATACCAATTTATCTTCCCCTTACATTTTCCCCCCTTACATTTTCCCCCTTTGTATTTACCCCTGTTTATTCTATAATTAACTTACTAATACATTAGATGAGGATTATTATGTTAAAAGATTTTTTCTTAAAAGAAGTTGAAAACGGAATAAACGAAGCAATAAAAGCAGGAACTCTCGGTCAAATGGGGATAAACGACGAATACTCGCTGGCAGTAGAAAAACCGAAAAATCCTGATTTTGGAGATTTCGCAGTTAACGTATCATCGCTTGCCCGTATGGCAAGAATTGCACCGCCAATGATTGCTCAGGCTATTGTTGAAAAGCTGTCAAAAGAAAGCTACACGGTTTCTGTTGCCGGCGGTTTTATTAACTTCAAAATAAGCAACACTATGCTTTCAAATACTATTGAAGAAATATTGAATAAAAAAGAAAACTACGGCAGAGGCGGCGCAGGTAAAGACAAAGAAAAGATTTTGCTTGAATACGTTTCAGCTAACCCGACAGGTCCTTTCCATATCGGACACGGACGCTGGGCAGCTATGGGAAGCGCACTTGCCAATCTTTTAAAATTTTACGGTCACGAAGTTTATCAGGAATTCTACATAAACGATGCAGGAAGCCAAATTCAAAAACTCGGTAATTCTCTTAAGATAAGAATACAGCAGGAGCTCGGAGAAAAAGTTGATTTTCCGACAGATGAGGTTGAACGCAAGAACTTCTACCCCGGTGATTATTTAGTTCCTGTTGCCAAGAAATTTTTACAGGAACACCCTGAAGTAGATGTTCATACCTGTGATATTCAAATTCTTTGCGATTATGCTAAAGCAGAAATGGAAGCCTGCCAGAGAAAACTTCTTGAAGGCTTCAGAGTTCATTTTGACAAATTCTATTCAGAACTTGATTTACATAAGTCAGGCAAAGTTGAAGCCAGATATAAAGAACTTATGGACAAAGGTTATCTGTATGAGCAGGACGGTGCAATGTGGTTTAAATCAACTCAGTACGGCGACGATCAGGATAGAGTAATCAAAAAAGCTGACGGTTCAAATACCTACCTGACCGCAGATATTGCTTACCACGCAGACAAATTTGACAGAGGCTTTGACAGATTAATTGACATCTGGGGTGCAGACCACCACGGATATATACCGAGAGTAAAAGCATCTCTGCAGGCTCTCGGCTACAATCCCGATAAACTTGAAGTTCTTCTGGGACAGCTTGTGAACCTTCTTGTTGACGGTAACGAAGTTCGTATGGGAAAACGTAAAAACATGGTTACGTTAGACGACCTTATTGAAGAAGTAGGCGTTGATGCAACAAGATACTGGATGGAAATGAGAAATATTGATATGACACTTGATTTTGATATTGAGCTTGCAAAACGTTCAACAGATGAAAACCCCGTATTCTACGTTCAGTATGCATACGCAAGAGTTTGTTCAATATTAAGAAACGCAGTTAGCGAAAAGCTGAATCCCGAAACCGGAGAAAAAACTCCTGCGCCGATAACCCAGGCGGAGCTTGACAACCTGCTTAATAACTTCGACAAAAATCTTATTCTTAAGACGGCTGATACAGCAAAACCGCTTATTCTTAAACTTGAAGAATTTAAATCTGTTATTACATCTTCTGCTCAAAACAGAACTGTTTATACAATTTGCAGATACGTACAGGAGCTTGCTCAGGAGTTCCATTCATTCTACAACTCTAACCGTGTAATCAGCGATGATAAAGAACTTATGAATGCAAGACTTGGTTTAGTCGGGGCTATTAAAATAACACTCAAGAATGCCCTTGATATTCTCGGTGTATCAGCACCTGAACGTATGTAAAACAGATAAATAGGAAGGATTTAAACATGAAAGTAATGCCCATCAGTAATCAATATTATAAAAATAATACAAATTTTCACGGTGTAAATAAAGTTTGCAGGTACAGCATAGGCTCCCTTATCGCAAGCTCATCTTTATTTATGCTGTCAAATGCAATAGATTCCTTTCACCCGGAAAACAAAAACACAGTAACTGTTATGAATACAATAGCATCTGTTTTAGGCATTGCGGGAACCTGTTTAGGTTTATTCGGAATCGAACAGGTTGATGACAAAAATGAACATAGATAAAATCGTACAAACACTAAAAGATGCAAATCAGCCGAGAAGCGAGTTTGTTCATCTGATGGACAGTTTTAATGACCCGTATCTTGTACTTATCGGCTGTATTCTCAGCCTGAGAACAAACGACAGGACAACGTATCCTGCGACCCTCAGGATGCTTGAGCTTGCAAAAACACCGCAGGAAATGAAAAATGTAAAACCGGAAAGCTTAGCCAAAGCAATATACCCCGTAGGCTTTTATGAAAACAAAGCAAATCAGATTATTGAGCTTTCAAGACAAATCTGCGATGAGCTTGACGGTAAAGTTCCTGACGAGATAGAAGATTTGTGCAAATTTAAAGGTGTAGGAAGAAAAACCGCAAACCTCGTTCTTGCAAGAGGGTTTAATAAACCGGCAATCTGTGTTGACGTTCACGTTCACAGAATATTTAACAGGCTCGGATACATTAAAACAAAAAATCCTGAGGAAACAGAATTTGCGCTCAGAGAAAAACTTCCGAAAAAATACTGGATAGATATTAACACTCTTATCGTCACCCACGGTCAAAATGTCTGCAAACCGATAAAACCAAGCTGTTCTGAATGCCCAATTGCAGATTATTGCGCAAAAATTATATAATGTGATAAAATAAATATATGAGCGAAAAAGTTAATTGTCCGTTTTGTGAAAATATAGTTGACAGCGATGCATACAAATGCCCGCATTGCGGCGCTTTGTTCACCGAACCTCAGCTTCCTGATGTCAAATTTCAGGAATTCAGTGTATTCCTGGCTCTTACATTATTAACAGGCGGACTGTTTAGTATATTTTGGTTTATTATAAACGCAAAACCTCTCACAAAACTTACAACAAATAAAAAAGATTCTGTTAAGCTCAATATTTGGCTGATAATATTAATCGTTTTATTCATTTTGTTATACATGGGAGTTGCAAGATATCTCGTTCCTGCGATGATATTAGTTATTTTGATTACTTTAACTTACAGAACTCTGAGAATTATACAAAAATACACAAAAGAGGTTTACGATGTAACTCCTGAAATAAATCCGTATTATGTTGTAATATTCAATGTTATATATTTAATTCATTTTATTGATACATATAAAGAACGTGTTTTGGAAGTACATGAATATTTCAATTATAAAATGTACATGCCTTTAATGGTGGCATTAGTACTCGCTTTTATAGCATTACAAATTTTGTGTATATTTAGCCCAGAAGTACAGAATTTTTATCAGTGGATATTCAGCTCTCTAAGATTTTAGACACCACAATTCCCGACAAAAAGAACTTTTTGCCGGAACAAAATTGTGGTAATTCCTGAACAGCTAAATCATTAACTCAAAATTTGAATTTGCAACCTCTGCAACCTTCATTGATGCTATATAAGCAGCTTTAGCTGTCTGAACATTTACGGCAGACTGAGGATCCAAACCATTAGTTACCGCCGACATAACCGCATCACTAAAATTATGCTCAGCCTGTACAACATCTGACATTACATCCGAATTAAGGTTTTGCGGCTGAACATTAGCATAGTAATTACTTAAATCAACCTTCGGGGTATCTGTGTCCTCAGCAGCAACATTGGGAGTTTCCTGCTTTGCAATATCAAGCTCTCTGACAGACTGAAACGGAGTTGTTTCAAGCGCTGAGGAATACGGGGTTGTATACATAGACATGTCAACGGAAGATAATATACTCATATTATTGAAATCCTGGTTTGCCTTCTGCATCCATGATAAACCATATTTTAACAAATGCAAAGTGTATATATTTTGTATATTTACAAAAATTTACACTGCTTACGCAACACCGTTGTTGAGTAAATCGTGGATATGGATTACTCCGACAGGCATTTTACCTTCCAATACAAACAGGTTTGTAATTTTTTTATCATGCATAAGCTTCAAAGCTTCTGCTGTCATTGCATCAGGAGATATTGTTTTTGGATTTTTAGTCATTAAATCTATCGCTTTGGAGTTAAGTATATCAGCCGACAGACATCTTCTTAAGTCACCATCGGTAAGAATACCCGTAAGTTCTCCCGCCTTATTTATAAAACCAACGCAGCCCAATCGTTTTGAGGTCATCTCAAGAAGAACAGCCTGCATATTTGAATGTTCTTCTAATATCGGCATTTCAGCTCCCGTATGCATCAAATCAGAAACCTTTTTAAGTATTGAACCGAGTTTTCCGCCGGGGTGTCTGTCATTAAAATCTTCTTTTGAAAATCCGTTTCGTTCAATTAACCCTACGGTAAGGATATCACCTAAAACAAGCGTTGCAGTTGTTGAGCTTGTTGGTGCCAGTCCCAGAGGGCAGGCTTCACCGTTATTCGGCAGAGCAAGAATTACATTACCTGCCTTACCCAGAGAGCTTTCAGGATTTTTTGTAACCGCAATTATCGTAATACCAAAACGTTTGCAGTAATTAAGTATATCAATAAGTTCTTTTGATTCACCGCTGTTTGAGATTGCAACAACAACGTCATTTTCGGTAATCATACCCAAATCGCCATGGCTTGCTTCAGCAGGATGAACAAAAAAGGAAGGACTTCCTGTTGATGCCAGAGATGCCGCAATTTTTCTGCCGATATGACCAGATTTACCCATGCCTGTAACAATTATTCTGCCTGAATTTTTTGTTGCACTCTGCATTAAATCAAGAGCCTGCGACAAACAGTCAGAATCCAGAGAATTTTTCAGCTGATTAAGTGTATCTATCTCAGAATTTATTGTATCAATTGCTGATTTTTTATCTGCTTCTTTTTGTGATTGCTGTGTAAGTATTGGCATTTGGTAAACTCCTTGTCATAGATATTGTACTACAAAAGGCATAAATATACTAAAATGTTAAAAGTTATTTAGAAATCAGATATCTGACAACTTCGCCCGCAATAATAAGACCGGCGGCAGAGGGTACAAAAGCGTTACTACCGGGAATCTGTTTTTTACCTTCAATTTTCTCTCCGCTTTGCAGCGGTTTTACAGGGATTTCTTTGGAATAAACAACCTTAACGTTTTTTATTCTGCGCTTTTTAAGTTCCTGTCTGATAACTTTGGCAAGCGGGCATACGGAAGTTTTTGAAATATCCGCAATTTCAAAGAGCTCGGGATGCATTTTATTTCCTGCGCCCATTGAACAAATAATCGGCGCCTCAGCTTTTTTTGCCTGTTCTATAAGTTCCAGTTTACCGATAACCGTGTCAATTGCATCGACCACATAATCGTATTCGCTGAAATCAAACTCTTTTGCTGTTTCTGGAGTATAGAATGTTTTAAAAGTTCGTATTTTCACATCAGGATTTATGTCTTTTGCTCGCTGTTCCGCAGCATCTACCTTATACATTCCCATTGTTGAATGTGTTGCAATAATCTGACGGTTAAGGTTTGTGAGTGCAACCTTGTCGTTGTCAATCAAATCCAAAGAACCGACACCTGAGCGAACCAATGCCTCAACGACATACCCGCCGACGCCTCCGATTCCAAAGACTGCAACGCGTGAATTTGACAGTTTATTAATGCCGTCTTGTCCGATTAAAAGTTCTGTTCTTGAAAACTGATTTAGCATAAATTAATTCTACTACAAAACAAGCAGGAACAAACCAAAATATTTGTCACCTGTCCTCGTATATGGTATTATAGTCTTGGAATTAAAAGATTATACGGGGAGTTTTATGGTTAGTAAATATTTTGAAATTAAGACCGCTTCTGACGAATTTAAACAGAATCTGGGTACAATTTTTGAAGAACTTAAAGATAAAAAAGTTCTTTTATACGGTGCAGGGGAAGGATTTGTAGTCCTTGATAAAAAATATAATTTTAAAGACAAGCTCAATATAACAGGAATTGCCGACTTAAAATTTGAAAAAGACACAAAAAAGCCATTCAGAGGGTTAAGAAAAATATCACCGAATAATATTCCTAACGAAGCGTTTGACGTTATTCTCGTTACGAACGAATACTCAACAAAAATAATAAAATACCTTAAAAAGACTTTAAGGCTGACTTGCGATATAAGAGCCTTATTCGTTGAAGAAATCGAAGAAGAACAGGTTAATCTTAACTTTCTATACAAACACAAATTTGATAAAACCCTGCCAAAGCTTATCAGACAATGCAAAGGCAAAAAAGTTGTTTTATACGGCGCAGGAAAAATGCTGGAGCTTATCAACAAATACTTTGATTTATCAGGACTTGATATTATTGCAGTTGCCGATAAAAGATTTGAAAAGCACCAAGTCGGTGAAACATTCCTTGGCTGGAATGTATGCAGTCCCCAGGAAATAAATAATCTGAAACCTGATTTAGTTCTTCTTTCCATAAAATTTTATATTGCCATGCTCCAAATTATCAAAAGCAGTTACTTTGACAATATAAAAGTCAAACCTTTGATTACAAAAAGTTTCTTTGCACTAATGCGTGAAGTTTGGGGACAGGAAAAGTATGAAAAATAAAAAATTTAAATTATTATTTGATGCAAAAATCATCGCATCTGGTGCCAACAAAACTACAGACCGTTCGGGAATATATTTTACGGCATTTAACATTCTTAAATACATGATAAAAAGAGATCATTTGAAAATTACCCTTTACATATCGCATGACAGAAAAGATAATCTGAAAAAAGTTCTTAAACAATATTTTCCTAAAGCGGCTTTAAAAACTATTGTTTTAAAACAACCCCCTGAAAAAGTATACGTTGACAATTTATCTTATATTTGCACACAGGATAAAAATTTTATAACAAGAGCTTTTTTAAATTTTATCATTTACTCACGTTATTATTTACAAAAATTATCTCTTGATTTATATTGCAAGTTACTGTCATTCAACAGGTTTGATGCAGTCTTTTCGCCATATACAGCATTTCCTGAATGTATCGGACACATTAATATAAAAAATCGCTATACGTTCCTGTATGACATGATTTTGATTTTATTCCCGCATTACTACTCAATAGACTGCAACCACTGGGCTCTTAAACTGTTCAAGACTCTCAACGGAAATGACAATTATTTTACGGATTCGGAAAGTGCAAGGCAGGATTTTCTGAAATACAAACCGCAAATTAAGCCCAATAAAATTCATACAGTATATCTTGGCTGTGACTTTAAATATTCCGATAATCCAGACTTATTAACAAAAGTGAAAACAAAATACCATATTCCCAATGACAAAAAATACCTGTTCTCCCTATGTTCTATGGAACCGAGAAAAAATCTAATCAGAATGGTCAAAACGTTCATAGAGTTTATAAAAAAGAACAATATTAATGATTTGGTTCTAGTTATGGGCGGCGGACAATGGAATGCCTTTAAGAAAAAATTTAACAAAGAAACAGCCGGATTAAGTATGGACAATGTTCTTCAGATAGGATATGTTGACGATGAAGACCTGCCGATACTTTATCACTGTGCAGAATGGTTTACATATACATCAGAATATGAAGGTTTCGGACTTCCCGTTCTTGAAGCTATGAAATGCGGCTGTCCTGTTATTACATCAGACAATTCTTCACTGCCGGAAGTTATCGGTGACGCAGGGATAAAAATTAACTGCTATAGTGACGATGAACATATTGCCGCTTATGAAAAATACTATTACAATGAAGCTTTAAGAAAAGAGAATGCAGCGAAAGGACTTGAACGGGCAAAATTGTTCAATTGGGAAAAAACTGTCGATGAAATGCTGAAAATTATGTTTAAAAATAATGAATAAAAAGAAAGCGGTCTGAACAAATTGTTCAGACCGCTTTCTTTTTATATCTTTTTAGCTTACAATTCCAAATCCCAGAATAAATACACAAACTACAAATATCAAAGCTACAATGCCTGTCAATTTATTAAGTCCTTTTTCTGCGCTTTTCTGTGATGTAAACATTTGAGCTGCACTTCCTATCCCTGCAATTCCGTCACCCTTAGGTGAATGCATAAGGATAAGAACTATCATTAATATTGCTGATACAACCATTATTGTCCAAAGTAATTTTAACATATCTGTTTACCCCTTTTTTTCCTTTTTAATAAAATGTGCACGCTTTGAATTCAGCTTAATATTTTCAAATGTGTACAATCTTGCCGGCCTTTTTGAAGATGATTTTGAAAACTCATTTAACTCTCTCAGACCGTCAGTTGTAATAACCTTCTTTCTGAAATTACGTTTATCGAGTTTTTTCTCCATAATCATTTCATAAGCCTTCTGCATTTCTGTAAGCGTAAATTTTTCGTTTAAAAGCTGGTATGCAACAGGACACATTTCCAATCTTTCACGTGTTCTTTTCAGAGCATATTCGATAATTTCTTTGTGGTCAAATGCAAGAGGCGGAAGCTCAGAAACTTTATGCCAAGCCAAATCATCTGTTGTTACAACATCAACATCTTCCGAACGTATCAATGCAAAATATGCACAGGTTATTACCCTTGAAACAGGGTGTCTCAGCGGATCGCCAAATGTGTATAACTGTTCAAGATAAATATTCTCTACATTTGTTTTTTCTTTTAATACACGAACTGCTGCTTCGTCAAGGTTTTCAGACATTCTTACATATCCGCCGGGGATTGCCCATTTATCTTTAAACGGCTCGTTGTTACGTTTTACAAGAAGTACGTTCAATGCGTTATTTTTTATGGTCAAAATAACCGTATCTACCGTAATCTCGTGTGTTTTTACCTCATTAAACATTCACCACCTCTGAACATTATTAAAGATTGCTCTTTGTATACTCTTTCTAATAAATTGTATAATAAACAATACAAAGAAAATATAATTGTAACAATAATAAGTGTATTTTGTTACAAAATTAACATAGTTAAAACCGCTCTATTTACTTAACCCTGTATTTATAATTGTAATATTCTGTTAAACCGACATGAAAAACTGTTAATAACACCGCCGCCAGAGATAATGGTTTGTGCATTTTTTTAAATGTTTTATTTTTGGATACGGCACTTAATACGCATGCACCCATTGCCGCTGCAGACGCATAACCTGTAGTTTTTGGCGTAAATATTGATGGGTGAACGGGACTGACTTTCATAAGGGTAAATATATCATATAAATCCTAGAATAACAATAGCTTACAAGGTCTGAAACGTGGATTATTCTTTTCCTGCGGATTCCGTCTGATATAAGCTTTTAGGATTTTTCTTGCTTTGATATAATCATACTGTTTCAGATACAAATTAGCGAGATTTGAAACATAATCAATGTTGTCAGGGTTCTTTGCTAAAAGATATGAATATTCTTTTATTGCCCCGTTGTTGTCTTTTGTTCCTGTATATATCTGAGCAGATAAAACGTGTAAATCATCTTCATCTTTGATTTCCATAGCCTTTTTTACATAAAATTCTGCAAGTATGTAATCTTTGTCCAGCAGACAGGTGACTGCAAGATTATACAGTACAAGAAATTTTGTTTCATCATTGTTTGACAGGAATAACGCTTTTTTTAGACTGTCCATAGCACCTAAAAAATCTTTTTGGTTTATCTGGGTCTGAGCCAGATCAATATACCCGGAAGGAACTCTCGGCGCTTTTCTTATATATTTTTTTGCTTCGTCAGCTTTTGCATAATTAACATCTGCATTATCACCGATTACGGGATAAGGAATATATTCATACCTGAACTCATTTGCATTTGTTATATCGGGTTTTATTTTATAAAAAAGTTCAAGTGTTGATTTATCAGCCTCAGTTAAATTTCTCCTCTCATCTTCATTCAGCATATCTGTAGTCTGTGCCAGATACATTACATTTTCCTTGTCAAAGCTGTGTCCCATAAAACCGAGTGTGTGAAATACTTCATGAAGCGCAGTATTATATATTTGGTTGGGAGTAAACAGCTTTCCGTCAATATTGGAAATATTAAGGACCATATCCATTCTGTTTAGTTTGTTTGAAGATATAGACGGAACTGTATATGCAACAACATATTTTTCGCCTTCTTTTGGTTTTTTGATTGTGTAATTTGTAAAACTTACCACAATATCGGGATTTATAGCCGTCCGTTCAAATCTTATACGTGCAGAGCTTGCTCTTTCCCAGGTATCAAAGGCATCATTAACTGCAGTTACCAGCTCATGCGGAACACCTTTTGGCTGCTTTATTGTATATGTTATCGGTAATTTGCCCCAATGCACGATTTTCTCATTATAAGGAGCTTGTTGTATATAATTATCGGGATATTTATTATGTATCTCTCTTTTTAAGTTGTATAAAAAGTATTTTGCGGATTCGGATGCCGAATCTTTTTTCGAATCCTCCGCTATATTTACAAGCCTTTCCTGCGCCTCAATTGTAAGCGGAGAGTTTATAAGCAGATTAACATACTTTTCTCTGAAACCTCTGTCCTGATTTCCCAGCAAAAAAGACTTTTCGTAATAATGCTGCGCAGAAGAATAATTATCGCGTTTTGTATAATATTCACCCAAAGCAGCATACACATTCGCCCTGTTCATATAAAACAAAACAGAAATTGCTGCCGATACCAAGATTAAAGCGAAAAATAGTATTTTAACCCAAATCTTCATCTAAATTGTTTATTACCCCTTCGTTTACCCCTTTATTTTCTGCATTATTTTCTTCTTCAGGGTCATCTTTTACACCGTTATCAATATTTAACGTTTTTACCAAAGCTCTGATATCGCCTTTTAATTTAAAATATTCCGCAAACTTAGGAGTTGTTTTAATATTAAAGGAACGTCCGTTTTTATCTTTATGTCTTGAAATTAATCCTTTTTCCAAAAGCTCCTGAACATGCTCATAGGCGTTAGAACCTCTTAATTCCTTCAAATAAGACTGACGGATAGGTTCTTTCAGCGCTATAACAGTAAGCGTTTTTAAAACGGGAGGCTTGAGTTCAACAGGGCAAAGCTTTTCGACTATATCAAGATGTTCCTGTTTAACCTGTAAGATATACCCGTTTTCGTCATCGATTTCCAAAGCGCCTTCTCTTGAAGCATAATCCATAATAAGCTCCAATAAAGCTTCTTCAACAGCTTCAGGCTGTTCTTCAAGAATTTCCGCAATTTCGTTTACCTGAAGAACCTTTGCCGTAACAAATAAAACTGCCTCAATTCTGGATTTCAACTGCTCCATGCTCTACCTCTTGTTCAGCAATAACACTTTTTGCATTATCAAAACTTTGTTCAAAATCTTCTTCGGCATTTTCAACATGCGGACATTTTACAACATATAAATCAGAATAAAACTCATCCTGCACCAAATCATAATCACTGTCCACGGTCAAAAACAGCAGTGAAATATATGCGCTTATTCTGTCCATTCCTAGCAGAGTAAGTTCATTAAGTTCTATCTTATCCTGTCTGTTTAAAATTTCTTCCAGATTATCTTTCAGACGTGCAACACCTTCTGCTATATATTCGTCATGCTGCATTTTGAAAATATCTTCCGTTGTCATTCTTGAAATGCTGTTACCTCTGCGTCTGGCAGCTCTTTCAAGAGAATTTTTCAGAGATTGTTTTCTGTCTAATTGTTCATAAAACTCCAATTGACGTATCAAATCACGCAATGTAACCACTCTGTTATGATTTAATCTTACGGAAGTCCTTCTCTGCAAAACTTCATCAATTGAAATTACGTTGTTTGTCGGAATATAATCTTCAACACCGTAATCAAGTTCCTCATCTTCGGGGAAATACATTTCATCATCATGGTGAGGTTCAAAGTCGTTAATATCAAGACCTTCCAAAACATTTGATTTCAGCTTTAACAGTATAGCCGCAAACAACAGAGTTCTGCCCGTAAGTCTGAGGTTTTGAGCTTTTGACTTAAAAAGATGCATGAGATATTTATCCGTAACGTCAACAATATTAACATTCCACGGATCGATTTTTCCCTGTCTGGCCATATTGACAAGAATCTCTATTCCGTCAACTTCAGCTTCCTGAACATAGTTTTCCTGATTCGGTATATTCATACTATCTATACTGTTTATTGCCATATCACCTTTGAGAAAAGCCGGTTTGCAGACACGTTCCGCAATATTCAGCCTATTATCTCATAATTATTTTATCTTATATCTTTTCTTCTGTACTCATCTAAAATGAGTATTTTAACGGGTCTAACCAACCCCTCCCACAGGAAAATTATACCATGCACAAGCTTTTTACGCAAAATTGTAACAGCGGTAAAATTCTTTTTTATAGCTAATCTCTTAATTTAACACCCGTTACTTTAGATATGCCTTTTTCCTTCTGAGTAACACCAATTGTACGGTTAGCAGATTCAATCATCGGCTTTCTGTGGCTTACTACTATAAACTGCGTTGTTTCAGACTGTGACTGAACAATATGAGCAAGCTTCTCAACGTTTATACCGTCAAGGCTCGCATCAACTTCATCAAACGCATAAAAAGGTGCAGGCATATACTTCTGAATAGAAAATACAAATGCCAAAGCTGTAAGTGCTTTTTCACCGCCTGACATACCTGCAAGACGTTGTTTCTTTTTATCTCTCGGCTGAGCCTCAATATCAAGTCCGCCTTCAAACGGTTTTTCTTCATTTTCCAGTATCAGAGTACCTTCACCTTCGGATAATCTGTGGAATATATCCTTAAAGTTTTCATTAAGAGCATTATATGTTTTGAGGAATGTTTCTTTTTTCAAATCCTCATACCCTTTCATTCTCTCGAGAATCTGCTCTCTTTCTCTTGATAAAGTTTCTATCTGTCCCTGGAGTTCAGCCTGACGGGCAGAAACATTTTCAAAATCTTCCAAAGCCTTCATATTAACAGCGCCCAATTCATCCATTCGTTTTTGCAAACGCTGTATTTTTGCAGTTATTTCATCTACAGACATCTCTATCGGTGCAAGCTCATCAACATTTACACCTGCTTCTATCAGAGAAGATTTTGTTTCTTCCAAAAGCGGTTCAAGCTCACGTCTGCGCGCCTTAAACGATTCTATTTGTTCTGCTATATTTTCAATCTCTTTCAGTTTCAGCTCTTTTGAAGTTTCAAGTTTTACCAAATCCTGCTGTATTGATTCACGCTGCTGCAGAAGCTCTTTCAGTTTTTCGGTTATTTCATCAATTTTTACCTGAAGTTCATCAAGTTCCTTCTGTATATCTTCAATCTCCGCCTTGAATTTTTCCTTATCAACAGCAAGTTTTCTGTTATCTTCCAATGCGTTTGAGATATTTTCATTATGAGTCTTAATCGTCGTTTTAAGGAACTCATTCATGCTGAGCAAACCGTCAATATCGTTATTTGTATCAGCTTTAATCTTTTCATAACGCTTGATTTCATTCTCAACCCCTGCAGTCTTTTCTTTAAGAGCTTTCAAATCAGCATCATTCATCAAAGCTTCTATTTCTTCAATTTCTGTCTGAACCACAGCCATTTTTTCAGTCAAATCAACATGTTCAGCTTCAAGTTTATCCAGACTTTTTTCCAAAGCCGATATCTCCGGTTCTGTATTTTTTATAAACTCAAGTTTTTCATCAATAGTTTTTTGAGTATTTTCAAACTTAACTTTTTCACTTTCAAGTTCTATTTTTGCCTTGCTGAGTTCTGTCACAGAGTTTGAATTTCTGCTTCGCACGTCTTCTATCTTAGCCTCAAGAGAATCCCTCTTTGCAAGCAGAGCAGAGTACTTGTCCTGAAGTTCTTTTTGTTTCTTTTTAAATCCGTCTATTTCAGAATCGGAGTTTTGTGCAAATTTAAGTCCTGTTTTCTTTATTGAGCCGCCCGTTATAGAACCTGATTTTTCAAACAAATCTCCTGACAATGTGACCATTCTGTATTTACCGATAAGTTTGTGTGCAGTCTCTCTGTCTTCTACAACAAGAGTTTCACCTACTGCATAATAAAATGCATTAAGATACTCATCATCAAAATCAATAAGGTTTATTGCAAAATCAATAACGCCTTTATCCTTTGGCAAATTCAGGCTTTTGGGGCATTTAACAATCTTATTCAGAGGAACAAAAGTAACTCGTCCAGCTCCTGCCGATTTAAGAACTTCAATACAGGTTGCGGCAACATGCTCATCATCTACAACAATATTAGCCATTCTTCCGCCAACTGCGATTTCCATAGCGGTTGCGTATTCTTCATCAACTTTACCGAGTTTCATTAACGGAGCGTGAACACCACGAATACCGGCTCCCATAACAGTATCTACCGCACGTCCGAGATTAGCCTCCTCGTTTGCACGTTTCGCAGCTTCAAGTTCAATTACTTTTCTGCTTGCTGCCTGCAAGTCATAATTAACATCATCCAGCTCGTTCTTTGTTTTATCAAGCTCATTCATTGTATTCTTGATAATATTCTTAAAATCTTCAACCTCTTTTTCAAGCTGCTCAATCATAAGCTCTTTTGAGGCTTTGTTTTCATTGTAATTTGTCTTAAAATCCTCCAGCTCAGTTAAGCTCTGTTTTGTATCCTGCAAAGCTTTCTTTTTAGACATAAGCTCTGATTCCATAGGAGCCTGTTTCTGAATCAGGTTTGTTTCCTTATCCTTATAATCTTCCAGCTCTTTTCTTAATGCTGTACGCTTTTCAAGCTGCTTATCAGCAGTTTCCGTTAAACCCGAAACATCTGACAGTATTTTGGCTAATTCCGCCTGTTTCTCTTTTATATTAGCGTCTGTATTTTTGATTTCATTTCGCTTTGCTTCAATCTTTATCTCATTATCTTTGATTTTGCCTTCCTGTACTTCAATACCGTTTTTGGCATTATCAATAGACTTAAGATTTGATTGAATCTGTTTATCCGAATAATCTATTGAAGCATTTTTTCTTGCAATTAAACCCTTTTTCTCCTCAGCATCCTTCTGAAGTTCAAGCTGATGCCCCTCACCTTTTTCTTTTATAGTCAGAGAAATTTTTTCGTGTTCTTCTTTTATCAGCTTTAGTCTTTCTTCTAAGTCTTTGGATTTGACTTCTTCTTCTTTTTTCTTCTTTGTAAAATCAAGAATATTTTCATGCGCTTTTTCAAGATTTCTTTTCAAATCAAAGAATTTAACAGTACTTATCTGACTTTCCAAACCTGATTTTTCTTCTTTTAATTTTTGATATTTAATCGCAACTTCTTTTTCTTCCTTTAATTTTTCGAGATTGTTGTTAACTTCATTTAAAATCAAAGTAGAATTTACAACTCTTTTTTCAACTGTTTCAAGTTCATTAGTCGCCTGTTCTATTCTTCTGTCAAAATCTGCAACACCGGCAATTTCATCAACAATCTTTCGTCTTTCGTTAGAGGTGCAGTTAGTAATACTCATTACATCACCCTGCATCATAACGTTATAACTGTTTGGAGTAATGTTATATTTTTCAAGTCTGGTTAAGATATCTTCTTTGGTGACAATTTTGTCATCCATATAGTATATACTCACAAAACCCTGAGAAGATTTTCTGATACGCCTTGCAACCGAGAATTCGCCTTCATCAGTTTCACCAAAAACAACTTTTACATAAGCCTCATTCCGTTTCGTATAAGTGGATATAAGGTGAAATAACTTTTCCGCACGCAGAGTTCTGCTTGATGATAAACCCAATGCAAAAAGGATACTGTCAATAATATTACTTTTACCTGAGCCGTTCGGGCCTGATATAGTAGTAAATCCCTTTAAAAGGGGTATTTCGACTTTATTAGCAAATGACTTAAAATTGTCTATTTCCAGTTGTTTAATATACATAATTTTCCCAAAGGCTTATCGCCGCTTTCTCTTCCCCAGTATATACTATTTTTATTTAACCCTAAGAACAGCCTTGTGTCAATGTATTAAGGAGTATTAAGCACATAAAAAAAGACGCCCTGTGATTAACAGAGCGTCTTTTAATTATCTTATATCTTATATTTTCTGCGGATTTCTCAGCGGAATTAATCTGTCTAAATCGCCGTTTACGCTGAAGTAGAATCTTGCAGTACTTTCATTATAATATTTCTTGCCGAGAGGGAAGCCGACACCAACCTGTGCTGTTAACCAGTCGGTGAATGACAAGTAAGCACCGCAGCCAACTGACTGTAAAAATTCGTGCGGATAGTTATAAACGTGTCCGTTTTCACCGATTAAACCGAAGTCATAGAATACTGCCAAGCGAACTCTTTCATCAAGTTTTTGTGACAGGTGATTCAGGAACGGGAATGGGAATCTGTATTCAACAGTACCGCTTACACCATAGTCACCGATAAGTTCAGCAGGTTGATAACCTCTCAATGTATAAGGACCGCCTATCTGGAATTGTTCTGCTGCGAACAATTTGTTCGGTGAATACATAGCGTTTGCTCTAACTATACCCATTGTTCTTGCGGTAAGTCTTTGAACACGTGTTGCACCACCTGAAATTTTAAAGAATGATGTATCACTGTTTGAAGCGTTTACATGGCTGTTTCCGCCCATACCGAAGTCAATGCCCAAGTTACCAATCCAACGTCCGTAGCTGTCATCAGTCATACCGTACAAACCTGAACGCCATACATGCAAAGTATAGTCAGCAATATCATTATTAACACCAGGTCCGAGAGCTGCCATTGTAGTGTTTGCTCTTACCAAATCATATCCTGTATAGAAGAACAAATCAGATTTAGCTGTCTGTACTAACGGCTGAGTTAATTTAAAGAAGTAACTTTGTGCGTTACCTTTAACACCCATTCCTTTGTAAGGACCGCCTAATCTGACGTGTGAATCGTTAAAATCAAATGACAAACGGGTTCCGTATGAAGAAACCGGCAAGCTGTATCCTGCCATCCAGCCAGTTGAACCTGATGATATAGCAGTTCCGCCGTAAATCTTGTCACCCAAACCTGTAAGGTTGTGCATACCAAGAAGGAATGAAACTCTTTGTGCACCTGTATATGAACGACCGTAATCATCGTAAATCACATTTGCATTAACAGGGAATCTGTCACGTACATTAAGAGTGATTTGCGTATTTTCATCGCCTGTTTTTTCTCTTTCAATTTCAGTCTGTACCTGAACATAATCTTCACTGTTAATTTCTTTCATTGCTCTCTGAAGGTTTTTAGCATTAAATACATCACCTTGTCTAAGCCCTGCTTTACCCATAATTATATGTTTTAAGTACCATTCACGGGTCCATTTTTCGCCTTCAATATTCATATCGCCGACTTTACTTTCAACGATTTTAATTGTTGCAACACCGTCTACAATTCTTTGCGGCGGAACTGTTGCGTATGAAGTCAGATAACCTTTTGAACGGTATAAATTTGTAACCTTTGAACAAACTTCAAGAAGTTCATCAAAGTAAATATCTTCACCTAATACTTCAAGAGCTAAATTCTGCAAATCGGATTCTTTAATATCTTTTACCGTATTTCCTTCAAAATTAATTTTTTCAAGAAGGAAGTGAGGGTTATAAATTGAACCTTCTCTTGAATAATTTTCTTCTACTGTTGCGTCGTAGATTTGTTCATCTTTAGTAACATCATCTAATGACTGAACATAACTTTTATCAATCTTCTGATAATTTGTATTCAAATTCTGTGTCGTATTGAATGTACCGGCATTATATCCTCCCATATCCGTAGCGATATTTGCCTGTGCCTGCGACATTGATAGAAAACAAACAACTGCAATTAAATAACTTAAATGTTTCTTCATAATTCCGTTTTTCCTAAAAATTTTGTTTATTATTGGGTTATACTTTTATCTTTACATTCAACATTATAGTTTAAAATAAACTACGTAAACAAATTTAATTGCCGAATTGTAAAGAAATATTAACCTCGCTATTTCTTATTCTAACTCATTTATTAACATTTGTAAAGATGTTTATATACTATGGTTATAACGCCGTCGGAATGTGGAACTAAAAGGTATATAACAAGTTTACAAAAATTTACAGATTAGGAGTGTTTTTTGGTACAGGCTATCGGAAGTAATTTTGCGTACGGTATTAATGCCGAATATCTGCGTATTATGAGAGATTTGCTATCGCTTGGTATTCCTCCGACAGGAAATCAGGCGAAGGATGCCGACAGGCTGAATAAGGCAGGTGCCGAACTTGTACAGAGAATAAACAACAACGACATATCAAACTCAAATAAAGATTTAGGAGTACAGGTTTTAAACCCGGTTGACAGAAGTGATTATGCACAACGATCAGAAATGGAAGAACAGAGGTTAGGCGCAATAAACATTGCACTACTGAACAAAATCTATTTCAAATTGTAATACACTTGATAAATTACCAGATCTGCAATACGCAGGTCTTTTTTATTTTCTGAAAATGAAAAATGCTGCAAGAACGATGAATATAAATCCTATAAGATAATTCCATCTGAATTCTTCTTTAAGATACAGAACGGAAAATATTGCAAAAACAGAAAGTGTAATAATTTCCTGTACAGTTTTTAATTGCGCTGCACTGTACACGGAATATCCTATTCTGTTTGCCGGGACCTGAAAACAATATTCAAAGAATGCAATCCCCCAGCTTACAAGTATAACTATCAGCAGCGGCATACTTCTGTGTTTTAAATGACCGTACCACGCAAAAGTCATAAACACATTAGAAATTATTAATAATACTATAGGTGATAAATACTTAAACATACCTTTATCCTCTGTTTATCCCTAGAAATGACGTTCTTTCGGGTCAAGTAATGTTTGGGCAAGTTTTTCAGAACCCTTAAAACCGCGTTTTCTCAATTTATCGGATGCAGTTTGCTTATCATACTCTACAAATCTGTGTTCAAAAGCATATTTTCCGTCAGTAACGGTTATAACAAGATAACATGATTTTGGTTCGGGAGTAAAAGGTCTTCCGACACTTCCTGCGTTTACCACTGTTTGTTTTTTGGTCGTCTGAAATCCGCACGGAATATGGGTATGACCGCATAACACAACCTGAGTATCAACTCCTTCAAGCATTTCTTCTACCATAGACAAAGGTAAATCAGGCAAAATGTCTTCATTATTTTTTCTCGGGGAACCATGCACAAGCAGGAATTTTACGCCATCAATAAATACTTCTTTTTGAGCGGGAAGATGTTTTAAAAATTCTTTTTCACCTTCATCAAGAATACTTACATCATTTGTTAAAGCTTCTGCCATAACGGGAGCTTTCTCTTTTAAAAAATCATACAGACCGTCATTATAATCAGCTATCATTAAATCTGTATTTCCCTGTATCATATCAATATCAGCTTCCTGAGCTCTGTTCATAAAATAGTCAACAACTGATTTCGGTTCGGGACCTGCCATGGCATAATCACCCAGAACAAATAATCTTTCACATTTTTGTTCTTTTATATCTTCCAAAACAGCATTAAGAGCCTCCATATTGCCGTGTATATCAGAAATAACCGCTATTTTCATAAATTACTCCTCAGTTTTTATCCTTCGTGTTACAATTATTTTATGATAAACAGAAGAAAAACAAAACAAATACAAATCGGAAACGTTAAAATCGGCGGAGATGCACCGATTAGCGTTCAATCAATGTGTAACACGGATACAAGAGATGTTGAAAAAACACTTAAACAAATTAATGAACTTGCTTCAGCAGGCTGTGAAATAGTAAGACTTGCAGTTCTGAACAAAGATGCCGCTGCCGCAATAAAGGATATTGCCGCAAAATCACAGGTTCCGCTCGTCGCAGACATACATTTTGATTACAGACTTGCGCTGACCTGCATTGAAAACGGTATACATGCTCTGAGGATTAATCCCGGAAACATTGGGAAAAAAGAGCATACCATTAAAGTCGTTGAAGCGGCTAAAAGTCATAACATTCCGATAAGAATTGGAATTAACGGCGGTTCTTTAGAAAAAGAATTTGCCGAAATGGACATTCCGCTCCATGAAAAAATGGTATTAAGCGCATTAAGACATCTGGAAATTTTAGAAGACTTAAATTTTTACGATACAAAAATATCTCTGAAATCATCTGATGTCATGACCACCATTGAAGCATACAAACTTATGGCAGAAAAAGTTGATTATCCGCTCCATCTTGGAGTAACTGAAGCAGGCACGCTAAAATCCGGATTAATCAAATCTTCTGTCGGAATAGGTTCTCTGCTGAGTCAGGGGATTGGAGATACCATAAGAGTTTCTCTTACGGAAAATCCGGTGGAGGAAGTTCATGCCGGTTTCGGAATTCTGAAATCTCTCGGATTAAGAAAAAGAGGGGTTAATTTTATATCCTGTCCTACCTGCGGAAGAACTCAAATCGACCTTATAGGTTTGGCTAAGCAGGTAGAAGAAAGATTCAAAAACCTTGATTTGCCTATAACAATTGCCGTTATGGGCTGTCCCGTTAACGGACCTGGTGAAGCGAAACATGCAGATTTTGGCATTGCAGGAGCGATAAAAGAAGGCTATATCTTTAAAAAAGGTGAAATTATAGCAAGAGTTCCTGAGGCTGACTTGATTAATTCATTAGAAAAGATTATAATGGAATCGTATAGTTTAGTTAAATAAGAATGGGTGTTATGAAAAGAAATTTATTATCTATTTTGGCTTTATTAACTTTTGCCTGCGCTCAGGCTAATGCAGGCGTTACTTCTAATCAGGTAACAGAACCTGATTATATGATTAACAGCGGGTATTCGGAAGCTACTGCAGAAGAAGTTTTACTTATTAAAAACCGTGTTAACGGACAACCTGCTGAGCCTATCTATGACAGAGGACATAACAAGTTTGTAAGATTTTGGAGAAACGTATTCGGTTATCTTGATCCTTCATGTGATACAGATGAAAGAATACATCATGACATTCACATGTCACCAAGCCCGAGAGATTTGTAATATTTTGCAATATAACAAAAAAGCATTTGCTGCATAGCAAATGCTTTTTTGTTATATAATAAATTGTATGAACAGATTCAGATTTTTAACATCAGGTGAAAGTCACGGAAAATGCCTGACTGCGATAATAGAAGGAATTCCTGCCGGATTTAGGATAAAAAGCTCTATTATCAATGAAGACCTTGCAAGACGTCAGGTCGGATACGGCAGAGGCGGAAGAATGCAAATTGAACATGATACCGTTGAAATCAAATCAGGAGTAAGATTTTGTAAAACAACGGGAGCTCCTGTTTGTCTTGAAATCCAAAACAAAGATTACGAAAACTGGAAAGATGTTATGAATACTGAGCATCTTGACTATCCGGCTCAGGAAACACTAAAAAAAATTGAAGAAAAAGCTTTTACTACCGTTCGCCCCGGACATGCTGATTATGCAGGTTCAATTAAATACAATTTTTCTGACCTCAGAGATGTCCTTGAGCGTTCAAGTGCAAGAAAAACGGCAATAGAAGTTGCTGTCGGTTCAGTTGCAAAGCAGATTTTGAGAGAGTTCGGAATAATGGGTTTTTCTCACGTTATTCAGATAGGAAATGTTAAACTGGATTTCTATCCGAAAACTTACACGCTTATAAAAGAAAAAGCTGAAAAATCAGATGTAAGATGTGCTGATGATTTAACAGCAGACAGAATGAGAAACGCAATTGATGAAGCTGCTCAGGCAGGAGATACTTTAGGCGGAAAATTTGAAGTAATATTCGGTAATCTGCCAGTCGGATTAGGCTCATACGTTCACTGGGACAGAGCTCTTGACGGAAGAATAGCTCAGGCGGTTATGAGTATCCCTGCAGTTAAAGCCGTCGAAGTCGGAGCAGGGGTTGATGCGGCATCTTTAAAAGGTTCTCAAATGCATGATGAACTTTTCGTCGGCAGAGATAAAAAAGTTTACAGAAATACAAACAATGCAGGCGGTCTTGAAGGCGGAATGACGAACGGTGAAACCCTTATAATAAAAGGAACAATGAAAGCTATTCCAACGATGAGAAAAGCTCTCGCCACTATAGACATTAATGATATGAAGCCTGCAAGCGCACATTTTGAGCGTTCTGATACGTGTGCGGTCCCTGCCTGTGCAGTAGTTGCAGAAGCAAGGATTGCTATCATTCTTGCAGATGCTCTGTTAGAAAAGCTGGGCGGTGACAATTTACAAGAAATTAAGGAAAGATATGCCGAATAACATTATACTTATCGGAATGCCGGCAAGCGGAAAAACAACTATCGGAAACCTGTTATCACAAAAATTACCTGATTATACTCTCTTTGACACAGACAGTATTATTGAGAAAACTCAGGGAATGAGTATAAGCAATATTTTTAAAAACAAGTCCGAAGACTATTTCAGAAAGCTTGAATACGAAACAATCCAGATGGTTTGCTCCGGCAGTAAAAAAATAATCTCAGTTGGAGGCGGTGCTTTTGAAAATCCAAACAACAGAGCTGCGCTTTTAAAATTCGGAAAAGTATTTTATTTGAAATCTGACCTTGATATATTATATTATAGGATATCGCATGACAGTTCGCGTCCTCTGCTTCAGAATGAAAATCCAAAACAAACTCTTGAAAAAATGCTCTTTAAGAGAGAAGAAAATTACAAAAAGGCACATTTTACGGTTGATACAAGTAAAATGAACGAAGATGAAATCGTAAGGTTTATAATAGATGAGGCAAACACTTAAAGTTCAAATCGATGATAAAAAAGAATATTTGATAGAAATCTCTGACGGCGGTTTTGAAAGGCTTAATCAGGATATTTATGAGCTTACCAAAAATAAAAAACGACTTGTTGTTATGTCAAAAAAAGTTTACAGCCTTTATTCTGGAGATTTGAATTTCAGCAACGATGAAATCTTTGTTTTCCCTGACGGTGAAAAAGAAAAAAATTACAAAAACTATTTAAAAATATTAAACAGAGCCTTTGAAATGGGGCTGACAAGAAACGATGCCATAATTGCCGTAGGAGGCGGTGTTGTCGGAGATATTGCCGGTTTTGCAGCATCTACTTACATGAGAGGGATTGATTTTATTCAGGTACCGACAACTCTATTAGCTGCAGTCGATTCTTCAGTCGGCGGTAAAACAGCAATCGATTTACCCAATGCAAAAAATATTGTAGGCAGCTTTTATCAGCCTAAAAAAGTTCTTATTTATATCAACTTTTTTAACACTTTAGATAAAAAACAATATATGTCAGGACTTGGTGAAATTCTTAAGTACGCATTTATTGAAGACAGCTGTAATTATAAAGTACCGCTCTTTCTTTATGAGTTTCTGACTCTCAGCTGTGAAAAAATTCTGCAGAGAGAACCTCTTACTCTTATCCGTCTGATTGAATACTGTCTTAACCTTAAGATAGCAGTGGTAAGTGTAGACGAAAAAGAAAGCGGTCTGAGAAAAATTCTTAACTATGGACATACGCTCGGACATGCGCTTGAAGCAATTACAAAATATAAAAAGTACACTCACGGCGAAGCCGTAGTATACGGAATGTACTTTATAACAGAATGGGCTTATAAAAAAGAATATATAAATTATTCATATTACAGATTGTCACTGGATTTGCTTGAAAAATACGGTTTTAAACCATTAAAAGAAAAGTACCCAGCTAATAAGCTGATATCAATAATGAAGAAGGACAAAAAAGCAAGTTCCGATAAAATATCTTTTATAGTACCATGCGGCAAGAAACAGGTAAAAGAAGTTAAAATGACTCCTCTTGATGCTGAATTTGCATTAAAAGAAATCTAGCAAAAAATTTTTTCAGACGTTTTCATTATGATATGCGCATAACAACAACCAACAACACAAATTTCTGTTCAAGAAACCAAACTATACGTTTTGCCGATGATATAGCACGGCAGGTAAACAAGTGCTATCCCAGATTATCCGCATCTAAAATCGAAAGCAAAAGTGCAGCTTCAAAATTTCCTGATTTTGTTAAGAGTCTGATAGAAATGACAAATGACGGTGTAAGATATTTTAAAGATGTACTGTATGACAGCTCTGAATCTTTTTATGACAGAATTAAAGCCTTTACCGAACCGGTAAAAAAATATAAACTCGGTAATTGCGGAGAAAGCGCACAGCTTGCGGCAATTGCTGCAAAAATAAACGGGATTAAAAACTGTCATATTGCA
Source organism: uncultured bacterium (assembly GCA_902763805.1). Taxonomy (GTDB): domain Bacteria; phylum Cyanobacteriota; class Vampirovibrionia; order Gastranaerophilales; family Gastranaerophilaceae; genus CAG-196. The sequence continues at coordinate 53,484 of CACWTN010000003.1, read as the reverse complement.
CTCTTACGAAGCATGGAAGAAAATAGTCAGGATAAAGACCTCGACCATCTTGTTCTTTTTGTAAATGACAAAAAACCTTATATCATAGACCCATGGCTTGGAATTGCCGATTACGTACCAAACATTCTCAGCAAATATAAATATGATTATTCAAAGGAATTTGGTATCAAGCAAAACGAAAAAGCAACCTTCTGCTCAATGATTGATGATGAGTACACAGACTTCTTAAAAGATGATTTTTCAAGAAAACAAATAAACAAGCTGAAAAAAAATTATCCCGAATTATTCATAAAACGCGGATACGTATAAGTTATAAAAAAGGCGGAGTGAAAACTCCGCCTTTTTCTATTGCATAAAAGCAATAACTACTTAAGCAATGCACCAACTGCTTTATAAACTTCCATTCTCTGAGCAGCATCTTTTTCAGCCTTGCTGTAAAGAGCTTCTGCAGCATCAGGGTTAGTCTTAAGCAATGATTTGTATCTGCCCTCTGATCTGATAAAGTCTTGGTAAGCACCCTTAGGATCTTTAGCATCCCAAGTGAACGGTACTTCTGCTTCAGGATTATATCTGTAAAGCGGGAAGTAACCGGCTTCAACAGCACGTTTTTGTTCTGTCTGAGTCTTAGACATATCAATACCGTGAGCAATACAAGGAGCATAAGCAAATATGATAGAAGGTCCGTTGTATGCTTCAGCTTCCTGGAATGCTTTAAGAGTTTGAGCTCTGTCTGCACCCAATGCTACTGATGCAACATAAACGTAACCGTATGACATACTCATTAAGCCCATGTTTTTCTTATAGGTTGGTTTACCGCCTGTAGCAAACTTCGCAACAGCAGCTGTAGGTGTTGATTTGGAAGCCTGACCGCCGGTATTTGAGTAAACTTCTGTATCAAGAACGAGGATATTAACATTCTTGTTCTGAGCAAGAACATGGTCAATACCGCCGTAACCGATATCGTTTGCCCAACCGTCACCACCTATTATCCAGATAGATTTATCAGTAAAGTAGTCTTCAAGTTCTTTAATCTTCTTGATAGTGTCGCAACCGCATTCTTTTGCATACTTGTCAATAAGAACTTTAGCTGCTTCCTGAGCTTTAACAGCTTCTTCTGTTTTTGAGTTATCCCAATTTGCGATACAAGCATTGAAAGCTTCTTTCAAATCAGCCGGAGCTTCTTCTTTAGCAAGAACTTCTTCAACTTTTTGTCTTAAAAGTGCTCTGTTAGAATCAACTGCCAATCTCATACCGAAACCGAACTCAGCGTTATCTTCGAATAATGAGTTAGCCCAAGCAGGACCTCTGCCATCCTTATTAGTTGTATAAGGAATTGTCGGGAAAGTACCTGAGTAAATTGAAGAACAACCTGTTGCGTTTGCAACAATAGCATTTTCACCGAACAATTGTGAAACAAGTTTAACATAAGGTGTTTCACCGCAGCCTGCGCAAGCACCTGAGAATTCGAATAACGGTTTTCTGAGCATTGCACCCTTAATTGTCTTAGTAGTATTTTTACCCATTACGTTATCAGGTAATGCGTCAAAGAATTTTTCGTTTTCGCCTTCGCCTTTAGCTTTTTCAGCTTCAATAGTTGACCAGGTAAGAACTTCTTTACCGGGAACTTTTGACATCGGACATTGGTCTAAACAAACACCGCAGCCTGTACAGTCATCACAGTAAACCTGAATTCTGAATTTTTCACCGTGGTCATTCGGCTTAGCATCAACTGTCTTGAATGATGTAGGAGCATTCTTCAAATCATCAGCTTCAATCAATTTAGTTCTGATTGCTGCGTGAGGACAAGCAGAAGCACAGATACCGCACTGAATACAAGTTTCGCTGTTCCAGTTAGGAACACGAGGTGCGATACCACGTTTTTCAAGGCATGCTGTACCTGTCGGGATAACACCATCGTTGCTCATTGCTGAAACAGGGATGTCATCACCTTTTTGTCTCATTGAAGGTTCAATGATTTTCTTAGCGAATTCAGAAGCGTCATCTGCGATAAGCTTAACGTCATCTGCGTGAGCTACGCCGTCTAAAGAAGCAGGAATTACAACTTCTTCTGTTGCGTTGATAGCTGCATCGATAAGAGCTAAGTTCATGTTAACAACATCGTCACCTTTCTTCTTGAAGGTCTTGGTTGTCATAGCTCTCATACCTTCATAAGCCTGTTCAAACGGAATGATACCTGAAACTTTGAAGTAAGCTACCATCATAACGGTGTTAGCACCTTTACCTCTTAATCCGGGTTGTTCCTTAATTAATTTTTCAGCATCAACATTGTAGAATTTGATTTTCTTGTTGATGATTGTTTCCTGCATATCTCTTGTTAAGTGAGAGAATGCTTCTTCTTTTGACCAAGGTGAGTTAAGAAGGAATGTACCGCCTTCTTTGATACCTTTAAGAAGGTCATACCTTCCGATATAAGCGTGAGCTGAGCAAGAAACAAAATCAGGTGCTGTAATTAAGTATGTTGACTTAATTTGTTTATCACCGAATCTTAAGTGAGAAACAGTTACACCAAATGATTTCTTAGAGTCATAAGCAAAGTATGCCTGAGCATCTTTGTTTGTATATTGACCGATAATTTTGATTGAGTTTTTGTTAGCACCAACGGTACCGTCTGAACCCAAGCCCCAGAACATACAGTTTGTAGTTCCTTCAGGTTCAGTAACGATATGTTCTTCAATCGGTAATGATTTGTGAGTTACATCATCTTCAATACCAACTGTAAATCCGTGGAAACCGTTCTTTTCAGAATGTTTGTAAATAGCGTAAACCATAGATGGTGTAAATTCTTTAGAAGATAAACCGTAACGGCCGCCGATTACTCTGATATCTTTGCCTGCAAGTGCTGCAACAACATCTAAGTAAAGAGGTTCGCCAATTGAACCGGGTTCTTTTGTTCTGTCAAGAACAGCAACTCTCTTAACTGATGCAGGAAGTGCTTCGTTAAATCTCTTAACATCAAACGGTCTGTATAATCTAACTTTAACTAAACCGTACTTAGTGCCTTTATTAGCATTTAAGTATTCGATTGTTTCTTCGATAGTTTCGCAGCTTGAACCGATTGCTACGATTACATCAGTTGCATCAGGAGCACCAACATAATCAAACGGATGATATTGACGACCTGTAACCTTAGCAACTTTGTCCATATATTCCTGAACGATATCAGGAACTGCGTCATAGTATTTGTTAACAGTTTCACGTCCCTGGAAGTAAACGTCTGTGTTTTGAGCACCGACTTTGCAAACAGGAGCTTCAGGTCTTAAAGCTCTGTTTTTGAATTCTTCAATGTATTGAGGTTCTACCAATGAAGCGATTTCTTCATAAGATATTTCTTCAATTTTGTGTACTTCGTGAGAAGTTCTGAATCCGTCAAAGAATTGAAGGAACGGAACTTTTGCTTTATAAGTTGATAAGTGAGCAATAAGTGCCATATCCATTTCTTCCTGAACACTGTTAGCTGCTAACATAGCATAACCAGTGTTACGGCAGCCCATAACGTCTGTATGGTCACCGAAAATTGCGAGTGATTGAGCTGCAAGTGCACGGGCAGCAACGTGAATAACATGCGGAAGCATTTCACCTGCGACTTTGTGCATAACAGGAATCATTAATAATAAACCTTGTGAAGCTGTGTAAGTAGAAGTTAAAGCACCTGCTGCAAGAGAACCGTGAACAGCACCTGCTGCACCTGCTTCAGATTGCATTTCAGCAACACTTACCTGTTTGCCCCAAATGTTTTTCTTGTGTTGAGAAGCCCATTCATCAATCCATTCTCCCATTGTAGAAGAAGGTGTGATAGGGTAGATTGCGGAAACTTCGCTTAAAGCATACGCAATATGCGCTGCAGCGTAGTTACCATCAACTGTAATTGTGTTTTTTGACATATTATATCTCCCTTTCCTTTCTTTTTAAGGTAGACCGGTTTTTCTAAACCGACAAAAATACTCTTCCGAGCTTTACTCTATTATAGAATAAACATGAATAAAGAAGTAGAAATAATTACTAAAATTTTGTAAAATTTTGTATATAAAAAAATATGATATAATAATCTTATTTATTGGGAGAAAAAGTATGAAAAAATTTTTATTATGTACAACCGTTTTGGCTTTGGTATGCACCTCTGTATATGCCTGGGGAAAGGAAATCATGGATACGGTAATGTCAAGCTGGTACGGTGAAAGTATAGATGCAGTTATTAACAGATGGGGTTACCCGACTGATGAAAAAAATATTGCCGGCAGAAAACTTATTATATGGTCGGAAGGAACGGAACATTCTGTTGACAGCTGGGGCGACACAAATAAAGACTGGAGCTGGGGAAGTGCAACCGTAAAAGATGAAGAAGTCTGCACAAGAACCTTTGAAGTTGACGAGCATAACAAAATTATCCGTGGTCAGTGGAAGGGCGAAAGCTGTCCGTTTACACAATTCGGCGGTAAAAAATGGATAAATCCGAGAAATAACCCCTGGTAAAAACAAATTTTATATAAAAAAGGCAGAAGAAAAATTTCTTCTGTCTTTTTTTAGCAAAAAATTTTTTTATGATTTTTTAATTGAATATGATAACTTTTCAGGGCAGACAAAATATCATCAAAACAGCAGACACAATTGAGCGTAAAGCCCATAGTGCATATCCGCATATTTCTTTAAGCAAACTAAAAAAAAGATATATAAACGCGCACCACATTTCTGAATTTTCTTTAAAAACACTTCCTGATTATTTTGAAAAAATTGGCGTAAAATTATATAAAATGAGAAAAAACCTCAGAAGCTCTAATGAATATTTTTCCCAACTGGTTTACTTTATGCAGGATAAAAAAGTCGGAAACTGCTTTGAAGAAGCTATGCTTGCCCAGCTTATAGGAAAAATTAACGGTCAAAAAAATATTTATGTCGGAGAGATTTATATGAAAAAGGAAAATTTTGACAAAGACATAAAAATTGACCATACGGTAGCTTTTATTACGCAGAAAAAGATAAACAAAGATAAGATGTATTCTTTCAGGAACAAAGAGGCGGTTATTATAGATCCTTGGCTGGGTATCACCGATTTTGCCGATAATTATTTTACAAAATTAAAAAATGATTTTGTAAAAATTTTTCATGAGATTCCTGATAGGGATTTTCTGTTGTACATGATAGGAACAGATTCAAAAAATATTAAAGAATTCAGAAGCAGAAGAAGAGAATCTTGTCAGGCAGTTAATTTTAGTATCAAACAGTCATGCGACCGGAATTTAAGCAAGACTTCCAAAGAAGTTTTCAAAACCTTCTTTCCCGAACTTATAATAGAAAATTATGAAAAAATCACATTACCCAAAATTACAAAATCAAAACAATTGAAAAAAAAGAAGGTTTATAACATAATAGATACATACCTGACTCTCAAGGAGAAAATATTTAAAAATTAAACGCTAAATATTTAAACCTTTAGAGAAAGGAGGTAACAAATTAAAAAGTCGTGCCTCCTTTTTGGCACGACTTTTTTATACAAAGGAGAGTATTATGGAAACCAGAGTTGCGATTATCGGAATTATCGTTGAAAATGATGCAGTAGTATGCGACATTCAAAATCTTTTAACAGAACATTCAAAATACATTATAGGCAGAATGGGAATTCCTTATCAGCCGAAAGCAGTAAGAATAATAAGCGTTGTTCTTGATGCACCTGTTGATGTTATTAATGCTCTGACAGGAAAAATCGGAAGCCTTGAAGGTGTTAACGCAAAAACAGTTTATTCAAACGTATAGATGGGTAAAGGGGTAAATACAAATGTACGATAAAAAATCATTAAAAGCAGAAGAGTTTATTAACCACGAGGAAGTTTTGAGAACTCTTGACTACGCTGAAAAAAACAAAAATAATTTGGAACTTATTGATAAAATTTTAGATAAAGCAAGACCTGTTAGAAACGGCAGAGAAACTCACTGTCAAGGTTTAACGCACGAAGAAGCAAGCGTTCTTTTGGCTTGTGAAGACAAAGGTGTTTTAAAGAAAATTTATGATTTAGCAGAAGAAATAAAAGAAGCTTTTTACGGTGAAAGAATAGTTATTTTTGCACCTCTTTATCTTTCAAACTACTGCACGAACGGCTGTATTTACTGCCCGTATCATCACCAGAATAAACATATTCCGCGTAAAAAACTTACTCAGGAAGAAGTTAAAGCTGAAGTTATCGCTTTGCAGGATATGGGACACAAGCGTCTTGCAATAGAATCCGGTGAAGATCCCGTAAATAATCCTATTGAATACATTTTGGAATGTATAAAAACTATTTATTCAATTAAACACAAAAACGGTGCAATTAGACGTGTTAACGTCAATATAGCCGCAACAACAGTTGAAAATTACCGTAAATTAAAAGATGCAGGAATAGGAACTTATATCCTTTTTCAGGAAACATACCACAAAGAATCTTATGAAAGACTACACCCGACAGGACCAAAACACAATTATGCGTACCATACCGAAGCCATGGACAGAGCAATGGAAGGCGGTATTGACGATGTAGGTTTAGGCGTTTTATTCGGACTTGAAAGATACAAATACGAATTTGCGGCACTTCTTATGCACGCAGAACACTTAGAAGCAGTTCATGGCGTCGGCCCGCATACAATATCTGTTCCGCGTATTAAAAAAGCGGACGATATTGACCCGTCAGCTTTTGATAACGGTATTGATGATGAAACTTTTGCAAAAATTGTAGCCCTAACCCGTATTGCGGTTCCATACACAGGTATAATTATTTCAACAAGAGAATCCCAACAGGTAAGAGAGAAACTGCTTAAACTGGGTGTTTCACAGGTTTCTGGTGCTTCCAGAACATCTGTAGGCGGCTACACGGAAAAAGAAAGACCGACGGAAACGGAACAGTTTGACGTTTCTGACCAGAGAACTTTAGACGAAGTCGTCAGATGGCTGCTTCAACTGGGCAAAATCCCGTCATTCTGTACTGCCTGTTACAGAGAAGGAAGAACCGGCGACAGATTTATGTCACTTTGCAAAACAGGGCAAATTCAGAATTGCTGTCAGCCGAATGCATTGATAACACTGAAAGAGTTCTTAATGGATTATGCTTCTCCCGAAACAAAGAAAATCGGAGAAGAATTCATCATTAAAGAACTTGACAAAATCAAAAACGAAGCTGTCAAAAAAGTTCTGACAAGTAATCTCAGAGAGATTGAACAAGGCAAAAGGGATTTCAGATTTTAAGACTACAAATCATGGAGCTGCTGTTCCAAGCAGAGTTTATGCAGGATTTCGTAATCAACATCCGACAAATCAGTAAATTCAAAAGATAATTTATATTTGTCTTTGTCAAAAATCTCACATCTTACAAAATTCAAATGAGATTTAATATCTCTGCCGGGAGTGAAAATAACAATAGATGTTTCTTCCTGAGAAATGGCAATTTCTTCCATAATAATAGAAACACCGCCGGCTGAAATATCATATGTAACCGTGTCATATGATTCTACACTGCCGCCTTTATCAACAGTATAAATACAGTCATTTTTAGAGATTACACGATAGTATTCTCTGTTCTGCTGGTAGTCCAGAGAAGTGGGGTTCCCTATCACAAAATAAGCGTATTCGTCATCTTTTTTAACTTCTTTTAAAGTTGTTTCCGTACTGTACAAACCATCTGTTGTAATAAAATCAATCGCAATCTGCTGCGGAGTTTCTGTATAAGAAACTTTATCGGCATCGATAACTGCAATAAAATTATTCTCCTGTTTTTCTTTTAATGCCAGCTGAATATTTTTAACTCTGCCGCCTTCTTTATACTTTAATTTTAAATACTTTATATTTTCCAAATTAAAACTTAACTGCATATAAACACCCTTTCATACTACACTAATTTAACTGAACAAATTATACACTATTTTACCTGACCTTGTCCAGTATTATGTTATTTATTACATTAGATTCATGATAAAATATAAGGGAACAGTCATCAGTAAAGAAAGTAAAAAATGACATTATATACACTTAACAAATCAGAACGCCCGCATATATCATTTTTCGGCTGCACAAACAGCGGAAAATCAAGTTTGGTTAATGCGGTAACAAACCAAAATTTAGCAGTTGTATCCGACGTTAAAGGTACAACGACCGACCCTGTAGAAAAATCAATGGAGATTCTGCCGCTGGGGCCCGTCGTAATTATTGATACGGCAGGAATTAATGATGAAGGGAATTTAGGAACGTTGCGTATCGAAAGAACAAACCGAATACTTGATAAAACCGATATTGCCGTTCTTGTTATTGATTCTTCTTTCGGTTTTCAGGACGAAGATTTTAACCTGATTAATGAATTTGAAAACAGAAAAATTCCTTATATTGTTGTATTCAATAAGTCAGATTTAGCCCCCTCCAAAACCCTCCCCCGAGGAGAGGGATATTTTGTTTCAGCAAAAACAGGTGATGGCGTTAATGAACTAAAAGAAAAACTCGGACATCTGATTAACGAGAATAAGAAAGAAAAATACATTATACGTGACAGACTGAAACAGGGAGATATTGTAGTTCTTGTAATTCCGATAGACGAATCTGCCCCAAAAGGAAGAATAATCCTTCCTCAACAGAATGTTTTAAGGGAATGTCTTGATGCTCACGCAACAGCGATATGCACCCAGGTCGAAGGACTCGGCAATTTATTAAATACAGTAACTCCAAAATATGTTATTACGGATTCTCAGGCTTTTAACAAGGTAAAAGAAATTGTACCTGATAATACAATTTTGACATCATTTTCAATATTAATGGCAAAATATAAGGGTAAATTAAATGAGCTTATTAACGGTGCAGAAACCTTATCAAACCTCAAAGACGGAGATAAAATTCTTATATCTGAAGGCTGTACTCACCACAGACAATGTAACGACATCGGAACGGTTAAATTCCCAAAGTGGATTAAGGATTTTTCAGGCAAAAATATAGATTTTGAGTTCACTCAGGGCGGAGAATTCCCGTCTGATTTATCAAAATACAGGCTAATAATTCACTGCGGCGGCTGCATGCTAAATGAACATGAAATGAAGTCCAGAATAAAAAAAGCAAAAGAACAAAATATTCCGATAGTAAACTACGGAATGGCTATCGCTTATATGAACGGAATTTTAGACAGAGCAATGGAGATTTTCCATGAATAAGCAGGAGCTAATTGATATATTATCAGATATCACAAAAAACGATTGGCTATTTAAAGAAGCTGACAGAGTTCGTCATGAAAACGTCGGAGATGAAGTTCACTTAAGAGGATTAATCGAATTTTCAAATATCTGCAAGCGTCAGTGCAAATACTGCGGACTGCGTTCTCCTAATAAAGATGTTGAAAGATACAGAATCTTAAAAGACGAGCTTCTTTTATATGCAAAAAATGCGGTAAATTTGGGATACAAAACTCTTGTTCTGCAATCGGGCGAAGACGATTATTACGATACGGATAAAATGGTTGAAATTATTCGTGAGATAAAAAAATTTGATGTTGCCCTGACTCTGAGTATCGGAGAAAAAACTTACGATGAATACAAAGCCTTTAAAGACGCAGGTGCAGACAGATACCTGTTAAGGATAGAAACAACCGACCAAAATCTCTATGAAAAAATGCACCCAAACGCAAGTTTTGAAAACAGACAAAGATGTTTATATGATTTAAAAAGTTTAGGATTTGAAACGGGTTCAGGCTGTCTTGTCGGGCTTCCGAACCAAACTGTTGAATCTTTGGCTGATGATATTTTATTTTTCAAAGAACTCAATGCGGATATGATAGGAATTGGTCCGTTTATTCCGCACGCACAAACTCCGCTTAAAGATGCGCAAAAAGGAGATTTTTGGCTTGCTCTTAAAGTTATGGCGCTTACAAGGTTAAACCTGCCCGATATAAATATTCCGGCAACAACAGCAATGGAAACTCTTAATCCGAACGGAAGATTAATCGCACTCCAAAGCGGTGCAAATGTTGTTATGCCAAACGTAACTTCAACAGAATACAGAGCAAAGTATGAGATTTACCCCGGTAAAATCTGCATAAACGACGCACCCGAAAAGTGCAGAGGGTGTATCGAAGCGAAAATTAAATCAATTGGCAGAACAATAAGCAAAGAAAAAGGGTTCAGAACCGGCAGCCAAAAATAATATTTTACCACTATATTTTTTCTATATCGTGACTGTCTGAGATTACTTCTTTTATCTGTTTGTTTGCCATTTTAACATTATTTATGGTCGCATTACCCGCAACACAACCGCCTTCACAGCACATAACCTCAATCAGGTTACACCCGTCTTCACAGCAGCCGTTTGCCGCATATTTTTTAAGCTGGCGGATGGATTCTTTGTTCAAGCCACTTATAACAAGAGGTTTAACAGAATTTTCATACTGCAAAGCCTTTTTAACAGCCTCTGCAACACCGCCTGTCACACCAAAATTACGAGCCTGTTTTGAGCTTTCTTCATTAAACTCTGTTTCTTCACATTCCGATACTTCTATCTTCTTAGCCATAAACAGTGCGCCAAGTTCTTCGAAGCTCATTACAAAATCAATATTAGGGTTCTCAAAGCCCTCAACTCTTTTTGCAACACACGGTCCGATAAATACAGTGACAGAGTCGGGAAGTATTGATTTTACATATTCCGAAGTGTAATAAAGCGGAGTATGAGTATCCGATACATAAGGTTTAATCTCCTGCAGATGTTTATTTACAAGCTGGATATAACCCGCACAGCAGGAAGTTGTCATAAACCCTTCTTTTGGGGTTTCGCCTGATTCTGCAATCGGGTGAATTGCATCCCACATTGCATCACCTTCACCCATTCTTTCCACGAATTCTCTTGCTTCATTTCTTGCAGTCTTATCCGCACCTTTTGCAACTTCATAAACATCATAAAATCCTGCTTTTTTAATAGCGGTTTTTAACTGATAAAGATTGCCTCTGAATTGTCCGGCAACAGCAGGAGCTATCATTGCGACAACTTTTTTGCCGTTTTTCATTGCTTTTAAAATATCAATTATTTCGCTTTTTTCGTGAACTGCACCAAACGGGCAGGCCGAAATACATTTTCCGCAGCTTATACATTTTGAGAAATCAATAGATGCCAAACCCCTTTCGTCTTTTTTAATTGCACCTACGGGACACGCATCTTCACACGGAACGGATAATTTAACTATTGCGTGATAAGGGCAGGCATTAATACACATCTGGCATTTTTTACATTTTTCGCTGTCAATTTTTGCCCTTCCGTCACTTACGGATATTGCACCGAATTTGCAGGCATTTGTACAAGGTCTTGCAACACATCCCTGACAAATATCGGTAACGTAAATACTGTTAGATGTACAACCTTTGCAGGCCTGTCGTAATACGGTTAAGTGTTTATCGCTGACTTCCGTTCTTGCTTCGGCTTCTTTTGCATAAGTTGTCAGATTTATTCTTTCGTCATCATTTTCAAGAGGAAAACCCAAATTAGCAATCAATCTGGTTTTAAGAATTGCACGTTCTTTATAGATACAGCAGCGATACGGAACTTCCGCTCCCGTCGGGCGCATATCGTAAGGAATAAGCCTTGTATTTTCAGGAAAATCATCTGATAAATACGCCTCTATTAAACGTGTCATTACTTCTTTTTTTACATATAAAGCCTGATTATTGTTATTCATAATATCTTCCCTCGTCTTTGTTCAGACTAACACAAAAGGAGAAAAATGTAAAAACAAAAAGAGCGCACTTTCATAAGTACGCTCTTTTGATTATTTTATTTACCCATTATTCAACAATAATAGCTGAAACAGGGCAAGCACCTGCAGCTTCCTGAACTGCATCTTCGTTACCTGCAACATTAGCAGCGTTAACTTTTGCCTTATCTTCTACTGAGAATACTGCGTCGCAAATTGATTCGCAAGCGCCGCAAGCTATGCATGAATCATCAATAGTTACTGTCATTTTATTTCTCCTTTTCTGTACGGATTTTCATCCGATTTTACATTTCTCCCGTCTTTGTTAAGACAATCTCATTATACATGTTAAAGTTGTAAATGCAAGATTGTTAACTGAGCTAATATTCATGTTAAAATCTGTTTATGTTCAAGGATATTTGTTTGGCTGTCACACAAAACAAAAACATATTAATGCTTGTATCTACAGGGATTTATTTACTTGCACTGTTTGGAGTATTAAGTGATAACTCGGTTTTATTTGCACTTTTACTTACAGGTTTTTTAATCCTGTCGGCTGTAAAAAATCTATTTCCTTTCAAAATAATTCTGATATGGACTTTAATTTTTTATTTCGGAATTTTGAATACTTCTCTCAGGATAAAAGATACTGATAATCTGCTTAATTTAGCTCCAGTTAACTCTGTTATTTACGGCAAAATTTTGTCTATACCGCAGACTAAAAACAACGACAAAACACAGTTTTTCTTTAGTGTTAACAAAATTGAATATGACGGAATAGTAAAAGAGCCTGAAAACGAAAAAGTCCTTGTTACGATTAGCGAAAAAGAAAACTTTAACATTTATGATTCGTATAAAATACGGGGAAGGCTGTCAACCCCGTTTAAAGCAGGAAACCCTTCTCAGTTTGACTACGGAAATTATCTCAGGAATTTTGACACCTATGCGGTATTTTACGGCAGAAATCCCTATAATATGAAAGATTTGAATATTCCGTGCTATGAAAAAATTCCTTCGGAAAAATCTTTAACAGAAAAGTGTTTACAAAAAATAAATAACTACAGAGAAAATATTTTGAAAATTCACGCCCGTTATCTGGCAAGTCCTAATCTGGAAATACTGGGCGGAATTGTGTTTGGCGACGATGCTGTTTCTCCGCCTGAAAATATCAAACAATCATTCATCAACTCAGGTTTACTGCACATACTTGCAGCTTCAGGTATGAATGTCGGTTTCATTTACTCATTTTTCTTTTTAATAATGAACTTCATTAAAATCCCTTTTAAACTCAATATAAGCATCTGCATACTTCTTGTTTTAACATACGTTCTCATGACAGGATTGGGAGCATCTGTTGTCAGAGCGGCATTAATGCTTATTTTTGTACTTATAGGAAAGCTAATCGACCGTGATGCAAACAATATTTCACTTCTTTCGTTTGTCGCATTTCTTATGCTTATATACAACCCGATGTATATTAATGACGTCGGATTTCAGCTCTCCTTTGTAGTAACATTCGGTCTGCTTTTTATGATGCCGTACATAATCAGGTCTGAGCACCCCTTTGCAAACTGGATTATCGGCTCAATTACGGTTCCCGTAATTGCTCAGCTCTGGGTTATTCCTATTCAGATATTTTATTTCAACAACATAAGCATTTATTCCGTTTTTGCAAATATTATGAGCGTTCCTATCCTTTTTGTTATAAGTTTCGGCGGTTTCATAAGTTCGCTTGTGTCAATAATACAACCGATTGCTGATTTTGTTTGTATGGCATTCGATTTTGTACTGAACCCGCTGATATCTTTACTTATCAATATATCTGACTTTTGGGGCGCACTCCCGCATTCTGCAGTGCAGACAACCCACCCTAACCCTCTGCAGATTATTTTGTACTACATAATTTTGATTAACTTAACCCTTTTTCTTAATAAAGAGTTCAGAAATAAATATATCAAATTGATGAGAATAACTTTGCCCGTATTTGTTTCCGTACTTTTATTATCTACAATATCGCTCCCAAACAAAAATCTTGAGATAACGGCTTTTGATGTTGGAAATGCCGACGCTTTTATGATTAAAACGCCTGACAACAAATATATGATGATTGATACAGGAAAAGCAGGATACAACGGAGGGAAATCTCAGGCAAAATTACTTATCATAAAATATTTTATCGACAGAGGGATTAACAATTTAGATACGCTTATTGTCACGCACTTTGATAACGACCACTGCGGCGGAACTGTCGATTTATTAAAAGAAATAAATGTAAAAACACTCTACGTAAACTCGCTTGACCATACTTCCCCTCAGGCGCAGGAAATTTATAAAACCGCAAAACAGAGAAATACAAATGTTATTCAGGCAGAAAATAATCAGTCTGTATATAACAACAAACTTAAAATAACAAACTATTTAATCAAAAACGGTAAAGATAATGAAAGTTCAATAATAACTCTGCTTACTTACGGAAAATTTTCAATGCTTTTCACAGGCGATGCAGGTATTGAAACATTCAACAAGCTAAAAAACAATCTGCCGCAAAACATAACTGTTCTAAAAGTTCCGCATCACGGTGCACCGGGAGTTATCAACAAATCAATAGCAGATTATCTTAACCCTGAATACTCAATAATCTCAACAGGCGAGAACAAATTCGGGCATCCTTCGATATACACAACAGAAACTCTTAGAAAATCAAAAGTTTTAAGAACAGACATTCATAACTCCGTCAGGATAACCGTAACCCCAAAAGAATACAGAGTTCTGACTTATAATCCTAAGAAGAAAAAATACACAGATTAACGTGAAATTGATTTATCAAGAATAATAAACAGATTAACAAGGAAAAACCCAAGGAACATTCCTGCCAAAACATCGCTCGGGAAATGAGCTCCCAGCCACATTCTTGACAGACCTACCATAAATATCCAGAGTCCGAATACTATTATTAAAAGATTTCTCCAAAAATCACTTCTTACATAACAATGTATAAGATAAATTATTATTCCGCAGAAACACATTGCAAAGCAACTGTGTCCAGACGGAAAACTGAAACTTGCAATACCGCTTCCCTCAGGACGCGGGCGGCATACATAATTCTTTATCAATTCTTTCAAGAAAAATCCAATTTGAACAAACAAGATAAGCATAAAAGCTTTCAGGTACATTCTGTGCGATACAAGAACGCAAGCCGCAGTAATCTGAGGCCACAAATACGCATTTGCCCTTCCAAACTCACAAACAAACACAGGAATATAGCTTGGAAATGGCGAAAGTGCAAGTCTTACCGAGCGCAAAATTGTTGAATCAATTTCTCTCATCGACGGCAGATACAAAACCAACACAGTTAATAATGAAAAGACAACAACGGAGATTCCAACGTAACTCCAGTTCATTGCAATACTGTATTCTTTATTTTTCATAACCTTCCACCTTCAAAATTTTTCAAGCTCTGCTGTAACCTTTAGTTTGTTTGCTCCTAAATTCCGCTTTTAATTTTAATCATTTTATCAAATACGGATACGCAAATCGGCGTAATCTCACTTACAAAAACAGCAAAGAAAAATAATGCCGAAATAATTGCTATAAACTTCTGTATATCAGAAAACATAAATATTTTTCTGTTTTTAAATTCTTCAATACTTTTGTATTCATCAGTATAAGGATGTATCGGAAGTTTTTCTTCTATTTTTTCCAAAACATCACCGTATTTTATCTTAATTAAAGTGTTGTATGAATCAACGTTCATCCACCACAAAGAGCTTACTGAAACACCTAGAAATGCGAACACCAGAGTCGCTGATATAACATTCAGAAAAAGAATATTATGCGTATAAATCAAGGCAAAGATAAGAGCCGTTATTGCCACCATATAAAATCTGTTTGTTTTAAAGTTTCTGTCAATAAAGTTTTCTTTTTGTTCGGAATACATTTTATATTCCTGAAAAACAATGTAATCTCTATCCATTATTTTGTTCTCCTTCTGCTCTTTCTTCCGGATTATTTTCATTATTATCGTTTTGATCCTGCATCACAACTTCAGCAGGTTCACCATTTCTTATACGGCGGACTTTATTCATAAGTTCTTCAAATTCATTCTGATCAAGGGTTTCTTTTTCAAGAAGTTCTTTTGCTATAAATTCAAGCATATCTTTGTTTTCTGTCAAAAGAGCTTTAGCCTGTTCATACTGAGTATCGATAATTTTCTTAACCTCTTTATCTATATCGGCAGCGATTTCTTCCGAAAAATCTCTTGTATTACCGAAGTTTCTGCCCATAAATACGTGTTCCTGTTCTTTACCGTACGCCATGTTACCCATTTTGTCAGACATACCGTAAGTTGTTACCATACTTTTTGCAAGAGCCGAAACTTTTTCCAAATCGTTAGAAGCGCCTGTTGTAATATTATCTTTTCCGTAGATAATTTCTTCTGCGACACGACCGCCCAAAATCATCGTAATTCTATCCAACAATTGATTTTTTCTCATTGTTAAGTGGTCTTTTTCAGGAAGTGTAAGTGTTATACCAAGCGCCATACCACGCGGAATAATAGATACTTTGTGAAGCGGGTCGCAGTCTTTGAGAAGTTTTGCAAGAAGTGCGTGACCGACTTCGTGGTAAGCTGTGTTTTCTTTTTCCTCATCAGATATAATTCTGCTTTTCTTTTCAGGACCTGCCATAACCTTATCAATAGCTTCTTCCAGGTCAGGCATTTCGATTTCCGACTTATCATGACGTGCCGCCAAAAGTGCAGCCTCATTCAGAAGGTTTGACAAATCAGCACCCGTAAAACCAGGAGTTCTCTTTGCCAATGTTTTAAGATTTACTTCTTTTGAAAGCGGTTTATTTTTTGCGTGAACATTCAAAATCTGTTCTCTGCCGAGTACATCAGGCTTATTAATAACGATTTGTCTGTCAAATCTTCCCGGTCTTAAAAGTGCATTATCCAAAATATCAGGTCTGTTTGTTGCCGCAAGGATAATTATATTTGTATTTTCATCAAACCCGTCCATCTCAACAAGCAACTGGTTAAGAGTCTGTTCCCTTTCATCATGGCCGCCGCCTAATCCTGCGCCTCTTTGACGACCCACTGCATCGATTTCATCAATAAATACGATACAGGGCTGATGTTTTTTAGCCTGTTCAAACAAATCTCTTACACGTGAAGCACCGACACCGACAAACATTTCAACGAAGTCAGAACCGCTAATTGAGAAGAACGGTACTTTTGCTTCGCCTGCAACGGCTTTTGCCATTAATGTTTTACCTGTACCGGGAGCACCTACAAGAAGAACGCCCTTAGGAATTTTAGCGCCCAGTTTTACATATTTATCACTGTGTTTGAGAAAATCTACGATTTCTTCCAGTTCTTTTCTTTCTTCATCAATACCTGCAACATCATTAAATGTTGTTTTAACTTTGTTATCCATAAGCATTTTTGCTCTGCTTTTGCCGAACGACATTGCCTGAGCTCCGCCTGCCTGAATGGATTTTATAATCAAAAGTAAAAATCCGAATACCAGTAATATAGTTATAACAGAAGAACCGAGACCGAACATTGAGCCTGATTCACCTGATTTTGTTGCATTAACCTCTACATTATTAGCTTCCAATTTCGTAAGAACATCGGAGTTTTCGGGAATCATAACCTTATACTGAAGCTGGGGCGCTTTTACCTCACCATAAATAGGGTTAACCTGTGCAGGCTTTTTCGCCTCAGGTTGGTTAACAGGAATAGCTATCAGTACATCTTTCCCGAGATTAACGCTCTTTATTTCTTTATTATCAACTTTTTGCAAAAACGCAGTATATGAAAGTTCTTCCGTGCTTGATGTAGGACCTGTAAACAGCATTGAGATAAATGCCAGAACCATTATGCCTAATATTACGTACATTCCTACTGATTGATTTTTATTCATTGTTCTCCCTCTTTATATTTGTCTTAGATTATAACAAAAAATCAGATGTACGTAAATAATAAAGATGAGGGAGGAAGTATATTATAAACTTTTTATTTCAAATTTTTTAAATTTTGAAAACATAAATATAAACATTATCAGACACAAAAGAACCGAAGATATACAAAGTGCACACCAAAAGCCAAGCAAATTCAATTTGAAACTGAACGCTAGAACGCACCCCAGAGGAAATGCAATAATCCAATAAGATATTATGTTTGAAATCATAACAATTTTTGTATTTTTTAACCCTTTGAAAATACCGCCGAGCGTAACCTGAAGTCCGTCAAAAATCTGAAAGAAGCATAAAACATAAACAATAGGCACACACACATTAATAAGGTTAATGTCATTTGTAAACAGTCTTATAATAATATTCGGGAAAAATGCAAGACAAATAACAGAGCATGCCATTACAAAAACACTCATTTTAAGACCTGTATATGCATAGTTTTTGAGTGATTTATAAACTCTTGCCCCGTTTGTAAATCCTACCTTAACCGCGACAGCGTTTGATATAGCAAGCGGTATCATAAACGCAACGCTCGTCAAAGTACAAAGAAGATTATGAGCGGCAGCGTAAACACCTGATATTCTGCCCATAACAACCGCTATAATATTAAATCCCGCAAACTCAACAACCGTTGCCAAAGAAGAAGGTAAGCCGACTTTTATTAAATCTTTAAAGTATCCTGATACCCTGCCTTTTTGTATATCAAGTTTTTTATAACAATATGCAATAAGAACAAGCCCCATAAAATACCTTGTTAAAAGACTTGCTATAGCTAAACCCTTTGCACCCATCTCAGGAATTACACCAAAACCAAAGGCAAACAAAATATTCAATGCAACGTTCAGGAATATACAGAATATTGTAAGCAGATTAGGAAAAACAACGACCTCAAAAGCCTGCAAATACTCTTTTGCCATACAGTGCAAATATCCGCCGAATGCAGCAAATGCCGTTATAAAGAAATAATCTTTTACCGCAGGAACAATATTTGCCGCAAAACCAAGCTTATCAATAAACGGAATACAACCCAATGTTACAAAACATACAAAAAGTGCTAAAATCATCGCAAACTGCATAGAAGGATAAAAGTATTTTTCAATAGGTTTACCTTCTCCTCTGTAATTGGAAAGGATTGCGGATATTGTACAAAGTATCCCTATTCCGAAAATCATAATACAATTCGTTATGGCTGTTGCAATACTAATCGCAGCAAGCGTATCCGTAGAGTGTCTTCCCGCAACTACAACATCACCTACACCAATCATAATAAAACCGATATTTCCGTATATTATCGGTATCGCCATTTTTAAAATATCTTTTACATAAAATAATCGGCCTTGCATAAAAATAATTATATCATGATATAATTAAAGAAAATTAAATAAGGGAAACAAGGGGTGGAAGTCCCCGACTGTGCCGCAGCCGTTAAAGCCGGAATACCTGGGGAATATGTATGTTACGCTTAACCGCAAAACTATACATCTGTCAGTAAAAGAATCCCCTAAACAACCAAGCTTCGGGTCAAAGCTGTGGTATAAGGATTTTTCTGTTGCGGCAAAACGCAAGAGAGGAGTGGTAAATGAGTATATTAATGAATCATTTACCTGAACGCAGCAGATGAATAACTCATTAAACAGCATTAATAATCCTTCGGTAAAAGCAGGTACATGTCCGCACGGAGTTGCACCGGGAGCCTGCCCGATTTGTTCAAACATGGGAGGCGGAGGCGGAAGACGCGTCGGCGAAAGGGTTCAAAAACCCGGAGAAATGAGCTATCACGAATGCGCAATGATAGGCGCAATGATGCGAGCAAGAGAAGCTCAGCAAAAGTTACATGAACAAACCCTTGCAATAAGAGCCGATGCGCTGAAAGCTTTTGAACAAAACATGATTAACATGGCACAAAAAATGGCGGATTTGGGTATAAAACTCAGTAATAATATTCTGACAAAACCAATTGCTTTAATCGTTAACAAAATCGCCGTTCCCGTCTTTAAGGCACTCTCTAATATTCCCAATATCGTACTGAATATTGCAGATAAAATTGCACAAATCAAAGAAAAATTTATCGATATTCAGGACAAATTGAATGCCGTTTTCGGTGAAATAAAAAACTTTATTGAAAAAAAAGTGTCAGAACTTGTCAGCAATATCAAATCAAAGCTGGAAGGTTTATTTAAAATTTTCAAAAGAAACAATACAAAAGATGATGAAACTAAAGCAGATGAAGACAAAAAGATTTTCAGATTGAAAACTTTTATTCACAAAATACTGAAAAGGGATAAAAATGATTCCGAAAATTAATCAGGATCTTGAAAGCACAAGACAACAAAAAAACATGACTAACACCCAAAAGCGCAATAACTACTTTGTAAAAGAAGGTGTTATCGTAAACACGTACGTTAAAGACCCGAATTTATCACTGGATGAAACATACGATTCTCTTGTTATATCTAAAAATCAAATCGCTCTGCCCGAAAAACTTGAGGAAAAAGAAAATCGTTCAATAAATCCTATTTATCCGATTTGCGGAGCAACCATAGGCGTAATGGGGTTGCTTAGCGCATTTACCGCCATGATGAAAAAGTTTTCAAAAGGAAAACTGGAATCGTCAAAAGAATACCTGCTTCCCGGAATAACAAGAAATCACTGTATAAACGACGAAATCCACCAGAGCATTTTTTCTATGATTCAGTCTCCGAACAGAAAAACAATTCTTGCATCTCTTGGTGTAATCACACTTGGTTCTATGGCTTTTGCCGGGAAAATTTTCATTGACGGGTTTAAAGAAGTCTGGGTAAAAAGTCAGGAAGCAAATATTCAGAAGAATTTGCAGGAAAACCTTATTGCAGTGGAAACACAAAGTTTTTCGGGAAAACTTCAGATAATAAGAAGCATGCTCTCCTCTAAAGCAAAGATGTTTACTGATGAACTGAATTTTAAAGGCGGCAAAGAACAGGACAAAACAAAAAACAATTTGGCGCTTTACGGAATCGGTGCGGCAACATTAGCTTCAATTCTGGGCTTGGGATATTTTGCTTCGCATAATATAAGAAAAAGCGATGAATTTATCAAAAACGGTATAAAAAACACCAAAAAAGGTATTGATTTAATAGTCGAAGAATTTAACTCGGGAAAACCACTCAATAATCTTGAAGGACATAACGGCACAATGCTTTCAGGAAAAGATGCATATAAATACCTTATAGAAAATATGCTTGAATCAATTTATGCAAAGCCCGAAGAAGTTGAACAAATTGTAAACAAATTAAATATACCAAAAGCAGAAAAAGAAAATTTTATAAAACACCTTAAAGACTCAATGAATCAGGCAACAGAAAAAGTTAACCCGACAATTGGCGGTTCAGGCAGAAACAAAATAACTTATTTTTCACACGTCAATGATTACCTGTCATTCTTTTACGACTGGCTTATGAACCCAAAAAACCCGCAGTTTAAAAATCTTTTCTTCGGTATAGCAGGTGTTTCGGCTCTTGCCTACGGAGGTAAAGCTGCCGCAGAAGCAATTAAAGAAGTTCAGGTAAAAAAATACTCTGCAGATATTGAACTTAATCTTCAAAGACGATTAGTTGCAACTGAACTCAGAAACTTTAAAGCAAAGAAAGACTCAGCTATTGAGCCATTATGCAAAGAATTTGAAGTTCAGAAACAAAACGGCAAATCGCCTGAAGAACTTAAAGTCATGGCTGATAACATTCTTTTCGAAATCAAAAACGGCCCGCCGTTTGTATATTCTTAGAGATAAGTATATATGACATACAAAGTTATACAGTCCCTCTTTTGCTCACGAAATGTATAAAGCAGATACATTTACCCCAAACAAAAAGCCGCAAATCGTTGCGGCATTAACTCGTTAGATAAAGGAGTGGAGGAGAAAATAAAGAAAAGAGATTATACTTGTATATACCACATATATACTTTTTATAACACTATCAAGCTAAATTGTTACATTCTGTAATAGTGTACAAAATACATTTTTTATGGTAATATAATCTTACCTGATGAGGGGGTCATATATGATTAACATCGCAGTTTGCGGAGCAAACGGAAAAATGGGGCAAGAAGTTATCAAAGCTGTTCGGACAGCTGATGATATGACGCTTGTTGCACGCATTGATATTAATAACGGGCAGTTTGCCACTATTAAAGATGCAAAAGACTCCGTAGACATTGATATCTTGGTAGATTTTACCCAGCCTCAGGCAATATACGAAAATGCCCTTTATTGTTTAAACAACAACATTAATATGGTTATTGGAACAACCGGTTTAAGCGACAGTCAGATAGATGAACTTAAAAAGCTTTCAGAAACAACAAATACCGGCTGTCTTATTGCCCCGAACTTCTCAACAGGCGCAGTTTTGATGATGAAATTTGCACAAATGGCTGCAAAATACTTCAATAACGCAGAAATAATTGAGTTACACCACAACCAAAAGAAAGACGCTCCTTCAGGTACGGCTGTCAAAACAGCTGCAATGATGGCTGAGGTAAATGACAACTTAGCATCAGGGAATTGTGCGGAAACAGAAACAATAGAAGGGGCACGAGGCGCAAATTCATACAATAATATTCATATTCACTCCGTTCGTATGCCTGGATTTATGGCATCACAGGAGGTTGTATTCGGTTCTAACGGACAGACGCTCAAAATCAGACACGATTCAACAGACAGAGAGTGTTATATGCCTGGAGTTCTGCTTGCAATAAGATATGTAAGCGAACACAAATCATTTGTCTACGGTTTAGACAACATATTATAAACAAGGGTCAGAAGTCTTTCCCTAAAAGAAAAAGGAAGTTATGAGAAAACCAAGAATAGCAGTTTTAGGAGCAACAGGAGTAGTCGGCAGAGAAATTCTCAAGATTACGGAAGAACTCGGTGTTGAATTTGAAAGCATTCGCTTTTTATCAAGTGCTAAAAGCGCAGGTTCCAAACTTAATTTTAAGGGTAAAGATTACACTGTTGAAGAAGCCGTTCCTGAAATTTTTGATGATGTTGATATCGTTATGGCATCAGCAGGAGGTTCTACAAGCAAATTTTTCGCACCTGAAATTGTTAAACGAGGTGGCATGATTATTGATAACTCATCTGCTTTCAGAATGGATAAAGATGTTCCGCTTGTTATAGCAGGGGTTAATGATGAAGATTTAAAACTTCACAAAGGAATAGTTGCTAACCCGAATTGTTCAACTTCCCAGTTAATGCTGGTTCTTGAACCGCTCAAAAAATTCGGGATTAAAAGACTTATCGTTTCAACTTATCAGTCTGTTTCAGGCGCAGGGCTTGCCGCAATGAACGAACTTAGAGATGATACGGCTGCAAGACTTGAAGGAAAAGATTTTGAAAATAAATGTTTCAAAAAACCGATTTCATTCAATATAATTCCGCAAATAGATGTTTTCTGTGAAAACGGTTACACAAAAGAAGAAATGAAGGTTGTTAACGAAACAAGAAAAATCCTTCATCTTGATGAAAACACAAAAATATCCTGTACAGCAGCAAGAGTTCCTGTTTTCAGAGGTCACTCGGAAGCTGTTGACATTGAATTTGAACAAAATGTAGAACCGAATGAAGTACGCAATATTTTAGAAAATGCTTACGGAGTTACGGTTATAGATAATCCTGATAATTATGAATACCCGACAACAAGAGATGCAGACGGAGTAGATCCTGTTTTTGTCGGTAGAATCAGGAAAAATTTAGCATTTGATAACGGTATATCGCTTTGGTGTGTTGCCGATAATCTGAGAATCGGCGCAGCTCTTAATACCGTAAGAATATGCAAAAAAGTTATTGAAATGGGATTATACAGAGGGGGAGTTAATTAATGTACGTACCGGCAATTTTACCAACACAAATACAATCTCTAAGACCATCTAAAAGAAAGATAGTTAAAACGGTTTATGCAACAGAAAAAACTGCTAAGAATATTCAGAAAGATTTGCCAAAGGAAATGAGAGGATTTGCTCAGAAACTTTCTGAAACATGTCACAATATCAGATGTTACATGACAAAAGTTAACTAGAGGTAAATATAATTTAGCGGAATGCTAATGTAACAAGTTTTGTATAACTAAAAACAGAATGTTTTTATACATTCTGTTTTTTATTGTAACAATTATTTACAGGACTTTTTTGAGAGGTATATTTGTCGTAAAATATAAGCAACAGAAGGAGAACAAATTGGGGAAGATTGTTACTCAGAAAGAAATAATTAACATTGTAAGAGAAGGGCAGAAGGAAGGTAAAACTTTTGCTGCCACAAACGGCTGTTTTGATATTTTGCATATCGGGCATGCAAGATACCTGCAGGCAACAAAAAAACTTGCGGATTTTTCAATTGTAATGCTGAACTCTGATAAGTCCGTAAAGCTTATAAAAGGTGATTCAAGACCTATTAATAACCAAAATGACAGAGCCGAATTGTTAACAGCTTTGAGTTGCGTTGATTATGTGGTATTATTTGAAGAGAGGTCACCGGCTGAACTTCTGGGGAGAATTAAACCTGATATTTATACAAAGGGAGCGGATTATACTCTTGAAACTTTGCCGGAGAGAGATATCATTGAAAGAAACGGAATAAAAGTTGAATTTATCGAATTTGTACAGGGTAAATCAACTACAAATATAATTAATAAAATAAGCAAATAGATATTATAAAGGAGTATTTTATGAAAACATTCACATTGGAACAAATTGCTCAGATTACGGGCGGCATGCTTACAAAAACTGCAGATGTCGCAATTACAAACATTGCACCTCCAAAATTAGCTGATGAAAACACTTTAGCACTTGCTCTCGGAGAAGACGAAATTGCTAACCTTTCTGAAACAAAAGCAAAAGCTGCGCTTGTTCCTTTGGGTGTTAATATAGACGGTTTTACAACGATAGAAGTAGAAAGGCCACGTTTAGCTATGATGAAGCTTATTTCAATGTTCTACGAAGAACCTGCCGTAAACAGCGGTATTCATCCGACGGCAGTTGTTGCTGCTACAGCTAAAATCGGTCAGAATGTTTCAATAGGACAAAATGTTGTAATCGCTGAACACGCAGAAATCGGCGATAACACAAAAATCCTTGCAAACTGCTACATAGGAAACGATGCAAAAATCGGCGCGGATTGTTTCTTCCACCCCGGCGTAAACATAGGTGACAGAGTTAAGGTTGGAAATAAAGTTATCCTGAACCACGGAGTTTCATTAGGTGCTGACGGCTTCAGCTTTGTAACCGAAAATCCGAACAACATTGAACAGGCTCGTAAAGACGGTGAAATTAAAGAAGGCAACACAGAACAGGTTATCTTCAAAATCCCTTCTATCGGTTCAGTCGTTATCGGTAACAATGTTGAAATCGGTGCTAACTCCTGTATCGACAGAGGTACTATAGAAAATACGGTTATCGGTGATAACACAAAAATTGATGACCTTGTAATGATTGGTCACAACTGCCGTATAGGAAAAGGCTGTATGATAGTTTCGCAGGTTGGTATCGCAGGAAGCTGTGTAATCGGTGACAGAGTTGTTATCGCAGGTCAGGCAGGTCTTGCAGACCACATCTCTATCGGAGATGATACAATTATTGCCGCTCAGGCAGGCGTTTCAAAGAGCTTCCCTGCAAAATCAATCGTTGTAGGCGCACCTGCAGTTCCGAGAAAAGAGTTCATCAAACAACTCAAGATTATGAAAGATGCTGGCGATTTAATCGCTAAATTCAAAAAGTATGAACCGCTTTTGAAATCTTTTGAAGAAGGGGTTAACGAAGGGGCTGAAGTAAAAGCATAGATTTTGGTTTCGGTAGTAAAAATGGTAACAATAAAAAAAGAAATACAGACATCAGGTAAATCATTAATGAAAAATAAAGAGTGCGGGGTTGTAATAAAACCTTCGGACTCAGGAAAGATTCGTATTTTTTCAAAAGGGGCAAAAGAACCTTTTGAAGTCTGTATTGAAAATCTTTATTCGACTGACCATTGTGTAACTCTTTGCAGCAAAGATAAAAGGACACTGCTTGGAGATTACAAATATAAAGTTATGCTTTGCGAGCATTTTAATGCAGCCTGCGCCATAACAGGAGTAAACTCAATTGATGTTTACCTTTCTGAAGTTGAAATGCCAATCTTTGACGGAAGCGCAAAAGTTTGGGTAGATTTGTTTAATCAGGCAGGAATAGAAGGCAAAAACAAAGACTTTTATACGGTTTCGGAGCCTGTCTATTACCTGAACGGGAAAACAAGTCTTGTCGTAGTTCCAGATAAAGAGCTGAGAATTACTTATGCCGTTAATTATGACCACCCTGATTTAAGACATCAGTGGGTTACAATGGATAATAAAAATCTGCAGGAAATAATAGAAGCAAGAACTTTCGGGTTCTACAAAGATTTGGAAAAATATCAGGCTCTTGGTTTTGCAAGAGGGGTTACGATAGATAACACCGTAGGTTTAAAAGACGAAGGTTACACAACAGAGCTTCGCTCAGAACTTGAGCCTGTTAAACACAAAATTTTGGATTTACTGGGCGATTTCAACCTCACAGGAGTATCACCGCTTAATCTTAAAGCTCAGATACTTGTAAAAGAGGCAGGGCACGCAGTTCATTGCAAAGTCGCCAATATATTAAAAAACAAACTGGTTAAAATATAAATACAAAGGAGAAAAAAAATGACAGAAGAAGTATTATCATTTGATATTAAAGAAATTATGGACATGATTCCGCACAGATACCCGTTTTTACTGGTTGACAGAATTACGGAATGCGTACCAAACAAGTATTCAAAAGGATACAAAAACCTTACTATGAACGAAGAATTTTTCCAGGGACATTTCCCGGGAAATCCGATTATGCCCGGTGTTTTACAACTGGAAGCATTAGCTCAGTGTTCTGCACCTATTTTAATGTGCTCACCTGAAAACAAGGGTAAATTAACACTGTTTGCAGGTGTTGATAACGTAAGATTCAAAAATATCGTACGTCCCGGTGACAGATTTGATATGTTTATCGAAATGACCAAGGTAAAAGGTCCGATAAGCAAGTGTCACGCAGTAGGCTCTGTTGACGGTAAAATCTGTGTTGAAGCAGATATGACAGTTGCTCTGAAATAGAAATTAAATAATTATCAATTAAGAAGAACCGCTTATTAATAAGCGGTTCTTCTTTTATTTTTCTTCATTTAAATATTTCTTATAATCAAGTTTTTTGTACAAATCTTTGTGCAAATATAACGGGACATTAACAACAGAATTTTTATTGGTAAAGCCTTTCCAAATTGAACCGTTACTAAAATTCTCTATTAGAATATAATCGTCTGAAATCATTTCATTACCATATACTTCTTTAAAATTCACTTTACCTATAATCACATCAGGCAAGCCGTATTCACGCCATTTTTGGAACATATCATTCATTTCAGCATCATTCACTGCTTTGTGTAAACTATAAAGTTTTTCTTCAAATCCTGTATTAAAATTATAATAAATATTTTTGTTAAAGTACGGTATTGTTATAACCGCAAGATGCATATTGTTAAAATCCGCAGGTACACGCTTATAACGCTTGTCATTTGTATTATCTATCGTTCTGATTATATAATCATTAATAACAGGTTTTCCTGATTCATCCAAATAATAATGAGTATTCCAGCCTCCGGCAAACACTTTATATTTATATAGTTCATGTTTTAGAATATAATTTGCTGCTGCTCTTGAAATATCATAAGGGGTAAAAATATCTTCATAACCCGATGCAAATCCCCAAATTAACTGAACCGACAAAACCAAAACCGTAAGGATTTTTAAAATGCATTTTTCTTTTTTTGATAATAATAAAATTAATTTATCATAACTAATCCACAAACAGAAAATTATAACCAAAAATAACAAGCCTGAGTTATGTGAATTATAATAGGCGTAAAACATAGTACTAAATATAATATACGGAATTAAAAAGTAGCCGGAAGTTTTGGTTTTATTTAGTATTTTAGTCAAAAACACCAGTACAAAAAGTCCGAAACATAAGCTTAAAATAAAATATATACCGTAAATTACATTGTATGAATTATCAAAAAAATCAGACATAAAAGTATGTATTGGCACTAAGTTGAATATAAGAGATTCTGATATAATTCCAAACAGGCAAAAAAGAATTTTCTGCCAAAGCGTTAAAAATGCAATTAGAGATAATGCGGTGTTCTTACCATTTGGAAATATACACACAAGAATAACTGCACAAATAGCGAATAATATAAGCGATGCAAAAAATTGCCGGCTTTTTATATAACTTATAAAAGACCTTCCAATGTTTTTAAAATCCAGTTGTTCAAGTCCCCAGGCAATTGTTATACCTGCAGTAAGAGCCAAACCCTGTACTGAGCTGAGGGCAAGTAAACTCAAAATACAGGCATATCTGAACGGTTTTGTATTTCTTGTATTAAAACAAGCGGCACAAAGCATCAATGCAAGATAAAACAAGGAATATGGTCTTGAAATAACTCCGTACTGGTAAAATATAAAATAAGTAAACGGCAAAAGCAGCCGCACCGTTCTGGGGAATGGCGACTTAAATATTAAAATCCAGGTTCCAAGTGCTGTAAAAACCAAATTTGGTATTTTTAGGCATAACTCAGGATTTACATTAAAAATCGAAAAACATTTTATAATCAAATACCACAGAGGAGTATGCCCCTCATAATGCGGGATAACAAATAAAATATTATACAGACTGTCTTTTGATATACCCCAGGACTGAAACTCGTCAAACCAGGGTTCGTGAAAAAATGATACCAAAATTACAAAGAAACAGAAGAAAATAAAAGCTATTTTTTCAAGCTTGTTTGTCTTTGCCTGCTCAACAGCTGAATATAGGTTTTTGCAATATTCATTTATTTTCATGATATCCTTTTTCCGTATTCACACTCCACAGTAACGTCTTATCCTTATTTCCCAGAAACGCTCTTGCTGCCTCAAAGCCGGTAAGAATAGAGTGATCCATATTATTATATCTGTGCTGTCCATTTCTTCCGATACAGTACAAATTTCCGATTGTATTCAAGTAATCCCTCACCTTATCAAAATCTTTATACACCCCAAAATATGCAGGATAAGCTTTTTTAACTCTTACAACCGCAGAATCAAGAACATCTTCTTTATTAATAATTCCGATTTTATCCAGCTCGCAAATTGCATTTGAGATAAACTCTTTATCATCAGAGTTCCACATTTTATCACCTTCGCTGCAAAAATACTCCAAACCCAGCCAGACTGTATTTTTAAAATCTTTGTTCAAATACGGTGACCAGTTATTAAAAATCTGTAATCTGCCGAGTTTAACTTCTCTTTCCTGAATATAAATCCAGCAATCGGGTATAATATCAGATACTGTTTTATACTTTGATTTGTTCTTTATTGCAAATTTTTTAACAAGAAGTCCTACTGTCATAAAATCTCTGTACTGAAGATTTAATGCAATATTTTTGATTTGTTCGGGAACATTTGTATTAAAACCTGATACTAAATCTTTGACAGGCATTGACGAAAATATTGCATTACACCTGTAAACATTTTCTTCGCCGCTGTTGTTTACGGTATAAAGAGTTGTAATTCTATCATCCTGAAAATCAAACCTTACGGCTTTTTGATTGAATATAATCTCTCCTCCCAGCTCTTTAATTTTATCAGCAAGCGCTTCATAAAACTGCCCCGGCCCTTTTTTGGGATAAAGAAAGCTTTCTATGAGAGATGTTTCAACATTTTTTCTGTTAATAAACGGCTTAAACAGGCAATTTTTAAGAACATTTAGCAAAGATAACCCTTTTACTCTTTGTGCGCCCCAGTCGGGAGCTATTTTTGAAGGATGTATACCCCACAGTTTTTCCGTATAATCCTCAAAAAACATTTCGTACAAAGGTTTTCCGAATCTGTTTATATAAAAATCTTCAAGCGAGTTTTCTTTTCTTTTAAAAACAGAAGATTTCAAATATCCGAATCCTGCCTTAAAAACATTTACCAAACCCAAGTTTAAAAAAGTTTCAGGCTTAAAACTTATCGGATAATCAAAGAATTTTTTAAGAAAATAAATTCTTGAAAGTCTGTTTCTTTTTAGGAAAACATTGTCCTGAATTTCGGGATTTACTCCAGCATCAGAGAACTTATCAAGTCTGCCGAGAATAATATCGTCAATCGAAGGCATTTCCTGAACAGGAAAAATCTCTTTCCACAAATCCATAACTTCATCATTTTTCGTAAAAAATCGGTGACCGCCTAAATCCATCCTGTTTCCATTATGGACATGGGTGCGTGAAATACCGCCTGCGTACTCACTTTCCTCTATAATAATCGGTTTGTATTCGGAATGTTTTAACAAATAATATGCTGCAGCAAGCCCTGCAGGTCCTGCCCCAATAATCAGAATACTCTTTTCTTCGCTCATAACTGTCATAATACCATAAAATTCCGTTAAATGTCGATAAAAAGAGTATTTTTATTAAATATACATTTTACAATATCTCATATTATATGATATAATCTTAGTTGTGAGAGATTTAATTAAAGTATTTTTAGTTGGGATAGCTTTAGTTTGTACAACGCACGTAATGGCTGCAGACGTGCAAAAGAAAACTGTGCTTATATTACCCGACAATATTGTTACGGAAAGTCTGGCAATAGATTCTTATATCTATGATGCAGCAGCTGAATTTTTCTCAAATGAAGTTATTAATCTGCTCAATAAAACAGATTACATTATATCTCCAACGGTAAGTGATGAGAGGAAACTTCTGAAAAGCAATCCTTCTTATATGATTCCTGCCAAAAATTTAACGAATAAATTTAAAACATCGTATAACGTAGATTACCCGCTTTTAAAGAAAGTTGCAGGTGTAAATAAACAGCAGTACGTTTTACTGTTAACGTCAACATTAGACTCTGAAAATTACGTTTTAAGACGTACTATGTGGGATTTTTTGAATATTGCAGGTGCAACGGTTATTGACCCTGCATATAAAATTAATACTTATGCCGTTTTGATTGATACAAAAACCAACGCTGTTTTATGGTCAAATACTTTTTACAAAACAATAAGCACGGTTGAGGCAAGAATACTGACAAGAGGAGCTTCTCCGCAAACGGAACAGCTACAGAAGATAAGAGATTATTCAAGAATGCTGTGCCCAGAGATTGCACAAAATGTTCAAATCAGTGTGCTTACGGATGCAGAGTATGCAAAAGAATCATATAAAATATACTATGATATGGCTAACTTTGATAATGTCTTCACTAAAAAATACAGAAGATGGAACAAAGAAGGAAGCAAAGATTTCGACAGATTTAAATCAAATACGGGTAATAAGATTGATTCGGCGAAAGAGCGTCGCTATATGCGCAAGCAGGAAAAGAAAAAACAAAAAGAAGAAAAACTTAAAAAACAGGCAGAATATACAGAAATCAAACAAATTGAAGATAATCCGACTAAGATTATTCAGCCTCTTGACTTTGAAGACCAGTCATTATTCGAACCTGTAAATATGCGCAGAATATGGAGAAATAAGCTTTACGGCGAATATAATCCCGACAAGCCGGAACTCAGAGATTACGATAAACTGTAAAAACTATTAAAACTTTCTGATTTCTTACCAGGCATATTTATCAACAATAACCCAGCATTCTTCGGCTGATTTTGCACTACAGCCGTAGCCGCCGTCTTTAACAGCTCCGTTTTGGAGTGTAGTACCATTGGGAGCAGTAAGTCTTACGTTTTTTGTATTATTACCCAGAGCACTTTTATAAATTTTCGTACCCTGCGGCAACTCACTTCTGATAAAATCATTGTATGATGTCGGTTCATCCTCTATAGGCACCTTATCTTTAGTAAAATTATCAGTTATATAATACCCCCAGGCTTCAGCTTTTGTTTGCACGTATGATTTTGAATTAGTACTAAACTTCGTTGAAGGTGTTTCTTCGTTGTCATCATCAGCATTCTTTTTCTTATTGCTGCGTTCGCCGGTAATAGAAACATACGCAATTCTTGCAGTCATAAATTTCGGATCGACTTCCGGAACTCCAAGCGGACAAATTCTGCCGATAGACAAGGCTGCAAAGGCGAATCTGTCAGGGTCTTTTGTTCTGTGTCCGTTAGCAGCTGACGGTGCTTGATAATCCAGAGTATTCGGAGGTTTTGGGCCGTTTATATCAGCATAAATGATAAAAAACGGATATTGCTTGTCCTGTCTTTCCGATATATATAACTCCACTCCGTTAAGAGTTGTCAGCTGAACAGTCCCCAAAGCTGCTCCGTCAGGGGCATTCAAATTCGCCAAACCATTACTTGAACATGTATTTGATGCAACATTTAAGTACGATGCAAGCATATCGCAGAGTCTTTTTGCGCCTTCCTGAGCAGATACTTCATATGAAGAACCATCCGGGTTATAATCGGTTTTTGTAAACGGATTTTTGTTATCTGAATAAAACATTGCATTAAAAAACGCTCTGTCAAGGTTGTGATAAACACTTGCGTGAGAATACCTTATAGTTCTGTCATAGCCTTTCATTGTATTAAGTGCCACGACAGTCAAAACACCTATCATTGTAAATACGATTAATAATTCTGCAAGCGTGAATGCATTTTTTTTATTCATACTAATAACCTCGTTTATTTAGCTGTCGGATGTTCTTTTATAAACTGTGTAAAGCTTTTGTTAGTGTTGGAAGAAGTTACGTATAATCTGCCGAGTTCACTCGGAATGTTAAGACTGCCATTACGGTATACCGTAACATAGAATCTATCCGGTTTCTTCCCTGCACCGCAGGCTTTCATGTCATCTGCATTCCAGTATGGATTCGGTTGGCTTGCAGGTGCACAATTGTCACCGCCGGTACCGTTTACATCCACAAAAATCTGTACATAATCAGGAACTCCGAACAAAACATCCGGTATATTCCATATAACACCATCTGTTGTTGTAAAACTGCCGCCCGCATCTAAACTTTTTCTGCCTTTGCATACATCGACGGGGTTACTCCCGTCTTTGAGATTAAGTTTGCTTGCAAACAGAGCGCAGAATTTCTTCTCGTCTTTGAAGGTATATCCGAGATATTCTCTGCTTATGGTGTTTCCAAAGCCTTGTTTGTTTTCTTCATCACTCTCAGGATACAAATAATCGTCATTTATAAGTTCACTTACGATTCTGCTTGTATTGTAATAAACTTTTTTAAGCATAACCAATTCTTTATTTGGCTGTGCATCCTGAAGTACTGGTAACGCTATTAAAGCTATAACACCCAGAATTCCCATAGTTACAAGAAGTTCTGCCATGGTGAAACCATATTTTTTCTTCATATATAATCCTTTCTCATTATTTAGTTTAATATTTTCTTCGCTTTTGCCGGAACGGGTTTCAGAAAATACCCGTTCCATGTGTTCGGAAATAACGTAGTTTTACCAGGTAATTACAACAGCACCCGGACCGCCTTCTCCTGCATTATATTCTACGCTTGTATCATCTTCGGAGATCGAATAATTCTCAACGTAGTTTTTACCTGCCTGGACAGGACCATAGCAGCTTACTCCGTCTTCTTCACCGTCCAGATAAACCTTTCTGGAATATAACTGATTTGTTTGGGTAATTAAGTTAAGATATCGCGGAGCCTGTGGCTGGAATTGAACTATTTCTGATAATGTTCTGCCGTAGTAGCCTTTCGGTGCAACACACTTATCAGTAATATGGGTGCCGTCGCCGCCTTTACCTACATTATGTCTGTTATACAAATCGTCATTCGGATTAGCACGCATGTGAGAAAATGCTTTTGCCCACATAGATGTCGGCTGCCATGCTTTTCTTGTACCATTTTCACCAGGTATTTCCACTTTTTGAATACCGTTGAACCAGTTGAATTTTTGCTCGGCAATCTTGTAGTCACGGCGGTATTTTCCGCCATCAAGGAACTTGTAGAATACAGTTTTTGTTTTGTCTCTGTTAGTACAGGTTATACTTACCGTCAAATCTTTCTCTAACTCAGCAATAGTCTTTTCTGGGTTATTTATATCATACTGAGGACCGCCTTTTGGTACTACGAAAGTACATTCCGAGCCAAGGTTTGTTGTAAAGAAGCTTTCGGTATTACCCGGTTCTCCGGCTCTTCCGAGTTTGTAACTCTTTGACCAGAGACCTGAATCAAGCGTAATTTTATAATCTCTGTACAACGGATCAACAGCTGTATTCTTATAATCAGCAGCCAAAACCGTTACCTTTTGATACGGAAGGTCATAGTAGTTTTGGATATACAAAGTATCGTAGAATGTTGCGTCTTGACCCTGCAGAGGATTGTAGTTATACGGACCGCCGTAATAAGCGAGGTTTTTGTTATTATAAGTATATTCCGTATAGATTCTGTGCCCGTGCATACGCCAGAAAGCACTTTTACCAATAGCTTCGGCTTCTGTTCGTGCGATTTCACCGGTATTTTCATCTGTTATCGATTCTTTGAGGTTCAGTTTACCCGGTTCTCTGTTGTAATTTTTAACATCATCGTATGTACCGTCATAATGCAATTTATTATTAGAATATTTATTATGATTGTTTACGTAGTCTTTTGAATAACCATATACAACACTTTCGTCATATATTCTTAAACCGAGAGACGCTTTTTTACCCGGAGTCGGTTCAGTTTTCATAAGGGCAATATTAAAACCGTTCTTCGGACCGCTTATGTCAAATCTTGGTATATGCCATGCAAGATACGGGTATTCATTTACACCCGAGGAGAAAGTTTTTCCGTTCGATTCTTCCTCTGTTCCGGTTGCAATACGGTCCTGGCTTACTGCCGTGTCATGAAAATCAGTATATCCTTCTTTACCTTGTATAAGACCTGTTCTGAAAAATTTTTCCATTAATACTTTACTAGCCGGACTTTCATCATAATTAATTATCAAATCTTTCCCTTTGTTTGGAGCTCTGTTATTCAAAGCATTGTCAACCTCACCTTTATAATTGATATAAGCAGGTATACAATTTTCCGCATCACCTGTGTATATACCTGCACCTAATTTTTTGCAGTATACGGGATAATAAGATTTAACGTTTGGTGTTACATTGTTTTGAATATCTTCTTTTGTTGGAGGCTGTATATCCTGTAAATATTTTCTGTTTGTATAATCAGGTTCTCTGTTCGTTCCCCATGCTGTTATCGGCTCAAATACCAGCGGGAATTTTAATACTACATATTTTCCTTTTCCGCCTTTTCCGCCTTTTGAGATCACTTGACGGTCTTTACTGGAGGTGAAGTCTGACGGATTTGCAATATTTCTGAATTCATTCTGATACGGACGTACATACATAGCTTCACAGAAACTTCGTACCTGTCTTGCAGCATCACCGGCAGTAACATTGCTATTTTTATTTGTACTTAGGTCAAATACAATCATTGTTTTATCTAATCTTTCATTTTTCAGAGTTCCCTTTTCTGCAGGATTTGCCCTTCTCGGGTCATTCTGCTGATAATTGTATATATAAGTATCCGTCGGGAAATATTCATAACTTCCGCCACCCCAAATAGTATCAATACCGCCATGAAATTCTCTGTCCTGAATGTATGCACTTGCTTTTGACATACCCGACGTAATCAAATTCTTAGTTTGAAGGGTTTCAGACTCATCCATATACTTATCTACTTCTTTCTGAAGCACACCTATTTGTGTATTAACTTCTGTTTGTTTTTCGGTTGCTTGACCCTGTAATGTTTTTAGTTCAGCTGAAGCTTCATTATATTTACTAGTCAGCTCTTCTATTGTATAAGGAGCGATGGCGTTTTTCTTATCTTGTTCGTATTCATCATATTTTTGACTGGCAATATTATAAATATTTTTTAAAAGTGAAATCTCCGTTGACAGAGCTCCTTTCTCAATACGTACAGCTTTTGCCCTGCTGTTTCTGGGCTCGGAAGTATCTTTTTGAAAATACGTTCTTAGTCCATCTTCTCCTTTTTCTTTATATTTATTTACACAGGTTGTATCACAATAAGACACTACCGTTTTGAAAAAGTCTGTTTCCGGATCTTTTTGTACCTCATTAGATGCATTTGCTTCTGCCGCACTTTCTGCATCAGATTTCGCTTTATTAGCTTCTTCATCTGATTTACCTTCTTCTTTAGCAGCATTATAAGCTTCTTGTCCCTTTTGATTTATATATGCTTTCTTGTCAGACTCCCATTTTGAATCCCGAGCACTTGTTGCTCTGCTTACAAGCGATTTTGTCATTGCATCAGCAAGCGCGCTCTTGTAGCCCGGCAGCATATCCTTTAACTCGGATAGATTTATTGCGCTCTCCAGACTACGGTAAGTAGACTTGCATTTTTCATCACAGACAAGTGATCCACTCATAAAAACATTGTATGCACTTTTCAAATTAGCTAAAGGTTTACTTTTTTTAGTTTCTATTTCGTTATATGCTTTTAGTTTACTATCATATCCATCTACTTCGTTACTTTTTGTAGTAACTTCTCCCTGCTTCGTAGCTAATTCGCCTTCTAATTTTTGTAATTTTGAACCTTGATACTCGTTCGAATTTGGATTTAACATGTTCATTGCTTTTTGCAAGCGCTGCCCTGCAAAACCCTGTGCATAATACTGAGCATTACAAACGGAGTCTACAGGAGCACGGTAGTTCATTATAACGTCTCCGCCATCTCCCGCATTACCCGAATGAAAATATCTTACAATTTCTCTTCCTTTCAGCAGGGTTTTTATCTCTTTATCTTTCAATTTCATAAGTATAGAGTCTTCACCCTTGCCGCTCATTGCACCCTTAAAATCCGTATACGTGCCGTTTGTATTAAAAACAGCTGAACGAATGTCATCTAACTGTGAACTCAGCAAAGCAGCTTTTACACCGCCTGCACCTGCACTATACAAATCAACACGATATAAAGCGGCACTGGGAACGGTAAATGAACATTGCGCAGGAAATTCAGGACCTTTCACCCGTCTTGTTCCCGAATAAAGTTCTTCCATAAGACCGTTATTGGTACGTATACATCTGTATACACCATGGGTAATTTTATTGGGAATCGGGTTGCTCTTCCTTGTAATCAGAGGAACCGATGCTGCCAAAAACACGGCAAGCACGGTAAATAAAATCATTACCTCTACAAGTGAAAATCCTTTTTTTTGCTGCTGATTCATATATGCACTCTCCAATTGTTATTTACCATGACATAATTAACGCCTCTTCAGGCAATTTATTTTCCTCCGTAATATATTTATTTACATAGCAGGAGGGATGTGAAATTTTCAAATAGTATTTAAAGGTTTGTACCGCATCATCGTTTGTCATAGGTTCCAGACCCTGAAATACACCGGAGCCTTCAACTGCCCCGGGTGACGGAAACGTTACGGGCTCATTAAATATTATCTGCATTGTATTATAATACGCAGTACCGTATGTGGAATGTCTGAAAAAATGCACCGCTACAAAGTTCGCTCCTGCGGGAGGTTCAAAAGTGCATTTATCTGTCACCGAAGCAGGAGTTTCCGACTCTGCCACCGACCGGTGCTGTTTTGTAACACCATTTATTGTATAACATTCATAATACCCATACGGATTTTTTTGAATCTCTATCGGGCGTTTCTGTGTAATTACACGGGAAGATGCAATAAAAAACAACGACATTATAAGCATTGAAACCAATGCTTCAAATAAAGAAAATCCAAATTTTTTATTGTTGTTTTTTTGTATCATAATTCCTGCCGTTTTATACTACCACATTATTATTACAGCGCCCGGACTGCCTTTAACTTTACGCTCTTTACAATATTTTAAGCTATTATCATCCATAAACTGCTTAAGAACTTTTGGCGGTAATTTCTGAAAATCACCGTCATCAACGGTCAATGTTACATCTGTCGGCTCCGTATAATTATCGTCGCACAAAGGATTATTTATACTAACCGCCGGCTCTGATATAAGCTGGGGCATCGTGATTGTATAATAAGCGTTATCAAAATATAAATTTCTCAATGTAAGCGCATTCATCTGCGGAACATCCGTCAGATAAAAATATGTACCCTTGCCGCCATAACCCGGACACCACGGATGCTCCGGATTGTCGCACCCCTTAAGGCCGCCCTGGTACTTAGCAGCATTTACTCTCGATACATAATTCAAATCTTTATAACCCACTTTTGCCTTTTCTAAAGATTGTTTGGGAATAGGCAGCTGTGAACTTAATATATCGAATACCATCTTACCGACATTACCGAAAATTTTTCCGGAACTCGCCTTAATAACAGAAGTAGTAATGTCCTGAGGGTCTTCCAATACATAAGTAATATTTCCTTCATCCGCCTCTTTCATATATTTCGCCGGTTTGAGATATAATTTTTTATCCAGATGCTCATATATAATACTCCGCTGTTTTCCTGATTCACCGCCAAGAACTGACGTTGAATCACCTGCTACACCGGAATAAGCCCACTTCAGCATCCTTGGGTCAGTATTATTAGGGTCGTTGGGTTTTGGATAATAAATTCGTGCAGTAACGGCACCGGTGCCCTCCTTTATGGAACAGTTTTTGGCTCCAGCATTTTCTATACCCATATCAGCACCGTAACCCATTCTTGAATCTTTGGTAAAATTGAGCGCAGAGCAGGAATTGCCTTCGCATGATGCATCTGTACGACGGACATCAGGATAATGCCATAAACCGGCATTTACTTGCGTATCGAAACAAACATCATTATCCACAACAGTACTAGGAATTCCCCAATGATCTGTCTCATATAGACAGTCAGTATGGCCAAGCAAAGTCGCAGCAGTTGCAGGATGTATTTTTACGGATTTTGAAGCACCGTTACCAGAGATTGAAAATTCAAGCTCTTGATAATTATTAACCTCGCGTATCTCACCGGTTATAGGATGATACAAATAGTTATTGGGAGCCTGAATTTCTACATTACGGTTCAGGGCATATATCAACGGAACTGTTGTTCGTCCGCCATAGCCGGTATTCAGACCGGAAACATGATGGAAAAACCAGCACTTATCAGGCTGATTACTCTTGTTTACCGCCTGACCTAAAGTTTCGTTGAAAAAAGGACCATCTATCGGACCGTCACATTTTTTTGTACTGCTCAGACAGTCACAATAGTCTGTCGGACGCGGTCTGTAAACACAAAAACCATTACCTCCGTTTTGGACTCCGGATTCAAATATATATTTTGCAACAAGTGTATTGCGTTTAACACCCGTCGACCACTGATCAAGTATTGTCCTCAGAGGTTCATCTATATACTGCGGACGCCCTGAATCGGTAGTCAGATGAGCATCTCGAATGTCAGCCTGAAAATTTCCATCTACTCTTATATATCCGCTCTGTATGCCATCACCACCAGTCGGATCGCCTATTCCAAACTTTACATTGTCCCGCTGAGTTGCAGCACCGGGCGTTAAACCGGCACCTGCACCTACAACAATTATTTCGAAAAAGTCAGCTTTTGGCGGAACAAACGTACAATAATCTTCCCCTGGTGCAACCCCGCCAGTTGCCGAATTTCGGCCAGAACTATCTGTCTGATAATACGTCAATTTCCAGTCTTTAGCATCTCCGTTATCATCAAACCCAGTAGGTTCATAATAACACTCAGCTATACCATGAGATACGGTATTTCTGGGAAATCTGACCTTTTTCATACCCACAACCGGAACCATTGCGGCAGCAATCAACATTGTAATCAACATAGTAATTACCATCTCCGCAATCGTAAAACCGGATGCAAATTTTATAAAATTTTTCATAGCGCTATCTTCTTTGTTTACATACCAAGTGCCCAACTATCCTCTTAAGCACTTTTATAACCGACGAGCCCAATGTCAGAATTTATATAAAAAATATATTTTTTGTACATATTATGCTCTAACTCTATTATATCATATAAAGGTTGCGTTGTGAAGTGGTTTGAGCGGATTTCCTCCACATGATAGAGGTTATTATTTCCCGTATACAAATTTCTCAACAGCTTTTACAAAACCGTCATTATAAACCGTATCCGTAATATAATCAGCAACACCCTTTAACTCATCACTGGCATTCCCCATTGCAACCTTTATTCCGCCTGCTCTCAACAGTTCAATATCGTTATTCTGGTCACCAATTGCCAGCGTTTCGCTCTGTTTTATTCCCCAATACTCCTGCAAAAATTTTACGGCACAGTATTTTGAACCCTCAGGATTTGAAAACTCAAGAAAATGCGGTGTGGATTTTACTATATACAGTTCAGGAAATTCTCCGGGAAGTTCTTTTTCATACCTGTCAATCCTGTCTGCATTATCAAAATCTATCGCCAAAACTTTATTGACCTTATCAAGTTTAATCTCATCAAACGGCTTAACCTTGTAATCTATGCGCTGAGCCTTGCTGTATCGTCTGACCTCCTCATTATCAAACTCAGAATACAAAGTGTCATCATTATACAAATTTATATGAATTTTTTCAGCTCTCGCCCACTCTATAATCTTTTTTGTCTGAGTTTCCGAAAGATACCGCTCATACAAAACATTCCCGCCGTCATTTACCAAACCGCCCTGATACGATACAACAGGCGTATCAAGTTCAAGCTCGTCCCTTATGAGCAGCGCAGCCTTATTCATTCTGCCCGTAACTATAACAACCTTTACACCGCGCTCCTTCAAATCGTTTATACAGGATTTTACCCCATCCGTAAAAGAAGCTCCCTGTGCAAGTATTGTTCCGTCAATATCCGTCGCAATAAATTTAATCATAAAACAATTTTATCATAAAAAAAAACGCCCAAAAGAGCGTCATAAATTAATAAGGTATTTTAATAAGGTTATTTTAATATGTTAACTTTTCTTCTTAAACAAATTCCAATTCAGAGGATTAAGTTTAGACAAAAATCCTGATTTATGAGCAGCTTTTTTACCGCCTCTGAAAGCATGTTTTATACCCAAAGCTCCTATCAGCAGAGCCGCTAATCCCAAAACAAACTTCGGAGTTCTGTTAATAACAGAAACCGTCTTGCTGTATCCGTTGCTAATCCCGTTTCCCGCTTCGCCAAAAAGACCGCCATATGCATTCATTCCCGCATCTGCCTGAGAATATGCTCCTATCCCCACACCGTTAAATGCATTCATTCCGCCTGCCTGCGAATATGCTCCTACCCCGACACCATTAAATGTATTCATTCCGCCTGCCTGAGACATTGAACCGATTTGAGGCTGCGACAAAACAGGATTTGTGTACGAATTTGAGTATGGAGAATGAACTCCGCCGTTCATCTGAAATGTATCATTGTGCATTCCGTGGTTCCGGTACAAACCTCCCTGCTGTGCAAGCTCAAGATAAGGATTCGAAATTGAACCCATCGGCGCAACAGGAACTCCCGACATTAAATCCTCGGGAACATACGGTAATATGCCCTTTTCATATAAATGATACAAAGTATACGGATTCAACGCCATACTAAAACACCTTCTAAGTTCTACACATATATATAAAGTGTTTTAGTTTTCCAAAATTGACTTTTTTAACAAAAATTATTAAGATTTGTTAACATTTATATTATTGTTCAACAACTTCAACACCGCCGTCATCCGACACAAACTGGATGCCAAACTTGGCACGGAACAAATATTTGACTGTATTTGACTGTATCTCATACATCATCTTGTTAAACAAATCGTAAGCTTCTTTTTTGTATTCGATTAAAGGATCCTTCTGACCGTATGCTCGAAGTCCTATACCATCTTTAAGCATATCAATATTATGAAGATGATCTATCCACTGATTATCAACAACCCTGAGCAAAATATCTCTTTCCAGCGAACGCATCACGTTATCAGGACCAAAAACCTCCTGAGGAACAAATGTCGGGTCGTACTGTGCTGATATAGAATTAAAGAAACTTACTATTTCTTCTTCATGGTCTTTATATGCTTTCTGCGCAGCCTCTCTTATCATATCGTATATCTTGTGAAAACGAATGTTTCTTATATCTTCAACTGAAATAAACGATAACTGCGGAATTGTAGAATGGAGTTCCTTAATCAAGGTATCCAAATCCTCTTTTATATATTCCTCTGTTCCCATCTCAGGCGTGATATATGATTTCAAAAGTCTGTCAATCTCTTTGTCTATCATATACTCAATATCACTTCTCAAATCCTTGCCCTGAAGTACTTTTCTTCTCTGTGCATAGAATTTTTCTCTCTGAATATTCATAACGTCGTCATACTGAAGTACGTTTTTACGGATATCAAAGTGATAAGTTTCAACCTTCTTCTGAGCAGACTGAATTTGACGGGTAATAAGTTTTGATTCAATCGCCATGTTCTCGTCAACCTGAAGCATAGCCATCAGTCCTGCAATTTTGTCTCCGCCGAATATTCTCATCAAATTATCTTCCAAAGACAAGAAAAATCTGGTTGACCCCGGGTCGCCCTGACGTGCGGCACGACCTCTTAACTGGTTATCAATACGTCTTGATTCATGTCTTTCCGTACCGATTACATGAAGACCGCCCAGCTCAACAACTTTAGCATGTTCTTCTTCCGTAATCTGACGTGCTTTTGCAAGGGCATCTTCTTTTAGTTTTTCATAATTCGGAGTTGCAGGAGTAATGTGGTTTTTCTCCAGTTCTTCTTTTGCCAAAAATTCAGCATTACCGCCTAAAAGGATATCAGTACCGCGGCCTGCCATATTTGTAGCTATTGTAACCGCACCGACACGACCGGCCTGAGCAATTATATAAGCTTCTTTTTCATGCTGTTTTGCGTTCAAAACGTTATGTTTAACCCCTCTTTTCTTGAGAAGTGCGGAAATGTACTCTGATTTTTCAATACTTACCGTACCGACAAGAACAGGACGTCCGAGATTATTTTGTTCAACAATATCGTTAACAACGGCATTGTATTTTGCACGTTCATTCTTATAAATTACATCAGGATAATTTATTCTGATATCAGGCTTGTTTGTAGGAATAGCCGTAACCTCAAGGTTATAAATTTTACCGAATTCAGCTTCTTCAGTCATAGCCGTACCTGTCATACCCGAAAGTTTCGGATAAAGTCTGAACAGGTTTTGGAACGTAATACTTGCAAGCGTCTGGGTTTCATCCTGTATATCAACCCCTTCTTTTGCTTCTATTGCCTGATGCAAACCGTCAGACCAGCGTCTTCCCGGCATCATACGTCCCGTAAACTCATCAACAATAATAACTTCGCCTTCTTTAACCACATAATCCGTATCACGGATAAACAGTTCTTTTGCCTTAAGGGCATTAAGCAAATCGTGAGCATACTGGTTATTTATATCAAACAAATCCTTACATCCGATAATTTCCTGCGCTCTGTCGATACCGTCTTCGGTAAAGATAACGTTCTTATTCTTTTCATCAACTTCGTAATCTTTATTCTTCTCAAGCTGAGGAGCAACCTTAGCCATTAAAGTATATGTATCAGCTGATTTTTCC
The DNA here is from genome assembly GCA_902763805.1 of uncultured bacterium. Lineage (GTDB taxonomy): Bacteria > Cyanobacteriota > Vampirovibrionia > Gastranaerophilales > Gastranaerophilaceae > CAG-196. The sequence continues at coordinate 10,318 of CACWTN010000003.1, read as the reverse complement.
ACACGGCCGCTGATAATCAGAGGGGTTCTTGCTTCATCGATTAAAATACTGTCAACTTCATCGATAATTGCATAATTAAAAGGTCTCTGAACAAGATTTTCCTTGGATGGCGCCATATTATCACGCAGATAATCAAACCCGAATTCATTGTTTGTACCGTATGTAATATCGCACGCATAAGCCGCACGCTTACGGTTGAATTCTTCTGCATCGTGTTGATTTGATAAAATAACACCAACGCTTAATCCTAAAAATTTATAAATCTTACCCATCCACTCGCTGTCACGTTTTGCCAGATAATCGTTTACAGTAACAACGTGAACGCCCTTTCCCGTAAGAGCATTAAGATAAGCCGCAAGAGTTGCGACCAGAGTTTTACCTTCACCTGTTCTCATCTCTGCTATATGTCCGTTATGAAGAAAATATCCGCCTATCAGCTGAACATCAAAGTGGCGCATGTTTAAAACACGTTTTCCGGCTTCTCTTACAGTGGCAAAAGCCTCGGGCAGAATTTTATCCAAAGCTTCTTTTTCAAGTATTCTGTCGGCTTTTACATTATCCGACGTCGGACGCTTTGCAAGTATTGCCTTAAACTCATCTGTTTTTGCCCGAAGTTCATCGTCTGAAAGTTTTTCAAACTCAGGTTCAAGCTTGTTTATATGTTCAATAATCCCCATGATTTTCTTAACTTTTTTCTCATTGGGATCACCCATTAACTTTAATAGAAAATTAATCATATCCTAACCTCTCCAATTAATAATAATTATATCACGGACAAATTATTTTAGACTAATTAATAATATCGGCTATTTTTAAGCAGTATTTTCCTGTTGGTTAATTTTTGTAACAATTTATTTTGCTGACTAGCAAAAAAGTTTTTGTAGAGGGTTTAGTATGGATGGATGGTTGATTAACTAAAAAAAATGATATAATAGAAAAAACAGCGAGGTAAATAATACATGAGTGAAGTTAATGGTCCAAAGTTTAGTATTAATCAGGTAAATTTTAACAGTACACAAAGACAAACACCTGATTCTCCTCAAGAGAACAAAGAAGAAGAGCCAAAATTAAAAGATTTTTCAGACCCCAAAGCGGAAGCACTGGGACGTTCAATGCTCGTAAAAGATGCAGACAACACAAATAATGATTTAAAAGCTTTACTGAAAAATCCGCAAATTGCAGACAACTCGGATGAAATGTTTGAAACAGCTTACAAAGCGGCAGTTGATACAGGTTTAGAAAATCCTTACGAAGAAGCTTCTAATTTCTCCACGGGAAATGTATAAAAAACAGTTAAAAATTTTTAAATGTAAAGTCCGGCGGCATAGTTTTTGCGCCGGATTTTAGTATTTATTTACAATATTTTATATTAATGAGGTATTATGATATTATAAAAGGGGATAAGGAGCAGAGAAGAATGGAAGAACATAATAACAAGCCGGTTGTACATCTTATATCAAGACCGGAAAACATGCTTAAAACTGTTTATACGGCAGCAAGAACCTGTTACAGCGCAGACATGCCTATAAATATATATAACAGCAGCGACGATGAAGAAAAAATGCTTAAACTCATAGAAAGAGTTGTCGGTTCAGGGCATTATTCGGTTATTGAGCATATTCAGGTAACATTTGCTATATCAAATGTTTCAAGAGCATGCACACACCAGCTTGTAAGACACAGACACATGTCTTTTTCACAAAAATCGCAAAGATATGTCAAAGAAAAAGGACAGTTTGATTATCTGATTCCTCCTACTATAGAAAAAAACGAAGAACTCAAGAAAAAATTTGTTGATTTTATGGGAGAAATATCCCAAAAATATGCAGAATTTGTAGAAGCGGGTATTCCGGCAGAAGACGCAAGAGCAGTTCTTCCGAATGCCTGTGCAACTTCAATTGTTACAAGTATGAATCTCAGAGAACTTATCCACGTTGCAAACCTAAGACTTTGTTCAAGAGCGCAAACCGAAATAAGAATGATGGTTAAAGCTATGTGCGATGAGCTTATCAAGGTTGAACCATGGTTAAAGCCGTACCTTGTACCAAAATGCGAACGTCTCGGATTCTGCGATGAAGATAAATCCTGCGGAAGGAAACCAAAACTCGAATTATGAACAAACTCGGAACCACATTAACCGTTATATTTTTATGCCTTGTTGCATTTTATTTTCTGGTTCTCAGACCCGAAAAATATGTAGAAAGCGATATTTACGATTCAATCATGAAAAAGGGTATTATCAGAGTGGGAGTAAATGTCGATTCAAAACCGTTTGCCTTCTATGATAAAACAGGTGAGCTTTCCGGCTATGACATTGATTTGGCAAAATATATTGCAGAACACCTTTTAGGTTCAAACAAAAATGTTAAATTTGTTCCCGTAACTCCAAGCAACAGGCTTATGAAAATATCTACCGGGGAAGTTGATATTGTAATCGCCACCATGACAATTACACCGCAAAGACAGCAGATTATAGAATTCTCTGTACCTTATGATACGGCAGGTCAGGCTCTCCTTGTCAGAAATACAAGCAAAATCACATCCATTGCTGATTTACAGGGGCAAAATGTCGGTGTTATTTGGGGTACAACTGCTGAAAAAAATATGATTAATCTTTCCCCGAATGCACACATTGTAGGATTTAAGTCTTATGCGGAAGCATATAACGCACTTAAAAGCGGCAAGATTGATGCTATCACATCTGATGACACAATCCTGAGCCGTTTTACCGCCGATGATAAAAATGTAGTGCTCCTTCCGAAAAGATACTCCAAAGAACCGTACGGAATCGGGTTCAAAAAAGGCAAAGGCTCGGATAAACTTAAAGAAAGTCTGAACAATGCTATTCTTGACTTAAAACAAAAAAATGTCATAACCAGAATACATAAAAAATGGCTTAACGACTAAAAGGGGTTTATAATGAAAATTCTTGTATCAAACGATGACGGAATATTATCAAACGGTATTCGGGCTTTAATAGAAAGGCTTTCTCCCTTTCATGATGTATATGTTGTCGCTCCCGACAGAGAACGCAGTGCGGCAGGGCATTCTTTAACTCTGCACACTCCGCTCAGAGTGGAAGAAGTTGACCCTAAGTACGGAGCCAAAAAATGCTGGATGACAACAGGAACCCCAGGGGACTGTGTAAAGCTTGCAATAAACGCTATTTTATCGGATGAAGAAAAACCTGATATGGTAATTTCCGGCATTAACCACGGTCCGAACCTCGGAGCTGATATTCTTTATTCCGGAACGGTAAGCTGTGCTATGGAAGGTGCAATGATGGGATATCCGAGTATCGCAACCTCCCTTGCAAGTTTACGCAACGAATATGAGGATTTTAAATTTGCCTCAGAATTTATTGTTGAACTGCTTAACAGACTTGATAAATACAAAATTCCGCCAAAAACAATTCTTAACGTGAACATCCCGGGACTTGAAAAAGAGGATATAGCAGGTATTGCCATAACAGAACTCGGAAACAGAATATTTACGGATGGTTATGAAAAACGAGTTGACCCGAGAGGAAAAGTTTATTACTGGATGGCAGGGGAACTTATCACAGAGCCGGAAAACGCATCAACAGATATTGCTGCGGTCAGAAATAACAAAATTTCAATAACACCGGTTACATACGAAATGACAAGAAAAAATATTATGCAGGATTTGGAAACAAGCCTTTGCAGCGAAGATGTCTGTAATTGGTTTTAATACCTATTTTTTAGCTAATGTTGCGTGGACACCTTCCATAATATTATAGAAATCTTCTTCAGGAAGTGTCGACATAGTTTTCATTGCGTAATTAAGAATGCTGACTTTGTCATACCAGCGTCTTGAATTTGAAAGTTTATAAAGACCGATTACCCTATCTAAACCAAGACTGATTTCAGTATTCTCGTCTTCCTCTTTCATTTCTTTTACCTGCTTAACAAACGTAGTTAAATCACGGGCAAGAGCTCGTCTCTTAACCTCATCCATATCTTTGAGCAAAGTCAAAGCCTTTTCAGTGTACTCATTTGAATCATACCAACGTCTGTTATTCATAGTAAAACCTCTCCCAATACACAATTAAATTATATATATAATGTTACAAATCGTAATCATACGTTTAGAGTATAAATAGCAAATTTTATTTTCAGAAGTTTTTAACCATTAAAAGGAATCCTTTAACATGTCAACTTTCGGTGATTACAAATCATACAAACAGTTTTTGCCTGCATACCCGGAATGGAAAAATAACCGTGATTTAATGGAGGCAAAGCGCCTTGCTTATATTGAAAAGCATCCCGAAATTATTAACAAAGAAGATATACAGAGGGGGAAAATTCTTCTTCGCGCCATAGATATTATGGATGAGTACTCACAAAAAAAAGCAGAAAACATGGAAGCTGCAACAGAGCCTATAATTAGTATGGGACTGGAAGCTGCCGGTTTTGCAGGGCTTGCGCTGGGCGGTGCTATCGGTTCTATTAAGCCGGTCGGACAATTTTTTGCACGTTTCATCCCAAAAGGAAGCAAATACAAAAAATGGGTCGGCATAGGAATTCCTGCCGCAATGGGTTTTCTTTCCGGCGCTCTTGCAGCGTTTCCGCTCTTGTCCTGGGGAGCAAAAGCAGAAGTCAGTGCATCACGTAAAGGCAGATTTGAAGCGATGAGAACAGAGCTTAATAACCCGAAAGGTTTTGCAATCCTTACAGAAGAACAACAAGCCGAAGCTGAAAAAACCGCACAAAATGTCATATTGGATGAAGACAAAAAGAAAAAAATGTCAGAAAAATTATCAGGTGGTCTTAATACCATAAAAGATATGGCAATGGATTCAAAGAAATACAAAGAACAGAAAAAATTATTTGAGCAGGAAATTTTTGAAGATGAAAAACACATAGAAGAAAATATATCGGAAGAAGATGTTGAAAATGCAAAAAAAGACCAGCAGCTTCTTACTAAACTTGTTGAAAAGATAGATATAGCTTCTCAGGATTATGCGGAAAATTCCGAACTTGCGACACAAACAGTTATCGGTACAACTACTGCTTTTGGAGGTCTTGCTTACCTTGGTGCCGATAAATTGTTAAATGCACTGAAAATCAAATCCGACAAAATATCGCTTATTATAAAAATTTCAGGTATTGCTGCTGTTGCTGTTATGGGTATACTTGCGGCACAGATAAACAAACATGCCTCCAGAGTCGGCAGATACAAAATCAAACAGGAGTTAATGCAAAACCCGAATAACTTTGTTTATGTAAGCGATGAACAGGCAAATGAAATAACAGACGCCGAAGTACACTCAAATAAAAAACCGAATTTGTTCTCTTTCTTTGTAAAAGCAATAAAAGATAACAAAGAATACCAAAAATATAAAAAAACAATAGGAAAAGAAGAACGCAAGTTTTATAAAGCGGCCGAGAAACTGGACTTAAACGAAGAACAACTGAAAGACGCAAAAAGACTGCAAAAAAATACTTTCAGAACCTTTAACAAAGTCGACGAAAACTCACAAAAATATGCAGAAAGCATAGAAGCCTTCGGACAGTCAGTTGCATACCCGATAAATCTGGTTTTCTCAATGATAGCAGCGGGGTTTGCAGCACCTTACTTATTCAAAGCGGTAAGTTCAAAAGCTGAAAGAACCGCTAACTACACAAAATACTGCGGTATTGTTCTTCTCAGCATCATTCCTGCAACAATTATTAACGCATATATAACAAAAGAACAAAAGAAAGCTTCCCGTGTTGCTGATATGAAAGCCATTGATGAGCTGAATGATTACAGAAAATTTAAGTAAATTATGCATTTAGTTCATAAAGAAGTCTTATTCCTTCCAGAGTGAGAGAAGGGTTTATCACGTCTAACTTTCTGTCATCCATATATTGGTTCACAACATCAATATTTCCGCCTGTACCGACAACAAAAGCCTTCGCTCCGAATTCCTGTTCACAGAGTTTTATAAGTCCCTGTATTGCCTGGGCGTGGGCAACGACAACTCCTGCATATATCGCTTCTTCAGTATTGTCGCTTATTACATTAATTTTTTTCGGAACCTTCTTCAAATCAAGAAGCGGTAATTTTGATGTTTTTTCTCCGAGAGTTTTTAACTGAAGTTCCATGCCGGGCATAATTACACCGCCGGAAAAAGCATTATCAGTATCTACAATATCAAATGTTGTCGCAGAACCGCTGTCTACAACTATCACAGGTCTTTCTCCATACAGCCTTGATGCTGCATAAGCATTCGCAACTCTGTCCGCACCGCATTTTTCGGGATAAGGTGTTTTAATTTTTATCCCGCCGTTTTTTTCAGGGCGGAGGATTAGCGGGTTTATATTAAAAATCTCTGCGACTGCCTGTTCAAGCTTATCTGTCAATTCTTCCACAACTGATGATATCATACAACCTTTAAGCCGTTTACCGGCAGACAGTTTTTCTATCTCTGTTTTAAGCTCCGGGTATCTCATGTTTATATCGCAGGAAAATCCGCAAACCTCTTTGAGCGTGTCTGCTTCAAAAAATCCCAGAGTAATCTTTGTATTCCCGGCATCGATTGCTAAAAACATCTACTTCTCCCCGTAATTATTCAGCATTTCACTTATCAAATCTTTCATATCTTCACGGTATCCTTTTGGCTGAATAATTTCACACTTGTCGTCATATCTTAATAATCTGGAAAATAATACCGCTTTATTTTCATTTTTATTTGTAACAGTTATTGTTCCGTCAGAATTTACATTAACGGTTTCATTGGCTCTAGCTTCATACCTTTTTGCCAGCGCACCTTTTAATTTAAAAACAACTATCTGATCTCCCCCGTACTGTTCAAAAAATCTGCGTCCTGTCATCTGAATTGCAGATAATCTGTCCGCATCTATATTACGTTCTTTTTTGCACATAACATTAAACAAAATTTTTCCGTCTTTTTTTGATACACTCAGCGGTATACATTCCAGTTTATCCCTGTTTTTAAACAAAAGTTTTACCTTTCTGTGTTTTGCAACCGCACGTTCAAAGATTTTAACCGAAAAATTAAATTCTTCTTTTCCGACCCTTGCTATGTTCCTTGTCGAATAACGTCGGATTTTATCAAAGAACGAATTTGCCAAATCTATGTATTTTTGCGTCATTTCGTCCTGTATAAACAGACACAGTGAATTGATGATATCCTCATCAAGCTCGCTTAAATCAAGACCAAACGGAATTTTTGCAATAAAATACCTGTTTTGAACTTTTGGAATTTCGAATCCGCAATATCTGCAAGTGTTAATATATTTGCTTATTACACTGTTATTGAATACAGGTTCGGGCTCCTTTTGATTTAAAATCTCGATAAGTTCATCCATGGAGTAATCACCCTGCATCATTGTAAATAAAGTTTTAAGCACCTGAGTCGAAGAAGCATTTGTTTTTTGCGGAATTTTTTTATTTGGCATTGTACACCTCCTTCATTCTCAGCAGAGTTTTAACAAGTTTTTCCTTGAAATCGTCAGGTTCTATAACTGTACACTCAGAACCAAACGACAAAATTCTCTGCATGGCAAGGAATGTATTATGATAATGTCCGCAAATCACAAAACCGTTATCTATATCCCCGGATTCAATTTCTTCGTTATCGTCCAAACCCGATACTCCGAAATGGTTTAGTTTAAACCTCACGGTAACAGATTCCGCAATATGGTAATCATCCGTTTGGTGCGAAGACAAAATTTTTAATATCCTCCTGATATTAAGATAAATCGGTCTGTCTGAACCCTTATCAACACCGTACAAATATAATTTATCACTTTGAAGAAGAATTTTTTCTGCAAAAATCTCAATTTCTGTTTCTTTTGAAGCAGTCGGAGCTTTGTAAATAAGCTGAACCGTGTTCTTTTTTTCACAGGCAGATTTCAGCCTGTCAACCAATTCCTGTGAATATTTATTCAAAGGAGATATCCCTGTTAAAATTTCCTTGACTTCTTCATCAGTTACATGCTCTGCTATCTTCTTAAATAAATTGTCATACGACATTAAAAGACTTATATCTGCATTCTCTTTAATTTTATTAAAAGCACGTTTTATAACAGAAACTTCTTCTTTAGTAATATTTATTCTGAACGGATGTTTTTTGAGAACAAATTTATTATCAGTTCTGTGGTCTGCTCTGGATATATCACATCCCATTTTTTTGAGCGTATTTATATCAATACGAATAACATCCTCAGATGCCGATACACCCATAATTTTATGTCCGATAAACGCTTTTTTGATTTCTTCCAGAGACATGGGTGCATTTATCAGTAAGCCCAGCAAAATCAGAGAACGAACACCCGTCAGTGATATCTGGCTTAAATCTTCTTTTTCTGCTTCCCCTATCACAACATCCCCTTTCTTTTCCGAATAATTAATTTTTACATAATTTTACTAAATATTCAAGAATACCCTCAGTATACCGTCTGTCAGAAGCACTGAACAATAAGACCTCACCGCCAAATTGTTTTTTTACGTCCTGCAGAACTTTTTGATGTTTTCCCCTCGGTACACAATCTGCTTTTGTAACAACGGTAAAAATAGGCAAATTATAAGCCTCTACCCACTCTCTCATCTGGATATCATTTTTTTGGACATCATGACGTGCATCAACAAACTGGATTAATGACTTAATCTGCTCTCTTTTCAGCAAATATTCTTCCAGATTTTTCTGCCATCTGTTCTGGGCTTCTCTTGAAACCTTGGCATAACCATAACCTGGAAGATCCGCAACTATAAAATTATCCGAAAAGTTGAAAAAATTAATTAACCTTGTTTTTCCCGGAGTATTTGAAGTTTTGGCAAGCTTTTTGTTATTTGCCAAAGCATTTATAAAAGAAGATTTTCCTACATTTGAACGTCCCAGCAGAGGAAACTCCGGTAAGTTAAAATCAGGACATTGCGACAATTTTTCTGCGCTGACAATAAATTCTGCGCTAAGCTGATTCATGCTCCTTCTCCTTGTCTTCAAGCTTCTTTTGCGCTCTGTGTGTTACAAGAGAAAGCAGGTTATACAATTTTTCATTATTTACAACGGTTATCTGAGCTTTGTCTTTCGTAAAACTCACATTAACAGACGGTTTGTTTTCAAAAATATTTCCCGTCTGCAAACTTATTATCTGTATAAGATTTTCCCGCAAAATACTGAGGGGTTCCTTAAGATATGTTTCAAATGTTTTAAATATATTCATAAATCAGCTCTTGTACCTGCCGGAAGTTCACATCCGTTAAAAATATTGTATAATAGTTGAGTGAGAATGTAAATATGGACACAAGAGAAAAAGCCTATATAGAAGAATTTAAAACCTATTTAAGCGTTGAAAAAAACTTTTCCGAGCATACACTCAGCGCATACTGTTCGGATATCGTAAGTTTTATCCTCTGGCTGAACGGCGAAAGCTGTGTTAATGTTACCTTTGATAAGCTTAAAGAATATTTACATTTTATTCAGAGATTTGATTACAAAAAAACAACAATAGCAAGAAAAACCGCTGCCATAAGAACTTTTTATAAGTTTTTATTCAGAGAAAAATACACAGACACAAATCCGTCAGTTTCTCTTACGGCACCAAAACGCCCGAAACCGCTTCCGAAGTTCCTCACTCCTGATGAAGTTGAGCAAATTTTAAATAACGTAAAAATTGATACACCGGCAGGATTCAGGAACAGGGTAATTCTTGAGCTTCTGTGGGCAACAGGCATGCGTGTTTCAGAACTCAGCAATCTTAACTTTGGCGACATAAACCTTGATGAGAATGAAATAAGAGTTTTTGGTAAAGGAGCAAAAGAAAGAATTGTCCTGATGTCTGACAGAGCGAAAAAATATCTTAAACAGTATATTGAATCCGCCCGTTCATTAATTGTCGCAAAAGATTACCGGACTCCCGACTGCAGTGATGACTCTCCACTGTTTATAAACAATACGGGGTACAGACTTCAGAATAAAACAATTCGAAAAGTAATTAATGAAACAGTCGAAAAAATAGAACTTCCGAAAAAAGTTACACCACACGTATTCAGACACAGTTTTGCAACAAAACTCATTGAAAACGGAGCAGATTTAAGAGTTGTTCAGGAGCTTCTCGGACACGCCGGCATCTCTAATACCCAAATTTATACTCATATTTCCATGAAACACATGAAAGATGTCTACGAAACCGCTCACCCGCACGGCGGAGCGTAAACAAATTTTACGGTTTTTGCATGTATACATCAAAAAATAAAAGCCCCGAAGGGCTTAAAAACTGTAAGTAAATTTTATGAGAGATGTAAGATGTAAGTAATATTTGTGAGATAAATTTATTATTTTAAAAGT
>CACWTN010000002.1 GCA_902763805.1 uncultured bacterium | reverse complement strand
AATCCTGTTCGTGGATGTATGATGTATCACCGATTTTGTTGACTAAATCTGTGATAGCTTTGTTTGATTTATCCCAGATATCGTTTGGTTTGCCGTCAGCAAGCCATGCTGCATAGAGGGCATCATTAACTGCATTTTCGTATTGTTCGAGAGTCTGACCTGCAGTCCATGTTACCGTAATTGTTTTCGTGCAGTTTGTAGCTTTTGTGTTGTCGGCAACATAAGTGTTGTTAGTGTGAACAACAAATGTCATAGTCTGAGCAGCTGTAGCATTTATCTTTGTACCGTCAGTTGTTGTACGAATAAGATTGCTGAGTTTTGTATTTCTTTCGTTGAAGTATGTGTAATCAACGTTACTGTCTGCATTAGCACGGTAATTGATGGTATAGTCGTATGACGTACCGTAAGTATTATTTTCTTTTCTTGCTGATATTCTGTCTGTTGTACTGTTGTTTGTTTTATCGGTTGTATCCGGCGTGAAATCTGCTGCGGTATCGTTAACTTTAAGCTTTTTAGCCAAATCGCTGGAAATATCATAAACGTAAGTATATTCGTTACCTGTAAATGACCACTTACCTGTGTTGGCATCAACAAAGAAGGTTAAACCGTATTTACCCGTGTTGTTAGCCTTTCCGTATGTGTCGTACGCATCTGTAAGCGCCTGATTAACACTGTTTTGGAACTCTCCGAGAGTCATTCCTGTAGCACCGGCAGTCCAGGTAACGGTGATGGTTCTTGTAACGTTTGTTGCTTTGGTGTTGTCGGTAACGTAGGTATTATTAGTATGAACAACAATCTTCATTGTTTGGTTTGTTGTAATACCCATGTTGTGAAGTCTTGTGTTTCTTGCGTTGATGTACGTGTATTCTTTTGCGGTATCAGCGTTCCCTCTGTAAGTGATAGTGTAATAGTACCGCTTACCGTAAGTATTTGTCGTGCTGTCCTTGGTTATGTGGAATTTGTCTGCTATGTTTGCTTTTCCCGCTGTTGCCGGGGCTATATCATAGAGATAGTAGTTTTCATTACCTTTCAGGCTTACTTTTCTTGTTTGTGCATCAAAAGTTGCTGTGATACCTTTTTTTGCAAGCTCTGTTTTTAGGTCAGAGAAGTTCATTGTACCGTCAGCTTTCCAAGTTACATATAGAGTTTCGGTACAGTTTGTTGCTTTAGAGCAATCTGCGACATATGTGTTGTTGAGGTGGTGAACGATAGTGAATACCTGAGCGGTATCAATACCCCAGTCACATAGACGAGAGTAGTCGTTAATATATGTTTGCAGACCTGTTTTTGTGGAGTTTGCTTCTACCGTGTAAGTATTCTCTGTTACATTGTAGTCAACTGCGATTTTTAAATTTGTTTTTAAGTTATCAGATATAGCAGAAACATAAGCTCTGTTACCACCGTTGATGGTAAGTTTTCCGTTTGCGATTGACGCACTGATACCGTAACTGTGAGCGGTGCTGCTGTTAATTGCATTTACAAGTGTACTAAGCGTAGTATCTTTGCCGAAAGTGAGTGTTTCTGTTCTTATGTCGCCTGAGAATGAGTGTCCGCCGTCCGTAGTGAAGTCTTCAGTGTAATTATTGCTTACGTGGTATGTAAACGTAATGGTACTGTTTTCTGTGATACCGAAGTCGCTAAGGTTTGATTCATTGTGCAGAGTTGTTGAACGTTTAGTGCCGTCCTTGCTTGCGACGGTGAAGGTAACGTTGCTGGAAGTTGTATTGCTTGCAGTGAGTTTTAACGGGTTGTTTGCACCGACTCCGCCAAGATAATAATAATAATCGTTTCCTCTTTTAACAGTAACTTTGTGTGTACTGCTATCAAATTTTACCGACAGGCCGCTGCCGTTCAGAGTGCTTACGAAATCAGATAATGATGTACCGGTACTCCATGTGTAATTAGTTGAAGAATAATGATTTGGGGTATCTGTATCATCGTGCTTATAAACCGTGAAGACCTGATCGGTAGAATATCCCATAGCTCCGAGCGTAGCTCTAGATTTGTTGTTGTCTGTGATGTACTGACTCTTCGCACTGCCGCTCGTGTTATTTTTTGTTTTTGACCATGTTTTTGATTCACTATAATTACTCATAGTGGTTGATAAACCCAAGGCGCTAAATATGTCAGTGCTATTGCAGGCTGATAAATATGTTTCACCGCTTGCACTAATTGTCAATTTACCATCAGTTACAGAAGCACCTAAAGTATACGCATTCAAACAGTCAATAATTTGATTTACGGTTGTGTTTTTCCATATATATCCGTCTTTTCCAACATGACCTGTTCGCGAATTTGTTATATCAAAAGCTGTAGTAACAGCTCCGGCAGCTCCGTTATATCCGATTTCAGTCATTCTGGTACTGCCGTCCATGTCTTTGGTGAAGGTTCTACCGTATGCACCGTGTGCCGTCTGAGATTTAGATGTGTTTGTTTTATTATTACTTGTTAAATCGCTGGAATATACAGTCCATGAACCGCTTCCACCGCCACTGCTACTTAATACTGCATTACAGTAGTCGCCGTACACGCTGTTTCTGTATAAAGAAACTCCGTCTGGACTTAATTTGTCTGCAATTGCTTTTAATGTATCAGTGCTGCTATAACTGATTGTTTTTGATTCATAGCTTACATATCCCTCACCGCTGTCATAAGCTCTTTGTAATACAATATTGCCGCTGCTCTTACCATAAGCACTAATTGCAACATTATTCCACGCCCAATCGTCAAGCGTTTTTGTTTCGGTGGTTGTAGTGAGTGTGTTAACGGTTGTGGTAACTTCTTTTGATGTATAGTAATCTGTTCCGGTAGTTGAAATAGATACAACGGTACCATAGTTATTATCAGTAACTTTTAGCACATACATCTGTTTTACTTGTATTCCATTATCGGTTGCTATTTTGACACGATATCCGGTATCAGACGTAAACGCTCCCGACCCCTTGTTACAACATTGCATATATACTGCCAGACCACTCGACTTGCCTAACTCAAACCACTCTGTTTCGCTTGGTTTATGGCTCATATATACATTATTTATCTTGGTTTCATCTATCATAACTTGGCTGCCGCCCTTTGACGTTTCCCAAATTATGTTTACTTGCTTCCAAGTGTCACCGCTAAAACCTGATGTTTCAACACTTTTACCTGTGTATTCTGTAGTTGTCGTTGTGTAGCTTGAGCCTTCTACTTTTGTAGTTGAGTAGGTCAATACATCTGTTGCGCCGTAAGTGCTGTCAATTACGTACTGTGTACTGTTGTGATACCCGCCTCCCAATGGATATCCCGCAAAAGATGAAGATAAACTCAGTGATGAAGATAACTGTCTGCCTTTGGTAGTTCCAATTGACAGAACTCCGCTGCTATCTATACTTGCCGATACGCCAGTATATGCATTTAATGCATCGCAAAACTGCTGGAATGTTTTGTCTTGAACATATATTGTACCCAAATCGGAGCAGCTTCCAGTCATAGCATTCCTATATTGAACGGTAATATAATCCCAATATCCGACACCGAAATCGGTCATCTTTGAATCGCTCTTAGCATAAGCAGTTATTTTACTGCCTGTGTACGATTTGCCTGCTGTTACAGTCTTTGTTTCCGTACTCGTATCTAAGCCTAAAAACGTAACCATATCTCCTGAAATATAGTAACCGTTCTGATTTGAAGTACTGCTGTTACTTAGCGTAATCTTGTTCCCGTCTACACCCAATGTTATACCGTATGTACTGAGGGAATCGCTTAATGATGCTATAGTCGTATCTTTTGTTCCGAATCCGGTTACGTAATAATATTGTCTTGAACGGCTTGCATAATCGTAGTATTGATAATAAACGTAAACATTATTGTCAGTGTAGTCTCCCCAACCGACAAGGTCTGATATATAATCCGATGTACTGAAGTTTCCGCTGTATGTCAGTGCCGAACTGCTTGTTGTGCTTGACTGATATGCAACCGCCTGAGTTGAAGTTGTTGTTGATATGCCGATGCTTGACATTACATCACCAACGGCATAATAGTTGTTTGCGTTATTAAGTGTAGTAACACCGTTGCTCAGAGATAGCGACAGGTTGCTTGAACTGTTGCTACTCAGCAAATCCGACAGTCCGCTAAAGGTAGTGGACTTGTCTATTGTAATTGTTGCTATATCACTGTTAGTCACAGAAAGGTTATCATAACTTACAGTGGATTGTCTGATTGTAACAGTTAAGTCAGCCCCATCTGTCCATCGCAGGTAATCCCATACTGTATCCGAAGCATTGATTGTACCGGTAATAGCACTTGAACTCGTTGTTGAACCGCCCCAAGTACAATTAAGCGTTTTGGTTGTATAACTCAAGCCCATAATATCGGCTATATCGCCAGATACCCATTTGCCATTCTTTGAATCCAGTGAAACTGTACCACCGGATACTGATAATGTGATACCTATAGTTGATGCCGCAAGTGCCGTTCTTAAATCCGATATTTTCCAGTCACTGCCGACTGTTAATGTCGATTTATTATCTACGACACTGTGTGTAGAGTAATCATACGACAGATAATGGATGGTCAAATCGTGGCTCTTGTTAGCCCATGTCGTTTCGCCGACAAGGTTCTTCAGGTAATCATCATCATCAGAATTGTAGTTTACAGTTGAGGTTGAACTTGTAGTATTTGTACCGCAGGTCCAGTACTGTGATATTGTATTGCTTGTTATACCAAAGTAAGCAGGAATTTCACCCGTGATATAGTATGCATTATTATTATGTTCAGATGCTGCATTCGAATCAAGAGTTACCGCTCCATCTGAGATATTTAATATCATACCCCAGTGTGCAAGTTCTTCAGCTAAAGAGTTGAATGTAGTAGCTGTTGTTATTGTAATTGTACCGTCTACTGTGTCATATACCGTTTGGTTTGAATGATTTAGATATGAATGGTGAATAGAGATTACCTTGTTTTTGCCGTTCCATGTTGTAGCCGTCATTGCATCGGAAATATAGTCCGTCATCTTGGCTTTATAACTTACGTTATCACCGGATTGTGTCTTTTGCGTACCTGTAGTCCAGCTCTGTGTTGTGGTATTATAAGTAACGCCCCAGTGGTCAGGAATAGTACCTACAATATAGTATGCATTACTGCCGTTCCCTGAAGAAGGATCCGAATCAAGTTGTACTACACCGTTTGTTATGTTCAGAGTTATACCGTAATTTGCAAGTGTATTTTTTAAGTTATTAAATGTTGTATCAACGCCAATAGTTATCGTTGTTTTTCTTGTGATAACGGTTGTGTGATCAGAGTGGTTAAGCTCGGCATTCATTACAGAAATTACCGTACCGCTTACTGTTGTTGTAGCAAGAGTTGTTCCTGCTCCGGTTGTAATCTTGTAGCTTGATAAACTGTCCCATTCCGATTTCGTAAATGTATCAGAAATATAATCCGTCAGCTGGGCATTATATTTGACAACACCTGTACTTTGTGTAGCGGCAGTACCTGTTGTCCAGCTCTGTTTAATAGTATCGTAAGTTACACCCCAGTGGTCAGGAATCGAACCTACAATATAGTATGCATTTCTGCCGTTTCCTGCTGACGGGTCTGAATCAAGCTGTACAACACCGTTGGAAATGCCTAATGTGATACCGTACGTTGCAAGTGTATCTTTTAAGTTATTAAATGTTGTATCAACGCCAATAGTTATCGTTGTTTTTCTTGTAATAACAGTCGACTGGGTTGTATGGTCAAGTTCGGCATGCATTACAGATATTACCGTACCGCTTACTGTTGTTGTAGCAAGAGTTGCACCTGCTCCGGTTGTAATCGTGTAGTTTGATAAACCGTTCCATTCCGATTTTGTAAATGTATCAGAAATGTAATCTGTCATAGATGCAAGATATGTTACGTATGCGGTACTTTCCGTAGCTGCCGTACCAGTTGTCCAGCTCTGCTGAATAGTATTATAAGTAACGCCCCAGTGGTCTGTAATCAAACCTTGTACATAGAATGCGTTTCTGCTGTTTCCTGCAGACGGATTTGAATCAAGCTGTACAACACCGTCGTTTGATACGCTCAGTTTAATATCGTATTGCGCAAGTATATCAGCTAATGTCTTTCCTGATTTAGTTGTACCGTTTACGATAATCGTTGAATGTGATGAATCATTGTGGCTTGTCGCCTGTAATACACCGTCTGTTATTACATAATCACCAATCTTGGTGTTATTCGTAATTGTAATTGTTGTCATGCATTCCGTAACCGTATTCTGTTTTGTGTGGTCAAGGAAGTTATGCATTATAACAATTGTCTTACCGCCCAGCGTCTTTTCCGTGGTTCCGGTTGTTCCCACAGTACCTACGGTAATCTTGTAACTTGTTGTCGATTGTCCGAGATTTGACCATTCACTTGAAGAGAAGGTATCCTGAATGAAATCTTCACCGCTTGCAAGGAATTGAATATTTCCTGTACTTTGTGTAGATGCGGTACCTGTCGTCCAGTTTGCGTTATATGTATCAATCTTGACTCCGTAATGGTCAGGAATTAAACCTTCAATCCAGCAGCAGTTTGAATCAAACTTTAATACGCCGTCTGATATACTAAGGTCTATATTGTACCTGTCATCATCACTCAAGTGTTTAAGTGTGTACTGCAAATCATTAAAGGTTGTTGATGTGGTTATTGTAATTACTGTAGTACAAGCAATAATTGTCTTTTGGTTTGTATGGTCTATGTATGAATGCATTACTGCAATTTCACGTCCGCCATGTGAAACCCCCGAACTGTCTGTGTATCTGGTATTTACAGTAGTACCATCACTTTTTACAGATTTATACAAATTATTCCACTCGGTAGCAGTAAATGTATCAGACATATAATCTGTCATCTTGATTACATAATTTACTATACCGGTACTTTCTGTTGATGCTGTACCTGTCGTCCAAGTCTGTGCTACTGTATCATATTTGATACCAAAGTGGTCTAAAATACTTGTTTTTCCGCCATTATAATTAGTGTTAACCGTCATTACGTCAACACCGTTTTCTGTCTTATGTTTCATAAACTCTTCTTCAACAAGATAATTCGATCTTCTTGAATCAAGAGTTACAACACCGTCTACTATTGATAAATCAATATGATACTCTGCTAATGCGGCTTTCAATGAATTAAATGTCGTAGAAGTATCAATCGTTATCGTTGTAAGTGCAACCTGTACGGTTTTCTGATATACCTGGTTTCCGTCATCACCGTCACTGTGGTCTACATCACTACTGTATACGGTAATCATCTTGTTAACCTTGCCCCACTGGGTTGCCGTAAACGTATCCGAAATATAGTCGGTCATTTTGACCTGATACGTTACACTTCCCGTACTCTGCGTAGCAGCGGTACCTGTTGTCCAGCTCTGTGCATACGTACTGATACCCAAACCTAAATCTGTTATAGCCTTTCCTTCCAGGTGCATGTTATTATCGGAATTGATAACAATCTTACCTTCATTTGTAATCTCAAATGCTGCAGTCTGGTCAATTACATGCGTAAACCAATAACTTAAATCTTCAAAAGTTGTCTGACCCTGTTTAATCGTAAACGTTCCGATTAATGTCTTAACCGTATGCTGATATGTAGAAGAATTTTCAACATAATTACCTTCTGCGTGAAGGCCATCAGTTGTATATTCATCTTCCACTGTAGCACTTACCGAATCTGGCTTTTCATAAACAGGATTATTGACGGAATTATTTCCCGTTGTGTGGTCAACTGTAATACTGTATGCAGAAATAACCTTCTGAGTATCGGAGTACGTTAGCCATCCGTTGTCCCACAATACATCTGAAATGTAGTCCGTCTTTCTTACTCTGTAAGAAATTGTTTCAGAACTTGTTGTGGTTGTGATACCTTCTGTCCAGGTATACGTTCTTGAGTATCCGCCAATACCTAAATACTCAGCAATCTTACCTTCCAGATAGAATGTATCATTGGAATCTATCTGAATTTGTCCCTGGTCATTAAATACAAACGTAGAAGTTGGGTCTATCGATTTGTACCAATCAATGATATCCTGGAATTGAGTACCCTTCTGTACTTTTCCGTCAGAACCGATAGAATTCTTTGCGGTAACGGTGTACGTATAGGTCTGAATATTAAGGTTATCATCCCCATCCCTTACTCTGTCCCTGTGAGTTACGGTAATAACTTTGTCCTGAGCACTGTAACTGTCCCATACATCCCATAAACAGTCTGATACCCAGTCTGTGGCACTTGCAAGATATGATACAAGTCCAGTTGATGTAGTGCTGTTGCCTGTCTTAATTGTAGTAGTTGAAGTTTGGTATGTCTGTACCCCTAAATTCTCTGCAATTTTCCCCTCAATAATATATCCCAGCGCAGAGTCAAACGAAATAACGTTGTTATTTAACGAACCTGCTATACTGTAATGCGCAAGTGCATCAAACAAATCATCTATTGTAGAACTCTTTGTTAAAGATGTTATCTCAGCAACAAGATTTCTATGTACGTCAAGTATCTTTAATGTATCACTGTTATTAACAATCGCACCAATCTCGCCTAACGTTGAGTTGTACTCGGCATTAACAACCTCTGTCGAAAATGCACTTACGGTAGATGCAGCCTTTGTATCGGTATCATGGGACTGGTCATCTGTTACAATACCAAGCTGCTCCGCAAGAGCACCTGATATAAGGTATCTGCCGTCTGTGTTGATTGTAATAATCCCCTCATCATCAAAAGATGCGGTAAGACCAAACCTTGAAATTGCATTGAAAAAGTCAAGGAATGTGCCTTCGGTATCAGCCTCAAAAATCTGAGGATTGTTTCCGTCAGCATCAGTAATAGTGTACGTTCCATCCGTAATCCCAAACAAACTCATCTTTGCTGTTTCAGTTGCGTTTACAACAAAGGAGTTAATGTCTGTTAATTCAAGGAAATCACTTGAATAACCCGAGTTTACGTTTTGCAGACACAACGCATCAATAATTCCTGTATTGTCAATGTCATTGATGTGGTCAGTATCTACATTAATTGAGAACAAGCCCATTGTCGGATCATAACTTGCATCAATACCGATTTTATTCAGTTTGTCCAAGAAAGTACCGATAGTATCGTTACTCTGCAGAGTTATGATTCTCTCAATATCGTTCCCGTTGTCATCCTTACCGATGAGAAATCCTACTTTCCCCGTCCCAATCCCTATACTGCTTAAAAGCGAGTTATGTGTAGCTATGTCTTGTGTTGTAGATATGATATTAGTTAAAAATGCACTCTTTGCTTCAGTTTCTGTTGCCACCTGGTCAACATAAACCTCATAATTAGCCTCCTGAGCCTCTGTAGTTACGGATGCGGTTACAACATCTGCATTTGATGTTTCAACCAAATTTTGTAAAAATAAATCAAATGAAGCAATCCCTAGATTAGACTGAGTTACGTTCGTCAACACACTCTTAAATGAAGCAAAGAAACTTTTGACATTATCAAGTACACTCGTGGTATAAACCAGAGTTTCTTTCTTTTGTTCCAGGTTGGTAACACTTGCCTGCTTCATCTTAACAAGAGCTTCAACCCATGCGTTTGTATCAATTCCGGACGACGGTCCGCTAAATGATATTGTCATAAGACCTCTCGCTTTTCGTCAAAAGTTCGCTAATCTTATAGTTTTTCACCATGCATGATGTCATATTTTGGGGTAATTTTAACAAATCATTTGTTGCCAATTAAGACAAAATACCATAACTACATCTATATTATATCATATTTATTTACTTTTTCAAGATGTAATTCTTCATATTTTGTAACAAATTTTTCCAGAGCAAGTTTTCCCTTGAAATCGCCTCTTGTTTAAGTTACATTTAAGCTGGAGAGGTATTATGATTACTTTAATTTATCTTTATATAACTGTCTTTACCGTATATTTTGTTCTTCTTTCTCTGGTAAGCCTTAAATCAGAGAAAAAAATCAGAGATAAATATACTTCCAAAGATTCTAACATTTGTGTTATTGTTTATGCTTCAGGTGAAGCCGGAACACTGGAATATCTTATTCGCCAGTTAAAAAATCAAACCTATGACAAGCTTAGATATACAATATATGTCATTCTGGACAAGGTTGAAAACCCGCCGGAATTTATATTTCAGACCGACTTGGGCATCAATGTCGTAAATATTAACAACATGGAACCAATAGGAAAAAGTCAGGCTTATTCCATAATTGCAGAAAAACTAAGCGAAGCACCTAATCTTGATGCTTACGTATTTATTGACGCAGGAAGTTATGTTGATTCGGACTTTATGGAAAATGTTAACTTCTATTTAACCAAACACCCTGTATTCATGCCTATCGTAAACTACATAGCAGAAGATACAGAGATGAAGTTTTGGGACAGCGTCAGAGTTACTTACACACGCTATATCTCAAAATTTATTTACAATGCCAGAACAAGACTAGGTTTGACAAATTTAATCAATACAGATGCTTTTGTAATTAAGCGTGATTTACTCAATAAAATCGGTTCGTTTGACTTCAGGGACAAAATATCTGAAGCAAATTACACCTTAAAGCTCGCAAACGAAAATATTGCAGTCGGTTCAATAAATGATATTAAGCTGTACAGAGAAATTGAGAATTTTGATTTAAGAATTCCGTCTTTGTCCAAACGAATTTCTATATTTACACAGAATTGGACAAAAACAAAAAATCTGAAAAGTTTTGAATACATAGCATCACTGCTGATACCAAATTGGCTTGTTTGCACACTGTGTTATGCATTCTTGCTTTCTCACACATACCATTTCGGAGGAATAAAAGTATTAGGTTTTATTCCTGTAGGATACTTTACGGTTTTAATCAGCGCACTGACACTTCTTCTGGCATTCAGCGCAAGCCTTTTCCATGCCGGTATTCACTCAAAAGATTATTTATATCTGTTCTCTTATCCGCTGTACTCTATTGGTCATATAGTTAAAAACTTTCCGCCAATCAGAGGTATAAGAAACATTGTACAAAACAAAAACCGTAAACACACGGTCGAAAAAATGGAAACAGATGTAATTGTTACCGACGGAAAACAGGATTATATGTGCAAAATCGAGCTTATATCAGATGATGGTCTTGCAAGAGTGAAATTTATCAACAGAGGCAAATCATACACAACAAAAAACAATCATCTGAGAATGGTTGACGCACTGAAAGAGTTGTCGCAAAAGCTTAGCGACTACGGATTATCACTAAAAATCTGCCAATGCTGCAAATATTTTCAGCACGTTGTTGACGGGTCAACAAATATGGTTCAGGGACAATGCAAATGCCCTATGACCGGCAGACTTGAAGGGGATATAATTCCTACCCTTATATGGAACACCTGTCCAAAGTTTGAAAAACAAAATGTAGTTAATCTGTTTTAAATTAGTTATATTCATATATCTAAACATTATGCACCCTTTTTGTTTTTCTGATAGAATATGTTTGAGGGCTTTAATATGAATAAAAATTTGTGTATATCGTTATTGGGAATAATGTTATTTTTTGCGTCTTCACAGGCTGAAGCCAGAATGACAAAAGAAGCTCATATTCTGTATCAGGAAGCATGCAATTATGAGTATAAGGGAGATTATGCTACAGCTATAGACATAATTCAAAAAGCGCTGAACATAAACGGTGATGACGCAATGCTTTATACAAAAATTGCAGGTCTGTACGCTGATGCAGGTAATTATGAAGAAGCTCTGGGAGCATACAAAAAAGCTGTCAGACTTCGTCCAAACGATGCTTTTATTTATATAAGCATAGGTAATATTTTACAGACAATGGGCGACTATGAAAATGCCTACAACTCATTTATGCAGGCTCAGCAGATTTATCCGGAATACAAATACAATTACCTGAACCTTGCTAACATTGAGTACTTCAGAAAGAACTATAAAAATGCGATAGAGTATTACACAACGTTTTTAAATGCTTATCCTGAACATCTTGAAGCAAGTGAAAACCTGGCAAATGTTTATTATGCATCAGGTCAGCCGGAAAAAGCCTGTGATATATATGCAGCTTTGTATAAAAAATATCCGACAGCATTTAAGGATTATACACATTACGGATTAGCTCTGTTTGATACAAAACAGTACAAGGCTGCAAGCGAAATTTTGACAAGAGCGTTAGAGGACAATAAAGAAGATGAAGTTGTCTTAGCAAAACTTGCACTGTCTTATCAAAACCTGGGTAACAATGACAAAGCCTTGGAATATTACACTAAAACTTTTGCTGTTAACCCGGATTTAACGGCACTTAGATTTGATTATGCAAATCTGCTCGGGAATATGGGTAAAAATACGGAAGCCATTGAAGAATACAAGACTTATATAAAAGCTTTCCCAAATGATGCTAATGCATATAAAAATCTGGGGCTTGTATACAAACGCCAGAATGATATTGATTTAGCATTATTTAATATTGAAAAAGCTTACACTCTTGATTCTTCAGACAACGATATAAAAAAAGAGCTTGCCTTATGTTACCACCAGAAACAGGATTATATAAACGCCTTAAAATTCTACGATATGGTATTATCAGTATCTCCTGATAATTATGAATTATTGGCAAACAAAGCTTTGACTTTACACGCAATGAATAATTACGTTGCAGCAATAGAGCTTTATAAACAGCTTCTTGAAAAGCAGCCTAATGAACGTTTACAGACTAATTTGGCAGCGGCAACAATAGCTTATGCATACGATTTGTACGATAAAAAAGACTACGGACAGGCAATTTTATATTTTGAAGACGCAATAGAACTTAACCCTAAAGAAGCATCTGCATATTTCGGATATGCCTCTGCAAATGACAAAATGGGCTGTTCGGATATTGCACTTGAAAATTACCGCAAAGCCGTATCACTTGCTCCGGCAAATCTTGAATACAATACTGCTTTATCAATGTTTATGACAAATCATAAAATGGCAGAAGCAAAAAATAATGCGGAAAACAAAATTACCGTTCCCGAAGCAAAGAAGCCGGAACAAATCAAGCTCACAACAACAGAACAAACTATTGCTTATGAAAATCTGGTTAAGAACGGTGATGAAGCTTATAAAAAACAACAATACAACGACGCACTGGATTATTACGCAAAAGCTGTTATATACGCACCGCAGGATAAAAATACAATGCTGAAAATTGCCAATATATATAAGCTTACCGGAAATAACACAAAGGCTTTAAGCTTCTACGACAGACTTTTGTCTATAGATAAAGATAGCTCTGATGCTTATTTCAATAAAGGACTGGTGCTGGCTAACCAGAAAAACTACGACGATGCAATAAAATGTTTTGAAAGAGTAATCCAATTATCACCTGATTATCCTTATGCATACTATTCTCTGGGTATGGCATACGAACAAAAAGGTGATACCGAAAAAGCTCTGGAATATTACTATTTATACTCAGGTGTTGAAAAAGATGAAAAAATGCTAAACACGGTAAGGCAAAAAATAAAAACTCTTGAAGGTTAGGATTTCCGGATGAAAACTCTCAGATTACTTATAACGGTTTTCTTTTCATTTATTCTTTTAACAGGCTGTTCTTATGAGCGTGGTTTGATACTTTTTAACAGCGTTCCCATAACACAGAACAATGCGCTGCACGACCAAAAAGTATTCAAGCCCGGTAATAAAGTTTATTATCTTTTTATTGCACCAAAAAAAATGTATAACGACTTTATACGTGTACAGGTATTCACAATGGATGATAAAATTCCTTTGGGCGGGGAAAATGTCGTAAGAACAAAAGATTTTCGTCTAAACCGGGATGAAAGATATTATTACACGGATTATTTTACGTTTTGGCAGACCGGAAGATACGTAATGCAGGTATTTTCTCACGACGACTTTACGCATCCGCTTGCAATTAATGAGTTTTATATAAAATAACTTGTCTAAGGTTGTTAAATTAGATATAATAGGTCTGATATGACAGAAGATAAAAAAGAAGATAAAGAAAAAAATCTTTTATACATAAATCACAGCGGAGAGCTTTTAATCTGGCTGCTGATTTTGCTGATACCTGCTATA
Organism: uncultured bacterium; assembly: GCA_902763805.1. Lineage (GTDB taxonomy): Bacteria > Cyanobacteriota > Vampirovibrionia > Gastranaerophilales > Gastranaerophilaceae > CAG-196. The sequence goes on along the minus strand of CACWTN010000002.1, from coordinate 161,136 downwards.
GGATTTTTTATAAATCAAATAAAACATGTTGATTCGGAATATGAATACAATATATTTATGCCTGACGTAGACGGCTTGATTGTCGGGTCTTCAGTCAGAGCAATGGGTATTGAGATAGGTCATGTGACAAAAATTGAACCAATGAAAGATGAGGTCTTTGTTAAATTTTTAATAACTGACAAGTCCGTAAAATTGCCGCAGGGCACATCAGCAACGGTTGAATTCAGCGGAATGGCAGGTTCAAAATCTCTTGAGCTGTATCTGCCGGATAAAAATACATATGTAGATTCCACCGTTCCGACATTAACCGTAAATTCTCCCAAAAGATTAAGCGATGCAGCCGGGCTGCTTAACGAAATGTTTAAAAATGTAGGTAATATCATAGCTGTATCCTCTAAATTTGGAAAGAAAATGGGAGAAATTGATTTTCCCTCAGGGAAACAGTCATTTGAAGAATCCGAACAATTCCTGAAATATGTTGACAAAATTATTGATAAACAACAAAAAAGAGTAGATGATTTAGGGAGTAAATTAGATGAGCGAAGAAAAAAATAATTTGACTGTAGTTTCTAATCCTATTGTAAACCAGAGCTTATGTACAATGAGAGATAAAAATACAGATACTCAGGGAGTAAGGCTGGCTGCAAGAAAACTTACAAGGATACTTTTGTATGAAGCAACCAAAAATCTGCCTCAAAAAGAAGTTAAAATCGAAACCCCGATAGCGGAGTTTACAACAAAGACCATAAATGACGATATCACCATTATTATATCCCCGATATTAAGAGCAGGACTGATTTTTACGGATGAGGCAGTTGATATTCTTCCGCAGGCGACTATTAGGCATATCGGTATGTACCGTGATGAGAAAACTTTAAAACCTGTTTGGTATTATAACAAAGTTCCAATGCCTGTAGATAATCCGTCTAAGTATTATGTGTTTATTACAGATCCTATGCTTGCTACAGGTAATTCTTTAAGAGAAGCAATCAGGCTGTACGTTTCTAAAGGGATTCCGCAGGAAAATATCACATGCGTTTGCATGATATCTGCTCCTGAAGGCATTAACGCAGTATTCAGCGAATTCCCTGATGTCAAATTAATTGTTGCAGCAGTAGATAGGCATCTTAACGAAAGAGGTTATATTGTTCCAGGCATGGGCGATGCAGGTGACAGAATATATAATACTTAAAACAATTTTGTTATGAAAAAAGAGGCTTTATATATAAAGCCTCTTTTTTTTTGCGCAAAAAATATTTTTAGAGGGTTATATATGAAAAAGGAGAATGAATAATGCAGATCGGGAAAATACAAAACAATGGCTATAACAGCACCTTCGGTGCAAAACTTAATATAAACGGCGAAATGTTTTATGGTGAAGTATTTGATAAAATGTTTGAAAAAGCTTCTAAAATCGGTACGGAAAAAGATGTTATCGATATAAGTTATGTTGGTTATTTTGTAGGAAAATCAAAAAAGACAGGGCTGCCGGATAAATTTAAAAGTACATTTGTTGCCAAATTTCTGGAAAAGGGTAAAAAAACGCTTGATAAATCACGATATGATCTTAGTGATTCAACAAGATATGCTTATAGAGAAAAAGCTAAAAAAGCAGCAAATGATTTTATAGACAACTTGTTCAACAAGTATGTAAAATAAAAAAACACCATACAGGCATATAAAAAGCGTTCGGGATAACCCGAACGCTTTTTGATTAAACCGGACTTAAATCCGAATTCACAAATTATAATTTAGAAGCAACCATTAATGTTGTTTCAGCTAATCTTGTAGAATAACCCATTTCGTTATCGTACCAAGAAATAATCTTAACCTGGTTTCCGCCCATTACACGAGTTAATAAAGCGTCAACTGTTGAAGATTGTGAAGTACCAACGTAGTCAGAAGATACTAACGGTTCTTCAGTGTAGCAAAGAACGTGTCCGTCAGCGCCTTCTTTTAATGCTGCGTTAACTTCTTCTACTGTAACGTCTTTAGCAAGTTCAAATACAACGTCAACTAAAGATACGTCCGGAGTAGGAACTCTCATAGCGAAACCGTCCAATTTACCTTTTAATTGAGGTAATACAAGAGCTACAGCCTTAGCAGCACCTGTCTTAGTAGGACAAATGTTAAGAGCACCAGCTCTAGCACGACGAGGATCTTTGTGACCTGCGTCTAAGATTCTTTGGTCACCTGTATAAGAGTGAACAGTTGTCATCAAACCTTTAACGATACCGAATTTTTCATCGATAACCTTAGCTACAGGAGCCAAGCAGTTTGTTGTACAAGATGCCATAGAAATTACATTGTGTTTTGCAGGGTCATACATTTTTTCGTTAACGCCTAAAACAATTGTAATATCTTCGTTAGTAGCCGGAGCTGAGATAATAACTTTCTTAGCACCTGCTGCGATATGAGCTTTAGCTTTTTCACCATCAGTGAAGAAACCTGTTGATTCAACAACAACTTCAACACCTAAATCTTTCCAAGGAAGATTTGCAGGGTCTTTTTCAGCAAAGAATTTAATTTTCTTACCGTTAACGATGATGCCTTCTTCGTAAGCTGAAACTTCACCGTCAAATTTGCCCATAACTGAGTCATATTTGAAAATTCTAGCTGCATCTTCCGGTTTTAAACCAGGGTCGTTGATTGCAACATAGTTAATTTTATCAAAGATACCTTCTCTGATAGCTGCTCTTAAAGTGTTTCTACCGATTCTTCCGAATCCGTTAATTGCTACGTTTACCATAATTTTTACTCCTTCTTATTAGTAAAACTTTCTCTTAACATACTAATAGTATTAAAAACAAATGGGTAAATCAAGAGGGTAAATCATCATGATAATTAATTTTTCCTTAAGATTTATAATAAAAAAAGGTCGGACTGAGAATTCTCAGTCCGACCTTTAAAAGAGTATTAATCTTTTATTTTTCTTCTTTGTTAGGAATTCTCATAGCATAGAAAGAACGGATAACAAAGATTAAAGCGATTACAAGGATTACAGCACCCCAGATTTTTGCATTTTCTTTAAATGCCGGAGCAATAGCAATTTCCATTGCCAAAAGTCCAAACAGGGTTGTAAACTTGATAATTGGGTTCATTGCAACTGATGAAGTATCTTTGAACGGGTCACCTACAGTGTCACCGACAACAGTTGCTTCGTGAAGCAGTGTACCTTTTTCAGCCATATCAACTTCAACAATTTTCTTAGCGTTATCCCAACAGCCGCCTGCGTTAGCCATAAATACAGCCTGGAACAGACCAAATACTGCTATAGCTATCAAATAGCTTACAAAGAATGATACCGGTGCATTATCGCCTCCCATCGGAGCTGATAAACAAGCAAGTGCAAGAGCAAAACCAAATAAAGCGATAAAAATATTGTACATACCTTTTTGTGCGTATTGAGTACAAATCTTAACAACTTCTTTTGAGTTAGCAAGGTTAGCACTCTTTTCATCAGCTTCGCCTAATTTGATATTGTCTTTGATGTATTCGACAGCTCTGTATGCACCTGTTGTTACAGCCTGCATAGAAGCACCTGAGAACCAGTAAATTACAGCACCGCCGGCAATGAAACCGAGAAGTGTGTATGGGTTCAGCAGGTTCAAAATCATTTCTGGCTGAATACCCAATGTTTCTTTGATAACCAGGATTAATGAGAAAATCATGGTTGTGGCACCAACTACCGCAGTACCGATTAATACAGGTTTTGAAGTAGCTTTAAAGGTGTTGCCTGCACCATCATTTTCTTCCAAGTATGTTTTTGCATTTTCAAAATCAGGAGTAAATCCGTAGTATTTTTCAATACCTTCTTTAACTCCGTCGATTTCTTCAATCAGTGACAATTCGTAAACTGACTGAGCGTTATCGGTTACAGGCCCGTAAGAGTCAACTGCAATAGTTACAGGCCCCATACCAAGGAAACCGAATGCAACCAAACCAAATGCAAATACTGACGGATAAATCATAACATCAGCCGGAATGTTCAAACTTGCAAAATAAGCCAAGCCCATTAACAATACAACAATTGAACCAATCCAGAAACCGGAGAAGTTTCCTGATACAATACCTGAAAGGATTGTAAGAGAAGCACCGCCTTCTTTTGATGCTACAACAACTTCGTGAGTGTGTTTAGCTTTTGGTGAAGTAAATACCTTTGTTGCTTCAGGTATCAATGCTGCACCCAAAGTACCGCAGGAAATAATTATTGAAAGAACCAGCCATAAATTAGCAGGAAGGTCTTTTAATAAGAAGTTGCTTACACCGAAAGTCATTCCGATAGAAAGAACAGAAGTAATCCAAACTAATGAAGTTAACGGAGCTTCAAAGTCAAACTTTTTAGCTTTTGCGATAACTAATTTAGTGTAGATACCGTTAATCCAGTATGCAACAACTGATGTGATAATCATCAGGAATCTCATTGTGAAAATCCAGGCGAGTAACTGAACCTGATAATCTTTGAATACGCCTAAAAGAATGAAGCTTACAAGAGCAACACCTGTTACACCGTAAGTTTCAAAACCGTCAGCAGTCGGTCCTATTGAGTCGCCTGCGTTATCACCTGTACAATCGGCAATAACACCGGGGTTACGCGGGTCATCTTCTTTGATACCGAATTGAATTTTCATCAAGTCAGAACCGATATCAGCAATTTTTGTAAATATACCGCCGGCAACACGAAGTGCAGAAGCACCAAGTGATTCACCGATAGCAAAACCGATGAAACAAGCGCCTGCCAGTTCACCCGGAACAAACAATAAGATAATTAACATCATGATTAACTCGATAGATACGAGTAAAACACCGATACTCATACCGGCTTTAAGCGGTATGTTAAGAATGTTCAGCGGGTTGCCTTTAAGTGCGGTAAATGCAGTTCTTGAGTTTGCTAATGTATTCATTCTGATACCGAACCAGGCAACAAGGTATGAACCTAAGATACCGAGAACTGACCATCCGAGAATGATAAGAACCGATTTAAGCTCCATTCCCTGAAGATACCAGAAATAGAATGCAATACACAAACCGATTAATACTTCTAACATAAGTAAGAATTTACCCTGTTGAACGAGGTAAGTTTTACAAGTTTCGAAGATTGTGTTTCCGACGGAAGCCATAGCTTCGTGGACTTCAACTTTTTTTACTCTTGTATAAGCCCAGAGTCCCCAGAGGACGCCTAAAACCGAAACGATAATGCCTGCTAACAAAAGATTGTAGCTGAGCTCTGATTCGGATTTAATGTTTGGGACAACAAGAGATGCTTCTCCTGCGAAAACAGGAGCAGAAACGAACATAGCCAAAAGAGCTAAGTTCAGTGACTTAAACATTTTTTTAAGCATATATCTCTCCTTCTTTAGTGAACCTAAACACTAATTCAATAGATATATTATATATAATTTGGTTTCTGAGTGCAATATGTAAACGAATGCCTTTGATTTGCGAGAGCCCTATTTGACAAAGTGGTTTGGTCTTGATATATTTTTTTTGTTGACAACTAAATACGGGCAGGGGTAAATCAAACCGATTTGGTCTGTTTACTCTACTGACCTAGCGTAAGGGCATGTGGTACTCTGCCGACGAGAAGGTGACTAAATGTCACGTTCGAGGAGAGGGGTAGACACGCTCAAGGTCGTAAGACCTTTTGACAACTGAATATGGGCATGTGGTGGAATGGTAGACACGCTAGTCTTAGGAACTAGTGCGCAAGCGTGGGAGTTCGAGTCTCTTCATGCCCAGTAATAGGGTAATACAGACATATCTGTATTACCCTATTACTTTGATTTGGAGATGTTTGAGAACTCCACGAAGCGGAGCTTCGTCAGGAGTTCGGCGCGAGTGAGCTGAGGCTGAAGAGTTTTTGTCAAAAGCCGATAGGCTTGCAGACAAAACTCGGAATTGCCGTTAAACGCGAACGAGCAAGACAGTCTCTTCATGCCCAGTTTAACTAAAACAGACCGATTGTTAATCGGTCTATTATAATATTAATGCATTATTCTGACGTATTTTATTCAACTTATCTTTATGTTTTGATGAGTTTCACCTAGCCTACGAGCTACATCATTATTATACATTTTCAGTCCACGTTGAAAAAACTATTGGTTCAGTTCCTTTATCATTATAACTATATCTTACGCAATCGTATTGAGTCCCTTCTTTATTCAACCTCTTTGTAACCTTATACTTACGAATTCCTTCAGAATTAACTGTGGTTTTAGTGCTTAATCCCTTACCATTTGCCCTTGTTATAACTAGGAGTCTATTAGCATCATATTCCGGTTTTGTTTCTGTAATTTTCTTGAAAAAGGGTAGTTCTTCAAAAATGTGTCCATTTTTGCATTTATTAAAGAACTCTTCGATTAATTGCAGTTGTAATTTATTTTTTTTGACTTTAGTAGCTTCTCCGGATACAGCATATTGTTTTATACCATTTGCAAATTCCTTTGTGATTATTTTCGTCCTTAATGTATTGCCTATTTTTGGCTCTTTTGGATATTTGTTAATAGTGTTAGCTAGATTTAAATATACGTCTTTTACCATATTTTACCTTTCTTGGATTTTGCCAACTTTTTACTACACACCCTCATGTAAGTTCCCTGAACTTTCAAAATTGCCTGATTTTTTAAAATAATTTACATTAATTTACAATTAGTACCAAAACTAAATAAAAAAGAACCTCAATGATATTTTTCATTAAGGTTCTTTTTTAAATCCCGGATTTACCAGGTGCTCTGAGATTTTCGAAATACTATTGTATATTAAAATTAAAATATGTATCGGGGTAAGGTTCATCTTTCAATGTAAAATGCCACCATTCTGAATCTATACCTTCAAACCCTGCATTTATCATGGCATCATGCAAAATTTTTCTGTTTTTCTTTTGTTTTTTGGTTATTTTTTTGTAATCAGGATGAGAAATCTCACTGAACAAATCAAAAGTACCGCCCATATCAACAAATGAACCGTCTTTTTTTATCAGAGTTAAATCTACTGTACTTTCCCTAGTATGAGAAGATTTTGTTGCTATATAACCGCCTTTTACCAAATCCGATTTTTTTAAATCAGGGTAAAAATCCTTGTCACCGTCATCGTTTGGATTATTAATCCATACAACAAAATTATCGACGGCTTTTTGAGGTCTGTAAGTATCCCAGATAAGTAATCTGTATCCTTGTTTTCTCAAATTGGCAGCAGCAAGAGATAACGCCTTTGCCCCTTCTTTTGTCATATATGCAATCGGTGTATTATAACCGTTAATTCTGTTTCCTGTAAAATTATTCGAAGAATAATAGCGGATATCATAAGCGGCATCATCAATTACGGTATATACAGGTACAAAATCACTCTTATCATAAGAAATCTGCGATGCTACAGATGCATTAATGAAACTAAACAGTATCAAAGTGATTAAAAATATTTTTTTCATATTACCTCCCTTTATTATTCATAATTTTAGTTATACAAACCGAATAAAGTCAAATAATTCATATTATTTAAAACCTCTTGTTTAAATACACATTATTTTCAGAACGCAAAAAATTTTTTCAGCAGATTTATAAACAGTATGAACTTACCAGTTAACAATATAAATTTCTGCGGAACAATCCCAAATAATGTCATAACAAAAGAAGTTAAAAAGACTGCTTCGATACTGAACAGTACATACTCACCTAACAATGCAAAAGGTCAGCTGAGCGAGCTGGGCTGTAATCTCATTTTAGATATACAGGACTTGTTCAAAAATGCACATTCATTAATAAAATCTATTGCAAAATCCGCCAATACAAGAAGTTCTGTCAAAAACGGATACCCGGGAATAAAACGAGGGATTGCAGGTTCAAAAATTCTTGAATTTGAAAAAATAGGAGCGAACGGCGAAGATGTTGCAGTTAACTTCCGTGTTGAACATAGAAATAGTCCAAGAACAGTAATTTTTATTGGCGGGAAGCAGCTTGTTATAAACGGAAAAGGTCAAATTGAAAAAAATCCGACTCTGCAGTTTATAGGAAAAACTCTTGAACGGGGAAAAAATGAAACCCTGAAGTTCTTTTCACAGAAAGAAATCGATGAACTGAATATAGAAAACTATCTTTTTTTACTAAAACAAGAGTTAAAAAAATATCTTGATTATATTGTCAGCCGCAAAAAAAGCATTGATGCGATACGTGAGAAACAAGCAGACAATATTCCCGGAAATCTTGACGAATACAAACCGCTCATAGATGATATCACTGAAGATTTTAAATACTTTAAAGCTAATTTGGAAAGATTATCATACAAAGGGAACGATAAAAATTTCTTCAGAATATTTAATAAAATCAAAACTATTCAGCGGAATGCCATATTGTTTAAAGACGCTACAACTGACGGACGCTCTTTGTATCTTGTTTTTTCCAAAGTCAAATTTAAGGATATGATAAAAATATGTCTTATGGATTACAATAACAAGACTGTTGATAAATCATTTATTATCTTTGAAAACAAACTTGTAAAATTTAATCCAAAAACAGTTACCCAAAGACCCAAACACCCCGAACTCGGTTTTCACTATCACACACAGGAGGAAATTGACAACTCGGAGCTTGATACGTATCTTAGCATAATCAGCGAGCGCCTTGAAGATATCAACGAAAAATTACGCACAGGAATAGAAGAACGTTTTTCAAAGGAATAAAGTTAGTTAATTTATCTTTAAAAGCTGTCTATAAAAGTTTTTGAATATCCTGAACTATTTGTTCATTATTCAGACGGTATCTTGTATAAAGTTCTTCTACCGGAGCTCTGTCCGTAAACTCTTTATTGGAACCGTAGTTCAGAACCTTCATTGAAGAATCTCCGTAGAAACGTGTAATTTTTTCTCCAAATCCGCCGTCAAGTTCGCCGTCTTCAAGTGTAACAACTACAGAATGGTTTGCTTTCAGGCTTTCAAGCAATTCTTTGTCAATACCTGTAATAAATCTTGGATTAATCAGCGTTGCATCTATTCCTGTTTTTTCCTTAAGCAGAGCCTTCACTTCTTTACCCTTATTAAAGAATGAACCCAGAGCAATTATCGCAGCCTTTTCACCTTTTTCAGCCGTTTGGTATTTGTTTAAAACGGAGTAATCAGTGCTGTCAGTATTACCTGAATATGAAATATTAAACGGCACTCTAATTACAACAGGGTGTTCGTTTTGGTTAACCGACCAATCCAGCATTCTTTCGTATTCCTCTTTGCAAGTCGGTGCAAGATACACAATATTAGGAATATTGCTAATCAGAGGGATATCAAATGTGCAGAGATGAGTTGCATCTGCTCCTGAAATACCGCCCCAGAAAATCAGCATAGTCACAGGTGCATTGTTAAGTGCCATATCCTGAGATAACTGGTCATACGTTCTCTGAACAAAAGAACTCATAAACGCAAGTATCGGTTTTCCGCCTCGTTTTGCAATACCTGATGCCATACCTACAGCCTGCTGTTCTGCGATACCTACATCAATGTAGTGTTTGCCAAGCTTATCTCTGAATTCTTTGTTCCACCCAAATACACCCGGAGTTGCTGCGCTCATTGCGATTATCGGTTCTCCTTCAGAAACTTTTTTGAGTATATAATCCTTAGTTATTGATTCATAGCTTTCTTTTTGCGGCTCAGGTGCATCATTGAGTTTGTCCAGCTGACCCGGAAGAATCCAGTGAAAAGATTCTTTATTAACCATTGCAGGCTCAAACCCCTTACCTTTTTGAGTATGCATATGAATTAAAACAGGATGGTCTGTATCTTTCACCTTTGAGAAGGTTTCTATCATATTTTCAATATTATGACCGTCTGCGATATAGTGATACTCGAAACCCAGAGCTTTAAAGAAGTTATCTTTGACTTCACCGTTGTTTTCCCTGAGTTCTGTGAGTAAATTACATATTCCGCCCTGATTTTCAGCAATAGACATATCGTTATCGTTAACAACAATTATAATGTTGCTGTTAAGTGTTGCAGCATTATTAAGTCCTTCAAGGGCTTCACCGCCTGTCAGTGAACCGTCGCCGATTAGGGCAACAACATTTTCTTTTCCGCCTAATAAATCTCTGCCTTTTGCCAATCCTGTTGCAAGGCTTACGGATGTAGAAGTATGACCGATTTTAAACAAATCATGGTCAGTTTCTTCAGGAGCTGTATATCCTGTGTATTTAAGGTACAAATCGGGATTTAAAAACCCTTCTTTTCTTCCTGTTAATATTTTGTGTGTATAGCATTGATGCGACACGTCAAATACAATTTTATCAACAGGGGAATTAAAAACGTAATGCAAAGCAACTGTTGCTTCAACAATTCCAAGATTCGGACCGAAATGACCGCCTGTTGTATTAACTTTTTTTATAATGAGCTCCCTAATCTCATCAGACAATTTATATAATTCATCTGTGCCCATTTTTTTCAAATCATCAGGCGAATTAACCTTATCTAAAACTCTTGTAATTGTTTCAGGCATACAAAAACTCCTTTCATACTATAATATATAGCATAAAGATAGCAGGTTAACAATAATACTCGCTGTTACCTAACAACATGTCCTTAGAATATTCTTTAACTTTATCAGACGATACAAGCCAGTTAATTCTTCCTTCAGGATACTTAATATAGTGTTTTGTTGAACACATTGTAGAAACATAGCAGGCATCCATTATGTTCAGAAAAGAAATGTCTACCGAAAATTCCTCACACCGTGTTTTATCAATGTATGAGTTAATATATTCGACTGCCAGTTTTGGATTTGTAGTATTCGGGATTAAAACGTCACCATTCGGAAGTGGTGAACAAGGGGTACTATATTGATGTGACATGTATATTTCCTTAACAAATTAGCTATCGGAAATTTTTTAGAAAATCTTTGATAAATTACAATTTTATCCTCCAAATGATGTAGAGGAATATTTATGATAAAATCAGGTTATGGCAGATTTTGTTTTAAAAACTATAACGAGTTGTAATATAGAAAAAGAACTTTATCAAATCGGATTTGATGAAGGGTATCGTTATGCTGCATCTGATAAGTTCAGATATCTGAATATAAAAATATTTAACCTGACTTCTGCGCAGGCAAATATACTTAAACAGACAGCTCTTTCAGTCGGAGCAGACTGTGCAACTCACAGGGATGTAATAACAGGTAAAGCCGATTTTTCTGATGTAATTTTGGGCGGAAGCTATTCTCAGTTAAAAAAAATAACCGATAAACTAAAAAAACAGCCGTTCAGTTTAAGCAAATTATCAGAACAAATCAACTACCTGATAAAAGATGAAAAAACAATAAAAACGAAACTTGCAGGTATCTTAAACGTTACTCCCGATTCCTTTTCAGACGGGGGCAAATATATTGAACCTGCTGATGCACAGAAACACCTTATGCAAATGATAGAAGAAGGTGCTGATATTATTGATATAGGTGCTGAAAGTACAAGACCATATTCTATAGCCGTATCGCCTGAAGAACAGATAAGAAGATTAAAGCCGGTTATGAATTTTATACAAAAAGAAAATATACGGATACCGATAAGTATAGATACACGTTCAGCAATTGTTGCAGACTATGTGCTGAATAACGGTGCTGAAATAATAAATGATGTTTCCGGGTTTGAATATGATGAAAACCTTGCGAACATTGTTTCCCAATACAATGCATCCGTAATAATTCAGCATACAAAAGGCAGCCCTGAAAATATGCAGGATAACCCCGGATACAACAATTTGATTGATGAAATATATTTAAGCCTGAAAAATAAAATTGAATATGCTAAAAGTATTGGCATAAAGAACATTATCATTGATCCGGGAATAGGATTTGGCAAAACCAGGGAGGATAATTTTGAAATATTAAACCGTATTGAAGAATTTTACCCTCTTTCCTGTCCCGTAATGGTCGGCGTTTCAAGAAAAAGTCTGCTGGGTGTAAAAGAGGATAATAATGATTTAAAAGACAGCCTCTCTTTGGCAGTATCATATCCGCTTATACAAAAAGGAGTGGATTATTTAAGAGTTCATAATGTAAAATTACACAAAAATCTTATAAATAGCCTGACTGTTTAGTATCCTTGTATAAGTTATAGCCTGACAGGATAATATACATTTAAACTCCTGTACATTAATATACTAATACGGATTACTAATAAGAGAATAAGCCAATGAGCCAATTAAAAATTTATGCAGTTATGCTTATGTATCTGTACATAATGCTATTTGCAATAAATAATGGAAACACTACAGCCGTAATCATAGCAGGAATCCTTTTTATAATTTATGCAAGAACCGTTTTATACACGAACCGTTCAAACGTAAATTTAAAAATCAGGCTGAACCGTCAGCGTGAGTATTTTATTAACTCATTAAGCCATGATTTGAGAATTCCTACAATTGCGCAGATAAGAGCACTTGAACTTGTAAAAAGTGAAAAGTTCGGGGTACTGAATGATGTTCAGAAAGATATGCTTGAACAAATTGAAGAATCCTGCAAGTGCATTTTAAATCTTCTTTCTCTGATGATTAATACATATAGTATGGAAAAAAATAATTATAAACTTATATACGAAAAAATTAATCTGGCAGAGATGATATCTTCATGTTTTGACGAACTTTATCCAAAAGCAGCAGAAAAACAGATAACATTTGAATATGACAGTAAAATAAAAAACCTCTATATAACAGCAGACAAGGCTGAACTAAAAAAAGTGATAATAAATATTTTACTAAACTCAATCTCAAACGCATACACGGGAGAAAAAATTTCAATTACCGCAAAATCCGGATATAAAAAAATCAGATTTACTTTTTCCTGTAAAAATAAGGCAAAATATTTTTCAGACAATGAATCAAACTATACTTCGGTCGGTCAGAGTATAATTATGAGTTTTTGTAAAAAAATAATAGAAATTCATAAAGGGAAAATAATAGAAAACAATAATTTAAACTCTTTTTCTTTTGAACTTCCCGAATATTCGGTTTAAAATCAGCGCTTAGAAAATTCGCATCCGCAGTAGTTTTGCCTGTATATATTAAGTTCTTTAGACAATTTGTTTGTTTTCAAAAAACCGTCTTTTTTCTTAAAATCAAGGGATAAATATTCAAGGGATAAATCTTCCTGCGCAATATTATTTCCTATTTCTGATATTTTGGCAAAATTTTTGTGCGGACTAATAACAAGCGAAGTCGTAAATATTTTTATTCCGAGTTCTTTTGCTTTTCCGGCAGCTTGCCTTAATCTCAGTTCTATACATTTATCACAGCGTTTCCCCTTTTCGGGTTCTGCTTCCAGACCTTTTGCTATATCAAGAAAATCCTGATGGTTATATTCTTCTGCTATAAGCTCAACATTATGGTATTTACAAACCGTTTTTTGAGCATTGAGCCGTCTGTCATACTCATCTTTTGTATCCAGATTAGGATTGCAAAAATACACAACAGGTCTGTACCCCATTTCTTTTAAAAGTCCTATAGGGTATCCTGAACAAATTCCGCAGCACGCGTGGATTAATATTTTATTTTCGTTTTGCACCGTGTGATTCCAAAAGTTTTTGTAATTCGTTTTGTGATAATATTCCCAGTCTTTTTTCTCCGTTAACAAACATTGTTGGTGTTGCGTCAATATTTAATTCGTATGATTTGTACAACTGTTCCTGGATTTTATCGTCAATCTCTTTTGAGTTCATGTAAGCAAACATTTTATCTTTATCAAGACCGAGCTTTTCAATAAGCGGAATCAGTTCTTTTTCATTCATCGGATGATTTTCATAAAGGAGAGAACTCATCCCCCAGTAATTTCCGAGTTTTCCTGCCGCGAGAGCTGCTTTTGACATAAAACATCCGCCCGGATGCATTGTCATAGACAGTTCATGGTTACAGGTTATATCGAAAGGAAGATTATAATGAATAACCTTAACATTTTGATATTCTTGGACTATCTTGTGAAGTATTATATTATGAACCGAACATATCGGACACCCGTAATCGGAATAAAGTTCTATGATAACATCCGCATTTTCATTTCCCAGAATATTACCGTCAATTTTGTATGGGTTTTCTTTCATTAAAATAAATTTTTTTATTTCTTTAGCACGTTTAATATGAGGTGTAAAACAATTTGTAACTTCACTGTAGGTAAGCATTGAAATCGCTAAAATTAACAGAATAACAAAAGTTTTCGGATATTTTTTTACACCGTCTATAAAATCAAAGAAGGTTGTTTTAAAGCTTGAAAAATAATCTTTAATATTTTTGGCAGGAATAAGAGCAATTAAGAAATCTATTAAATATGTAATAACACATAATATGCAAAGTTTCTTTATTTTAAATATGCTGATTCCTGCAAGCGTCATAGAAACTATAAAAGCAAAAGTACCAATTACGGTTATATATGCCACAGGGTTTTTGAAAACTTCCAGGAATTTTAAAAATTTGGCATTTTTAAGTTTATCGACAAATGTTAAGAACAGTACAGTAATGTAGAATAACATGCCCCAGTAAGCAAGAGGTATACCCAAAAATTGTGAAACCATAGTTTTTGCCGCACCGTCACAGTCAACGAAATCATTTATTGAACAAAAACTTGAAAGAGCATATTTGTCATAATTTGCCGAATAATAAATCATTGCAAGTTTTATTGTAAGTGCAAAACCTATAACGGAAAGAATTTGTACAGTAAGTTTTCTTTTATCAATTGCCATAAAACAGCCACTCCCACTTAAATATATTTCATACTATCTAAATTTTAGTATATCAAAATCAATTTTCAATAACGAAAATGGTAATAAAGGCTAGGAAAAAAGGAGTAGTTGTATTTTCTGATGATTTGAAGAATATAAAACAAAAAATAAAATGTTAAGAATTATTACAAAAATCATCTAAATTGATGATTTAATTTTAAGAGTAGATTGCTAATATATAACTATACTCCTTAAAAAACGACGATACACATATCCCTAATCAACAGCTATGCACGATAAAAAGTTCATAGCTTTTTTTTTGCATTTTGCGTAGGCTGAAGTGAGCGAATGCGAACGGAACGCCGAAGGAGCACGGAGTTGAGTGAACGACAATTTTGCGTAAGCAAAATAAAGTGAACGACAACGGAGTGTGAAGCAAAATGCAATTCGGGCGTAGGCTGAAGTGAGCGAAAGTGAACGGAACGCCGAAGGAGCACGGAGTGGAGTGAACGACAATTTTGCGTAAGCAAAATAAAGTGAACTGCAACGGAGTGTGAAGCAAAATGCAATACAGGCGTAGGCTGAAGTGAGCGAAAGTGAACGGAACGCCGAAGGAGCCGGAGTGGAGTGAACGACAATTTTGCGCAAGCAAAATAAAGTGAACGACAACGGAGTGTGAAGCAAAATGCAATACGGGCGCAGGCTGAAGTGAGCGAATAAAGTTTTAAGCATGTTATCACAAATTTACCCCCAAAATCTTTACTTATATTTAATATCTTTCTAATCCTGTTTATATTAGAATATAAATAAGAACCGCAGGGAGGAAAATGAAATACTCTGAATATTCTGTAGTAGTAATAGGCAGCGGAGCAGCCGGATTATACGCATCATTAAAGATAGCGCAGCAAATAAACCTGCCCGAAGGTGTTCTTTTGGTTTCAAAATCAGTACTGGGTGCAAGTAACTCTCGTTACGCTCAGGGAGGTATAGTTGGTGTTGTTCATCAAAACCCTGATGACAATATTAATCTGCACATAAAAGATACTCTTAAAGCAGGTGCCGGTCTTAGCGACGAAAAAGTTACGGAAGAAATTTCTTCGGCATCTGATGCGGTATTAAATGATTTGATAACAAACGGTGTTGAGTTTGATAAAGATGATAAAGGAAATTTAACTTTTACACTGGAAGCCGCTCACAGCGTAAGAAGAATTCTTCATTCAGGCGGAGATGCGACAGGTAAAGGCATAACAGAAGCTCTTGTACGTGCGGTAAAAAACAATGACACCATTCAGATAATGGAAAACTCTATGGCTGTAGAGCTTTTAATATCCTCAAACAAGGAATGTAAAGGTGTTATTA
The DNA here is from genome assembly GCA_902763805.1 of uncultured bacterium. Taxonomy (GTDB): domain Bacteria; phylum Cyanobacteriota; class Vampirovibrionia; order Gastranaerophilales; family Gastranaerophilaceae; genus CAG-196. Next base: position 145,104 of record CACWTN010000002.1, on the reverse strand, counting down.
TTTATAATGAACAGACAGGCGAGCATGAGATAGTCTATTCCTCTGCAGTAATCCTTGCAACAGGCGGAGCAGGTCAGGTATACAAATATACAACGAACCCCGACGGTGCAACAGGTGACGGAATAGCACTTGCTTACGAAGCAGGAGCTGAGATTGAGGATATGGAGTTCATTCAATTCCATCCAACAGCGCTCGCAATCAGTCCCGACAGCAAAAACAGATTTCTTATCTCGGAAGCCGTTAGAGGTGAAGGTGCAAAACTTATCAACAAAAACGGTGAGGAGTTTATGTCAAAATACAGTGATAAACGTGAACTCGCACCCAGAGATGTTGTAACAAGAGCTATTTTTAAAGAAATGTCGCTTGAAAAAACAAATAACGTATTTCTTAATGCGTCAATAATAGGGTTGGATAAAATTATGAAGCGTTTTCCGACAATATCAGGCCGTTGTAAAGAAAACGGAATTGATATGGCAAAAAGACCTATACCTGTAGCTCCTGCAGCTCATTATACAATGGGAGGAATAAAGGCTGATGTTGAAGGAAGAACATCAATAAAAGGACTTTATGCGATAGGAGAAACTGCCTGTACAGGACTTCATGGCGCAAACAGGCTTGCAAGCAATTCTCTGCTTGAATGTGTTGTATGTGCGTATGAACTTGCAGACTATTTGTCTTTTACTAATCTTGACACTCCAAAGATTATAGACGAAGGCATTAAGAAAATGATAGATGTTTATAACCGCTCTGTTAAAGGCAAAGAGTATGATTATACGGTTCTCAAATCAAAATTAAAAGATATAATGTGGAATTATGTCGGTATTATAAGAAATGAGGCTGGTTTAATTACTGCACAAAAAGAAGTTGAAAAACTTAAGAACGATTTTAAACGTCAGAGAAAATGTTTAAATCAGGGCGAATATGAATACAGAAATATGCTGACCGTAGCATCTATAATTATTGAGAGTGCATTGGAAAGAAAAGAGTCCAGAGGTGCGCATTGCAGAAGTGATTATACTCAGACTTTGCCTGAAGCTTTTCATTCAAATATTGATAAATTAAGTAAGAAGGGTTTATCTTATGTTAAATAAATTTTTCATAGAAGAACATGTAAAACAAGCATTACAGGAAGATATAGGCTTTGGAGATATAACAACCGACTATCTTACTGACGAAGACGATACAATGTCCTGCACTCTTAATACCCGTGTTGACGGAATTTTTTGCGGAAGGGACGTCTTTGAAACAGTGTTTAAAGTTTTGTCAGACAAAATAGATATAAAATTCTATTTTAAAGATGGTGATGAAATTAAAAAAGGTGACAAAATTGCAGATATAAAAGGTTCGGCACGATATATTCTTATGGGAGAACGAACTGCCCTCAACTATGTTCAGAGGATGAGCGGCATAGCTACCGAAACTAATAAATATCAAAAAGCCATAGGTGAATACAAAGCAAAAATCGTTGATACAAGAAAAACAACCCCTCTGTTCAGAGCGTTTGAAAAATATTCGGTAAAAATGGGCGGAGGTGCTTTACACAGATTTAACCTATCGGACTGTGCGATGATAAAAGATAATCATATTAAGTTTTCAGGTTCGCTTACAAACGCTGTAAACAGATTAAAGAAAAATATTTCTCACGCTCATAAAATAGAAGTCGAATGTGATACCATTGAACAGGTAAAAGAAGCGCTCTCCTGCGGTGTTGATATAATAATGCTTGATAATATGACAAATGAACAAATGAGCGAATGCGTAAAACTTATCAGCGGCAAAGCCATTGTCGAAGCAAGCGGAAATGTTAATCTTGCAACAGTAAGGGAGATTGCATCAACAGGAGTTGATATAATATCCTCAAGTGCAATCGTAGCAAAGGCTCCGACGCTTGATTTAGGTCTGGATATGTAAATCAGCTATGCTTTACTGTTCTTAGATTCTTTATCATATTTATCTGCGCCCCTGTCTATAACATGACCCAAAGCAGCACCTGCACCGCCGCAGCAAGCCCCGTATATCAGCGTTGGTATCAGGGAAACTCCGCCCGTCATAATTGCAATACCTCCAAGAGCACCGAGAGTGCCCAAACCTGCAAAAGTTCCGCCCAACAGTTTTGCGCAAGAGTGTTTTCCGTTAAAATTTACTTCATGATTTACTGTTTTTTTAGGTTGATAGGTTCTTGAAAAATAATTATTAACACAAATAGAACTAACTCGCATACACACACTCCTTTTGCCCACATGATAACAACAAAACCCAAATTCATCAAGAGGTTAGCGTTTGTGTTTTACACGAACTCCTTCAACTTCGTGAACATCTTCTGTTACAATAAACGCTTTCGGGTCGAGTGAATGCACCACATCTTTAAGTTTTGGCATTTCAAACTTATTAACGACGCAATAGGTTAATATTTTTTCCTGTCTTGAATACCCGCCCAAAGTTCTTACATAAGTCACACTGGTATCAAGTTCTTTCATAATTGCATCACCGATTTCTCTGTGGTATTCGGATACAATTCTTACAGATTTTGATTTATCAAGTCCTTCAATTACGGCATCAATTACTTTTGAGGCAATATAATATGTCAGAATGGAATACAACGCTCTGTCCCAGCCTAACAAAAATCCTGCGCCCGTATATATAAACAGGTTAATTATCATTAAAAGTTCACCGACAGACAGTATTCCGAGTTTTTTTGAAATAGTAATTGAAAGCATTTCCGTGCCGTCTAAAGATGCGTTATTTCTAAGAATACAGCCGACACCGAATCCTAAAATGATACCACCGAAAATAGCGGAAAGGATTAAGTCTTCGGTAACGTGAAATCCATGGAATACGTTTGTTGCTATAGCGAGCATACCTGTTGCAAACAGTGTCTGTAAAATAAATTTTATTCCCAATTTTCTGAGTGCAAGAAGTATAAACGGTATGTTTATGCAAAAAATAAGCAGACCTAAGTTCCATTTTGTAATATAGTGGACCATCATTGAAATACCGATTACACCGCCGTCAATGATATTGTTAGGAAGTAAAAATGTTTCGAGAGCCGCAGCCGTAATAAATGCACCTATTGTTATGAATAACGCTCTGGATAAATATTCCTTGACAAGTTCAGCCTTTGTCTTTTTTTTCGGCTCAATTTTTTTTCTGTGAAAAAACATTTTTCATTCCTCTCAAAAGTCTGTTTAGAGACGTTTTATGCAAACTACTTACCGCGGAATACATCAAGCAGATTTTTGTGTTTTGCATCTATTTCTTCAATATTTTTCTTTAAACCCAGAATAGATTCAAGGTCTTCTTTTAAAGTTTTCAAATCTTCGTATTTTTTGAGCATACCATCCATACAAATCGAAACATCTCCGGTTTCTTCCGAAACAACAAGACAAGCAGCATCAGAAACTTCTGACATACCTATTGCAGCTCTGTGTCTTGTACCGTATTTCCAGCTCAGTTTAGGGTCTTCCGTAAGCGGTAAAAGCACACCTGCCGACAAGATTTTATTTCCTTCAATAACCATAGCACCGTCGTGAAGAGGAGTGTTAGGATGGAATATAGTCAAAATAAGCTCAGTAGATATTAAAGCATCAATTTTTGTTCCTACATCCGAGTACGCACCTGAGGTTAAACCTCTGTTAAACACAATCAGCGCGCCCGTCTTTGTTTTTGTAAGATATTTTACCGATTCAATAATTTCTTTTATAACATCAATTTCAGCATCGTTAACAGTAGTTACATTTTTTGAAAAAAGTGTTTTTCCTATAAAACCCGGCTGTCCGAGATACCCCAGAAAACGTCTGAGTTCTGGCTGAAATATAACGATTAAACTCAGAGATATAACCATTACAAGACCTTTTACGAAAAGTCCGAGAATCGTAAGGTTAATGAGAGTCAAAACTTCGCTCATTATCCACATAAAAATAAGGATAAACAAGCCTTTTACAAGCTTTTCGGATTGGGTGTTTTTAATAAATTTCCTGTAAAAAAGAAACAAAGTCCCTGCAATAATGAGTATCTCAATTACGTTAACCCAGGTAAGCGACCATTTGAGGCTGCCTAAGATGCTTTGTATAACTGCAATAATAGTATCTGTCATTATTTTCTCAACCTATCAGGGATATTATCGTGCAAGATTAAATCTTCAAGACTCTCTCTATTTACTATAATATCAGATTGTGCAGATTTTACAAGTACCATTGCCGGTTTTTCCACCCTGTTATAATTAGATGCCATAGAATAATTGTATGCACCTGTGTTGTAAACGCATAGAACATCTCCTGCCTGCGGTTTCGGAAGTTCTATTTCGTTGATAATTATATCGCCGCTTTCACAATAACGTCCGGCAATTGTCACCTTTTCTTTTACCCGGTTTGAAAGAGCTGAAACATTTACCCCTTCTGCAAGGTATTCAGCCTGATACATACTGGGTCTCGGGTTATCAGCCATCCCGCCGTCAACGGAAACATAACGTTTAATTTTGCTGTCGATATTTACAGTTTTGGAGCTTCCTACAGTATACAGAGTAACTCCTGCAGTTGATATTATGCTTCTTCCCGGTTCAAGATAAATTACGGGAATTTCAACGGAGTGCTTATGCATAGCTTCCGTAATAACGTCTGCCAAATCCTTAACATCAGGCGGACAGTCTTCTTCTGTGTATTTTACGCCTAATCCTCCGCCAATATTCATCTCATCAAGCTTCAGGTTGAATTTTTTATTAATTCTTTCAATCTCTTTTATCAGTATTTCGACTTCATCCGCAAAAGATTTAAGTTCAAAAATCTGAGAACCTATATGTGCGTGAACACCTTTTAATTTGAGATTTTTGTATTTATTAACTATTAAATCCGTAATCTCATCCACCTGAGTTAAATCAAAACCAAATTTTGAATCAATTTGTCCCGTTTGGATGTATTCGTGGGTATGACATTCAATCCCAGGAGTTAATCTAAGCAAAATATCAACATTTAAGTCCTTTTCTTCCGCAATTTGATTTAATAACTCCGCCTCATAAAAATTATCAACAGAGAATCGCCCAACCTTCAAATCAAGCGCAAGTTCAATTTCTTTTCTTGTCTTATTATTTCCGTTAAAAAGCACTTTAGACATGTCAACGCCCGATTTATAAACAGTGTAAATTTCGCCCGATGACACAGTATCAAAACCAAAACCTTCTTCATCCAAAATTCTTACTACGGCAGAAGTACAAAGCGCTTTTGATGCATACATCATTTTTATATTCGGATAATCCTTGAAGGCATTTTTATAATCACGACAGATGCCTCTCAGCGTTTCTTCGTCCAAAACGTACAATGGAGTACCGTATTTTTTTGCTAAATCAGCCAAATCACAACCGCCGATGCTTATATGACCTTTTTCATTTACTTCTGTTGTTATCGGTTTTAAGAATTGATTTACACTCATTCTCTGCATTCCTCTGCTTATTTGTTATCATTTATATTGTATCAAAAAATAAATTTAATCGAAATTCGTCAGAATAATCGGTAAAATTATTCTAATTAATTATTTCATTATTCGAATAAATTTGATACAATAAATTGTATGGTATAGGAGAAGCGTTTATATGTCTATTGATGATACTTTGGTAATGATTTTAGCAGGCGGAGAAGGGAAAAGACTGCATCCGCTGACTCAGGACAGAGCAAAACCCGCAGTTCCGTTCGGCGGAAGATACAGAATTATTGATTTTGTTCTGAACAATTTTATTAACTCAGGTTTCTTTAAAATTAAGGTTCTGACCCAATATAAATCAGATTCGCTAAACAGACATATATCCAAAGGATGGCAGTTATCGCCTTTTCTTAATCAGTACATTGATCTTGTTCCCGCACAGATGAGAACGGGCGGCTCATGGTACAGAGGAACGGCAGATGCCGTATATCAGAATATTTTTCATATCCACGACGAAAATCCTGATTACGTTTGTGTATTTGGAGGCGACCACATTTATAAGATGGATGTTTATCAAATGCTCAAATATCACAAGCAAAAAGAAGCAGATTTAACAATATCGGCTATTCCTATTCCGATAGAGGAAGCGCACGAATTCGGAATCATAGAAGTTGATGAAAACTGGAAATTAACAGGCTTTGTGGAAAAACCCAAAAAAGCTCCGAAAGCAATGCCTAATAACCCAAAAATGTGTCTTGCATCTATGGGAAATTATATTTTTAACAAAGATATACTTGTAAATGCACTTAATGAAGATGCAAAAATAGAAGAATCTAATCATGACTTTGGCAAAAATGTAATACCTATGCTTTTAAACCAGGGTAAAAGAGTTTACATCTATAACTTCAGTGACAACACCTTCCCGGGAATGACTGACAAAGAAAAAGGCTACTGGAGAGATGTAGGATGTATTGATGCATACTGGCAGGCTAATATGGATTTATTGGAATACCAGCCTGAACTTAATATTTATTCAAAAGAATGGCCGTTAAGAACTTTTAATTATAATTATCCTCCGGCAAAGTTTATCTGGGAAGAAGGCGACCGTGTCGGTATGGCAACAAACTCAATGGTATCGGAAGGCTGTATTGTATCAGGCGGTACGATATCAAGATGTGTTCTGTCGCCTGAAGTAAGAATAAACAGTTATTCTTCCGTTTCTGACAGTATTTTGATGGAAAATGTTAATGTCGGCAGATACTCAATAATCAGAAAGGCTATTATAGACAAAAACGTTGATATTCCGCCTAATACTAAAATCGGCGTAAACAGAGAAGCAGATATTGCAAGAGGTTTCTACGTTTCTGAAGGTGGAGTAACCGTTGTACCAAAGAATGCGCATCTATAATTCTTTCTTGTCATTCAAAATATTACTATCTTCAATCCATATTAATGTCACAGGGTAGTTTTTAAACCTGCGGTCAAAAGGGTTTGAAGCAGTTTTTTCGTACTGCTTAATTTTGTAGTTTAGTAATCTGAAAAAGCCGTATAAACTCATAACTATATGGTTGCATTAATCCTGTCTGCACAAATTACCGAAAAGCATTGTTTTGGTATAAACGTGTTTATACATATTGTTTAGTAAATTGTGATAAGATTAATTTATGATTTATGTATTAACAGGTGTTACGACAAGAATAATATCAAATTCTTACCTGAATGTTTTTCAGAAAGTCCTGACTAACGATGGAAATCCCCCTTCTGTTGTCAATTTTTACACATATTTGGGACTTTCAATTCTTAGCTTTTGTTTATTTCCGTTTTTCAGCATTAATATAAGCACTTTGTTGCTGATAAACTTTTTCGTAATGGGTATACTGGGCGCACTGGGAAATTATTATATTATAAAAGCATTATCGCTCGGCGAACTTTCTTCACTTGCACCAATTAATTCATATAAGCCTATAGTTGCCATGATAATAGGATTTATATACCTTAATGAAATTCCGTCACTCTCTGCTGTGTGTGGGATTGGCTTGATAATAATCGGAACTTATATTTTGTACGCAGGTGGCATTAGTAACAAAAAAGCCGTTTTTTACAGAGTTTTGGCACTTATATTTTCAGGAAGCGAAGCAATTTTTATAAAAAAAATAATTTTACTCACAAATATTCCGACCTCATTTGCTCTGTGGGCAATATCAGGGTTAATATTTTCCGCACTGTTTTTAATATCGTCGAAGCATAATCTGAAGCTGCCATCAGTAAAATATCTCGGATTATTGATTTTATCGGTTGCAATTATGCAATATTCAACAAACTACGTTTTTTCGAAAATTAATGTTTCATACGCTCTGGCTCTGTTTCAACTTTCAACACTTCTTAGCGTATTTCTTGGAGTAAACATATTTAAAGAAAAAGGGTTAAAGCGCAAACTTATTGCCTCTGTTGTTATGATAACCGGAGCTGTTACGATAATATTAATATAAGTTCACATGTCAACCATTTGACAGAACAACATAAACAAATTATAATTAGCACTATAAAGGAGTTTAGAATGGAAGAAAGAAAATACACGTCTGTCGAGGAGTTTTTGAACGCATTCACACATTCAATCGGCGCTTTGTTTTCAATATACGCTATTGTCATGCTTGCAGTTTCATCACATAACGCAATGGAAGCCTCATCAACCGCAATATTCGGGGCAACCTTATTTATATTATTTCAGTCATCTGCGTTATATCATGCGATGGTGAATGAAACAGCAAAAAAAGTATTCAGAAAAATAGACCATAGCGCTATTTTTATGCTGATAGCAGGGACGTATACCCCAATATTGCTGCTTGTTGTACCATTTCCTCTGTCGGTTGCACTTCTTGCAATGACCTGGTACCTGGCAATTACGGGGATTATATATTCGTGCCTTACTTTGAAGTTTAAATATCTTTCAACAGGTCTTTATCTCGTTATGGGCTGGCTCTCACTGTTTTTGTTCTGGGCAATTTGGAATAACGCAAGCCACCTGGCTGTCTGGTATCTGCTATCAGGCGGTATATTATATTCGGCAGGATGTATTTTCTATTTATCAAAGAAAAAATATATGCACTGTATCTGGCATATCTTTGTAATAGCAGGAGCTGCCGCACATTATTTCTCAATAATGGAAATACTTAGAGCTGTCGGCAAATAATTCAGACAGGTAACTCATCCAGAATAATTTTTCCGAGTCTGCCCTCTCTGAAATCCTTAAGAACGTATATTGAAGTTCTTTCAGTATCGGGATTTTCGCCTCTTATTATCCAATTTCTTTTGGTTGCAATTGCTTCAAGAGTCAATTCTTCAGTTTTGTAATGTTCTTTAATTGATTCTGCTCTGTCACTTTCAGAAAGCATCTCTAAGAGAGCCTTTGCAACAGGTTCGGGAGAATAAGCATTTTCCGAAACAGAGCTTACGAAAGCTAATTTTGTTGCCTGAGTTTGGTCATCCTGACGGGTAGGAATAATACCGGGTGTATCAAGTAAATCCAGTTTAGGATTAATTCTTACCCATTGTTGTTGTCTTGTTACACCCGCTTTTGCACCGATTTTAGTCTTTGATGATTTTGTTAGTTTGTTAATTACGCTTGATTTTCCGACATTCGGCATCCCGACAACCATTGCTCTTGCGGGTCTGCGTAATAAACCTTTTGCCATAAGCGCCTGAATTTTAGGTCCAGAGAGTTCTACCGCTGTTTTTACAACAGCAGAGAGTTCATTGTTGTCTTTTGCTTCGGTTACAATGACAGGACATTTTGTTGTTTCTTTTAAGTATTCACACCATTTTGCAAGTTCGGCTTTATCAACAAGGTCAGCTTTATTCAACAAAAGAAGCCTTGGTTTATCTCCCAAAAGCTTCTCTATGTTACTGTAACTGCTTGATAAAGGTATTCTTGCATCCCGTACCTCTATAATCACATCAACAAGGTTAAGCTTTTCCTTTAACTGACGTTCCGCCTTCGCTATGTGACCCGGGTACCAGTGAATATGCAGCTTATCTTTTTTCAATTTTTTCCTTAATTCTTGTAGCTTTGCCTGAACGTTCTCTCAGGTAGTATAATTTAGCACGTTTAACATCACCTTTTCTCTGAACAGTGATTTTGTCGATACGTGGAGAATATACCAAGAATACACGTTCAACACCAACGCCCTGGAATACTTTTCTTACTGTAATTGTTTTGTTAATACCTGAACCGTGCTGAGCGATAACAGTACCTTCATAAGCCTGAAGTCTTTCTTTGTTACCTTCAACGATTTTAACAGAAACTCTGACTGTATCACCTGTGTTGATTTCAGGGAGTTCACGAGTTGTGTATTCTGATTCTAAATTTTTAATAATCGGATTCATTTTGCTATTCCTTTATATTTTGACTACTGTACATATACTCTTATCGTAAATAAAACAGAAATAAATGTAAAGGGGGTATAAATGTATTAATGGTTAAATGTAAAAATTTGTAACATTTTAAAGTAAAATAGTCAATTTTTAACCTTTACAGTGTTTAATAAAGACAGCCGATGTGTAGAAAGGTTAAATTTTGACTTCCCTTAAAATAAATAGCAATACCAATAATAATATATCTTTTAAAGGTGCAAAAAATACCGGCAGAATAGCAAAAGTTATTACGAGCATGACTAAAGGAGATGCACTTGCTCCTGTTATTGCACTGGAAGGTTGTGTTGTCACAGGGAGAACATATCAGGCATATAAAAGAGGGAAATGGGATGAAGCAAGGGAAAGATTTATAGAAGAAGTCATGGGCTCTATAACCTGGCTCGGCGGCGTATTATCACTAAACTGGTTAGGTGATAAAGTTGTTGCAAAAATGATGAAATCAAACGGCAAAAACTTTGATGTCGGCACTGACAATATATTGAGAACACCGTTTGATAACTTCATGAAAAAAGTTGCGCCTAAGAAATTTACACCTAAACAGGTAGCATACATTAAGAGCGCAAAAGTTCTTACCAGCATCGTACTTGCAAACCTGTTTATAGGTTTTGTTGTTCCAAAGGTTAATCAGGGATTAACAAAGAAAATAAGACATGAAAGAAAGGTTGAAAAAGAACAGCAGGAAATTTTTGCAACAGAGCTTAAAACGAACAATTTGGCATTCAAGGGAGGCATGAATGCAATTAACTCGTTTACTAATATAATAGAGAATACAAATGCAGGGAAATTATTATCAAGCGACGCAGGTATAGTTGCGGGCAGAACATATAACGCACGACGTCCTGAAGAACGCAGAGAGATAGCAATTCGTGACATTGGATCAATTTATTTCTACATGTGGGCAAGCGGACATGTCGGCAACCTGCTGAACCTTATTGAGAGCGGAAAGGCAACCAGGTTAAATCCGAGCACGGCATTAATTCTTGACCATCATTTACAAAACTTCCTTGACGGTAAAGAAATGAATGTTCAGGAATTCAGAGAAGCCGTATTAGGCAAGCCGGAACAAGTAAGAATTCCTGAAAATCTTGTATTCGAAAAACAAGAGCTTGGCTGGATTTCCAAACTGCTTAAGAAAAAGCCGCTTGAAGTTATTAAGTTGAGCGAACTTGAAAGACTTAGAGATATACCTGCTGATGTTCTTGCAAGAGCGCATGAACTGGCTGATTTACAACCGAGAAGGCTCGGACAAAAAGTTTTAACAAAACAACAGGTTTTTGATGCATATAATAAAGCTGAAATTAACAATTCCAAACTTTTACATAATGTATTCTCAGAATATACGGGAGGTAAAGGCAAGGTTATCGGAAAAGATGCAAAAGGTAAACCTGTTTATTCAGAGTTTGAATTTGTTGGTGGTAATTATAATGATGAATACAGATTCGTATCAAACAAAAAGCTATATAATCTTAAAAAGCAAATGGAACAGTATGTAGAAAGAATTTGCAAGGAAGCCCATGGTGGCAAGGTTGATAAAAAGCTTTTAAATAAAGTAAAAAATAAAAATATAATGTTCAGCGGTCTTAATTTTGCAGCCGGATTTGTTGTTGCGGCAACCTTCCTTTCAACATTAATACCAAAATTCCAATACTACGTAACACGTAAGACAACCGGCGTTGATGCATTCCCCGGAACATATGATTATGAAAAGCACAGAGAAGAAGACGATTAGTTCCTGACAATAATCCGTTAAAAATATATGTAAAGTTTTGTAAACAAAAATATAAGTTTTGAAATCGGATAAATTTTAAAAACTTTATATATATGTAACAAGATTAATAAGGACGATGATATGTTAACAGTAGTATCAAAAAATTCAAAATGCGCCAAGCTTTTAGGATTAACCGGAAATAATCAGAGTGAGGGCGGTTTGATATGTCATACAACATCACTTTTGGCAACTCCTGCAGGAGAAGGATACGATTACTGCAGTTTTTATTCAGGGCCAAGTGATGCACAAATTTTTGCATTCGGAGAAAGCGGTGAAGCTTGCGGTTCAATCGCATTTGCAGATTCAGAATCCTGCGGTTCAGTCGGCTACTCCGGAAGTACAGAGTCTTGCGGCTCAATTGCTTCATCTGCCGGAAGTTTTTCTTGCGGCGGCGGATGTGACTACGCTTGCTAATCAACTTAATGTTATTACAGTCCGGATGGAAAACCATTCGGCTTTTTTTTGCGGATTTTGGCAAGTGCGACGGCGAACGTTAGTGAGCCTAGACACGTCCCTGTGAACAACCTGACGGAGTACTGTTTTCCGCAAGGAAAACAAAAACGGAGTGTAAAGGTTGTGAACAGCCAATAATCCAAGTGCATTTTGCGTAGGCTGAAGTGAACGTATGTGAACGGAACGCCGAAGGTACACGGAGCTAATGAATGAAGTTTTTCGGCAGAAAAACGGAATGAATGACTGCGGAGTGTGAAGCAAAATGCAATACAGGCGTAGGCTGAAGTGAACGTATGTGAACGGAACGCCGAAAGTACACGGAGCTAATGAATGAAGTTTTTCGGCAGAAAAACGGAATGAATGACTGCGGAGTGTGAAGCAAAATGCAATACGGGCGTAGGCTGAAGTGAACGTATGTGAACGGAACGCCTCCTTAATATCTATTCATATTCTTGTCAAACTCCTCCTCTGATGTTACGATAGAATAGGGAAAAGAGGAGAGTTTTGGATGGCTGAAACATTTAATATAATAAATTTTTTAAAAAGTGCTGTCGCTGCAGGAGCATCCGATGAACATCTTATCGTGGGACATGCTCCGTTTATCCGCAAAAACGGTTTTATAAAACGCACAAATATGGAACCCTTAACAAAAGAGGATTTAGACAGTGCTATTCTGGAAATTGTTCCGACCGCAAAAAGAGATGAGATTTTAACTCTTTGTGATTTGGATTTTATGTATGAGATAAAAGGCTGTTCAAGATTTCGTGTAAACTATAACAGACAACTCGGGCAACCCGGACTTGTAATAAGAAATATTACATACAATATTCCCAGTCTTGCAGAATTGTCATTGCCGGATATTTTGCAATCATTTGTAGAATTTCCAAACGGAATTATTTTGGTAACAGGTCCTACCGGAAGCGGAAAATCTACAACTATTGCTTCTCTTATTAACCAGATTAATATGAATTCTTCAAAACATATTGTTACCATTGAAGACCCTATAGAGTTTGTTTACGGCTGTAAAAAGAGTATTGTTTCACAACGGCAGGTCGGTGTTGATACAAAGTCTTTTTCAGATGGTATTAAATATGCACTAAGACAAGATCCTGATGTAATTTTCATTGGTGAAATCAGAGATAAAGAAACTATGGAGGCAGCACTTAAGGCATCTGAAACAGGACATCTGGTTTTATCAACTTTGCACACGAATGATGCAGTGCAGACCATTAACAGAATTGTTAACATGTTTGATGAATCAAACAGATTTTTAATCAGGAAGCAATTATCAGAAACACTAAGGGCAACAATTGCACAAAAACTTGTTTATTCTGTGCAGGAGGATAAAAGGTATCCGGCATGCGAAATAATGGTGGTTACTTCAACAATAAAAGACTATATTACGAAAGATAACATTGACGAGATTTATGAACTTCTCAAAGACAATACTATTGACAATATGATTTCGATGAACACGTCATTGGCATTATTAAAAGACCGTGGTTGTATTACGGAGGAGGAAGCTCTGGAAAGTTCTAATGATGAAGCGGAACTGGAAAAAATGTTCAGAGGGGTTTATCAGGGTACAAAGGCTTATTATGAATAATTACGTTACAGAAGCTATAAATTTAAAATCGTACAATCTTAATGATGCAGATAAAATCATTGTAATGTATTCAAAAGAGAACGGACTTATTAAGGGGGTTGCAAAAGGAATCAAAAAACCTAAGAGCAAGCTCGGAGCCCGAATGGATTTGCTTGTTGCAAACACTCTGCAGCTGTTAAAAGGACGTTCTATGGATACTATTATTCAGGCACAAACAGTAAACCATTTCCGAAAGACCAGAGAAGATTATGACAAATTAATGCTTTCTTCTTATGTTTCAGAAGTCGTCATGAACTTTGGCGAGGGCTCAGAAAGTGCATCAAAAGAGATATACGAGCTTTTGTACAAAGCGCTAAACAGAATTTCTGATTCATCAGACAAAAAAGACATGCTTATAGCGGCAATAAAATTCCAGTTAAAAATGCTTTTAATAATGGGCTTTTGTGTTGAACTTGATACATGCCTTTGCTGCGGTGAAAGAATATTGGCTGAAGACATGTATTTTTCAACCAAAATGGGCGGAGTTGTTTGTAAAGAGTGTTACGAGCCGTTGGGCGTAAAACTCAAAATGCATCATAAAATCAGGGATTTTATGCAGGCAATGCTTCAGTTTGATTTTGAATATAAAAGCGAATATGATGAAAAAGCGACAGAAAAAGTTTGTCAGGTTTGTTTTGATTTATTGGATGAATATATTAAAACTCACACAAATAAACGCCAGAAGTCTGTAAGAATGGTAAAAGAGAGTATATCCGTATGATAAAATTAAGAATAGGACATTTGTATCCAAAACTTTTAAATATATATGGCGACGGCGGTAATATTATAACGTTAAAGAAACGTGCCGAGTGGCGCGGAATAGAAGTTGAAGTTCATGAGATTAACCCCGGAGATGTCTGGCTTGGTGAGCACGATATCTATTTTATCGGCGGAGGCCAGGACCAGCAGCAGATACAGGTTTCTTATGAACTTAACAGACATAAAGAGTTTATGACTTCGGAACGTGACAGAGGTGCGGTATTCCTTGGTATTTGCGGAGGATATCAGCTGCTTGGTCATTATTATCTGCCGGCAGAGGGTGATAAACTTATGGGCATAAGTTTACTGGATGCATTCACTATTGCAGGAAAAAGACGTTTCATCGGTAATGTTACGGTAAAAACGGAATATGATTTTTCGCCATATCTGGTAGGATTTGAAAATCACAGCGGTCAGACATATTTGCAGGGTGACACAAAACCTATAGGTAATGTTGTGGTCGGAAATGGCAACAACGGACAAGATATAACAGAAGGTGCAAGGTATAAAAATGTATTCGGGACATATATGCACGGTTCTTTTTTACCTAAGAACCCAAAATTTGCGGATTATCTGCTTGAGCTTGCAGTAGGGCAGAAACTTGAACCCTTAGACGATAAAATTGAAAATAATGCGCACGACGCATTGATAAATAAGCCTTATTAAAAAAAAAGAGAACCAAATTGGTTCTCTTTTTTTTATTGTGTTTATTGTTTTATTTTAAAGATTCAATTAAATCCTTAATTACGCCTTCCTGAGCGGTTATTTCTTCTATTCTGGCACTTGTTTGTTCAACAAGTTCCTTAGGAGCATTTGCAACAAACTTTTCATTCTTCATTCTGCCGAGAAGTCCGTTTTTCTCATTTGTAAGCTTTTCAAGTTTCTTTTCCTGACGCTTGATTTCTGCTTCCAAATCGATTAAATCGGCAAGCGGAACAATTAGTTTTGATGTTGAAACAACTGCTGTTGCACTCTTTGGCGGAACAGGAGCATTAAGCTCTGCGTAAGTTATATTGCTAACTTTAGCTAATCTGTGAACATAAGATTCAATAGCTTTAAATATTTCTTTTTCTCTGCCTTCCGAACGGATTTCAACATCAACAGTTGCAGAAGTTGAAATATTGAAGCTTTGTCTTACGTTACGGAGTGATGTGATTGTATCAAATACAAGCTTCATTTCTTCCGCTTCGTTTGCATAAACCAAATCTTCCTTATATGTTGGGTATTCTGCAATAATCAAAGCAGAAGTTTCTTTTATTGATTTACCTCCCGGAATAAGCTGCCATACCTGCTCTGTGATATGCGGCATAATCGGGTGAAGCAATCTCAAAGACATATCAAGAACGTATCTCAAAACTCTTTGAGTGTTAAGTTTGAGTTCAGGATCCTGAAGCTGAATTTTAGCGATTTCAACATACCAGTCGCAGTATTCGCTGCGGAAGAAATCATACAGAACGTGAGCAATTTCACCTATTCTGTAGTCTTTCATATTGTCGTTAACCAGTTTTGCCGTTTCATTTAATTGGTTCAAAATCCATTTATCAACAAGGGTTAATTTAGTCTTGTCTATAGGTTTATCATCAACACCTTCAAGGTTCATTAAAACAAATCTTGATGCGTTCCAGAGTTTGTTAGCAAAATTTCTTCCATACTCAAATCTTTCGTCAGAGATTTTAATATCCTGACCGCCGTATGTACAAAGTGATGTCATTGTGAATCTTAAAGCATCACAGCCATACTTATCAATAATCTCAACAGGATCAATTGTATTGCCTTTGGATTTTGACATTTTCTGACCCTTTTCATCACGGATAAGTCCGTGGATATATACATCTTTAAACGGAGCCTTACCAGTAAATTCAAGTCCCATGGTAATCATTCTTGCAACCCAGAAGAATATAATATCAAATCCTGTTACAAGAACACTTGTAGGATAGAACTTCTTATAGTCATCCGTTTCAGAGTTTGGGAATCCCATTGTTGAGAACGGCCACAAACCTGATGAGAACCATGTATCAAGGCAATCAGTTTCCTGTACGTAATTTTCAGGATCCGGGTTTTCTTTAGCGACAACCATTTCACCTGTTTTTTTATGATAATAAGCCGGAATTTGATGTCCCCACCAGATTTGACGTGAGATACACCAGTCACGTATATTTTCCATCCAGCCTAAATAGTTCTTAGTCCATCTTTCGGGAATAAAGTTAATTCTTCCGTCTTTAACAGCTGCAATAGCTTCTTTTGCAAGCGGAGCCATCTTAACAAACCATTGTTCCGAAAGAAGCGGTTCAATAGTTGTATTACATCTCTGGCATTTACCAACGTTATGTTCATGGTCTTTTACTCTCAATAAGAAGTTATTGTAAGAAAGCATTTCAACAACTTTCTTTCTTGCTTCATATCTGTCTAATCCCTGGTATTCCGGCGGAACTTCTGCGCAGGATTTCATCTTTCCTTCTTCATCAATAACCCAAATCGGTTTAAATCCGTGTCTATTTCCTACTTCAAAGTCGTTCGGGTCGTGTGCCGGAGTGATTTTAACCGCACCTGTACCGAAGGATTTATCAACATACTCATCGGCAATAATAGGAATAACTCTGTTAGTAAGAGGTATTAAAACTTTTTTGCCGATAAGTTCTGAGTATTTCTTATCAGACGGGTGAACAGCTATCGCAACATCACCAAACATAGTTTCAGGACGTGTTGTATCAACGATAATTGCGCCGGGTTCATTAACAAGCGGATAAGATATTTCCCACAAATGTCCCTGTTCTGTTTCGTATTCTGTTTCAATATCTGAAATTGCAGACTGACAACGCGGACACCAGTTTACAATATATGCTCCTTTGTAGATTAAACCTTTATTATAAAGAGTTACGAAAACTTCTTTAACAGCGTCAGAGCAACCTTTATCAAACGTAAATCTTTCTCTTGAACGGTCAAAAGAAGCACCAAGTCTTTTCATCTGGTCTAAGATTGTACTTTTGTGTTCATTAGTCCATTCCCAGGTTTTTTCAAGGAATTTTTCTCTGCCCAAATCGTGTCTTGTTAACCCCTGTTTGGCAAGCTGTTTTTCAACAACGTTTTGTGTAGCAAGACCTGCATGGTCTGTTCCCGGTATCCAAAGAGCTTCATATCCGCTCATTCTGTGATATCTTATTAAAATATCCTGCAGGGTTTCATCAAGAGCGTGTCCCATATGAAGTACACCCGTAACATTCGGAGGCGGAATAACTATAGTAAACGGAGGTTTGTTTGAATGAGCATCTGCTTTAAAATACTCGCCATCCTCCCAAAATTTATACATTTTCTCTTCCGTTGATTTGGCATCATAAACGGTAGGTAAATCTTCAATCTTAGTCATTGTATCTGTCATAATATTCCCTCTTTTAGTGTAAAATTATACATTAATAATACCATAAACAAAGAAATAGATATTACAGATAAAGAATACTGATTAGTGAATAATCTGAACAGTAATATTTCTTGAGCGTTCCTTGTTGTCAAAATCCAGAAGAACAACCTGCTGCCAGGTGCCTAAATTAAGAAGTCCGTCAACCAGTGCAATACAAACAGAACTTCCGACAAGAGCTGAACGCACGTGCGCATAACCGTTTCCGTCATGCCAAATCTCATCGTGGTGATATTCCTGACCTGATGGAGCAATTCTGTCCAGAGCTTCTCTTAAATCTTTTACCAAACCTTCTTCATACTCTATTGTTGTAACAGCCGATGTACTTCCCTGTATAGAAACACATACAAAAGCATCTTTTAACTCGTGCTTGTACACACAATTCTGAACGTGTTTTGTGATGTTTATAATATCATTATTTCCACGGGTTTTAATCATAAAATGTTCATTAATTATTGGCATATTCCTGCTCCATATCTGCTTCGTTAACGTTAGGTTTGCTTTCTACTATAGTTTTTGTACAACTTATATCATCACTCTTTTTTCCTGTGATAGAGTGTCTTTTTTTATACAGCACAGCAAAGAAGGCTATCAATAATACGCTTACACCGATTATAAAATAATTCATATTCTCCTTAATCGTATCTCCAAAAAGCATAAGCATAATACTTACAAAGAAAAATCTTCCGCCCCTTCCAAGACAGCTTACAAACCAGAACTTAAAAACATTCATTTTAGTAATGCCGCTTGCAATTGCAAAAATGTTATACGGAATAGGCGAAAATGCAGAGAAAAATACAGCAAATGCACCGTACTCCTCAAACAGTTTGTCAACCGTTTCAAGCTTATCCATTTTGCTTCTGAACAAATAATTAAAAAGAGGTCTTCCTCCGAAACGCCCGACACAATACCCGATAAGCGCACCGGTTATTGAACCTGTTGTACAAATCAAAGCATACAACAGAGCTTTTTGCGGTAAAGAAAGACACATTGCAATCAGCAAAACATCAGGAGGCAGAGGAAATCCAGGAAGACAACTCTCAATAGTTGCATTTGCAAATAACCCCGCCATTCCCCAAGAGTGAAATAAATTGCTTATTTGTAATACTATATTATGCATTTTAGATTATCCTTTTAACTAATTTCCTTGTATAGAGTCTGAGCCATCTGTACACTGACATTACCTTCCGGCACAACTAAAACTTCGTACTTTTCTGTTTTGGAAGCATACTCTATTTCGATTATATCACCAACTTTTAATTGTTTCGCAGGTTTTGCCGGATTACCGTTAACGATAACTTTACCCATTTCAGAAACAGTATTGGCAACCGTTCTGCGTTTTATTAATCTTGAAACTTTTAAAAATTTATCCAGGCGCATTATATTCTTTTAATTACCTCAACAACCAGTTTTTTGAACTTATCTTTAGCTTTATTTGCAGCTTTGATTACATCATCATGCGATAATCCGACAGTGCTTACACCTGCTGCAGAGTTGCAAATACAGCTTAATCCTATTACTTTCATACCTGCCCATGCTGCAACCATGGCTTCTGGAACTGTTGACATACCAACAGCATCCGCTCCTATTATACCTGCCATTCTTACTTCTGCAGGAGTTTCATAAGAAGGTCCAGTAAGCGCCATATAAACGCCTTCCTGCAAATCAATACCTAACTCGTTTCCGATTTTCTTTACCAAATCAACATACTCAGGAGTGTAAACCTCACTCATATCAGGGAACCTTGTGCCAATGGAATCATCGTTTATCCCGATTAACGGATTTTGTCCCATAAAGTTAATGTGGTCTGTTATAACCATTAAATCAGACGGATTAAACGACGGATTTACTCCGCCGGCAGCATTTGTTATTATCAGATTTTTAACCCCAAGTTTTCTCATTACTTTAACTGGATAAACAACTTTTTGAATCGAATGACCTTCATAAAAATGAAAGCGCCCTTGCATCATAACAACATTTTTACCGTTAATTTCCGCAAAGACCAATCTTCCTTTATGACCGCTCACCGTAGAAACTTCAAAACCCGGAACATCTTTATAATCAATAGATATGTCGCAGTATTCATCTGCAAGTTCACCCAGACCTGAGCCTAAGATTATACCTAACTCAGGCTTAAAATCACCTATCTTTTCATTAATCAGTTTTACGGTTTTTTCCAACATTATAATCCCCTCATACACACTATAAACATTTTAGCGCAATAAAAAAACACTGTACACAACATACAGTGTTTTTTTACAAAACTATATATTTGTTTTATCCTATATAATCAAAACTTGAAGGTCCGTCATTATATGGAACACCATACTCATCACTATGCGGTTCGTCTTTAATTCCGTATTCACCGCCTATAATAGTACCTGCACCTGCAAGCATAAACGGAACAAGAACTCCGCCTGTTAAAACGGTTCCTACCGCTGCACCAATTATACCGCCTGCTGTAGCCAACAGTCCTGCCTTAACACCTTTGAAAGACGGTTGTTCAATATTAATATTGCGAGCCTGTGTCTCTCTTACTTTTGTCTGATAATTGTAATTTTTTGGTAGTGCAACATTTATAGAGCTAATTCTCATCACACACGCTCCTTTCTCGCTAAATCTATAATAATCTTTATATCTCGGTACTTTGTAAGGATAACCCCAAACAAAATATTTGTCAATCACTCTAAAGTATTATTTTGGGATAAACGTATACCGAAATCAGAACAACAGTCTGAACAACAGGAATCTCTTATTCAATTTTTCAGAGAATTTCTTTAAGTTAGATACTGTTTCTGATGCATCAGTCATAATCTGTTTCAGGTTTTCTTTCTCTCCGTTTTGACCGTTTATTGTTTCAAGAGCCATTGTAACTTCGCACATTGTTGTATTCAGATTGTCTATAGATGTTGTAATTTTTGTTTTAAGTTTTTCATCTTTTGTCATTTTATTTACGGCAGTAGATATTTCATTCATATTTGTCATAACAGCATTTAAGTCTTCGGCAAAAGCTTTTGCATCAACTGCGCCGATAATCGGTGTTAAGGCATCTGAAAGTTTTGCAAATGAATCAGCAGCTTGATACAATGTCGGTTTAAATTTCTCATCACCAATAATGCCGTTAATATTTGTTGCCAATTTATTAAAGTTGTTTGCAACATCACTCATCATCCACAAAATTGCATCTATATCATTTCTTGATGCATCAATAAGCTTTTCTGTTTTTTGGAGAGTAGTAGTTGCCTGTGCTGTTAACTCCTTAAAGTTTGTAACTGATTGTCTGATTTCGGCAACCATCTTGTCATTCATAAGGTCGTTAACCATTTTGCTCATCTCTGTCAAAGATTCGGCAGCCTTATACTGCAAATCCATAAAGTCAGCTATCCTCATCGGCTCTACAATAGTATAAGGCGAAGTCTGCTGCGGATACGGTAGAGCTGAGCCATCAAGAGGCTGAACTCTTAATTTCTTTACATTATCAACCGTTACAACTTCTCCCTTCATAAAGTGAGGAAGTCTTAACCCGGGAAGTGTTACCACATAATCAACCTTATATGCATACTGAGTTTTTACGGTATCTGAGAGTTCTACAGGAACCAGCTTTGAACTCATAATTTGAGATTTCTTTACTTTACCGACGTCATACAGTTTGTCATCAAGTTTAATCTCGACCGGAGCATCTTTGATAATCAAATCCTGATTAACAACAGGAATAAATACTGATCTTAATTTCGGAGGGGTAATTTCAAGGAATTGTTCACCAATTAAACCGGACTGCTGAATACTTAATGTTGAAGCTTTTGGTATTTCAATTCCCGGCTGAGTAATAACAAATTTCATTTTTACATAACTTGACTCACCGTTTACAACCGGGGTAATTTCTTCTACCTGTCCGACTCTCATACCCATCATCTGTACACCCGAACCAGGACGCATACCGTTTACATCTTTGAACTGTACTTCAATTCTTTCCGCAGAAGAAAACGCTCTGCCTTTTACCCACAAAATTGTGAATAACAGAATTGTTAAAGATACTATCGTTAATAAACCGACTTTTAATGCGGGTGATATTTTCATGATTACATTCCTCGTTAATTCATTTTCATTGGTCCGTCAATAGCTGCTTCCACAAACTGACGTGTATACGGAGTTTCCTCTCTGCACAATTCATCGGGCGAACCTTCAAAAACTGCATGTCCATTATACAACATTAGTACCGAATCAGCCGTCCTACGAATAGTTGACATTTGGTGAGTTACAACTATTGATGCTGCATTCGTTTCATTTTTCAGCCTTACAATATAGTCTTCTATCAGGGTTGATGATATAGGGTCAAGGCCTGCCGTAGGTTCATCATACAGAATAATTTTCGGTTCGGTAACAATAGCTCTTGCGAAGCTGACACGCTTCTGCATACCGCCGGAAAGTTCTGACGGATACTTATTTTCAATACCTGACAAACCGACAAGTTCAAGTTTTTCCGCAACTATTTTTTCAAGCTCTTTTCTTGTGTATTTGCCTCTTAAATCTTTCCTTTCCTGAAGCGCAAAAGATATATTGTCAAAAACATTAAGCGAATCAAAAAGAGCAGAATACTGGAACACCATGGCAATGTCGCCGCCTGTTGTAATAATCTCTCCCGAATCTTTTTCCAATAAACCGCTTATCAACTTCAGAACCGTGCTTTTTCCCGAACCGCTAAAGCCTATAATGGAAAGAATTTTTCCGTCATCAACTCTAAAGGAAATGTTATCCAGTATTACTTTTTTATCAAATGTTTTAACTAAATTTTTTACTTCTATACTCATGTTTTCTCCAGATAATCAATAGAAACAAGCTGCCGCAAAGATTAAATCAACTATAACTATTGCAACAAATGACCAGACTACGGCTTTTGTTGTAGCAAGTCCCACTCCTTTTGCACCGTCGCGCGCTTCCATTCCGCATGAACAGCTTATTAAGGATATTACAAAACCAAACGCAAATGATTTCATAATACATACATTCAAATCGTGTGTATTAAGTCCGAACCAAACAGAATCAAAATACGCCTTGAAAGTTAGTCCTGAAACAAGGTTTGAAGCAACTGCTCCGCCAATAATACCAACAAGCGATGATATTATTACAACAACCGGCATCATAAGCGTTCCCGCAAGCACTCTGGGTGTAAAAAGATAGTGGACAGGATTAACTTTTAAAACTGTTATCGCATCTATCTGTTCCGTAACTTTCATTGTTGCAATTTCAGAAGCAAGTGATGAACCTATCATTGATATAATAGCAAAACCTGCCATTATGACAGCTTCTTCCCTTACCATAAGTATTGCAACGAGCATTCCTACATAGTTGCCGGCACCTTGCTTTACCATTTCTCCGGCCACCTGCATAGCAACAATTATTGAAGTCATACCAACAATAGACAATGTTATCGGAAGCGACGTAACGCCAAAACGATAACACTGATACATAAGCTCTTTAAATGTTGTTGGTTTATTTTTTAATCCCTTCAGAAATTCTATTCCGAAAATTACAATCTGACCGAGCGTTGAAATAAGCTCCGTTACAGTTTGCTCAAGCGCCCGTATTATTTTGTATGTAAATGTTGCTTTATAATAGACTTTCAGAATGCCCCCTCGCACATTTTTCGTTATAAGAAAACGAGAATGTGAGAATATTATATGTTAATCGACAGATTTATTATACCAAACAGTAAGACTAAATTTCAAATTATTAAAAAAACTCTAAAACCGAATATTCGGTTTTAGAGTTTTTAGTTTTAGCAAATAATGTCAAACTACTTGATTTCAACAGTAGCGCCTGCTGCTTCAAGTTGTTTCTTGATAGCTTCAGCATCTTCTTTCTTAACCTGTTCTTTAACAGCCTTAGGAGCGCCGTCTACTAAATCTTTAGCTTCTTTCAAGCCAAGACCTGTAATAGCACGAACTTCTTTAAGAACTGCGATTTTCTTATCAGCAGGAACTGATGCTAAGATAACGTTAACTTCAGAAGCAGCTTCTTCAGCAGGAGCAGCACCAGCAGCAGCCGGAGCAGCAGCTACAGCTACAGGAGCAGCTGCAGATACGCCGAATTTTTCTTCCATAGCTTTAACTAATTCAGCAGCTTCTAATAATGTTAATTTTTCAATTGATTCTAAAATTGCTTCTACACTCATGATTTTCTCCTTTATTTTTTTATTTGTTGTAGTACGTATTAATTTGGTATTATGCGCATCTTAAGCAGATTTTTGATCTCTGACAGCTGCAACAGCTCTGACAAGAGCTGACATAACGCCGTTGATACCGCCGACAATGCCGGTAGCAGGTGAGTTGATACAGCCAAGCATTTTTGCGTAGATTTCTTCTTTTGAAGGAATATTTGCCAATGCTTTAGCTTCAGCTGCTGACAATAACTGACCGTCAAGAGCTGCTCCTAAGATTTCACCCTTCTTAGTTTCTTTGATAAATTTAGATAAAGCTTTTGCAGGTGCTACCTGATCTTCAAAACCAAATGCAATAGCAATAGGTCCTTTTAAAGAATCTGCAAGAACTTCATAAGGAGTTCCTTTGATAGCGATTTTTGCAAGGGTATTTTTTGTAACCATGTAATCACCGCCGTCTTTTTGAAGTGCTCTTCTGAGTTTTGTGATTTCTTCAACGCTCAGACCTTTGTATTCGGTAACAATAGCAACTTGGGCTTTATCAACTTTTTCTTTGATAAGTTTTATCTTATCGTCTTTAAAAGCTTTTGTTGACATTTTTTGCTCCTTTGTTTATGTATTATTTCGACCTGTTTTCATACAAAAAAGATTTCGCAATCTTTTTTAATCGCAAAATCCATACCATACTATATAAGCTATTTATATCTAAGGTAATCTCGGTTAGCTTTTTACATTTAAATCCCAACAGGATACTAACTGTCTGCGATTATGTTCTGATGTTAACAAAGACAAATTTAAATGTCAAGCATGGTTTTTGCTTTTTGACTTTTAATAATTGAAAAGTATATAATAATATAAAAGTGAGGATTTTCTGAAGGTATGAAAAAAGTATTTTCTCTGGTACTGATTCTTTTATTTACGGCATTTTCCTGCCCTGCTTTTGCCAAGAATTTTGAGCCTGTTCCAGATGTTATAAAATTGCCTGCAAAATATTCACAGGAATATATAGACAGCATATCACCCGAATATGAGAAGGTTTCAAAGGAACAGATTTTTCACGTTGCACTTGATATGTTGAAAGGAACTTCAGGAGACTTTTCGAGACGGGCAATTCTCGGATACAATGTAACTCAGTACCCGGTAAAAATCCAGTTTAAAGACTTGTCTGAAATTGATGAAGCATATTCGACTTTTGATGCTATCGGTTGGAAGAAAAAAGGTAAATTACAGATATTTATAAACCCGAAACATAAATATGCACCGCCCGGAGCGCTCGCCGCACTTCTTGCTCACGAAGCTCTGCATCAGGATGAGTACAACTCTCTGAGCGAAGAAACTTATGCCTGGACTATGGAAGCAACTGTTTGGACGGAAATTCTGAAATTGTACCCTGAATCTAATAATTTGGATTCTTCTCTTGTAACAAGAGAAAACATTTTAAAACAGCTTTTGGAAAAAGGAAACAATACGAACAAATATATTAAAAAGACAGTATACGCAAATAACGGATACAAAAATTTACCTCTTACATCTCCCGGTTTTGAATGTAAGTAGTAAAATGCTAAAACTTTTTATAATCAGCATGTAAATAACTCAAAGTCTATTGCTTATATTTGCTCCTTGATGTTAAATTGAGATATGAAGAAAAAGCAATTATTAATTTTTATATTATCCGTTTTAATATTAGTCATTTTCAATAATGTATTCTTATCCAGATTTACACGGACAAACTCTTATTTTTTGAGCCAGGAAATGATTAATGATGATGAGATAACTCCCCAGCGTCTGTTTGACAGAACGTGGAGAGTTATAAGCAAAGAATATTACGAACCCGGCTTAAATCATCAGAATTGGAACAGATGGCGGACAAGATATCAGGGAAAAATAAAAACGCAGGATGACGCAAAAGTTGCAATTGATACAATGATTGCAAGTCTTGATGAACCGTATACAAGATTTATGACACAAAAAGAGTTTGAAGAATTAACCATCTCTATCAACTCAAAAATATACGGTATTGGAGTAAACATATATTCAAATTCGGGAAAAACCGAAATTTTCAACGTAATTCCGGGGACACCGGCTGATTTTGCGCAGTTAAAACAAGGAGATATAATTACCCACGTTGACGGTAAAGATATCGGCGGTATGAATATTTCAGAGGTTGCCTCCATGGTAAGAGGTCCTGAAAACAGCGTAGTAGAGCTGACCATTTTGAGAGAAGGGACAAAACTTACAAAGATTATCAAACGTAAGGAAATCAAGATTAAGTCCGTAAAAAGTTCAATGCTTGATAATCATATCGGATATATCAAAATAATAAGCTTTATGAGCGGTTCTACACCAAATGAATTTATAGAAGCACTGAACAATACAAAAGATGCAGATTCACTTATAATTGACCTGCGGGGCAATACGGGCGGACTTCTTGATAATGCGGTTTTTATAGCCGACAGATTTATTAATAAAGGAACTATCGTTGACATAATATACCGTAACGGGAATAAAAAGACTATAAAGGCAAAAGACGAGGGTAATCCTCTTAATAAGCCGGTAGTCGTACTTGTTAACGGAACGAGTGCAAGCGCAAGCGAGATTCTTTCTGGTGCGCTGAAAGACACACATAAAGCTACTTTAGTTGGTAATACAACTTTCGGAAAAGGATTGGTACAAAAAATAGTTCCGCTTCCTAACAGTACCGGCGTAAATGTTACCATAGCCAGATACCTTACTCCAAACGGGACTGATATTAACAAACTTGGCATTAAGCCCGATATAGAAATAGGTACTGATTTGGATTTTATCATTGAAAACAAGCCTGACATTCAGCTCGAAAAAGCAAAAGAGATTTTAAACCAAAAGTAAAACTAATATGGACAGAATAGCGGAAGAAATTGAAAAGTTAAAAAGTAATAATCAGTTCAGAACAATACCTGATGTCGAAGCTAAATCTGACGGCAAGATTATTGTGGACGGGGTTGAATATGTTAATTTTGCCTCAAATGACTACTTGGGAATAAGTACAAAAGACAGTTTGAGAGAAGAATTTTTATCAAAAAATAATTCTCTTTTTTCGGCTGCTTCAGCCCGTTTATTAACAGGCTCATCACCTGAATATAAAGAGCTTGAGAAGACGGTTGCAGACATTTTCGGGAAGGAAGCTGCCCTGATTTTTAATACGGGTTATCAGGCTAACCTCGGTGTTATATCAGCTCTTATCGATAAAGGTGATGTTGTATTTTCGGATAAACTTAATCATGCAAGCATTATTGACGGTATGCAGCTTGCAAAAGGGGATTTTTTCAGATACAAACATCTTGATTATAACCATCTTGAAAAAATGCTTAGCAAAAAGCGCGGAAATTATAAAAGAGCAATAATTATATCCGAATCAGTTTTCAGTATGGATGGTGATACAACCGATATCGACAAGCTTATTGAGCTTAAAAACAAATATAATTGTCTGTTAATGATAGATGAAGCGCACGCATTTTGTGCCTTCGGAAATCACTTATCGGGTATGTGTTACGGAAAAGATGTTGATATAATTACCGCAACATTCGGGAAAGCGGTAGGCTCTTTTGGCGCATTCTGTGTATCGAATAAGCAAATTATATCCTATTTGATTAATAAAGCGCGCTCATTTATTTTTTCAACATCAATTCCGCCCGTAAACATTGCATGGTCAAACTGGCTGTTAACTGAGAAATCAGATTATATAAAATCACAAAAAAAGAAGCTCCTGAAGCTTGTAAAGGCTGTTCACGCTTCTTTAAGGCTTCGCGGTATAAATACGCCCTCAAAAACTCATATCATACCGCTTGTAATCGGTGATAACAAAAAAACTGTTGAAGTTTCAGAACAGCTTCGCTCGATGGGGTACTACATTCCTGCCATAAGACCGCCGACAGTACCCGAAGGAACTTCAAGGTTAAGAATCTCTTTAACCGCAGATTGTTCCCTTGAAGATTTTGAAGAAGTGTTAAGCGTTGTAACACAATAATTACAATATTTTCCGCCCCTCTTGACATATCATGCATTTATAAAAGAGAATATGTATATAAATTAGGGAGTATTGATTATGACAAAACAAACTTTTTTGCATGACAGACACGTTGAGTTGGGTGCAAGAATGGTAGATTTTGCAGGTTGGGATATGCCGGTTCAGTATTCTTCTATTTTAGAAGAACATAAAACCGTAAGAGAAAATGCAGGGCTTTTTGATGTTTCTCACATGGGTGAACTTATAGTACACGGAAAGGATGCACTTGCATTCCTTAATAAAATTGTTCCGCAGAACATATCAAAATTAACTGATACAAAAGCTGTATACTGTCAGCTTCCGAATAAAAACGGAGGTTTGATAGATGACCTGATTATATACAAACTTGAAGACAATAAGTATTTAATAATTGCCAACGCATCAAGAGTTGATGAAGATTTAAACTGGATGACAAGAAATCAGACAGGGTTTGATGTTGAGATAGAAAACATTTCTCATAAATATTCTCTTATAGCAGTACAGGGACCAAAAGCCTGTAATCTTATAAGAAGTAACGGAGAAAAAGATTTACCTCCGTTCTTCTCAATTAAGCAAGGTAAATTATTTAATATAGATTTGTGGATATCAAGAACCGGTTATACAGGCGAAGACGGAGTTGAGCTTCTTGTAAAAAATGAGTTTGCCGTAACACTTTGGGATAAACTTCTTGAAGCAGGAAAGGCCTGCGGAGTTAAACCAATCGGTCTTGGAGCAAGAGATTCTTTAAGACTTGAAGCAGCGCTTCATCTGTACGGTAATGATTTAAACGAAAATACAACTCCAATTGAAGCCGGACTTTCCTGGTCTGTTCCAAAGGATAAAACGGAAGATTATAACGGCAAGCAGGTTATTATGGAGCAGATAAAAAACGGTGTAA
This sequence comes from uncultured bacterium, assembly GCA_902763805.1. Taxonomy (GTDB): domain Bacteria; phylum Cyanobacteriota; class Vampirovibrionia; order Gastranaerophilales; family Gastranaerophilaceae; genus CAG-196. The sequence goes on along the minus strand of CACWTN010000002.1, from coordinate 116,151 downwards.
CCAAAAAGTTATTCGGTTTCAGAATGCTTGACAAATCTATTGCCAGACACGAATATGAAGTTTTTTCTAAAGGAGAGAAAATCGGAATTGTAACATCAGGCGGAGTGTCGCCGACAAGAGGTGATAATATCGGGTTAGCATACATTAATGCGCCGGTGCTTGACAAATTGACTGTTGGCTCTACAATTCAAATCATGATACGTGAAAAATTGCACGATGCCGAGATTGTCAAACTTCCGTTTGTGGAAAAACATAACAAAGGATAATATAACAATATATAAGGAGAAAAACTTATGGATGAGAATATGCTTTGCACAAAAACTCACGAATACATACTTGAAAAAGACGGTGTATATGAAGTAGGAATTACAGATTATGCCATTGACCAGCTTGGTGATATCGTATTTGTAGAGCTTCCCGAAACAGAAGCAGAATTTGCAAAGGGAGAAGTTTTTGCAACCATTGAATCCGTTAAGGCAGCATCTGAAATTTATATGCCGATATCAGGCAAGGTTGTTGAAATTAATGAAGAAATTGCAAATAGTCCTGAACTTTTGAATGACGAAAATTATGCAGACAAATGGCTTGTAAAAATTGATTCAAAAGCAGATCAGGTTGAGCTTGCCGATTTACTGGATTATTCCGATTACAAAGAAGAAGTTGAATAAGAATGAAAAATTTTATTGCACATACCGATGATACCAGACAAGAGATGTTATCATCACTAAATATGAAAACCACTGATGATTTATTCAGGCAAATTCCTGTAAAGTTTGACGGATTTAATATGGAAAACCCGTTAAGCGAGCTTGAAACACAGCGGAAAGTCAAATCTCTTGCGAAGAAAAACAAGACGGAATACATATCTTTTCTGGGCGGTGGAGTTTATAACAAATTTATTCCGGCGGCTGTTAATTATGTCGCACAAAGATTTGAGTTTTTAACAGCATATACGCCTTATCAGCCTGAAATCTCGCAGGGAACATTACAGATAATTTACGAATATCAGACAATGATATCAAGAATAACAGGTATGGACATCGCAAATGCATCAATGTATGACGGAGGTTCTGCCTGCGCTGAAGCAATTCTTATGGCACACCGTATATCAAGAGGCAAATTTAATAAGGCATACGTGTCAAACAAGCTTAACCCGGAATACAAAGAAGTTATTAAAACTTATGCTTGGGCTCAGAATATTGAACTTGCATGGTTTGACGAACTTCCGCAAAATGTATCTGACGGCTGCTGTGTACTGGTTCAGTACCCGGATTATTACGGAGAGATTGAAACTCTCGTTAAACCAGACACAGTATTTATCGTATGTGCAAATCTGTCAGCACTTTCTGTTATAAAACCGCCAGTTGAAGCGGATATTACTGTAGGAGATATCCAAGCTTTGGGTATTCCTGTTAATTTTGGCGGACCACATGCCGGATATATAGCCTGCAAAGAACAGTATATGCGTCAAATGCCGGGAAGACTTGTCGGAAGAACCCTTGATGCTGACGGAAAACAGGCATTTACACTGACAATTCAGACTAGAGAACAGCATATTAAAAGAGAAAAAGCAACCAGTAACATTTGTTCAAATCAGTCATTAATTGCTTTATCCGCAACGCTGTATTTAAGTCTTATCGGGGAAAAAGGATTTAAAGAAACAGGTATTATTTGTGCAAATAACGCTCACAGACTATCAGAAAAACTTGCGGAAAAAGGTATAAAAACTCTTAATAGTGCGTTCTATAATGAATTCGTTATAGAAGTTTCTGATTCCGATTTATTCCTTAAAAAACTAAAAGATGCAAATATTTTAGGCGGTATTAAGCTTGATAAAAACAGAATACTGGTTTGTGCAACAGAGATGAATACGCAGGAAGATATTGATGCTTATATCTGCGCAGTATAGCTGCCGTTTAAAAGAAAAATTTATTCTGCATTCAGCACTGCATCAACAACTTCTCTGAAGGCGCCTTCTCCGCCTCTTTTGTCAGTAACCTGTATTCCCTCTATGTCTTTGATTTTCTGAACTGCATCAGGAACGGTGATTCTGTATTTGGCAAAGCATAATGAATCGTAATCGTTTACATCATCTCCAATGTATAAAAACTCGTCGTCTTTCAGATTATACTTTTCGACAATTGATTTAACAACATCAAGTTTTATTCTGATATCCTGATGAACCTCATCAATATTAAAAGTCGCCTGAACTTTTTCTATGGCGGAATTTTTTTCTCCTGAAATTATACCTACTTTATATCCGTTTTTCTTCAGCAGACTAAAACCCATAATGTCTTTAAAATTAACTTTTCTTGACATATTCCCGTCTGCATCAATATAAACACAGTTGTCAGTACAAACTCCGTCAAAATCGGTTATTATAAATTTAATTGTTTTAGGTAACTTTATTGCCATTCTTACTTAACCCTGCGTAATTTATCTATAATCGGCAATTCTCTCGGGTAAACAACCTTTTTACCGTCACCCAGCAAAATCGGAGTTTGTCTTATATCACGAACCATGTGATAAAGTCCTGCCGTTTCTAAACTTGCTGCCTGATCAGATCCCCAGTTAGTTCTGTCTATCGTTATATGGCGTTCAACAGCATTTGCACCCATTGCAACTGCCAGCACTGACGGAGTAATACCTCTTTCATGTCCCGAATAACCAATTGGACATGAAAACTCATTTTTCCATTCAGAAATTACTCTAAGATTTGTTTCTTCCGCATTTGACGGATATGTTGACGTGCAGTGCATAAGAACCAGATTATCTTCTCCCAGAATTGAAACTGCGTGTTTAATCTGTTTCATTGTACTCATGCCTGTTGATAATATAATCGGTTTACCTTTTGATTTTGTATGTTTCAAAAGATTATCATCCGTAAGAGATGCTGATGCAATTTTATAGCAGGGCGGATCAAACCTTTCAATAAAATCAACAGAATTTTCGTCCCAGCATGATGCAAACCAGATAATACCTTTATCTTTACAATATCTGTCGATTTCTTTATATTCTTTTACTCCGAACTCCAGTCCGCGTTTCAAATCCCCGTTTGTATTGCCGAATACACTTTTTCTTTCTTTTGCAAGTTCTTCCGGAGTATAAACAACTTCTATGGTTCTTTTTTGGAACTTAACCGCATCACAACCGGTAGTGATAGCGATATCTATCATTTTCTTTGCCAAATCTATAGAACCGTTATGATTAATCCCTATTTCCGCAATAATAAAACACGGAAATCCGTCTCCGATTTTTTTGTTTTTTATTGTGACAGTTTTTTTCATTTTAACTCCTCTTTAAAACATAACCACAAGACTACAGATACTTTTTATACAAAGCATAGTCATCAGGGTCAACAGAATGCAGAACTTTTTCTTTTGAGCCGTTTTCCTGTTTTACTTCGGCAGCATCTTCTTTTTGCTGGTTTGGCGGAGTAAACAGTTTATCTATAATGCCATCCGAATTATCTTCATAGATATCCGAGATAACAAAATCTTCATCATATTCCTTTTCATTGTTAACTTCAGTCTGAGTATTTTCCTCAGTATCTGCCTTTTTGGATGCTCTTGTAAAACCAATATTGGGAAATTCTATCTTTGGAATTTCAATTTTCGGAATTCTTATATTCGGAATTTCAATTTTTGAGAATTCACCTTCTTCGACTTCAGGGGGCGGATATGTTCCCAAATCTTTAATGAGGTCAATTGAATTTGCAGAAGCTCCGAGAAGCATGCGTTTTCCGTTCAATTCAACAACGTGCAGTGTTTTGTTACTGCCTAAAGGCGTTGTTGAAATTACGGTAACTCTGGAATCATCCGTATCACCCATGTGTTTTTTAAGGGTTTTAAGTCCCGCTTTGTTGAGCTTCGCATAAATAATTCCCGTTGCATAGATAAGCAGAATAACAAATACTAATGAAAAGATTACTGACATAAAATTCGGTTCCTGACCGACATTTTGTGTTAACGTATTGGCGGAATCAGCTGTTGTTGAAATTGATGAAGCCTGTGCTGCCGACAACGGTTCAGGTAAGTCGGGAAGAACTTCAAACTTTTCTGCAGCACAAACAGTCAGGACGTTAACCCAACACACAGCTCCCAAAAATATCCCGAAAATCTTTTTCATTCAACTTACCTTTTATCTGTTATAATTATATCATAAAAATAAAATGTGGTGAAATTTAGTTATATTTCTTAGTATTTTGTAACGTATCAAAAAAAAAAGGAACTGAATAAGTATGGAGTTTTTAAGCGGAATAACGGCAGGGAATTTCTTATATATCCATGTTATTAATGCAATTGTATTAATTATTTTGATAACTCTGTTTGTATCGGCAAGACGCACGTCCAAAAGCTGGCTTAAAATAAATGATTATCTTGGTGCGGTTACAAAAACAATCAACTCAGTTCGTTACGGCGATTTGACAAAGAAGATTGAAAAAGCGGAACTGCCTAATTCAGAACCTTTGGCAGAGAGCTTAAACCGAATGATTGAAACTCTGCACGACAGAGAAAATATGGTTGCAGAAACCCAAACAGAACTTCACAGACAAAATAAACTGCTGGAAGCAGTTATTAACTCATTGTCAGACGGGCTTGCTGTTGTCGATGAAAACCTGAGGATTCTCAGAACAACCGCAAAAATCAGCAAATGGTTTGAAACAGAAGGAAGCCATCTTATTGGTGAATTATTAACAGACTACGTGGGAATACCTGCCAATACCACATTTTTTGATTTGGATGAAACGGAAGTTACTGTTTTTACGGACAGAACTTCAGTTTTTTCCGCAAGTACGGTTGAGCTGAAACTGGAAGATAAGAAAAAACGCTATGTTATAGTGTTAAAGAATGTTACTGACCAAAAAGAGCTTGAAAACCTGAAGGAAGATTTTGTTGCAACTCTTACACATGATTTAAAAGTTCCTATTATTGCGGAAACAAACATGCTCGAATTGTTTTTGAATGAAAGTTTCGGTAAAGTGACAGAGAAACAGGAGATTGCTCTTAAAAACATGCAGGCTTCAAACAGAGAACTCCTCGACTTGGTGCAAATTGTACTTGATACGTATAAGTACAGAAACCAAACGATAAGGCTTTACCGTGAAAACATCATGCTTCAAGGTTTTATAGAAGAAATTATTAATGAGATGCGTCCGATAGCAGATAAGTCAAAAAACGTTTTACGTTTAAACTCCTCAAGAGATATAAGGGTTTTGGCTGACAGAGTTCAGCTGAAAAGAGTTATCAAAAACCTTATCCAAAACGCTATATCATACAGTGAATCTAAATCGCCAATAGAAATATCAATAGGTGAAATTCCTAAATATATTGTAATAAAGGTAAAAGATTACGGAAAAGGCATATCAAAAGAGGACATCGGAAAGATTTTTAACAAGTATTATTCTGCGGCAAAAAAATTCAGAAAAATTGGCACAGGTTTGGGTTTGTTCCTGTCTTTCCAAATTGCAAAAGCACATGGCGGGGATTTGACAGTTGAAAGTGTAGAAAACGAATATACGGAGTTTTCTGTCAAAATTCCGGCAGGTTCAAATGATAATATTTATATTGGAGAATAAAAGTTTTGAACGAAAATATTTTATATGATACTAAATATCTTCAGTTGAAAAGTACAAAATCAAAAACGGGAAATGATTGGGTTTACGCTCACAGACCGAACGCAAAAGACGTGGTAATAATAGTTCCCGTAATTGAAAAAGAGAAGGTTCTATTTATTATAGAAGAGCGTCCTCCTCTTGTTGCAGAAAGGATTGCAACTCGTTCAATTGCTGTTCCTGCGGGACTTGTCGGTGACGAAAGAGAGGGTGAAAGTATTGAAGACGCAATAAGAGCGGAACTTCTTGAGGAAGCAGGACTAAAAGCCGACAGAATAGATATAAAAACACGCAGAGCGGCAAGTTCTCCCGGCTGTGTATCTGAGACCTGCACGATTGCAATTGCATACATCAATAAGTACGAAATTATACAGAAACCTGTTGATGACGGCGGAGTTATTGTTGACAGAGTATTGGTAAATATAAAAGATATTTACCCCTGGCTCAGAGAGCAGGAAGAAAATGGCGCTGTGATTGCTGCGCAAACACTTGCAGGTTTATTTTATTTAAGAGAAAATACTGACTAGGAGGTTTTATATGATTACAAAAGGAATTCGTGGTGCAATAACCGCAGAAGAAAATACACCGGAAGCGATAGGTGCGGCTACAATTAAACTTTTGCAGACAATTTTGGAAAAAAATAACATAGAAGTTGATACCATATCTCACGTTATTTTTACTGTCACAAAAGATTTAAATGCTGATTTTCCTGCAAAGTATGCAAGAATAAATCTTAAATGGAAAGAAGTTCCAATGATGTGTATGAATGAAATGGCTGTTCCGACAGGTCTTGCTAAATGCATCAGAGTTCTTATCGTTGTAAACTGCAGTGAAAATTTTGAGCCCGAGTTTGTGTACTTAGACGGAGCAAAAGATTTAAGAAAATGAAAAAAATACTTATAGCAGATGATCAGCTTGGCTGGAGAAATTATAATACGCAGGCGGTTTATGAAGTTTTGGGGAAAGATACGGTTGTAGTAACTGCCGATTCTGCACAGGAAGGGTACAGTTTGCTTCTTGAACACAATTCTGCCCCGTTTGACATAATACTTACCGACATGCAGATGGAGGATGATTATGCCCCGAAAATGGCAGGTGAATGGCTTATTGAACAGGCAAAAAATCTTCCGGCATATCTGAATACGAAAATTATAATAATATCAGCTTCTATGCAGTCAAAATTTATCGCGGAACACTACGGAGTTGAATATCTTCCGAAATCAACCGCTATGCATTCTCTTGAAGCGTACAAAACTCTGCTCGCCAGTTAAGCATTCACATCCAAATTTTGTTTGTCCCTACGGACTGCGAAATTACTAAGACCTACCAATAAAAAACCAAGTCCCATCATAACAGGACAGGCAAAAGGAAGCGGAATAAACATACCGATAGCTCCAGCAACATACGGTATTTCTTTTCTTGTAGTGCTTTTTATTATTTTACTTCCGACACTTCTTGATATGCTCAGATATCTGCGAAAATTTCCAAGTTTATGAATTTTTGCAGATCTGTCGGCAATATTATAACCTGTTGTAGTTGCCCTGCGTATTTTCATACCGGAGGTGGTTACATCATTCCTTATTTCATTAGCCAGTGATAAAATCTTCATACGTGTATGCTAACACAAATATGTTTATGTTACCATATTATTGTTAATATAAATAAAAAATGAGGACTTGAGATAATGACAACAACAGAACACGTAAAGCCGGTAAATTCGGCAAAAGAACAAATCAGACAAACAAGAATTCAAAAACTTGCTGACCTTGCAGATAAAGGAATAAATCCTTATCCTTATGTGTTTGAAAGAAATGCAAATGCTGCAGAACTTCAGGAAAAATATAAAGATTTACCGGCAGGCGAAGAAACCGAAGATAAATATTCTGTTGCAGGCCGTGTAATGGCAATAAGAAACACCGGTATGTTTATTGACCTTATGGATACAACGGGAAAAATCCAGATATTTTCTCACAAAGAAAATATGGATCCTGATATGGTTAAAACTCTTAAACTTGTTGATATCGGCGATATTTTAGGTTTCACGGGGACCATCAGAAGAACCCCCAGAGGCGAACTGTCAATAAAAGCAACTGAATTTACTATGCTTTCAAAGTCATTGCTTCCGCTTCCGAATAAACAAATCAGCGAAGAAAAACTTGAAACTTTAAAATCTTATCACAATATGTCTGACACAGAAACAAAATACCGTCAGAGATATCTGGACTTAATTGTTAACGAATCAACAAGAGATACACTACGCAAAAGAAGTTTAATTATACAAAAGGTTCGTGAATATTTATACAACAAAGGTTTTATCGAAGTTGAAACTCCTATGCTTCACACACAGGCATCAGGTGCTAACGCAAGACCATTTATAACTCACCATAATGCCCTTGATATGGATTTGACTTTAAGAATCGCTCCCGAACTCCACTTAAAAAGACTTATGGTCGGCGGTTTGAACGACAAAATATTTGAACTTTCAAGATGTTTCCGTAACGAAGGTATTGATACACGTCACAACCCAGAGTTTACAATGATAGAACTTTATCAGTCATATGTTGATTACAATGAAATGATGACATTAACTGAAAATCTTGTAGCTTATGTTGCGCAGGAAGTTCTCGGAACTATGAAGGTTCAGTACGGCGATAACTTAATCGACTTAACACCTCCGTGGGACAGAAAAACTATGATAGGCGGAATTAAGGAAAAAACAGGCATTGATTTCGGTGAATTTTTTACTGCAAAAGAAGCCTTTGAAAAAGCAAAAGAACTTCACGTAGAAGTTGATGAACAAATGAACTGGGGACAAATTATTGAAGCAGTATTTGAAGAAAAAGTTGAACCTTCACTCATTCAGCCTGTTCATATTATTGATTATCCGAGAGAAATCTCTCCGCTTGCAAAAGTTCACAGAGATAACGACAGGTTAACGGAAAGATTTGAAACAAGAGTTAACGGCTGGGAACTTGCAAACGCATTCTCTGAACTTACTGACCCAATAGACCAGCGCCACAGATTTGAGGCACAGGCTCTTGCTAAAGCTAACGGTGATGAAGAAGCAATGTCAATTGATGAAGATTATATCAATGCGCTTGAATACGGTTTAGCTCCGACAGGCGGTATGGGTATGGGAATTGACCGTTTGGTAATGTTACTTACCAACTCACCTACAATTCGTGACGTAATTGCATTCCCGACACTGAAAAAAGTTGAAGGATAAATCAAACAAAAACTGAAATAAAAAAATCGGATATTATATAATATCCGATTTTTTTATTTTGTAAGATTTTTCTCTATTTTTTCCATCATATTTACTGCCGAATTGTATAGCCTTACCGATAATTTACTTAAACCTGTCTTTTTATCCACAAGCTCGCACGCTGCAGTGTGCATTCCGCCAAGTCTGTTTGCAAAGAGCAGATACATATTATGAGTAGGAAGGTAAAATGAATCTTCTCTTTTAGAGATAAAAAAATCAATATTTTTATCTTCCGCAATTTTTCTTATAGCATTCAAACTCTTAATTTCATTTGAATCAATATTTTTTAAATAAATACTTCCTGCTGTAAAATTTGTTTTGGTGACTTGCGATACTTTCATATACCTCTCCTGATACAAATCAGTTATACCATATTTTGCAGTTTTTTCAAGTTATTTTCCCATTCGTATGCTGTTTTAATACTGTATTTTAAATCATTTTTAGGTGTCCAGCCCAATACTTCACGGGCTTTAGTGTTATCCGCGACAAGCTCTGCCGGATCTCCTTCTCTGCGCGGACAGATTTCTAAAGGTATTGACGTTCCTTTTACACTTTCACATGCCGCAAAAACTTCCTTTACACTGTTACCTGTTTTTGTACCAAGATTAAAATAGTTTGTATCACCGCCGTTTTTGAGATACTCAAGAGCCTTAACATGAGCGTCCGCAAGGTCTTCTACATTGATATAATCTCTTACGCACGTACCGTCTGCGGTATCATAATTGGTTCCGAACATCTTGAATGATTTGAAAGAACTTGCCTTGAGAACATTTGGTATAAGGTGAGTTTCCGGTTCATGCCATTCTCCGATTTTTCCGTCTGAATTTGCACCTGCCACATTAAAATATCTCAATCTTACTGATTTTAAACCGTATGCTTTATCATAATCATCCATTATTTTTTCAATAATTAATTTAGTCGTTCCGTACGGATTAATCGGATTTTGCGGATGTTTTTCATCAATGGGAGTATAAACGGGTTCTCCATAAGTTGCCGCAGTTGATGAAAATACTATTTTCTTAACACCGAATTCCAGCATCGCATTAAGGAGGTTAAGTGTTCCGTAAACATTGTTATAATAATATTTTTGCGGATTTTTAACACTTTCTGCAACCTGAGAATATGCTGCAAAGTGTACGACGGCTTCTATGTCTTTGTTCAACATAAAAGCACCTCTTATGTCATCAATATTTTTGAGGTTCCCCTTTATAAACTTCAAATTGCCGTACTGTCTGAGGGTTTCTATTGTTTCAATATGTCCAAGCTCAAGACTGTCAAAGACTATTACGTCTTTTCCCTGTTTTAACAGCTCCATAACAAGATGACTTCCAATATATCCGGCTCCGCCTGTAACTAATATCATATATTCCTAACTCCTAATTTTTCCGTTTTCAACATTATATATTGTAACATCTTTTAAGAATTCCTGCTCAAATAATAATGTATCAACTGAAGTAATTATTGTTTGTGAATTTTCATCAATTGATTTGAGCAAATAATTTTGCCGTTTGTCATCAAGTTCTGCCAGAACATCGTCAAGCAATAATATCGGATAAATTCCCGTTTTTTCTTTTATAATTTCAAGTTCTGACAGTTTCAGCGATAAAACAAGCGTTCTCTGCTGCCCCTGTGAAGCAAATTTTGCTGCATCAACACCGTTAATTCTAAACTCTATATCATCTCTGTGCGGGCCGACACATGCCTGATGACGTGCAAATTCTTCACGCCTGCGTTCAGCAAGCTCCTGTTTTAAGTATTCTGAAATTTCTTCAATCTCATCTTTCGGACATGTATAATTCAGAGAAAAGACTTCCGCTTCACTAATTGTTTTGTGTTTCTCTGCCGCAATTTTTTCAATTTCTTTCAGGTATTTTTTTCTCAAATAAATTATATTAGCACCTGTTATTACAAGCTGTTCGTTATAAATATCGTAAAGTGCTTCGTCAATAACTTCCTGTTTCAGCAGATTATTTTTCTGGATTCTGATTTTGTCGTACTTTGAAAGCCTTTCGTCATAAGCAGGGTAAATCTGGGAAATAGCTCTGTCAAGCCAATTTCTTCTGTCCTCAGGAGCTCCTCTTAATAACAGCATATCTTTTGTCGAAAAAAGAACAGTTTTGACAACAAGTTTAAAATCCTTTGTTGAAGACTTAACTTTGTTTATTTTAAGCTCTCTTTTTTTCTCTGATGTATAAAGACAATCCAGTTCTATATCCGTGTCATTTTTATATACCTCAGCATTTATTTCAAATTGAGGCTTGTTAAACTGAATTAAATCTGAAACAGTTGAAGTTCTGGGACTTTTCAAATCAGACAAAAAATAAATACTTTCCAGAATATTTGTTTTACCCTGTGCGTTTTTACCTATTATAAGAGTTTTGACGGAAGGAAACTCCAGTTCAGCATTCTCACAATTCCTGTAATTTTTAAGCCCCAATCTCTTTATTTTCATAGATAAATTATAACATTAAAAATTCAGCTCTGAGTGAATTTAACAAAAAGTTTTGTTTATTATTTTACATTTTTTATTAATTAATCTGTCGGAGGGAAAACACGGGGTTATGAAAATTGTTATATCAAATTATTTTAATGTTGTACAAATCCTGATAAAAAAGTGAGGTCAGAAATGAAAACAAAACAAATAATACCGCAAAAGAGTTCGGAAAAAGTATCTGCATTTCTTGAAAAGAATGCTCTGCATAAACGGGATTTTGCAGAAATGATAGGGGTTACATTATCTTACGTTTATAATCTTATTGATGAAACGGTATCATTTTCAACAAGAAGTACGACAATAGAACGTATTGCAACAGTTATGGAGGTTGAGCCGGAGGAGTTTGATGAATATAAAATTCCGCAGGAGCCGATTCTTATTGATGAAACTGTTGAAACTATAAAAGATTTTATGAAAGAAAACAAAATGTCCGTTGTTTCGTTTTTAAAAGCGTTCCCGAGAAAAAAACGCCAGGATATGGTTGATGTTCTTAGAGGCGCACTTCCGGTTCCTGTTGACTATAAAGAACTTCTGCTTATAGGAAAAACTCTTAATATGCCATCAGAAGCGGTTTATTCCATGTGGGAAACGAGATTAAAACAGGTATTACAAAGTGCGGGAATGAATATTTATGCAAATTCAGCTCTTGTCGAAACAATGCTTGAATGCGCTAAAAAGCAAATAATGAAACAAGGATAAATATATTTTCAGTAAACAGGCAATTTCTAAAGAGAAAAATACTTTATATATATGTAAGGTTAGATAAGGTTGTAGAAAATTTAAATCCCCGACACTCTCGGGGTTTTTCTTTTGGTTTTAAGTTTAATTTAATGCACTGATAATACAGTTGGCAGCTTCTTCTGCCGAATACTTATCCGAAAGTTTAGCTCTCACATGCCCGAGTTTTTCAATAACATCTTTTCTGTATTCTTCATCATAAAGCATTCGCTCTGTTTCATAACATATATTTTCTTTTGTAAACTTTGTCTGAAGAAGTTCCGGAACGATATCCTCATTTGTTACGATATTTGGAAGAGAAATCTTTTTTATACATCTGAAAATCAGATATAATAAAAATAAAATCCACGGACCTTTGTATCCGATAATAAGCGGAACCTGATACAGAGATGCTTCCAGAGCCACTGTTCCGGAAGCCAGTATAAGAGAATCAGAAACACTTAACAGAGCCTGATTCTCGCCTTTAATTACTTTGAAATCGGTATTTTTAATGTATTTATCAAAAATATTGTCGCTCAGATTGGGCGCATGCGATATGCAGAACTGAAGTTCAGGATGTTTTTTCTGTAATAGTTTAGCACCCCCGATAAGAGTATCTGCAAGAAATTTAAGTTCAAGCGGGCGTGAACCCGGAAACACAGAAACCAAAGGTCTGTTTATATCAAGCCCGTGGTCTTCAAAAAACTTTATCCTGTCAGCTTTTTCAGGAAGCTGTTTTATAAGCGGATGACCGCAGTAATGAACATCAATTCCGTATTCCCTGTACATGCTTTCTTCAAACGGGAAAATACAAAGAACTTTATCAACGTATTTTTTTATTCCCTTTATCCGCCATTTTCTGCTAGCCCAAACCTGAGGCGGAATATAATGGAAAACTTTTATGCCATGCCCCTTTAGTCTTTTTGCTACCCTCAGATTAAAAGTTCCGTAATCAATACATAAAACCAAATCAGGCTTAAACTCGTTAAGTATGTAATCACAGACACGTTTTTCTAGTGAAAGGTGGTCAATAATCATTTTCAAACTCAGACCGAAACCTGACATTTTGGAATGGTCACAAAAAAGCTTAGCACCGGCTTTTTCAAGATTTTCACCTCCGATACCTTCGATAACTATATCAGGCATTTTTTCCTTCAGAATCCCTGCAACCTTTCCCCCATGGATATCGCCTGAATACTCACCTGTGATAATAAATACTTTTTTCAACTTTCCTCCGTACCCTATGAACAAAAAGGATGGTTTTTGAAGCACTCCCGGCTATACTGCCATTACAACAATGCCGTGTCTGTCAGCATATTTTACAACTTCTTCTTTATCAACAATAATTGTTTCCCCTGCTTCAACAGCTATTAAATCCGCCTTGTACTTTTTCATCGTTTTTAATGTACGAAGTCCGATTGCGGGTATATCAAATCTCTTGTCCTGAGATGGTTTAGCAACTTTAATTATACGCGAATTCTTCTTTGCAATTTTACAACCGCGCTTGATACATTTGTCCGTGCCTTCAATTGCTTCAACCGCCATAATCATTTTATCCTTAATAACAACGGATTGTCCGATATCCAGCTTTCCTGTTTCTTTAGCAAGCCAGTATCCGTAATTGACATCGTCAACCTGTTCTTGTGTCGGCTGAATTTTGCCAAGCACACCTGACGGAATCATAAGATTTTTTATAAATAAAGTTTGGTCTAATATTGTTATACCGATAGCTTCAAGTTCTTCGATAAGCATCAGCATAACTTTATCATCATTTAATCTGACTGCTTTTTTGATAAAGTCCAATGCCTTAGAATCAAATTTCGGGCGTTTAAGAATTACGGTTTTGCTGACTTTACCCAAAAACGTTAACTGTTTAATGCCTTCATCTTTTAAAACTTTTTCAATCTTCAGAGCTTCTCCCGGACAGAATGAATAAACTTTAGAACAATATTTTTTTAACTGTTTATAGTTGTCATCCGATAATGATATTGCAACAACATCAAAACCGTTTTCTTTTGCATACTGAGCCATTTTAACGGGTAAGAGCCCGTCACCTGCTATTAAACCTTGTTTTTGTTCTAAAACAACAGACATTATTTCCTCCCAATTCTTTTCTTATAATACTATAAATGTCCTCTGAATATGCTTTTTTTATACTAATATTAAGATTTGTAACAATTCTTGAAAAAATGCGCTAAAACATTAAAGTTTACAAGAATAATGCCGATAACTAAATCAGAAAAGGGAAAGACAGCAAAGGCACCTCTAAAAAAAGGGATAAAGCAATGGGTATAAACGTATCAACATCAATGGGATTTGAAAACAGAGATTTTCTCAGAGACAGAGCTAAACAAATTTTGCAGAAGGACGGAGCTGAAAAAGATAAAGCAGACAAACTCGCAAAAAGCCTGAATTTATACTCTTCCGGCAAGAAAAACATTGGTTTGGATATTTTAACATCATCAACCCAAATTACCATGAGTAATTCTTTAAAAGAAACTTTAAAATACTTAAACTCACATGCCAATGACAAAAGAAAACAATACGTTCTTGGTGAACTTTGGGAAAAGCTGGGCAATTATGATGATGAAAATTCAAAAGCAGAACTTCTGGATTTTGAAATAGATTATAATTTAACAAATATATTCGCAGCATAATATACATATTCTCGTAATATACCTGAAGAAGCAGCAGCAATAAAATTTATTGCTGCTGTTTTGTTAAAAAATTATCCAAAATGGCATGGACAATAAATAGTGTTTGTTTTACAATTAATATGTAAAATAAATAACGGGCAGGAGATATACATTTATGCTAGTCAAACTTGACAAAGTAGGAACTCTAAACGTACATAAAAGAGCAAAAGCTAAACTTTTTAAACGAGAAACGGTTAATAAAACCGAAGTTGCATACAGCGGCAAAAATGTAATGAAGGACTCTCATTTTAATTCGCTGCACAATTTTATTTTTAATCTTATTGATAAAATTACGCCAATGATAAAGAGACATCCGAAATTCGGAAAAATAGTCATTGGTTTAGGCGAAAAAATTCTGAAAAAATCAGAAGATTTTTCCAATAAGAAAGTTATGTAAGTATGCAGATAGCAAAAAAGTTTTTTATAAGTTTTTGACATAATATGATTAATATAAATCCGGTAAACGGTTACAACCCGAGTTTTAATGCTTTTAAAAACCCGATAAAAAATAAGGCAGGACTTGTTATAAACCGCGGTGATACGTGTTTGTTCAGGTATGACCTGGATTATGATTATTTTGTTGATTTTTTGAACAGAAAATATAAAAATGCAGAAAAGGTAAATGTTATTGACCATGCCTGCTCAGACGGAGAAGAAGCTTTTTCGTTGGTTGTTATGATGCTTAAAATGCTTGGCAGAGAGGGGGCTTCAAAATTTTTGCCGATTGATGCAAGGGATGTTGTCAAAAATCATTTGGATTATGCAAAGAAGGGTGTTTATAATGTCCATTCTACAGAGTTTCCGAGAATAAACTTTTTTGCCGGGAGGGATTTTTTTGATTATTTTGATTTGTCAGAAAATGCAAAAACAATTACGGCAAAAGACAATATAAAGGATTTGGTTAAATTTTCAAAACATGACATAATGGACGATATCAGGTATATGAGGTTTGATAATACGGTTTTACTTGCAAGAAATTTCTGGCATTACCTGAAAAGCGGAGATGAGTACAGACTTGCTGCAAACCTGTCTAACAAAATGGACAGGAACTCAACATTGGTAATCGGCGGTTATGATAAAGAATACGGGGTTGACAAACTGCTTGAACGCTTCGGATTTGTGGAAGTTCCCGGCATAAATAACGTGTTTGAAAAGTATATGTAAGTTAAGAATAATTTGTCATTAATTTTGAATAAAAAACAGTGCAGCAAATGTTACGGCAACTAAACTTAATAATATTGAGATCACTAAGGTAATATTAAAAGCTTTTTTGTATTTCAGACCTTTTGCAAAAAATGAATTTTCCGAGGCTGCCACAAGTTTTAAAAAGTCTTTAAACTCCAGTCCGTATCTTTGATTTACCAGATTAAAGTTTTCTTTAGTTGACATAAATTCAACAATTTTACGATATCCCCAAGCAATTACATCACAATTTTGGGATAACATTGCCATTCTTCCGTAAAAATATGAAAGTGTCTCGGGGTATGGTTTTATACCGGTTTGTATAATCTCTTTTTCAAAAGATTTTTCCAGTATATTAATATCGGTAATTTTAAAAAAAGTATCCATCAAAAAATCTGTTTCTAATTTGGAACGAAGTTTTGTAATCAAATTTGGTTTGGAAATGTTATTACTGCAAATGCGGTAATCAACAAGTTTATCTTCTATTTGTGCAAATTTTGCTCCTGCGGCTAAAAGTTCAAAATGCATTTTAACATCTTGGTAATTTACTAACGAGTATGGAAGCGGTACTATTTTTTCAAAAAAAGATCTTTTGACAGCCATTCCTGGAGAGATTCCAAAGTTACCCTTTAGTAAACCGTAATGAAGCAAATCTTTATCAAGAACATTTATTATATATTTTTTTCGAAATCGGTAATTATTGTTATTTTCATCAATTTTAGCTAAATTACAATATGTAACATCGACATCCGGATTATTTTCAAAGAAGTTTACTACAGTTTCCAAATGATTTGGTTTGGACATGTCATCTCCGCCCATAAATACTATTAAATCTCCGTCAGACAATGCATAAGCATTATTAAGCGCAGCGTTTATTCCTTGGTTATACTCAGAATTGTGCATTTTTATTCTTGAATCTTTTATTTCATTAATTTTTTCAGAGGTTCTGTCAGTAGAACAATCATTATTAATAATTATTTCAAAATTTTGGTATGTCTGATTAAGTATGCTGTTTATGCAATCTTGAATATACTTTTCTTGGTTGTATGCAGTTACCAGAACAGAAACTTTAATACTCATTAATTACCTCCACAACTCTTTCAACTTCTTCATCTGTCATAACAGGAGAAATAGGTAATGATAATATGGTATTATGAATTTCTTCCGTTACAGGGAAACTTAAATCATTCCATTCTTTGTAGGCAAGCTGTTTATGCGGTGGAATTGGATAATGAATAAGCGTTTGAATATCGTTTTGCTTTAAATATTCCTGAAGGTTATCACGCTCTTTGCATTTGACTGCAAAAACATGCCATACATGAGAGTTTTCATCATAGGTTTTTGGAAGAATAATTTTAATATTTTTGATATTTTCTCTGTAATATTTTGAGATATTTCTTCTGCGTTCATTATCATCGTCCAGCATAGGGAGCTTAGTGTCTAATATTGCAGCCTGAATTTCATCTAATCTTGAGTTAAATCCTTTGTAAAGATTATGATACTTTATATGTGAACCATAGTTTGCAATTGCGCGGACTTTGGCCGCCAACTCATCATCATTCGTGGTAACACAGCCTCCGTCACCCATACAGCCCAGATTTTTACCCGGATAGAATGAAAATCCTGATGCATCACCCAAATGGCCTGTACGATTATCTTTGTAAATAGCACCGTGAGCCTGAGCAGAATCTTCAATAATTTTCAGATTATGTTTTTTAGCCAGTTCCCAGATTTTTTCCATCTGAACCGCCTGACCATAAAGGTGAACAACCATTATTGCTTTTGTTCTTTCAGTAATTTTTTCTTCAATTAAATCAGGATTGATATTGTAAGTATTTATATCAGGTTCAACCAGAACCGGTGTACAGCCGTTTTCTGATATTGCTAAAATTGATGCAATATATGTATTTGCAGGAACAATAATTTCGTCTCCCGGGCCAAATCCATAAGCTCTTATAATTAAATTTAATGCGTCAAGTCCGTTTGCACATCCTATACAGTGCTTTACTCCGCAATAATTTGCAAAATGCTGTTCAAATGCGGCATCCCATTTTCCAAGAAGGTACCACCCTTCGTCTAAAATTGATTTTATCCTGTTATCAATTTCTTTTCTAAATCTGTTATTTACTTTTTCCAAATCTAAAAATTTAATCATACTATATATTCCTTTTATTATAAACTTATTTCTCTCGTACTTGTTTTAAAATCTCAATACATTTTTCAGGTTCTTTAAATGGAAGAGTCTTGATAATATCATCATCTAAATCCCACCATTTGAGTTCAAGAAAATCCTTTATTATGTTTTCATTAAAACGATACTTGATAATTCTAGCCGGGACTCCTCCGACGACGGAGTATGGAGGGACATCTTTTACTAAAACAGCACCTGCGGCAATTACAGCTCCGTCACCAATTGTAACTCCTCCCTTGATAAAGACATTATTCCCAATCCAAACGTCATTTCCTATGTGGCAAGGTTTTATGCGTATTTCGTGATAACCTTCGTTCCACCCCAAATCATCTAAATAGAAAAATGATGAAGTTGACATATAATCCAATGGATGATCGCCAGGTCCAATGGTAATATGGCTTGCTAGCGAACAAAAACTGCCGATTGTTGTCTGCGGATTTTGTATGTTAATATCTTCTCCGCAATATGTGCATCTTCCGACTTTGCAAGTCAATTGACGTGCAAGCATTACAGTATTTTCATACTGCTTTTTTCTGTTCGGACGTTTAAAATTTTTCAAATTAAGTAAAAATGATCTTAATTTAAAATCAAGATTTTTACTTTTTGATGCAAGTTTTGAATACTCTTGCTGAACTTTATTAAATATTCTTCTGGCTTCCGCCTTTTCATCCTTTGTAAATACACGCCAACCGTGTCTTCGATAAGAGCGGAATTCTTTAGGAACCCGTTTGTAAACAAGCTTAAATTCCGGAACGTTGGTTAAACCGTTATCAATCATAAACTCTATTAACCTTAAGTCTGTTAACATTGTTTCAAGTTTAAATGGTTTAATCTTATTTTTTGTAATTGCATTGGTATTGTTCTGTCTGTAATATGTTTTAGCATCGGAAAACACAACTTTGTTGGCAAAGAAATAATGAATTCTGGAAGCATATTCGCAGCTGTTGTAGTATAAAGCGTCCCAGCCGATTTTTTTTGCAAAATCCATTTTTCTTAAATTAAAAGCGTGAATTCTCCAATCGAGGGAAAGCAAAAAGGCGTCCTTGCCGGACATTTCCTGTTCATAATCGTCATCAGGGGCATATAATCCGCCATGGTCTTTTCCGTCATCATAGAACCAAACCATGTCCGGTACAACTATGTCTGCACCTGTTTCAACAGCTTTATTATATAGTTTTTCAAGGCAGTCATTATCTAGTAAATCATCTTGGGATGAATAGAAAAAATATTCTCCGTTACAATACGGCAGACCATATACAATACCTTTTATTGCGGTTCCGCCCTTGGTTTCTCTGTGTATCGGCTTTATTCTTGTATCGGTTTTAGCAAGCTCTTGTAAATACTCCATAGAACCATCCGTTGATGAATCATCAACAAAAATAACTTCAAAGTCTTTAAATGTTTGATTCTGTAGACATTCAACAAGTTTTTTTAAAAATTCACCGCCGTTATAAACAGGAACTAATACTGATATTTTAGGATTCATAGTAATTCTCCAAAATTTGTTTTATTTTTAAGTTATCTCCGTACACAACCGGAGAATCATATTTTCGCTGCGGAAAGACGCCCAATTGCAATTTGATTTTTAAATTATTTTCTTTTATAAACTCTTCCGCTTTATCTTTAAGCGCAACAGGTTCACCCGAACAAACATTGATTATTCCATCAATATTGTTTTGCACGGAAGCAGTTGCAATTTGTAACGCAAGCTCATTTATATCAATAAAATCAAATTGATTTGTACCCTTGGTAAAAGGGAATTCTTCCTGCCCTTTTTCATCAGCTTCAAGCATTTTTGTGAATACAGAATGATTATTTCTGTCGTCACCTGTAATATAATATGCTCTGAGCCATTTAATTGAAACGGATTTATCTTTTGAATATACAAAAACAAGTTCTCTCAGAGTATTTTTAGCAATTCCGTAGTATGAAAGCGGATTGCAGGGAGTATTTTCGGTGATTTTTCCTTCGTGATATCCGATTTCATGTGCAGTTCCCATAACTGATACGGATTTAATTCCTGAATCAATTAAGTTTTTTATAAAATTAAAATGAGCAACCATGTTGTTAATATGACTTTGCGCATAATGATTAAATCCATCCTGCCAAGCAAGGTGCATTGCACAATCCGGCTTTTGCAGTATTTCGTATAAATTTTTTTGATTAGCTTCGTTTAAGATATCAACATTTAAATACTTTGCCTTGGGATTAATTTTGTTGTTGTTAAAATCAACAGCAATAACCTCATGATTCATATTGATAAGCTTGTCTACAACATGAGATCCAATATATCCGTTTGCTCCAGTTACTAGAATTTTCACCACATCACCTCTTTATTTTTCTATAATTGCTTCTATATAAGATTTAAGTTTTTCATTTCTTCACATAATTTTTTTGTAAAAACTTCCGCTCATTTATTATTCAAGTGATCCATATCTATCCAATAACTCTCATTATTAAAGAAATCTGTTGAATAGAAGTCTATCACCCTCCCGCGTAATCCGCTCATAGAAAGCATTCTAGTGATTATATCATTAAACAAATCACACATAGGAGGCATTTTGTTTTTATAGCAAGGTTGTGCGGGAGATAGCAATAATACTAAATGTTTACTGTCCTCATTGCACTCTTTAGCAAGTTTTTCTATCCAAATCTCTTTGCTTGGTTTGTTATGTAATTTTAAATGTATTGCACACCTTTCGTCTTTATTACTTGTTGGCAGTGTATCTGTGTCAGATTTTTTATAGCCAGAGTATTCATAATCAATACTTTTTAAAAGTTTTTTTGCATGTTTTTTACAAAATTTCTCAATTCTTTTATCAGACTGTTCATAATTTACACCCAAAATATATTTTTGGTGCAGAAAACCATTTCTAAAATCGCTTCTTGCTGAATTGTTGCTACCTTTAGAAAATACATCATACATTACAACAATATTTTTTATGTCTGATTTTTTAATTAATTCTTTGTATATATAATACATAGTAATATTGTCTGCACTGTTTAATCCGAAATTAAAAGCCGGAACATCAAAGAATTCAGGATTAAAGGCATATTCACAGTGAGATGAACCCAAAACAACTGTATTATATTTATCCTTGTTTTTTAGAAAAACTTCCTTTTTTATAATAGACGGATCAATGACAAAATAATATGTGCTACAATTTTTGTTATAATAATCCCTTAATTTATGTCTTAATTCTTTATTTGGGATCAAATTGATTAATATAAAAAATAATCTTTTTATAAAATTTTCCATTAATACCCTGCTCTTATCAACTTAATTTTTTCTTTCAAATATTTCGACCTGATCTTTATCTAATTTGTGTTATGCGACATTTGTTTCAAATCATTTTTTATTTTTCCCTATATATGTTTCATTATCAGCTACGTTATTTAATACTACTGCGCCAGCTGCTACTGTTGCATTTCTGCCAATTGTAATTCCGGGAAGTATAGTTGCATTTGCACCGATAGTTGCACCTTGTTTAATAATAATTGGCTCAAGCTTAAAATATTTGTTTTTAGATTTTGGATGCTTATCATTACAAAAAGTTGCATTTTGTCCAACAAAAACATTGTCTTCTATCGTTATCCCGTCATATATGCTGACGCCGTTTTTAATAGTTACATTATTACCAATTACAACGTCATTTTCTATAAAACAATTTGAACAAATATTACAATTTTCTCCAATTTTTGCATCAGGCAAAACTACACAAAATTGCCATATATTCGTATTTTCCCCTATATTTTTACTTTGAACATCTGAAAGAGGGTGTATCATTCATTTACCTCTTTTAAAAAATCATTATAGTCTCTTATATATTCTTTTTCCTCATAATAATCATTCGCTAAAACCATAAGTTTACACCCGTAAGAGAAGTTTTTCATTTCTCTCCACATATTTCTGCCTATATAAAGCCCTTGATCAGGACGATTCAACCAAACTTTTTCTCTCGTTTTTCCGTCATCCAAAACAAATTGACAAGCGCCATCCATTGCTACAATTATCTGTTCCATTTTTTTATGAGCATGCATTCCTCTGTCCTGACTCGGCAAGGTGTCAAAAATCCAATAAACCCTTTTTATCTCAAAAGGAATGTTTTTCATTCCTTCTAGAGAAATTAATTTGCCTCTCTCATCACCGTGAACTTTTAAATCTATCAGTCTATAATTCATACCAGTTATACAATTCTTAAATACCTGCTACTTTTTAATTTTATCATAAAAGTGCTATTTTTATGACGTTTTATCAAGATTTGTAACAATAAAATTGTTATAGCATTAATGTTCATTTAAAATGTTTAAAATATTGGGATATCTGTTTATCATTATTTTATAAGCGTCTTCTAATTGAATACCTTCTTGTCCTCTTTTGTTTGTATGCATTAAACCAATATCTTGCGTTCCATCCACGAAATACAAGTTTTCGTCAAATCCGCCGACAACCTGTATTTTTGTTCTGTTTAAAACAGCCATAGACCAAAAGTACGCATCATCATGAGTAGGGATTGTACTGCGGATTATATCAGTATCAGTACAGTCTTTATACAATGAATGTGGCGGATACAAACAGCCACTCCCGCCCATAATTTGATTAAAATAACTCGGCTCTGTTAAATGCTTATAAAAATATTTGCGGCTTGAAATTCCTTCCGGATAACCATTGTTTAAATGGAGTTTAACAGAGCGCTTTACATAAATATTTTGCGGATTTTTTAAGTACGCATTATATAGTGATTCAAGCATGTTAGGCTGGTAATAAACATCGTCATCGGCTGTTACAATTATATCATCAGGGTATTTTATTAATGCCGGAACAAGCTTTTTGTATGATTTAACATCGTCTTCACACCATTCTATTTCCAAACCGTACTCTTTTAACCTTAATAAATCTTTTGGTAAGTCTTTCTCAGCATTCGGAAACTGTTCTTGTGCAAGCCACAAAATAACTTTGTCCGGTTTTAATGTTTGCTGTAACAAAGTATTTAT
The DNA here is from genome assembly GCA_902763805.1 of uncultured bacterium. GTDB lineage: Bacteria > Cyanobacteriota > Vampirovibrionia > Gastranaerophilales > Gastranaerophilaceae > CAG-196. The sequence continues at coordinate 92,997 of CACWTN010000002.1, read as the reverse complement.
TGTAATGTGCACCGTTTTTATTCTTGCCGGATAACTGGCAAGAGAAATTATCAGTTTCGGTTCTCTTTTTGAATCTGTATTAACTCCAACGGCAGGCGCTTCTGTGTACTTAAATTTGCATTTGTGTTTTATACAAAGTCTTATTCCCATAATATTCAAAACGTAGTGTGAATCTAAATCTTTATAGAAAAATAATTTATTCATAAGCAACCTCAAGAATTTGTTCAAGTTTACTAAATATGTTTTCAGCAGAATAATTAGAACTTATCACTTTTACATTTCCGTATAACTTTTCATCCGGCGCCCATAGTTGTATAACATTTTTTTTATAAAAAATGCAAACTGTAGGAACTTGAATCGCATAACCTAAATGCATTGTACCGGTATCAACACTTATTAAAGCATTACACCTTTTTATTACACCTGCAAGTTCTTGTATCGATGTTTTATTTACAAGATTGATAAATCTGCAATTATTATTTTTCAATGTCTCAGCGTATACTTTTGCCTTTTCACCAACTCCTGTGTAAATTACATTATAATTTTCGCAATTCAGTTTATTTACAAGATCTATAGCAATATTTACTGGCATATCTTTTTCCGGCAACTTAGAAGTTGTGCATAATGCTATGTAACGATTTCCTTCTTTAAAGACTTGTTCTAACTCTTGCGACAAATTGAAATTCGGTTGATATTTTATAGGTACATTTACTGTTTTTTTATTAGTTATGCTATCTAAATAAGATATGCACAATTCTTGCATTGTATTACCAGATGAACCATTTAACAGTAATTTTGGTCTTAATAATTTTATCAGTATTTTAATCCTTGCAGTTAAATGCATTGGCAATAAGTAATCCATTTTCTTGTATGGAAACTTATTAACAAATTTAAACATGCCAAATAAACCTTTGTGTTCGCCTTTTTTATCAAATGCATAAACTTCATCTACATCTTTAGAGTATTTTGCTACTTCGACCCAAGGCTTGTCTACTATAAATACAACTTTTGATGTTGGAAATATTCTTTTTATGTTTTGAACAAGAGCATTTCTTACCAAAATATCTCCAAAACATGCAAGTATTAGTATTACAAAAATCTTATTTGGATTATAGTCAATAACTTTAGTAAAAATTTTTGATCCGCAAAAATAAAATTCTTCTCTATCTGTATATATTTTTTTTTCAAAGAAAAAATACCTATTATTTATAATCAAATTATTTATTTTGATATAATGTTCATTAGCGTATTTTATTGCTTCAAGTCGGTTTTCTATAATATCATTTTTACATTTTTCAGTTAGTTTTTCTTTTTGCTTTTCACAAAAATATAATGCGTTTGGAACTGTTACTAATGACGGACATTTATCAATAACCCGTATAATATATGAAATATCTTCATAAAAAAAATCTTCTTTAAAACTAATATTCTTTATTTTTTTTGTACGAAACAGTTTTCCGACAGCACTATAATTCCCATTCAAAACTTTGATAATATCGTTTACGTCACGATACTCTGATACAGTCTGAAATTGTAAATTGCCGTTTTTACTGTTTTTACAGACAATGCCTGCGGTAGATATATCAACATCAAATTCTTCTATAGCATCATATAATAGTTTACAATATTCATTATTTAACCAAACATTGCTTTCTATAAAAGTGATATACTTACCATTTGCAATTTCAATACCTTTATTTTTAACCGCATTTTGTGTTGTTCCTTCTTGATTAATAATAGATATGCGGGAATCGTTTTGGGCATATATATGCAGAATATTTAATGAATTATCTGTAGAGCCACAGTCAATGCATAATATTTCGGTATCTTTAAATGTTTGATTAATAACACTATCCAGACATCGGGATAAATATTTTTCACAATTGTAAACAGGTATAATTATAGAGATTAAAGGCAAGTTGACACCTCCTTAAAATTTTTATTTAATGCGCAGTTTACGATATCTTCAGAACTCGGTTGGAATAAAACATTTGTACAAGGATAAATATCTTTATCAGGAGCCCAGCACTTTAACGTGATTCGTTCATAAAAAATTGCAATAGTGGGAATATTCAGCGCATATCCGAGATGCATAGTACCAGTATCTACACTTATTAAACCGCAGCACTGCCTTAGAACTAGTGCCAGTTCATAGACAGATGTTTTATTAACTAAATCTATAAAATCACAACCGGCACTTTTTAAAAGTTCCGCATAATTTAAACAATCACTTCCAACTCCTGTAAAAATAATTTTATAGTCTTGAGATAATTTTTCAATAATATCTATAGCTGTTTGTATCGGCATATCTTTGGGAGGATTTTTTGTTAGAGCGCATAAGGCTATATATTTTTTGTCCTTTGGCAATTCTTTTTTTAAATTATCAGGTAATTCGCTATTAGTTTCATATTTTATGGGAACATTTATTAATGGTTCTTTTGTTATATATTTAAGCTGATTAAGTATTTGTTCCTGTGCCGAAATAGAGTTTAACTGCAGTTTTTTCCCTTTTACTACATGTTCTGCCCCGGACAAAACAGAAAGCCAATAGTTACGGGCATTTCTTGTTGTGATTATAGCAGCATACGAATTTTTGTATCGAAAATTTGACAAGAATTTAAAAAATCCTCTTATACCTTTGTGCTCTCCATTTTTATCATATATAACAACGTCGTCTACATCTTTTTGATGTCGTACAACATCAGCAAAAGGTTTATCTGCAATAAATACAACTTTAGAATCAGGGTAAATTCTTTTAATATTTTGACATAAAGCATTACAAACCAAGTTATCACCAAAACAAGCTGTATTAAAAACTAAAAAAGTTTTTTTTGACAGACTTCTGCGCACAGGAATAAACCCAAATAGCAATGTAGTGTCGACATTATTGTATTCCTTTATTTTTATAATCGGTATGCCTAACAAATATTTTTTTGATTTAGTCAGCATTTTTGATTTTTCTGATAAAAACAGATTGTTTTCTTCAAAAAAGCTGATTATATATTTTTTAGAATTGTATAAATCCTGTTGTTTCTTTTCTGTCGGTTTTTTCTTTACTATAGAAGAATTGTTTACTCTGTAAAAATGACATACATTCGGCACTGTAACGAGCTTTCCGGAATTTTTTAAAATATTTGGCGTCCAGAGCATATCCTCAAAAAATACGCCCTCTCTGAACTTGTAATTTTTAACCAAATCGGTCTTGTATAATTTGTTCCAAACATAGCAGCATTTCGGAATTGAACAGGCTTCAAGCTTGTCTTTCAGAGATTCAAAAACTCTTTCTTCTGTATAATGTACTCTGAATTTTTGGTGGCTTTTTCTCCATCTGACAATCGTTCCGGCAGCAATATCCGCATCATTCCTTTTTATTGCATCATAAAGTTTTTCAATAAAATTTGTGCTAATCCAGTCATCCGAGTCCAGAAAACAAATATATTCGCCTTTTGCGTTATCAATTCCGGTATTTCTGGCACAGGAAAGTCCGCCGTTTTTTTGGTTAATTACTTTGATTCTTGTGTCCAGCTTGTTGAAAACCTGCAGTAGATCAGGAGTGTTGTCAGTAGAACCGTCGTTTATACAAATAATTTCAATATCTTTAAATGTTTGTTTAATTAGTGAGGTTAAACATTCTTCTATATATTTTTCTACGTTATAGCACGGAACAATAACAGATACTTTAACGGTATTGCTTTCTTCCGTTACAAGATAATCCTTTAAATCTTTATACATTCTGTCTGTATATCCTGCGCCATCCATTCTCTAAACTCCAATACTGACGATTTAAAATTCTTTAATTTTCTATCTGTATAAATGATATCATGAATATTTTAATAGCAAAAATCAAGGTAGAAATAATATTATATTAATCTGTAATAAACCTACTAAAAAGTATTATAATTTTGAGAACGGCTACTGAAAATCTTTAAATTATACAAGAAACTTATCGTTAGATTTTGTCTTTTGAGCTGACCTCTTGACAGTCAATATTGTTTACTATAAGATAAATTTTGTTGCCGGTATAGCTCAACGGTAGAGCAACGGTTTTGTAAACCGTAGGTTGTAGGTTCGATTCCTATTACCGGCTTTTTTTTAAAGAATTATGATGGGACAAGCCTTTGTGGCAAGGACTCCAGAGAAACGATTAAGTATCGTTTCGAATGGAGGGAGGGTAGCAGCACTCCCTTGGTTCTCAAAATACTGCAATGACAACTAAAACATAGATGGGACAAGCCTTTGTGGCAAGGACTCCAGAGAAACGATTAAGTATCGTTTCGAATGGAGGGAGGGTAGCAGCACTCCCTTGGGTCTCAAAAATACTGCAATGACAACTAAAACATAGATGGGACAAGCCTTTGTGGCGCAGGGGTAGCGCACTCCCTTGGTAAGGGAGAGGCCACGGGTTCAAATCCCGTCAAAGGCAAATTTTAAAACTTAATATGGGTAGGTGGCCGAGTGGCTAAAGGCGACAGACTGTAAATCTGTTCTCGAGAGGGTACGGTGGTTCGAATCCACCCCTGCCCAAATAAAAAAGAAGGCGGTTTATCTGCCTTCTTTTTTATTTCAAGTATATAGTTTCTGTGGACATTAGATGCGACTTTTTAAGGCAAATATGCCTAATTTTAGGGTAATAGAGGCAGATTTATAGTGTAGAGATTTGCCAGTCTGTTCTTGCACTTTTGTCTTGTTTTTTGAACTCTTTTGCACCGATATTAATCATTTGTGCTTGAAGAAATATCAAGTACAATGATAAATTTTGATCATTCCGACACAAAATATTGTAATTATTAATTAAACAACATTCAATTAAGATAAACTCGCTAGGCACTGTCTGTCGAATTCAGAATAAGTTGGAACATTAATCATTTCCTTCTCATAGTTAGCTACATTTTGTTATTTTATTAAATTATGTGCAAAATTAGCACAAATGTTATCCAATAAAGCTTTTAGAATTCGCTTTAGTTTGCCATACTTCTGCCAGTCTATGTTTTATTGCGCTGGATATCTTAGGAGTAATGTTTATGCTTTTGCAAAATTTCAAAAACTCTGCTTGTTCTTTAAATATATTATCCGGCATTGTTCTGATTTTCTCTACAATTTCGCGTTCAGCCGAAAAAGCCTCCGGCTTTAAATGATAACCCTTGAAGGTCATCTTTGATGTTCTTATCATATTCGTAATTTGTATTGTTAATTGTATTTTGTATAAATAAACTCATAATAAATCCTTTCTGTTTAAAAGCCACATTTTTTATTTACTGTATTTTAGCTTATAATTACATAATTATTAAATTTAATTTATTATCCAGTTGGATAATAGCCTTATAGCTAGGTAAAATAGGATAATCATATAAATGAATAATGAAAAAAGAATATCAGTATATATAGTAGAAGACTATTTACTTACAAGAGTTACATACAAACAAGCAATGAAAGATTATCCTGAAATAAATATAGAAGGTGACAGAATGCAGATAAAAAGAGTTCTTACAAATATTTTAGGAAACGCTATCTCATACGCATACGATAATACTCAGATAGATGTTACTATAAGGCAAGATGAAAATGGTATTGGCTTTGAGGCGAAAAATGAAAGTGCATATATAAATCCTGAAACAATGAATAACCTGTTTAAAAAATATGTTTCGCACGCAGCAAAATTCAATAAAGTAGGAGTAGGACTCGGATTATATTTATCGAAACAAATTATTGATGCTCATAATGGTGACATTTATGCAAAAAGTTTTGAGGATAATCACAATATTTTTGGGTTTATTTTGCCGATAGTAAATAAAACAACAAACATATCTACAATCTAACAGTTAATTTCATCTTGATTTGTATGTTAAATTACAACGGATTCTCTTATGCATTGATTTTTTATATTTGCCGGCAAACGTCTTGTACTGCAGTTGAATATGACGTTTAGCAGCATTTTTCTACATACGGACTAAGCCATTGTTCTGTACACAATACAAAAAGAGTTCATTAGAAGCCTTTTGTTATTTTTTATCTGCCCTAATACATTTGGTTGAGTTTTTTAAAAATTTTTTAAAGTTATTTTCATTTCTTCCGATGAGGATGTTGACTTTGAACAATAAATCATTAAAAGTTAACCAAGAAAGGTTTAACTGAATATGGCAGGAATCGTAAAATTATTAGCAAATGTTTTATCATCAACACCTATGGTACAAACCCAGGCGGTCAGGAGAGCCGGTTCAAATCCGTTTGCTGCGGAAGCCGGAAATCCTTTTGTTTCAGCGCAAGGACGAAATCCGTTTGAATTTTACGGTCAAAACAGACCTGTAGCCGGCGGTTATTTTGCCGGTTATTACAACAACCAGCCAAATATCGTTGGCAGGCGCTTGTTTATTGAGATATAGGCTCAAAAATATACATACATATACAAAAACCCCAAAACTAAAGCCATACGAAAGTATTGGCTTTTTCGTTTTTATTAGTCAATATAAGCATCTTCCAGCAATTTTATCTTAAATCTGCTTCCTGCAGGGATTGAAACGTGTTTTCCTTTCTGGAAGAATGCTGTTATTGGAGACACAAGGGTATTTGCGCCAAAACAAAGTGTACCGTACAAAAACGGAAATGGCGACAGCAGAACGGTTGAACCTTCTCCTCCGAGGTTTATCGTAAGCGTCATCATTCTGCCAAACAAAGAACGACCCCAATTTCCTTTTTTCCACATCGTTTTGAGATAAGTACGTTCGCCTTTTATATTATTTAAGAATATTATTTTACCGTCAGCCCTTGTTACATAGGCATTAAGCTGATAAGTACCACTATTCACGGTTATACTTCTGACTTTTATAACAACAAGTCCCCCGTTACAGGAAACCTGCGGCTGGTGAGATTCAACAATCTCCCCTGTAAAAACAGTACCTGCAGGTATTGTATACCTTTTTGTATAAACAACAGACGGGGTTTTAAATTTTACAACCGTGCCTTTTGTCTGCCAGTCGGATATTTTTGTACTGTTAACAACATCAACAGATGTTCCTTTAACAATTTTTTTACTGCCTTTTTCATAAATCTGAATTTTTGGTGCAGAAACAACCGTATTTTTATTATTAGCTGAATATTCCGTTTTTTGCTGTTTTAACTTATCCGGCAGCTCCGGCAGTTCGTCAAGTTCATCAGTATTAGTATCTTTTACAAGCTTAGATGAGTTGTAATTTTTGCGTATATCGTCTTCCACGGTCATGTCTAAATCAAACGCAAAAGCATGCCATGTACATAATATTTGTACAAAAAGTGTAATTGTTACAATTCTTAATAGGCTTTTTTGATTTTTCATACCTTCTTAATTCCTATATTCATTATACATTCAGGCTGTTTTTTCTCAAATTGTAACAATATTTTAACGAATTAGCAAAAATTTTTTTGCTTTGTTTTAATATGATTGTGTAGGGACATAAATTAGATTGGAAACTATGATGAAGATTCATACAACGCAAAATCTAAACTCTTTAGTACAACGCAATCAGCTATCAACCAACAATGTATCGTCTAAGGACTTTAGGTTAAAAAATTATTCGGAGCAAATGCTCATGCCGAAGTTATCGGCTGATAAGGAGAGCTCACTGAGTACGTCTATTTCTTTTGGAAAGAAAGGACCTACAATAAAGGATGCCGTGAAGATTATAAATACAACTAAAAAGAAGGTTGGGGATATCAAAATTGAGCCCCTGCCGGAGAGGAAAAAGGGGGACAGTTTTTTAACTGGAACCCTTTTTGATAATATGCTGAAGATATCAAACTTCGGTCCGATTACTCAGGCAGGTTTGGCAGCAATAGTTTGTACAGTATTAAGACCGGTAACAATTATGTTTATGCCGGACAAAGAAGGGAAGACTAATAATAAATATGCTGCAGCTCACTCAATATCATCAGGTATTGCAGGGTTCGTTTTGACAACTCCGCTGACATATCCGTTCAAGCAGGGCGGTAAATATGCTCAGGCACATCTTATTCAAAATATGAGCAAGGAAGTTATACAACGTCTGCATCCGCATGTAGATATTAACTCAATTACTGATGCTGCAGGTAAAAGACTTAGCAAAAAACACTGGAAAGATTATTTGGGTAACAAATTTGTTGATGATATCAAGCTTGTAGACAAACTTCCTAAATTTACCCAGCTAGGTGATGCATCAGAAGAAACCTTCAGAAACGTTCTGAAAGTTGATGTGGATTGGGCAAAACAATACGGCAAATCATTCAATGATGTTGTATTGAAAGACGGAAGAAGCCTTTATGATGCAATTGACATGAGAAATCTCGGTATTCTTGTTAAAGAAAAAGGATTTGGTGAAACACAATTCCTTCTCAGAGATTTGAATTATGAATATCTGGAAAAATTAATCAAGGATTCTAAAGATAATAACTGGGGAAAACTTGATATAGAATCTGTTTATACAAATGCTGATCACAACCTGGTGAAAGATTTCAGAGAATGGAAAACCGTTGACGGAAAACAGTTTAAACTTGATTTGGACACAGTACACGTTGCTTCTGAATTAGAAACAGCTGATTACAGACCAAGAAGAACTGGTTTGAAAAGATTTGATAAGAAGGATAAGGAATATAAATTCATATCATATCAGGATAACGGAGTTAACGGAAAGCTTGGAACTCCTATTGATAACAAAATGGTAGAAGCAGATGCCTGCAACGAAGGACAAATGAAAGTTATTGAATGGCTTCCTGATTTGGCATTCAGAATTCCGATTGCAGCAACAACAATTGCAATGATACCTTGGGTTCTTAAGAAAGTATTCCACCTTGAAAAACATAAAAAATCTGATGCTGTTCAGGCACAGGCTGCAAAACCGGCAGATGAAACCGCTCAGGTTAAGCCTGAAGAAAAAACTCAGGTTGCATTCAAGGGAAAAGATGAGCCGTCAAAATTTGTTAAATTTATCGGTAAAACATTTGGTGCATGGGTTATAAAGAATCCTACAATTCATAAATATTCAGGAAAATTGGCACAGCTTCCCGGCAAACTGACCGCTCATATGTCAACAGTCGGTTCAGCTATCACAAGCAGCGTTTATGTTCAGCAGACTCTTACCAAAAAAGATTTGGATTCCGATAAACGTGTAACGCTTGCAATTAACCAAGTGTTATGTTTCTTCGTACCGACACTGCTTGCTTATACAGCTGATTCAAAATTAAACAATTTTGTTAAAAAGAATGAATACCGTTATGCAGACCTGCAGAGACAGATTCAGGCAAAAACAGGCAAACCGTATACGGAAGCACAGCTTAAAACTTTATCTGAAAAGATTAAGGGTATCAGAGTTCTTGCAAGCTTGTTAATATTCACAACAGTTTACCGTTATGTATCACCGGTTCTTATAACTCCTGTTGCTAACAAGATAGGTGACTGGTACAACGAAAGACGTGCAGAAAAAAGACGCGCAAGAGAGCTGGCTCTAAATCCGAACGGAATTGATTCGTAATTATCTTAATGCGTTGTATAATATAAATGATACCGTCCTTAAAAGGGCGGTATTTTTTGCGAAAGCTGTTTGTAATATAATCAGTTGTATGAGATTTTTGTACCTGGAAGAGATTGATTCAACAAATAAATTTGCAAAAGAGGGAATAAATAATATCCCCGACAAAACTGTTGTGTATACATACAAGCAGACTGCCGGCAGGGGCAGACTTCAGAGAAAGTGGAGCTACGCAGGAGAAGATAATATTTATGCAAGTATCGTTTTGAAGCCTTCTAACCAAATGAAAGAGGTGTATTCAAACCTGACACAGCTTTTATGCGTAGTCCTTGCCGAAGTTTTTGAGGAATATGGAATTGTTCCGAAAATTAAATGGCCGAATGATATTCGGGTTAACGGGAAGAAAATATCGGGTATTTTGGCTGAGGGGGTAAACGAAGGTGCTTTTTTAAAGGGAATTGTGCTGGGCTTTGGCGTTAATCTTAATGTTCCTCAGGAAATTCTTGATAATATTGACCAGCCTGCAACATCTCTGAATATTGAAACGGGAAAATTTATTGATAAAGATATTTTCTTAAAAAAAGTTACTGATAAGTTTTGTTTATATTATAATAAATTTATTGAGGAAGGATTTGGTTTAATAAGAGAAGATTATAAAAAAAGAGCTGAGTTCCTCAATAAATACGTATCCGTAAAAGTTTTTGACAAAACTTATGAGGGGAAAGCTGTTGATGTAACTGAAAACGGTGCGTTAAAACTGGTAGATAAAGAAAACAAAGAACATATACTTTTAATAGGAGATATTTTATGAACGAATTGTTAATTGAAGGTTTGTCGGCAATGCTTATCGGCATGGGGACAGTACTTTCTTTTTTGTGCTTAATGATAATTTTAATGTTCATTATGTCAAAGGTTGTCAGAAAACTGAACGAAATTTTCCCTGAGGCAGTTCCTGCGGCAGCAAATGTTAAAAAGGCTGTAAGCAGTGATGATTCTGAAGTTGCGGCTGCTATAGTTGCTGCTATGTTTAAGGGTAAATAATTAAAGGTTAAAAGAAAATAACATAATAAAAAGTGAGGAAATAAAAATGACAAAATTAATCAAGGTAATGGATACGTCTTTTCGTGACGGTTTCCAATCTATCTTCGGGGCAAAGGTTCTCGTAGATGATTTTATTCCTGCTCTTCAGTCAGCTGTAGGCGCAGGTCTTAAACATTTTGAAACAGCAGGCGGTGCAAGATTTCAGGCTCCGATTTTCTTCTGTAATGAAAATGCTTTTGAAACAATGGACAAAATAAGAGAGGCTGTAGGTCCTGATGTTGTTCTTCAATCTCTCGCAAGAGGCGTAAATGTTGTAGGTTTAAATTCTCAGCCAAGAGATGTAATTGACCTTCACGCAAAAACATTTGCAAAACACGGTGTTAATGTAATCAGAAACTTTGATGCATTAAACGATGTTAACAACTTAATCGACTCAGCTAACTCAATTAAGAAATACGGCTTAAAACACGAAGTTACTATTACAATGATGGAACTTCCGTATGGCTGCGAAGGCGCTCACGATGTTGCTTTCTATGAAAGAGTTTTGCGAAACATTCTTGATAGCGGCTTGCCGTTTGATTCTTTGGCATTCAAAGATGCATCAGGTACTTCTCACCCGAGAAAAGTTTATGAAACTGTTAAGATGGCTCGTGAACTTTTGGGCGGGGATGCTCACATCAGATTCCATTCACATGAAACAGCCGGTACCGGTCTGGCAGCTTATCTTGCTGCTCTTGACGGCGGTGCTGACGGTATCGATTTGGCTATGAAACCTGTTTCCGGCGGTACGGGACAACCTGATATTATTTCTATGTGGCACGCTCTCAGAGGTACCGAATACGATTTAGGTTTGGATATCAAGAAGATTATGGAAACTGAAGAAATCTTCAAAGAATGTATGAAAGATTATCCGCTTTCACCGATTTCTTTAGCAGTTAACCCGATTCTTATTCAGGCTCCGCTTCCGGGTGGTGCAACAGCAACAACTGTTAACCAGTTGAAAGATATGGGTATGTTAGACAAATTCCCGAAACTTATTGCTAATATGAAGGAAGTTGTTGAAAGAGGCGGATATGCTACTTCCGTAACTCCTGTATCTCAGTTCTATGCTCAGCAATCATTCCTGAACGCAATTACCGAACATCCTTGGGAACAGGCTAACCCCGGTTATGCAAAAATGTTACTCGGTTACTTTGGTAAAACACCTTGCGAACCTGATCCTGAACTGGTTAAATGGGCTGAAGAAAAAACAGGTTTACAGCCTACAACAGAAAAAGTTGTTGACCTAAACGAAAAAGACCCTGAAAAAGGTATTGCGGCAGCAACAGAAAGACTTAAAGCAGCAGGTCTGCCGATTACTGATGAAAACTTGTTTATCGCTTGCGCATGCAAAGACGGTAACGTTGATAAAGGTATTGACTTCTTACTCGGTAAAGGTCAGGTATCCGTTAATAAAGTTAAAGCAGACGCTCCGAAAACTGCAGCTTCTGCAAACGCTTCAGGCGAATACACAGTTAAGGTTAACGGCAAAGCTTATGCTGTTAAGCTTGAAGGTGATAATAAAGCAACCGTTAACGGCAAAGCTTATGATATAGATGTTAAATCAGGTATTGAAGCTAAAGGTTCAGCTTCATCAGGTGAAGGCGAAGAAATCAAAGCAGGACTTCCTGGTAACGTACTTCGTATAGAAGTTTCAGAAGGTCAGGAAGTTGCAGAAGGCGATGTTCTTCTTGTTGTTGAAGCTATGAAGATGGAAACAGAAGTTAAATCACCAAAAGCAGGAACTGTAAACTCAATCTTAGTTTCTCAGGGAGATAAGGTTGTAACAGGTCAGGCTATGGTAGTTATAGGTTAAGGGGGAAAGGTAAATGAATATAGTAGATGGTTTACATACCCTCTGGGAAACGACAGGTATAATGGGTTTTGTGCATTCTGCACAAAATGCATTTGCAAATAGTGAAGTTTCAGGGTTTGAACAAATATTGGCAGCTCACGGACAATGGATTATGATTTTAATCTGCTTGTTCCTGCTGTGGCTTGGTATTAAGAAACAGTTTGAACCGTTGCTTCTTGTACCTATTGCATTCGGCGGTTTGTTATCAAACATTCCGATGCCTTTGGGTGAAGAAATCGCAGGTCCGAACGGATTTTTGGGAATTATCTTTGAAGCAGGTATTCACAAAGGCTTGTTCCCGTTAATAATCTTTATGGGTGTTGGTGCAATGACAGACTTCGGTCCGTTGATTGCAAACCCTAAGATGGCACTTTTAGGCGGTGCCGCTCAGTTTGGTATTTTTGGTGCACTTTTGATGGCATACTGCCTGTTCGGATTTACGCTTCCTGAAGCTGCATCAATTGGTATTATTGGCGGTGCTGATGGTCCGACTTCAATTTATGTAACAACAAAACTTGCTGAAAACTTACTCGGACCTATTGCCGTTGCAGCATATTCTTATATGGCATTGGTTCCTGTTATACAGCCGCCTATAATGAAGTTCTTTACTACAAAACAAGAACGTGAAATTCAGATGGAGCAGTTGAGAGAAGTATCAAAGAGAGAAAAAATTGTATTCCCGCTTATGATATTACTTCTCTGCGTAATCTTACTGCCAAGTGCTTGTCCTTTACTTGGTGCATTATGCTTCGGTAACTTGTGTAAAGAATGCGGTGTTGTTGAAAGACTTTCTGACACTATGCAAAATGCCTTAATCAATATTGTTACAATATTCTTAGGCTTGTCAGTAGGTTCAAAACTTTCTGCAGGACAGTTCTTAACTGTTCAGACACTGTTTATTTTGATACTTGGTATCATAGCATTCTCACTTGCAACAGCAGCAGGTGTTTTGATGGCAAAACTAATGAACCTCTGTTCAAAAACAAAGGTTAACCCGCTTATCGGTGCTGCAGGTGTTTCTGCTGTTCCGATGGCAGCCCGTGTTGCTAATAAGGTAGGTCTTGAGGCTAACCCTCAAAACTTCTTACTAATGCACGCAATGGGACCGAACGTATCAGGTGTAATCGGTTCTGCTGTTGCAGCAGGCGTTCTGCTTGCATTATGCCACTAAGGGTAAATAAAATATATTAACAAAAAAAAGCGTTCAATATTGAACGCTTTTTTTATTATTGATATTCATTTTAGAAGTTATATCTGATTCCTGCCTGACCTTGGTACAAATCTGCATTAGCATTAAGTGAAAAACCTTTTCCAAGATTTACTTTTGCTGTTAATGTAGGTGTTACATAACCTTTTGCTCCATTATCAACGTTAACTGCAGTTACTTGTGCCAAATTTTGTACATTAACAATTTTATCACCATTTTTTATATCAATATTAGAGTTAATATCAGAGGAATAACTAATGTTTGGTCTTTGGCTATTTCTTGTACCTGCTTCAATACTAACTCCGAAACGAGCTTTTTCAGAACCAAAATTAAGCTGGGCTTTCAAGCCTGTTTGTTGCATGCTATGGTTCCAAGATGATGTATGATTTTCATCAAAAGATTGATTTATGATTTCAGTTTGTCCCTGTTCGTTAACTATTGAATATTCTGCATTGTGATGGAACTCTGCAGTATGAGTTGTGCTGCCTAAATCGCTGACTAAATTTTTATACATTTGAGTTTTTGCACTAAGCTCAAGTCCCATATTTTTTCCTAAATCAAATTCATATCCAAGTTGTGCTTCTGCACCTATTGCTGTACCGCCCATTACCTGAGCTCTTGCAAAAGCTCCTTTGTATCGAGCCTCACCGCCTAAAACGGCACCTGTGTTTAAAAATTTTTCTTTTGCGGAATTGTTGATGATTCCTGCTTGCACTCCTGTGTAACCTGTAACTTTTACATTTTTGAATACCGGGTTTGTCATACTCTTTCTCCTTTTTTTATATTCTCGTGTAAACTTTTTGTTTTTAGTTCTTATGTATATATAAAGTATTTATCTTTTTAGAAATTGCCTTAAATTACGAAATTAAATTGCTAAAAATCTAAAATATAGATATAACGCCTCGTTACAGGTTTACAAAACTTAATATAAAATACTCTTAAGTTCATAATTTGTAAATTTTATGAAATAAAACGTATATTATTGGTGAGCTTATGGGTGTAAAAGAAGAATTAGGCAGAAAAATTAAACGTATGCGAATTAACAGGGGGCTGACACAAGAACAGCTCTCAGAGGCTGTTGATATATCACAACGAACGCTGAGCGGTATTGAAATAGGCGAGAATTTCGTTACGGCTGAAACTTTGGATAAATTAGTAAAAGCTTTAAATACAACAACAGAAGAACTGTTTTCAACCAATCACCTTAAGCCGTCTGAAGAAATACTCAACGAAATAAAAAATAACTTGGAAGTTATTGCTAAAAAGCCTGAAAAGCTGGATATTTTATATAATGTCGTAAGAAGTCTCATGAAAGAATAGATTTTTGCTATTTTATTTAGTATTAAGTATTAGCATATTTTATATTTACCCTCCCCCATGCTTAATTCTTTACAAACTTGATTATTATGCTTGTGTGTAATAAAATTTGACAGTAAGAGAGATTTTTATTGGGAAATAGAGAGATGAAAAAAGCCTTATTAATAGTATCTATATTATTTATAGCGGTAATTACAACAGCATGTATCAACAACATAGCCGTTCAGGAGCTTAATAACAAAGCTTCTGAGTATATGCAGAAGGGTGATTATGAATCAGCTATGAACCGTCTGCAGGCAAGTCTAGATTTGGATAATACAATGTATCAGACTTATTATAATCTCGGGGTTGCAGCAATTGGTGCTAACAAGTACGACGTTGCAATTGATGCACTTGAAAACGGAATAAAAATAAAACCAGATTTTTATGATTTTTATTATTCTTTAGGTGTTGCCCAAATCGGTATGGCAGACGATGCTTACGAAAAAGCGGAAGTTGAAGAAACCGCAACTGTTGATACAGAAAAAGAAAATATTGATATAAAAAGAGAAGTTGTAAAACTTGATAAAGATAGTGTAATTGCTTTGAAAAAGTCTGCAATAGAAAATCTGCAGAAATATCTTCAAAATGTGCCTGATACTCAGGACCGTGAAACTGTAGAAGAAATGATTAAACAATCCGAAGAATTCATAGCAGAAAACGAAAAGAAATAAGAAAGAAGATATAATGTTTACGGCTCCGTCACAAATCTTATGCACCGTATTCGGTGTTCATATATATTATTATGGTGTAATTCTGGCTTTCGCTATCGCAGCAGGTACACTTTTGTCAGATTGGCTGGGTACAAAGTATTTTGAACTGAAAAAAGAAACAATAATCGACCTTGCACCGTATTTAATTATATTCGGCATCATCGGCGCAAGACTTTATTACTGCCTGCTTGATTATGATTTTTATCTCAGATTTCCGACTGAAATCCTGGCGGTAAGACACGGAGGAATATCTATTCACGGAGCGATAGCAGGAGGATTTATCGGATTAATAATCTATGCTCTAAGGCATAAACTCAGCATTAAAAAGCTCTGTGACGTTTCGGTTACAGGTCTTGCTCTCGGTCAGGCTATCGGAAGATGGGGAAACTTTTTTAACTCCGAAGCATACGGACTTCCGACAAATTTACCATGGAAACTTTATATAGCACCCCCGTACAGGCATATTCCGTTCCAAAATGTCGGATACTACCATCCTGCATTTTTGTATGAAAGTATTTTGGATTTAATTATATTTGGGATATTGTTGTATTTTGCAAAAACAGGGAAATACCAAAAAGAAGGTAATCTTGCACTTATATATCTGATTTTGTATTCGGCGGCAAGGATAGTTGTTGAAAATATCCGCATAGACAGCATAAGATATATCGGCGGTATTCCTGTTGCAATTGCTGTATCTGTTGGTATAATAGTTTTATCAGTTACACTGTTATTGATTAATAACTTTAAAAAGCAGGGTTAATAAAGAATGAAAGCTGTTTTATTTTACGGACCTCAGAATATAAAGTATGAAGAAACAATGATTAAGCCTTTGGAAAAAGGTGAAATCCTTGTAAAAATAGGTGCTGCGCTTACCTGCGGAACCGATGTAAAAACCTTCAGGAGAGGTCATCCTGTTTTAATAAAAAGCATCCCTTCAGGCTTTGGACACGAATTTGCAGGAACCGTTGCAAAAGTTGCGGAAGGTGTAACAAATGTGAAAGTTGGTGACAGAGTTGTTTGCGCTAACTCAGCTCCGTGCGGCGAATGTTTTTACTGCAAAAGAGGTGAATACAACCTCTGCGAAAACCTTGATTTATTAAACGGAGCTTATGCTGAATATATTGTTGTTCCAGAAAGAATAGTTAAGAAAAATACGATAATTTTACCTGATTCGCTTCCGTTCCACAAGGCAGCGTTTGCAGAACCGTTGGCTAATGTTGTTCACGGTGTTGAAAGAACAGGGATAAAGCCTGGTGATACAGTAGGTGTAATCGGAATAGGACCTATAGGTCTTATGTTCGCAAGGCTTGCAAAATTAAAGGGAGCAAGGGTTATTGCGGCAGGCAGAAATCCGATAAAATTGAAACTTGCGGAAGAGTTCAGTTATGCTGATGAAGTTGTTGATTTGAAAAAATATCCTAACCCTGAGAAAATCTTCAAAGATTTTACCGAAGAAGGAAAAGGCTTGGACGTTGCAGTTGAATGTGTAGGACTTCCAGAAATGTGGGAAAGAGTATTCTCCTGTGTCCGCCCTGGCGGTACCGTTCATTTCTTTGGCGGCTGCAAATCAGGTTCAACGGTAACTTTTGATACTACTAAAATGCATTACGGTGATATTAAGCTGATGAGCGTATTTCACCATACCCCAAAATATTTCAGACAGGCACTTGACTACATTGCATCAGGTGAAGTTGAAGTTGAAAAACTTATTACTGCAGAACTTCCGCTTGAAAAAGTTGAATGGGCGATGGAACAGCATATCGAAGGTAATGCGATTAAGTTTTTAATCAGGCCTTAATTGTAATGTTATATGACGTAAATCGTATATTTATCTTGCCTTTTTAATACCTTTAGATTACAATTTTAAAGCCGGGGGTAAGGAGTAAATGGACTTCCGTGCCCAAATACACAAAAGGGGGATATAACTTATGAGCGGACACTCAAAATGGTCAACGATTAAACATAAAAAAGCAAAAACAGACTCACTCAGAGCAGCTGAGTTTCAGAAATATTCAAGAGAACTTATTGTTGCATCAAAACTCGGCGGACCTGATCCTGCAGGTAACTTCCGTTTGAGAACAGCAATTGAAAAAGCTAAAGCGGCAGGACTTCCAAACGATAATATCAAACGTGCTATTGAAAAGGGCTCTGGCGCAGGTAACAATGAAAATTACGACGAAATGACTTATGAAGGATATGCAGCAGGCGGCGTTGCAGTTGTTATTGAAGCAATGACCGATAACAAAAACAGAACAGCAGGCGATATCAGAAGTTATTTCACAAAATTTAACGGCAACCTCGGTGAAACAGGCTGCGTCGGTTATATGTTTGATAAAAAAGGCTGCATAACTTTTGAAAAAGAAGATGTCGATTTTGATGCACTTTTTGAAGCAGCAATTAATCTTGATGCGGATGATATTGTTGAGGAAGAAGACGAATACAAGGTTTATACTTCTATTCCTAACCTTCAGCCTATAGCAGAAGGACTTGAAAAAGAAGGTTTTAAAGCTGTTACCGCTGAATTCACAAGAGTACCTCAAAATACAATTGAGATTACTGATGAAAAAACTGCGGTTAATATTATGCGTTTATTAGGCAGACTTGAAGAACACGATGATGTTCAGAACGTTTATGCAAACTTTGATATTGACGATGATTTGATGTCAAAGATTGAAGACCAGATTTAATTAAGTACATAAGGAGATTTTTATTATGATGAACATGATGAACATGATGAAACAGGCTCAGAATATTCAAAAGAGATTAAAAGAAGCTCAGGAAGAACTTAACCAAATGGAAATCTCAGGCGAAGCAGGAAATGGTTCTGTAAAAGTTATATGTGACGGTAAGGGTATTTTTAAGTCAATTAAACTTTCTGCAGAAGCTATAAATCCAGAAAATCCGTCTTCTGTTTCAGAAGATACAATAGAAATGCTTGAAGATTTGATTACGGCAGCAATTAATCAGACTTCTTCAAAGGCACAATCCGTTATGGAAGAAAGAATGAAAGCCGTAACAGGCGGTATTTCTATTCCGGGACTGTTTTAGAGGTTAAGATAAAGTGATTTATCCAAAATCTATAGCAGCATTAATAGAACAGTTTCAGAAATTTCCATCCGTTGGACCAAAATCGGCACAGCGGATGGCTTTTCAGATACTGAAAATGCCGCTGAGCGAGGTGGAAAAATTTGCTAATACAATAATTATGGCAAAAAGAAGCGCAAAAACCTGTGAGATTTGTTACAACATTTCTACTCAAAGTCCATGCGAAATTTGTTCTTCAAATAACAGAAACCGTTCGGTTATTTGCGTTGTTGCAGAAACAAAAGACCTGATAGCTATTGAAAAAACAAACGAGTACAAAGGCTTGTACCACGTTTTACAGGGACTTATCTCTCCTATTGACGGTATCGGTGCCGAAGATATCAGGATAAAAGAACTGCTTACAAGGCTTACGGATGAAGCAGTTAAGGAAGTTATTCTTGCTCTTTCTCCATCAGTTGAAGGCGAAGCGACAAGTTTATATCTGACAAAACTTATTAAACCGTTCGGAATAAAAATTTCAAGAATTGCATTTGGTCTGCCTGTCGGTGCTGATTTGGAATATGCTGACGAAGTAACTATTGCAAGAGCTATAGAAGGCAGACGGGAATTATAATTGAAGGAATACAGATGAAAGTATCATTACAAGTACATAAACCTATCGTTTTTAACGGAAACGCCGGAACGAATTTCGTAAAAAAACATCTTACCAAGCCTGTAAGATGTCAAAGAAAAACCAGTGAGATTATGGATTTAATAAAAGAAGATTTTAAAATAAAATCAAGCAGTGCCGAAGATATTATTGAAGCACTTGTAGAAAAGGTCAGAACTTTAAACTTATGCTGTGAATCTGCAGAGAAAAAAATTGAAAAGCTTATGTCTGAGAATGACCGACTCGGTTTTGTTAACGGTTTAAATTCATATGAACTGGAAGAAAAAGAAAATAAAATACAAAGTTTACGATATAAAAACTTTTTATTAAAAAAATAAAATTTTGATTTTTTCCTGAATAATAAATATAATATATATATGAAGAAATTAGCAGCTTTATTAATTATATTGAGTTTTGCACTGCCATCTCATGCATTCTTTTGGCATAAAAAAGACAAAACCCTTGAAAAAGAATTGCAGGGAAAAGGGTATGCGGGAACTCTCCCTGATATAGAAAGTAAAATTGAAAAAAAGAAAATACAGGTTACCGAACCGATGTTTGAACCCCAGCAGTTTGATAATCCTTCCGAACTTAAACCTGTTCCGAAAGATAATCCTGCCTTTATAGATATTATTCAGAAAAAAGATAAAACTTCTCAGTATGTTACGGATGCGAATAATATTATTCCTATGCTTGAAAAATTGTACGATTGCATAGATGAAAACGAAAGTGTTCAGCTTTTTGTTTCCAAAGGAAATCTCGTGACTGTTAATATTGATTACCTTATACAAAAATATGACGGGAAACCTGAATCTTATTACGAATCTTTCAGAAAACTTATTGAAGTTAACAGATATGTTAAAACGCTTATGGAACTCAGAAAAGAGGCAGCAAAATATCAGCGTTATATGGCTTATACCGAAAGCGGTTCAATATACAGTCCGGCAAACATTGAGCAGCAGCTTGATTACTTAAAAGAAGAAATTAACTCAGCCATTCTTTTGCTAAGAGAACAAGGCTAGGGGGAAAATGGGAAACTAAGTTTTGATTGTAGATACCTTTACCTTGGATTGATGTTGTTCGGTCAAAAAAAAAGGGAGAATAAACAAATTTACCCTCCCCTGGAATTAAGAATAGCTGGAAGTATGAAAAAGATTTAATAATTATATTTAACGTAAAATACGTATGTTGTTACATTAGTAACCTGACTTATTTTCTCGGGTAATATTCTGTCTAAAATGTATCTCCCCACTTGCATAAAAAAAACGGTCATGCTAAGATAACTTTGTCAGACTACTGAAAGACGCTTTTTAATGAAGCACCAATTAGTTCAGCAAGTGACGAGTACTCGGAGCAAGTAAATAAAAAGATGCTGATTTCTCACGTTCGGCAAAAATTATTTAAACTACTCCATAACAGTAAAGGAAAACAGTATGAACACAGATCCTATAGCAGATATGCTAACAAGAATCAGAAACGCTAACGTAGTTTCTCACCCGTCAGTAGAATTACCGTCTTCAAAATTAAAAGTAGCTTTGGCTAAACTTTTAAAAGAAGAAGGTTATATTACTGATTATTCAGAAAAGGTTGACGGACATTTCAAGACTTTGTCTATTGATTTAAAATATGACGAAGCTAACAAGCCTGTTATCACAAGCTTAAAGAGAGTTTCAAAACCTGGTTTAAGAAGCTATTGTAAAGCTAAAAACTTACCGCAGGTTATGGGCGGTATGGGTATAGCAATTGTATCTACAAGCAAAGGTTTATTGACTGACCGTAAAGCAAGAAAAGAAAACCTTGGCGGCGAAGTTCTTTGCTACATCTACTAGTATTGACGGTGTGAAAACACCTGTTTAAGTTAATAACACTAAAATCGGTTCAATTGACAGAAAAGCCGATATACAAATTTAAAGGAGAAAATAATATGTCACGTATTGGTAAAAAACCTATTGATATCCCATCAGGGGTAGAAGTAAAAATAGAAGGTAACACAATTACCGTTAAAGGACCTAAGGGTACCGAATCTGTTTCTTTCAGAGATGAAGTTAAAGTTTCACAGAAAGAAAACCAAATCATCGTTGAACAAAATTCAGATGACAGAAAAGCAGGCGCTCTTCACGGTTTATTCAGAACTCTTATTGCAAATGCTGTAACAGGTGTTTCAAAGGGTTTTGAAAAGAAGCTTGAAATCGTTGGTGTTGGTTACCGTGCAGCAATGGAAGGCAAAAACCTTAACATGGCACTCGGTTATTCTCACCCTGTAATCATCGAAGCTCCTGCAGGTATTACTTTTGCAGTTGAAGCTAACACAAAGATTACGGTAAGCGGTTCAAACAAACAGGCTGTCGGTGATATCGCAGCATTCATCAGAGGAAAAAGACCTCCTGAAGTTTACAAAGGAAAAGGTGTTAAGTACGAAGGTGAATACATCAGACGTAAAGCCGGTAAAGCTGGTAAGAAATAACAGAGTTAGCCGATATGCCGCATAGGCATAAATAGCAGTAAACGCCCGCATAAACCCTTGAATATGGTTTTTCAAGAAGGTTTGGGTATGAAAGGAAAGAAGAAATGATTAAACAAGAAATTAGAAAACCAAAAGTTCAGAAAAGACATCAGTCAATCAGGGTTAAACTTTCAGGAACAACTGAATTCCCGAGATTGGCAGTTTATAGAAGTACAAAACACATTTATGCTCAGCTTATTGATGATGAAAAACATGTAACAATTGCTTCAGCATCATCTGTTGACAAAGACCTGAAAGAAAAATTAGCTCACGGCGGTAACATTGAAGCAGCTAAGGTTGTTGGTGAAGCTATCGCTAAGAAAGCTAAAGCAGCAGGTATTGAATGTGTTGTATTTGACAGAGGCGGCTTCTTATACCACGGAAGAGTTGCAGCACTCGCTGATGCAGCAAGAGAAGCAGGCTTGATGTTCTAATTCGGATATTTAACTAATAAAAGAAGATGAATTCTACATATACCAAAATAACTTTGTAAAATTCATCTTCTTTTTTATATTTTATTAATGTGATATAATAGCGAAAAAGACGAGGTATATTAATAAAATGAGAAAGAATTTATTACGTGATCCGAATGTCAGTTCGATGTTTATAGCTTATACAAGTGAAAATAAAAAGTATAAGAAGCCTGCAAGGGTTTTTTTCTTTGATACAGAGGAATGTTATTTTGCAACAGAAATTTCTCTGGATTTTAACAAACCCAAGAAAAAAACTCCTGCAGAAATTATTGTATATACAGAAGAAGGTGTTTACCGTTCAAAAGTCAAAATAATGGATACAAGTGTATCAGGGTTTGACCTTCTTTATATAACGGAGCTACCCAAACAGTGGAGTTATGCACAGCTTCGAACAAGTACCAGAAAGGCGGTAAGTATTCCGTTTATAATCAAATTTAATGACGGTTTTGAAATTAATACAACAACGTATGACTTGGCGCTGGGCGGTATATCATTCTACTCAAATAAACCAATCCCTGACAATTATACAAAATTTCATGCTGAATTAACAATGAAATTGCCGGATATCCCGTCGATTAAATTTGAGTCAAAAGTTATGGATTGTGTTTCAAAATTTTTACGTATTCATAAGACTAGCGGCGAAACAGGAGAAGACCGCTACGTATTCAAATTCATAAATTTATCAGAAAGCGATAAACTTTTCCTAAAAAACTTTTTAATCTACATAGATTAGAGAGTTTGCGTCATTAGTTTCTTTTATAAACTCACCGTTAAAGCGAGTGTTTATGTTATAATTCTATCCGGAGGAAGTAAATAGAAATGAGTTTAGATGTATATTTAGGTATAGACGTTGGTTCCGTTACAACCAAATTAGCATTAGTTGATGAAAAGGGTAAATATATTGACTCTTACATGCTTAAAACAGCAGGTAAGCCTGTTGATGCGGTTCAGGACGGTCTCAGACATATAATCAGTCAGGCGCTTTGCGAATATAGTGTTCAGGGTGTCGGTACAACCGGCTCGGGAAGAAACCTTGCAGGAGCATTGGTAGGTGCTGATGTTGTTAAGAACGAAATCACCGCTCACGCAGTTGCTGCAAGTACAAATATTCCCGGAGTTCAGACAATTCTGGAAATCGGTGGTCAAGACAGTAAAATTATTATTCTTCGTGACGGTATTGTTACGGATTTTGCGATGAATACAGTTTGTGCGGCAGGTACGGGAAGTTTCTTAGACCATCAGGCACAAAGACTTAACGTTCCTATTGAAAAATTCGGTGAAACAGCTCTCCGTTCCGACAATCCTGCGCGTATTGCCGGAAGATGCGGCGTTTTTGCTGAATCCGACTTAATCCACAAGCAGCAATTGGGTTATCCTGTTGAAGACTTGTTATACGGTCTTTGTCAGGCATTAGTCAGAAACTATCTGAGCAACCTGGCACTTGGTAAAGAACTTCTTCCGATTTTCTCATTCCAGGGTGGTGTTGCTTCTAATACAGGCATGGTTAAAGCTTTTGAAGAAGCGCTTAATGCGAAAGTTGTTGTTCCTGACCATCACCAGACAATGGGTGCAATCGGTGCGGCACTTTTGGCTATGGAAAATCACCAGTATACAGAAACTCCTACTAAGTTCAAAGGATGGGAAGTAGGTAATATGAACTTCCAGTCTGTAACCTGTCAGTGTACGGGCTGTTCTAATAACTGCGAAGTTATTACAATTCTTGAAGGCTCAGAACCTATCGGACACGTCCAGAAAATCGGTGATATCAAAGGTAATATTATTGCTCGCTGGGGCGGTACCTGCGGAAGATGGGATATCGGCTAGAGCTAAAGGGGGAAATACAAAAAGGACAAATATGAGCATTAAATTAAGAGATTTCAATATTGGAAAAAACAAATTAACAATCCTTGCAGGTCCTTGTGCTGTTGAAAGTTTGGATATTATGAGAGAAACTGCAGAAGGTTTAAAGAAGGTTTGTGAAAAACTTGGTATAAATTATGTTTTCAAATGCTCTTACGATAAAGCTAACCGCTCATCAATTACCTCATACAGAGGTCTTGGTATGGAAAAAGGTCTTGAGTACCTTGCTCAGATAAAAAAAGAATTTGACGTACCGATAGTTACGGATATACATACTCCCGAACAGGCGGAAATTGCAGCAGAAGTTGCTGATATTATACAAATTCCCGCATTCCTCTGCAGACAAACTGATTTGCTTGTTGCTGCAGCTAAAACAGGTAAAATTGTTAATATCAAAAAAGGTCAGTTTTTAGCTCCCGAACAGATGAAAAGTCTGGTTAAAAAAGTTGAGGACAGCGGAAATAAACAAATTCTGCTTACAGATAGAGGTGTGACCTTCGGATATAATAATCTTGTTTCAGATTTCCGTGCTATTCCTATTATGAAAGCGTTCGGATATCCTGTTGTATTTGATGCAACCCACAGTGTTCAAATGCCGGGTTCAAACGGTGATTCCACAGGTGGTGACAGAAGATTTGTTCCTGTCCTTGCAAATTGTGCAATGGCGGCAGGAGCAGACGTTTTGTTCTTTGAAGTACATCCAAATCCTGACAAAGCACTATGCGACGGTCCGAATATGCTGTTCTTAAAAGATGCGGAAAAAGTATTCTCAAAATGTAATGAAATCTTTAAACTGATGAGATAATCTAGCTCTGATACTTATTATTGCGTTTCTTTTTGTTTTCTTCAATATCGTGTTTCTGCTTCATTTGAATGGCAAGAAAAATCTGCTTGCCCAAAGTTTCTGCACCTTTTTTCTCGTCTGAATCAGTTTTAACTTCCGTATCAGCTTTCTTTTCTTCTTTTTTCTTGATTATTTTTTCCTGCTCAAATCTGTTGACAGTAAGGTATTTACCCTCTTGTACCGAAGCTTCTTTTTGCGCATCTTTGAGTTCGTGTTCGTGCAAAATCTGCTTATCAAGAGCTTTGCTTCCTGATGAGCGGATACCGTAAACCTTCCACAGTTTTTCTATAATTCTTTGCCATTCTGCATCCGGCTTTGGCACATATCCGAAATATGAACCGATACTCAAAACCATAAAAACACGTCCCTAAGTCTTTTCTTTACTCTCTTTTTATCGGCATTTTTCAGAAAAACTTTAATTATATATGTTATTTGTTAAAAAATTGTTACAAATATGGTAAAATTGTTTTATGTTAAAAAGAGTTGAAAAAATCAATAAAGGATTAAGCGGTGAAATCACAATCCCTGCTGATAAGTCTATATCACACAGAGCAGTGATGTTTTCTTCAATTGCAAGTGGGAATTGTATAATCAGAAACTTTTCGAGCGGTGCTGATTGCCATTCAACGCTGAATATTTTTAAGCAGCTTGGTGTTAATATTGATTTTATTGATAAAAAAACATTAAGCGTTAACTCTGACGGAACGCTTAAAAAATCGTTTTCTCCCCTTGATGCGGGAAATTCAGGAACAACAACAAGGCTTGTTTCGGGAATACTTGCAGGGCAGAATTTCGATTCGGTGATTATTGGTGACGAAAGTCTTTCAAAACGCCCAATGAAAAGAATAATTGAACCCTTAACGCTTATGGGTGCAAAAATTGAATCTGTTGACGGACACGCACCATTAACCATTCACGGGGGTAAATTAAAGGGAATAAATTACACCTCAAAGTTAGCAAGTGCTCAGGTTAAATCATGCATCCTTCTTGCAGGCTTATATGCTGAAGGTGAAACAACCGTAACAGAGCCCTACGTTTCAAGAAACCATACAGAACTTTTATTGGATTATCTCGGGGCTGATATAAAAGTAAACGGTACAAGCGTAACAGTACGTCCTTCTGAACTTGAGGCAAAAGATATAACCGTAGTCGGAGATATATCTTCTGCAGCATTTTTTATTGCCGCCGGACTAATTGTTCCAAACTCTGATTTCATAATAAAAAATGTCGGACTAAATCCTACAAGAGCCGGTATTATTGATATTGTAAAACGAATGACCGGTGAAATAAGCATACTAAACGAACACAATGAGTCGGGTGAGCCTGTGGGTGATATAAGAGTTCGGTACAGCGAGAATCTGAATGGTTGTACAATTGAGGGTGAGGACATTCCGAAGCTCATTGATGAACTCCCCGTAATTGCCGTTCTTGCTTCACAGGCTGATGGTCAGACTGTGGTTAAGAATGCCGAAGATTTACGAAATAAAGAGTCTGACAGAATAAGATGTCTGGTAAGCGAGCTTACAAAAATCGGCATAAATATTACGGAAAAAACTGACGGATTTATTATAGAAGGCAAGTCAAAAATTGAAGGCGGAGCAGAACTTGAAAGCTATCACGACCACAGACTTGCTATGAGCTTTTATGTTGCAGGACTTATTGCAGAGAAAGAAATCGGTATTAACGGCTTTGAGTGGACAAAGATATCTTTTCCGGAATTTGAAGAACTTTTTAACAAACTAGTCTAAAGATTTTATAGCAGCAACAATTTTGCCTACAAGAATAAGGTCGTTAATTGATTTTGCGGGAATTGTGCGTGTTCTGTATTCAGGATTATCTGATTTAATAATAATTTCATCAATATTTTTAGATAAACGTTTAACAAAAAACTCATTGTTATAACAGAAAACATAAATTTTATTATCCTGAATCTGATCACCCGTCCAGTGCTCTACAATTAATTTATCGCCATGTTCTATAGTCGGCGACATACTGTTTCCGGATGCATTTATCATCGAATAAAGCTTGTTTTTTGAGTATCCGCTTATCATCGCCGTCGGAACTGGAAGTTTTGTTTTCGAGCTTGAAAAGACTATGCTTCCATTTCCACAGCTTGCAAAAACATCTGTATAGTAATCAATATATGCAATATCAGATGAATTTTCCGAAGAATCAAAAATTTTAACCTTAAAATATTCTTCAATTTTTTTTAGTTCAGAAACGGTAACTTCGCTCTGATTTTTAATTCTGTTACTTACGGTCTGGCGTGTTATTCCAAGACTGTAAGCAAGCATTGACTGACTAACGGGACTGCTTGTCTTAACTGATATTAAGTTTATAAGTTCATCAATTTTCATCGTTTTGTAAATTACATCTTGACATTTGTATCATATAATCTTACAATTAATATATTGATGTCAGATTATACTTGATATTTAATCATATATCTGACAGTTTGTCAAATCTATCACATACTGAAGAAAAGGGGCTGGAGTTTTTATGAGGTACAAATATAATGTATCATGCAGTGAAACAATATGTAAAAATTGGACACCTGCGGCAGAAGAATGCTATTTTCTTGGCTGTAATTGTTCAAAGTGCAATGTTTATAAATTTTATTTTTCGGGCAGTAATTTTAAGTGCAGAATGAAAGAAATAGTAATTGAGCTTGTCAGAAAATACGGAAAGCCTGTTGTCACAAAAACGGAGCAGGCATAATGAAGAAAAAAAGTTTCAGAATAAACGGCGAAAAAGGCGGAAGACCCAAAAGTGATACTTATATATCAACATTTGTAATTCCTGGGTTTAATACCGTAATACTGACCGAGCATCAATATGAAACATTGTTAAGCAGGTATGGTAAGGTTCTTTTGGAAAAAGCATTAACAATTTTTCAGCAATGGCTGATAACAAGCCCCTGCGCTGTCAAATATGCGGGAAAAAATAATTATGCACATTTCCGCTCTGACGGCTGGGTTATAAATGAGGCAAAATTATCTACACGGCAAATCTGAAGTGAACGATGTCACCATCCTGTACAATGTAATCTTTTCCTTCAAGACGGGTTACGCCTTTGTCTTTGCAGGCTGTATAAGAGCCATTTTCCACAAAGTCTTTATAGCTTGTAACTTCAGCTCTGATGAATCCTTTTTCAAAGTCCGTGTGAATAACACCTGCTGCCTGAGGAGCTTTTGTTCCGGCTGAACAGGTCCATGCACGGGTTTCTTTTTCTCCTGCCGTAATAAATGTTATAAGATTAAGAAGCGAGTAAACTGATTTAATCATTTTATCGATACCGCTGTCAGTAATACCGAGTTCCGCAAGGTATTCTTTTGCACCTTCTTCGCCGAGTTCAACAAGTTCTTCTTCTATTCTTGCGCAGATAATAACTGTTTCTGCACCTTGTTTTTTAGCGTATTCTTCAACCCGTTTGGTGTAATCGTTGCCGTCTTTCAAATCAAATTCTGAAACGTTAGCGCAGTAAATAACAGGTTTTACTGACATAAGGTTGAGCGGTTTTATAACCTCAATTTCGTCTTCGTTAAAGTGGTCTTTAAGATTTATAAAATGACCTTCCTGAAGCAGGTCGTTAAGTTTTATAAGAGCGTTGTTTTCAAGGACTGCCTCTTTGTCACCGCCTTTAGCCTGTTTTGATATCCTTGCAAGCCGTCTTTCTATTGAGGCAATATCAGCAAGCGCAAGCTCTGTATTAATAGTTTCAATATCTGATATCGGGTCAACCTTTCCTTCAACGTGAATAGTGTTTTCGTCATCAAAGCATCTTACAACCTGAATAATTGCATCAACTTCTCTTATGTTATGAAGGAATTGGTTTCCCAGACCTTCACCATGGCTTGCACCTTTTACCAGTCCTGCTATATCAACAAACTCTATAACGGTTGGTATAATTTCTTTTGATTTGCATAAATCAGCCAGAATTTTTAATCTTTCATCCGGCACAGTTACAACACCTACGTTTGGTTCTATTGTACAAAACGGATAATTTGCGCTCTGTGCATTTTTTGTTGCAGTCAGTGCATTAAATAAAGTTGATTTTCCGACATTCGGAAGTCCTACAATTCCGGCTCTTAACATGTTTTTCCCTCGCTTTTCTGTCTTTCTTCAATTATATCACGGGCAAGAGTAAATAATAAAAGTATTTCTGATTAAGTGTAAAAAACGTTATTGTAAAATTTTGTTAATACGTCATGTGTTTTAGGTCAAATTTTATGCCCCTGATTACTTTATCTAATATATAGGATGTATTTCGAAAGGTCTATTGGTTTTGGAAATTAATAACACTCAAAATATAATATTGCCAAATATGAATTCCGGTGTTAATGCAAACAGGCAGAAAGAAGCCGATGCGTCACCGGCATTCAGAGGCGGTGTGGACAGTTTTCTGAACAAATCAGGCTGGCTGATGAATAAAATAGAAAACGGCGGTTTTCTTGCGCTGTTTCTAATTCAGGACTTTCTTGGAATGACAGTTCCGAGAACCTGTGCAGGCTTTTTACGTGATAAAGAGGTCACCGGTGATTATAACATTCAGGAAGGATTTGAAGTTCTCGGCAGAGAAGGTCTGACAGGTCCGTGCATGATGGCGGTTGCGCCTTTATCTCTCTATCTTGCTTCAAAAACAATGGGACAATCTATTGGTGTAAATTCAGAGCTGATTAAAAGATATGGTAACAGCCTGAAAGAAATGTTATCCTCTGAAAGTTTTAATAAAGAACTTCTGAAAAACTCATCAAAATTCAGAACAGAATTTTATAAAAATAATATTGAAAACATCCTTAAACAAACACTGGGAGAACAAGCAAAAGAGGAAACGGAAGCTTCTGTAAAATACATAATGAAGCAGCTGGAAAATTATGAGAATATTCCGAAAGATGCAAAGCTTAAGAAATTTATGGGAAAAAGCCGGTACAGAGCTGAATGTCTGGATAACATAAATTCTCACATTAACGACCTTGCATACACCCGTCATTCAAATCTGGATATGCTTCAAAAGATTAAATTTGGTGTGTACGGCGAAAAAGATATAAAAACTTTTGATACAAAAAAAGCGTTCGAAGGTCTGATAAAATACACAGATGATGCAATTAAATTTAATAAAAATCTTGACAAATTAGACAGTGCCGTTGCTGAAAGTCTGAAACACAGTACTTTAGGTAAAAGAGTTTTAATCAATGTCGGAATGATTGCGGCTACGCTCGGCGTGCTTTCTGTATTACCTAAACTTTATCTGAGAAGTAATACTGCACCCGGAGCAAGAAAGAAAGAAAATTCGGAAGCAAAATCGGAAAACATATCCTTCAAGGGTAAGGATTCTGGTATTATCAAGAAGTTAGGAAAACTTCTTGATAAGAATAATAAAGGTTTTGTATCTTCAGAGCTTGAATACAACGGACATAATTTCACAAACACACTTATGGCAGGTCTGTCATTGTTCGGCTTGATTACTCCTCGTTGTATGAGAGCGTACAGCCGTGCTCAGGTTGATGAAAAAACCGGCAAAAAAGATTTAACAGAGCTTTGGGAAATTATTATAAGAGATGTATTCTCCTCTCTGTCAGTTGTATTTGCGGTTCCGATGATGACAAGAGCTCTTGTTACTTCTTATGAGAAAAATTCAGGTTTTGTTCTGATGCACAAAGACAGAACAAAAGACGGATTTAAAACCGTACTGGATTTATTTAATCCGTACAGCAAAGCTCACGTACTTTCTAATGCTGAGATTACAGCATTATATGATAACGTTAATACAAAAGAGAAAATGGTTAACTTCTGTAAGTACATAGACAAGAATGGCGGTAACCTGCAGAAAATATTATCAAAAGCGGATGGAGCAGGTAAAGTATTTAATGAAAAAACCCAAACCCTTGAATCTATAAAACAAATGGGCAAAGAAAAAGGTAACAAAGCAATTATTGCCTTTATGGAAAACATTGAACAACAGGCTGAAAAATTAGGTAAAAAGGCAGATAAAGAATCCGTTAACAAGCTTATATCAAAACTTATGAAATATGCTTCTAAAGGCAGTAACAGTAAAATAACCGCTGCCGCAAGAGGTTTGAATTCTCTGCCGGGCTTATTAACAACCCTGTTTATTTCTCCGTACATTTTAGGCTGGTTTATTCCAAGACTTACATACAGAAATACACGAAGAATTCACGCTAAAGAAGATAAAGAACGTGCGCTTCAGGAACAGCAAAAAGTTTAATTATTCTTTTTATAAATAATTGGAAAGAATTGATTTAACGTAGTTCTGGGTTTCCTTGTACGGCGGCACTCCGTCATATCTGTCAACCGCTCCCGGACCTGCGTTGTATGCAGCAAGAGCAAGAATAATATTTCCGTTATATTTATTAAGCATTGATTTTAAATATTTAACTCCGCCTTCCACGTTCTGTTCAGGGTCCATAGGGTTAGTTACACCCAAACCTTTTGCCGTTGCAGGCATTAACTGCATAAGTCCCATTGCACCAACTTTAGATTTTGCATTGGGATTAAATCCTGATTCCTGTTTTATTAAAGCGTTTACCAATTTTTCATCAACACCGTGTTTTTTTGACATTCTTGATACAATATCCTGAATTTTTTGTCTCGGGGTTAATTTATCCGTATATTTAGCCTGCTTCGTATAAAGTGACGCATTGACTTTTGTTACGGGTTTTGTAAGCAAATTTCCGAACTTAACGTCAGCTGTCTGGCGCAAAACTTTATCAAAAGATTGTACCGCAGGCTGGTTTATTCCCGAAGAACTCTGAACAGCGGTTTGCCCGGCAGGAACCCACTGGTCGCTGTATTTATTAACGTAACTGTTCATCTGAACGGCTCTCTGCATAGCATTTGCCTGTCCTGATGTTGCCAGTAAATTTTGTAACATTGATGAAAACATGATTTCGTCCTTTCATTATCTTTGTCGGAATGAAACGATAAAAACTTTAAGCCGTAGAATAAATATCCACTATATGATTTAATTATTGTAAATGGTTTGTCAAGATAATGTTACGGGCATGCCAAATATGGATTTTTTTTGTCTGATGTGATATGATAAGTACGAGCATGGGAGAGTGTTAGTGGATAGTAATGTTTTAAATATATATGAAGATGATATAGAACTTGCTCACAGAATATGCAATTCTATATCGGATAATAATGTGCGCAGCAGAGCTGTTGCAAATGTACTTGCTGTAAAGCTTGCCGCAAGATACTTCGTAATGAACGGATATTCGCCGAATATTACATCAGGATTACATAATATTCCAAATATTGTTGAAAATCTTGACATTTCGGATCTATATCTGAACGGTGCATATATAGATGTCAGAATATATTTTTCAGAAGATGAATTAAGTGTTCCGAAGGTTCATTACGATTTGGGAATGACACCTGTTGCCTATATGTTTATTAAGCTTGAGCAGGATTTGACAAGCTACACGATTTCAGGCTTTATTCGTCCTGAATATGTCGATAAAAATAATCTGAAAGATGATTATTATTACGTTGATGAAGAATGTCTTAATTCTCTGTATGATATTGAGCCTTATCTAAATACCGTATATGATACTTTTGACGGTTCAAGTGAAATGCTTTACAGTTTCGTTGACGGTTCTATTGAAGAAAGTAAAATAATTGAATTAATGCAAATCCTTGTATCTTCAGAAAACGCCAGAACTACACTTATCAAAGCATTCAAAGCAAAATCATTGTTTAAATTCGTTTCTACGGCAAATGTGGAAAACAATACCGTACCCGAATCGGAATCGTTTGCAGAACCTTCATTAGCTGCAGAAGCTGCATACGGAGATGATGTTGAGATAAAGATGGTTTCTGAATCGGAAGATACTGTTCAAAATGAGTCCGATAACATTTTTACCGAGAATGAAGAAACTGAGGAAAAAGAACTGCTCAATGCGTTAGAGTATTCCACAGAGGTTACGCCAAACGATCTTGATTTAATAGATGAAGTAAACAAAAACGAAAGTGCACAGCAGCAGCCCGGTACAAGCGAAGAACAAATAGATTCTTTGTTTACAGGAGAACAGGAAGGAATTCCGGTTGCAAAGAAAAAATCAACACCGGTTTCCAGAATAATTTTGCTTATAGCGTTGTTACTTTCTTTCTGCTATCTGGGATATTCAAGATATGTCCTGCAGTCAGAAAACAGCGAATATTCAAATGAATTAACAACCTCTGCCGATACGGAAGATTTTGTACCTCAACCTGAAGAAAAACCAAAAGAAGACGCTATGCCAATTGAAACGGTAACTACGACAAGTTCATCAAGTTCACACACGGAAGAAGCTGCTTCTGTTGCAATACCTGCAATAGAACAACACTTAGATGCTTCCGTTCTGGTTTCAAATCTTAAGGTAGACTGGGAAGTTCCTGCGGGTTATGCATCAAATACTTCTGCAAAAAGATATTTGGTAAAACTTGGTAAAGTTATTCAGCTGAATTTAAAATCTGAATTACTGCTGCTTACAAAACCTCCGATATCTAACAGAATTACAGTAGAACTTAAATTTAATTCTAACGCCGGTAAGTTTGAATTTGTCGGAATAACGAATTCCAGCGGTGAAAAATCTGTTGATAATGTTATTGCCGATACTATTAAAAACGCGCTTAACTACAATTTAAGCTCAAATACAGAATCATTTGGAAGGCTTCAGGGTAATCCTATTTTAGTTATACATTTGTAAAAATAAAAGAGAGTGCTGATGGAAAAAGATAACAAATACTATGAAATAATAGAAAATCTTATAAGAACTCACAGAAAGTTTAATGGATACGAACCCATTCTGGATGATATAATTGATGATGTTTTTAAGCATGCCAAATCCGTTATCAATTCCGTAAAAGATGAGGACGTTGTTACTTCATATCTGCAGAAACTGGTTTCGGTGTCTATTATAACGGTTCCGCGCCGTATGAATTTTAACGGCGGACAAAAAATAAAACCTGCCGTATCAGCGGCTGAAATAATCAAAAAAGAACAACCACAAGAAGCAGCTTCGGAACCTCAAGCTTTAGTATTAGAAGATCCCTCTCCCGAATATACTGAACCCGCGGCTGAGGAGCAGAGTGTTTATTTGGCTGATGATGTACCTGAGATTACTTTGTCTGATGATACAGAAGTCAAAGCAAATGTTGAATTTGTGGACAAAATGATAAACTCCATAGATACAGCTTCTATTACTGAAGAATTGCCGGCTGATAATACTTTGGAAATATCGGAAGATGACAATTTAGATAATCTTGAAGTTGAAGTATCTGATGACGAACCTGTTGAAGCACTTCAGATTATTGAAGATGATGAAAACGATGATTCCGATTTCTCAGAGGTAGTTTCAGAGGAACAGGACGATAACGTGTTTACTTTATCAGATGAAAACGAGAGTGAACACGATACGTTTGAGTCTTTTGTTCAGGAGGATAATGAAAAAGAAGATTTTTCTATGGCAGAAGATAATGATGAAGCTGACACAGAAGAAATCGAAGATTTAACAGTTATTTCTGAAGAAGATGAAGCTGAACCGTTATCGGAAGCAGAATCAACCGAGACAGTATTTGATAACAGTTTAGAACTTCAAACAGAGGAACCTGTTTTGACATACAGCGATAGCTTTGAAAGTGATGAGCTTTCTGTTGACGAAACTCCGGCTGTATCAGAGCCTGTTGAGTTAGAATCAAATACAGAAGCTAAACCTGTTATGAGTGATGCGGAATTAACGCTTGATAATACGGATACGTTCGCAGAGCCCGTTTTGAGTATTGATAATGATGAACCTTCTTTAAATACCGATTTTAATATTTCTACAGATTTTTCAGATATAGATCCCGATACTATAAGTTTGGAAGGTGATACATCGGAATTAACGGAGTTTACGGAAACTCCTGATATACAATTAAGCAGTCAGTTTGAAGACACCGATTTTAGTTTGGAAGGGGATGATTCTTCTATAGAACTGGTTGCGGCACCTGAACCTGGGGAACCGCAAGAAAAAGAAGAAGATCGTTCCTTTAAGCCGGTAGACTATTCATTATTTAGCTACACACCCGAAAATACGGAAGATGCGGCTAATATCAATGAAATTGAAAGAAAATTAGCGGATTTAAATAAAAAGAATCCCGAATTGAACATTTTGAAGATTTTTGAATTAAGATATAAACAGAATTTACCGATTGCAAATATTGCTGAAGAGTTACAATTGGAAAAACAGGCGGTTGTAACCGCATTAGATGAAATAGTTGAATTGATATAGGTGTCAGGCTTAATGCAGTGTCCCAAATGTAAAAATGAAATATCTGCTCAATCTCTGAAATGCGAAAAATGCGGTACCAGAGTAGCGACAGTATGTAAAACCTGCGGTACAATAAATCCGATAAGAGCAACTGAATGCCAGCAGTGTCACACAGCATTACTGAAAATCTGTACTGAGTGCGGCAGCGCAAATTTACCTGATGCACAATTTTGCAGGAAATGCGGAGTTGAGTTTGTTCACTCAGGTTCGGTACCCAAAAAGACAAAAAAAACTTTAAGTGTAGAATATCAGGCAGAAACATTTTCTCAGCAAAAAGCAAAATTATGCTTATCGGATTCAATTAAAGACCCTGATATATCCGTTATTACCCTGAACGGAGAAAGCGGCTGCGGAAAAAATCTAATCCTTCGCTATACTGTAAATGAACTTAAAAATGCAAAGCTCGTATGGCTTATAGGTACTTGTACGCAGATTACGCAATTATCGCCTTTTGGATACTTTCAGGATTTGCTTCTGAACTTTTTCAATATAAACAATTTTTGTCCTGACACTCTCCAGCTGAAAAAGAATTCAATAAGATTTTTCAGGCAGGACTTTCCGACTTTGTCGAATGCTGAAATTGTTAACCTTTTAAATTTGCTTTATCCTGAGAACATTGATAAATACGAAAATATTTATCAAAACAAAGCAAAAACTTTTATAATGCTGAAAAAAGTTATTATGACAATTATAGAAAAAGTTAAAACTATTTTTGTCGTAGATAATGTTGAATATTTGGATGGAATGTCTTATGACTTTTTGAAAGAACTGCTAAAAGATGAATACATAATACAAAGATGCAAATTTATAATCATATCAAAAGAAGCAAAACCCGGCATGGGCAGAGTTTCATCTCCGTTGCTGGAGCTTGAAAATTATAAAGACATTACAATAACAAACTTTACGGAAAGCCAGGTAGAAGCACTTATTACACAGTACCGTGACGTAAGTGTCGGAAAAGATTTTATGAAGCTGGCAGCAAAGGTTTCATCAGGAAATCCTGCTGTTGTTGAACAGGCTGTAATGTTGTATCGGGATATAAAAAATAACGGACTGAAGCACATTCAATATAACACATTGGAGGATATGGTAGAGGCACGTTTAAGTATCCTGAGAAATGAAGATTTGGCAGCATACAGGGTGCTGTCAGCCATGGCTGTTCTTGGTTCAAAATTCTATCCTGCTATGCTGGAAACTTTTGACAATAATTCAGGACAGGAATTTGAACGAATAATAGAAACATTAATAAGCAAAGGATATATTAACCAAATAAACAACCTGTCTTTTGAATTCAAAAGCGAAAATGTCTGGAAAGCAGTAATATCCGTTATAAAAAATGATGATATATTTGAAGAAATCGTAAACATTCTTTATGAAATTATCAGTATATATAAGCAGTCTTCGCTGGCGCTTTTAGGTTATATTGTCCAAAAACTCAATAACAACGACCAGTCCTTTGAAATCTGGACAATGCTTATGAAGCAGGCATCATACATTGGTGATATAGGTTTGTATATAATATCTCAGAAGCAGGCGCTTAAACTAATAGAACATAAAGCAAGTCCTTATTACCAAAAAATAAAGAAAAACATATATACAAGAGTAGGGAAACTGCTTGAACCTATAGATTATGACGCAGCATTTGATTATCTTCAGAAAGCGGTTATGATGCTTGATGAAAATGACGATTATGCCCATATCGATATACTTGGGTATCTTGCATCAGCATCAATGAAAAAGGGTAATTATTGGGGAACTATTGAATGTATAGAAAGCGTGCTGGCAAAAATCCCGGAAGATATGGAAATTGAACAGGCATTAGTCAAGTCCAGAAAAATCCGTCCGCTTGTAAGACTGGGAAATTACGGTCAGGCTGTAAATATAGTTGATAATGAGATTATGCCGGTTCTACAAAAATATCTCGCCAAAGGTAAAAACCTGCAAACAATTACGATTACAGAACTTTATGATATATGGCTTAATCTGTATTTTGATTTGGCAGAAGCTCTTACGTTCCAGGGCGACAGCAGAATGTTTGATATTATTAAGCTTATTTTTGATATCATTGACAAAAACAAGATTACGGAGCCTACTGTATTGTGCAGGGTACACCTGGCACTTGCTCTTGCAAATACAATTAAAGGTGATTTACAGGTTTCTCAAAAAATTCTTGACGATATTATCAAGGAATACTCTTTAGATGATATGGATTCATTTATAATATCAAGATGGAATTTTACGGATATACTCAATAAATTTATTAAAAAAGATTATGACAATCTGATGACAGAGTTGTTCAATGTCGTTGCTTATGCAAATAACACAAATGACAACTTTACAAAAAATATATTAAAAACAATACTTGCAAAAATTCTCAGAGATAAAAATGAAACAAAACGGGCATTGGAAATTTTGGATGAACAGGTTGCCTATTTCGCAAAAGAAAAAATTGCAACCGGAGTTTTGTTATCCTGGTACCTTATAGCAGAGATAAAACTTGTAACAAAGGGCACCCAATTTGCTCTTGATATCGCAACAAAAGCTTTGGATATAGCGCAAGGGTCAAATATTAACAACTATTATTTTATAGCCAAATTTAATAAGCTCATAGGCGAAATTTATATTGCAAAACAAGATTTTGAATCTGCCAAAGTTTATATTGAAAAATCTATTTTTGTCGCAAGACAGTTCGATTTGCAGGATATTTTGGTTTACAATTATCTCTTGTATGCAAAATATTATCAGGAGCTTGCACTTCCAAAATCTTCTCTCAGAGCGGGTTATATCAAACAGGCATTAAAAATGTACCAGTTAGCAAAGAATGTACAGGTTGTCCAAAATCAGCCGCATTTAATGCGGAAAATTAAGGAAGATTTATCTGTCCTGACATCCTTCTGTAAGCTAAACGGTATTGTGTTGAAAAAAGGTGCTAAGTAAGATAGTCCTCTGGATTACCTGAGTAATCTTCAATAACACCGACTTCCTGCTGCGGTTCATCAGCAACACTGATTTCTTCATACGAATTAACCGAATTTTTGTATGCAAGAGCTCTTGTTCTGATTTCATCCATAGCCATTGGTCCTGTTAAAACTTCAATAACTTCTCCGTTTTGATCATAAACCTTCAAACGGGGTATTTCCACGCCGCTTGCAGTCTTGAAACCCATTAAAATAACCTTTCCGTACTCCCCAAAGCCGTCTTTTATATTATAATAAGCCTCTTTTAAATCTTCACCTTCAAGGCAGGATAATGCCGCATTATTGCATTTTTCTCTTTCAACCCAGTCCTGCACTACCCCGGTTTCCTCAACCAGCTCTAATAATTGTTCTTTTGTTGCACGAATTCTTCTGAACAGGGGATCTCCGCCTCTGCCGATTGCTGTAGGACCGTATTCTTTTGGTCCTCTGATTTTATAATTTGCTTCATCAATAACTTTTCCTCCACCGTTCTGCGACTGTGAAGCCTGATTATCTGCAGGGGTTGAATTTGCTGAATTTTGCATTTTTTCATTATCTTCTGGCATTAACTAATTCTCCTTATAATTCAGGTATCGGCATTTTTCGGTAAAACTTTAGAGTTTTTAGCTTTTCTATAAGGAAATTGTTACATTTGTTTACATCTTTTATGTTGTTATAGTATGATTATCTTATGTTACCGAAAAATTACAGACTGAAAAAACGTTCGGCATTTGCCGCAACATACAGAACGGGAAAAACTTTGCATAAAGACGGTATTACTGTTTTTATCGGCAAAGAAAAAAGCAATGATGCTCCTTCAAAAACAGGTTTTGTAGTCAGTAAAAAAATACACAAAAGAGCCGTAAAAAGAAACAGAATAAAAAGGCTGATGAGAGAAAGTTACAGGCTTCTGATTAAAGAAGGGGCTGTTTCTGATAAGTATATATCTTTAATTTTTGTGGCTTCTTCAAAATTATTAAATATGAATTTTAAAGAAGTTGATAATGCAATGAGAAAATTGGTTTATAAATTATGATAGACGGTATTGTAACACCTGCACTGAGAGATATTGACTACCTGGCTCCTGCGGCACCTTATCCCGTAATACCATCGGGAATCACTGTGCATCAGAAATCAATCTACAGATACTCAATACCAACCGATGAACAGCCGACTTTGCTGATATCGGATTATATTCCGGATCATAACGGTAATTTTATATCTCCTGGATATTATCAGCTTGCCCTTTCCGATGACAGGGAATTTTTATATCTAATCGAATCAAAGGAGCTTAGAGCTATTATACCTGTATTTAAAATTGCCGAAAATGAGCGTGAAGTCCATAAATTATATGCCCCCAAAAAAGAACTGACAAAACGTGAAAAACAGGAACGTGCAAAGAAAAAACGCCAGGAAAAAATAAAAGAAGTTATTAATAAAAAGTATGCAGTATCAGGTGCAACTCCGCCGCAGGAATATGAGCACATGGAGGCGGAAATTGAATACATAAAAGAAGGCGGATATTATCTTATAAGGTATGAAAAAGGTTTTATAAGAGCCTGGGGGGCAGTTAAAATTTAGAGGAGCTGAAGCGCAATTGACGGCATCTGATTTGCAGTCGACAAAAGTGTTACGCAGGCTTGTCTGAGAATTTCGTACTTTATAAAATCGCTGGAAGCTTTTGCTATATCAGCATCTCTTATTGTTGAAATAGAAGCGCTCAGATGTTCTGTATTAACCGCTGCCAATTCCAGCGCACATTCAAGCCTGTTTTGAGAAACACCAATTTCGACCTGATAATCCGATACCGCATTAAGCATTTCATCTATTCTGTCAAGACAACCTGCATCAGTAACATCCCATTCGCTTATATCTGATATTCCGCTCAAATCCATCGTCATATCGACCGCAATTCTTGAACTTTCATCTCCGTTAATTCCGACCTGCAAATTAATTTTTTTCCTGATGAGATGCCCTTCATTGTCATATTCACCGAAAAGTTTTATATCGTTAAACTCTGCATTTTCTTTAATACGGTTAATCTCATCACTTCTTGCCGTAATTTCTGACTTAATCGCCTTTATTGAAGCCTCTCCGTATGTACCGTTTGCTGCCTGTTCGCATAAATCCCTTATTCTCTGCAAATGATTCCCAATTAAAGAGGCATTGCTGTCCGCTGTTTCAAGCATATCATGACCTATGGATATATTATCTGATGCAATATTCCACGCACTGAGCTTTGTTTCCATATTCTTCATTATTGAATAATTGGCAGCATTGTCCTTTGCACGAATTAATTTTTTCCCGGTTGTCATTTGCTCAATAGCAGTATTTAAACCTTTCTCAGCTGCAGAAAGGTTGCGCATTATCATTAAACTGGTTAAATTTGTTCTCAGGCTAATCAATTACTACACACATAAATCCGTTTGGGGAAGGGAAAATCCATACTATCATGTTCTATATTCCACATTTTACGAATTTACTAACACCTGAATTTTTTTGTGCAAAAAAGCGGCTATTTCCATTGAAATAGCCGCTTTTTAATTTGTTTTAGCCTTATTATTTTGCTAACTTTTTGATTGCAAGAACAAGTCTTGATTTCTTTCTTGCAGCAGTGTTTTTGTGTAAAACACCCTTAGAAACAGCTTTGTCACAAAGTTTGTAAACATGTGAAATAGAAGCATTTAATGCATCTTTGTCATCGCTTTCTGCTAATGCTAATGCAGCCTTAACAGCAGTCTTGATTTCAGATTTAATTGCTACGTTTCTTTGTCTGTTTGCTTCTGCAATGAGAACTCTTTTCTTAGCTGACTTAATATTTGCCATTTGTATTTCTTCCTTT
Organism: uncultured bacterium; assembly: GCA_902763805.1. GTDB lineage: Bacteria > Cyanobacteriota > Vampirovibrionia > Gastranaerophilales > Gastranaerophilaceae > CAG-196. Next base: position 51,827 of record CACWTN010000002.1, on the reverse strand, counting down.
CGTTGTAGTTTGATATGAAGTTAATGACTCTCCAAATCGCACCGATTCACTTGAGGATAGTGAGTAACTAAATTATAAATACAACAAAGCTAATTGTAAAGGGGGGCTATCCGATATAATTCGGAAGGCAGAAATGAACGAAAAATGCAAAGAAAACACCGTATGCAGCACCGACAAGCACCTGCATTGGAGTATGTCCCAGCAATTCTTTTAATTTCCCTCCTGCTTCAACCAAATCTTGTTTATAAACATCCATAATAATTCTGTTTAAGCAGGCCGCCTGTTTTCCTGCCGCACGTCTTACTCCTGCGGCATCATACATTACAATACATGCGTACCCTATTGCAATTGCAAACTCAATAGAGCTAAATCCTTTTATTAATCCGACCGCAGTCGAAAGTCCCATAACGCCTGCAGAATGTGAACTTGGCATTCCTCCTGTTGTCGTAAACAAGCGAACATCAAGTTTGCGTTTTATGATTAAAAAAACTAAACACTTTATAAACTGTGCTGTTAGTATGCCTGCAAAAGCAGTAAATATTACTTCATAACCTGTATTAAACATATGGGTTAAATCCATTTGCAACTCCCCTTATTTTGATATACGTTTTTGCAGCTTATTTAAAATTTCGTTTAATATCGCTGAGTTGTACTTGTCTATTATACCATAACATTCCTGAATTAGTTTGTTAAATTTATTTTTTGCAACTTCCATTCCGTATAAAGATACATAAGTAAGCTTTCCTGAGGCTTTATCCTTACCGATAGATTTACCGAGTTCTTCAAATGATGATATTTCATCCATAATGTCATCATATATTTGGAAAGCAAGTCCGAATTTAGTTGCAAAATCATCAAACTCTTTGATTTGAGCATCGGAAGCGTTTGCACAAATTGCGCCTATTCTTACAGCCAGTCTGAATAAAACAGCCGTTTTATTCAGGTGTATAAAATCGAGAGTTTCTTCGGGAGATTTTACAAGCTTACCTCCCTCCGATTCTATATCAACAACCTGACCTGCTATAAGTCCGTATGCACCTGCAAATTTTGTATATTCGTGTAAAATTCTGACAATTTGTTCAGAAGTTAAATCTTTTGATTTTTCTATAATTAACTGCGGAGCAAATGTTAAAAGAGCATCACCTGCAAGAACGGCATTTGCCTCACCAAAAACCTTGTGATTAGACGGTTTACCCCTGCGGAAATCATCATTATCCATACATGGAAGGTCATCATGTATTAAGCTCTGTACGTGAAGCATTTCAAGAGCACAGGCAGACGGCAAAACTTTTTCAATATCACATCCCAAAACTCTTGCTGTTTCTATACACATAACCGGTCTTAAACGTTTTCCCGGAAGCATTAGTGTGTACTTCATAGCCTTAAAAATATCCTCCGGGTACGCTATCTGCATGTATTCATCCAGTTTTTTATCTATCAGATTAATCAAATCTTTCATCTTCTATATCCTTATATAAATTCTGCTTTTGTGTGTTTCTTGCACTTTGACGTTTGCGCGAACTTATTTTTACCGCAATATTGTCATTCCGTTTCTTGTGCGTAGTTTCTGTTTTAGTTCCCTGATATTTAATTTTTTCTTTGTATTCTTTTGCTTCTTCAACCTGGGCAAGATAACTCTGATACCTTGTATCATCAATTTTATCAAGATTTTCTTTTACTGCACAACCCGTTTCATTAATATGAAGACAGTCCTGAAACCTGCAATTTGCTCTGTATCTGTTGATTTCAGGGAAAAATTTATCAACATCGTGCGGAAGGATAAAATCAAATTTCAGATTGCTGAATCCCGGTGTATCAATTATTTTTGTGTCTTTATCAAGATTAATAATTTCACAGTGACGAGTTGTATGCGTACCTCTCTGAGTTTTCTCACTAACCTCTTTTGTCCTGAGATTTAATCCTGATACTGCATTTATCAGACTGGATTTTCCTACCCCTGACGAACCGCATACAACAGAAGTTTTTCCCTTCAAAATTTCTTTAAAGTCTTCTGTTCCGAGATTTTCAAGTGCAGAGGTGAAAATTATATCGTATCCCAGCGGTTCATAAACCGAAAAAACTTTTTCTATAATTCTGTCATCAGATGACAAATCATTTTTATTAAAACAAAGAACGGCTTCTATTCCGTAATAACGGGCAAAGGAAATATACCTGTTAAGCTGGATAAAATCCAAATCAGGTTCTTTTACCGAGGATATTATAATAACTCTGTCTACATTTGCTACCGAAGGGCGCGGAATGTAATTCCTTCTGGGTAAAATCTTTGTAATAGCGCCGTTTTCAAACTCAACAAAATCCCCGACAAAAACCTGCTGCTTTGTTTTTTTCAGGACTTCACGCAGTTTACACTCAAATTCCTGTCCCTCTGAGTTAACGTAATAAAAATCCGAATGTATTTTATAGATTTGTCCTTTTGCCATACTTTGATTTTACCATAAGGGGCAAATATATACATACAGAAATTTTTGAGTAACTTTGTTCTGAAAAACATTACGTTTACATCGGTTCTCCAAAAATTATAAAAAGTGCAAAAAAAAACTTCTCTTTAATGAGAAGCAGGGAAATATTGATTAAGAAGGGATTAGGGAATTAAAATTTTGTTTTTACATCTTACATATATATAAAGTATATAAAATTTTTGTAATTTCAGGTTAAGTGAATTTTGTTACAAACCTTTACATTCAATTTTTTGTAAATTTTTGTAACAATTTTATATATAATGCTATTAAATTCTAAAGTTTTTACCCCAAAATGCCGTAAACGCTATTAACAAGGGAAAATTCCAACACAGGAAAGGATAACCGGTGTAAAACAATGGGACTTTCAGCATCACAGGCAAGATTACTGAGTATTACGGCCAGGGTGCATGACATTGAGAGCAGTGCTCAAAATATAATGAACCAAAAGGTCGAACTCGCAACTTTAGAAGACGCAGCATATGAAGAATACTGCGATGCTTTGGATGCAAAAAAAATAAAAGTGGCTTACTCTAACGGAAGCACAACTAAATATGCCGATGCTACATTTTTGAATGTGTGTACTTTTGATGAATCGGGAAACAGACGGTGTCAGTATGCTCTTACGGACTCCGTATCAGGGAAAATGCTGGTAGAACAGGATGTTTTTGTAAATTATAACAACTATTCAAACGACAAGTATTCTTTTGCCTGGGCAATGCTTGGTTTTGATGAAGACGGAGAATATTCAGATTTCAGCTGGAGTGATAATTGGGGAAACAACATTGGTTTTAATGCCGGTGACGGTGACGAAGCTGCCGATGGCAGACGGTTTATGCTGATGACCGATGCAGAAGAAATTGCTTTTGAAAATCTTCCGAAGGATTCAGTTTTAATAACTGCTTACAATGCTTATAAGGAAGCTTTAAAATCGGATGATATAGAGAAACAAAAAGATACCTTGTACAATTTCAGAAATCTGCTTTACAGCAGCAGCAAAACCAGGGCTGAAATATATGATATTATGTGTCTGGACAAAACAAGAGACAGAAAAACTTCTCTTGAAGATAAACGGTATAAAAGCGGTTTCCCGACAGATTTTAACGAAAACATGAACCGCAGATTTGAGTACTATGTACGTCTGTTTGAAGGCATTGAAAAAGCCGGAGGCTGCATGCCGGTAAGCGACTATGACGGTTTTGACATTTCGGATAACGAGTGTTTTAGCAACATGGTTAACTCAGGAACGGTGGTTTTAAATATGTATGATTCGCAAAATCCTGAAAAAGGTTGGTGTGAAACGAGTGTTGCAACTTCTATTAACGAAAATTACCTTGATACAGCTCTGAGTGAAATAGATATAAAAAAAGCGGAAGCTAAATATCAGCACAAGCTTGATAAAGTTAAAAAGAAAGACGCACAGTTTGATAAAGACTTACAGGTCCTTGAAAGCGAAAGAACCGCACTGACAAAAGAGATGGATTCTTTGAAAAAAGTCAAAAATGATAACATCGAAAGAACATTCGGTATATTCAGTTAAGTTTAAAAAATATGAATTTTCCCATTTTAGCCGCTTTTAAAGCGGTTTTTTATTGCCGGTTACATCTTCTTCCAAATCCACTGTTGTAAATTTATACGCTTCGAAAGTTCTAGAAAAATATTCCGGCGGTAAACCTGCTTTTTCTTTCAGAGAGTTAAGGAAAATTTCTTTGTCAGGAAGCTGTTCCCATACTATCGGAAGGTAAACTGCTCGTTTTTCTCCTTCAGATATGATAATTCCATACGGATGAATTTTTGATAATAAATCTTTTTCATCTTTAAATTTGATGCGCTCTAATGATGAAAGCAGCGAAACTGATATTTCAATGTTCTCAAGTTCTTCTATTGTAAGCGGAATAAACCTTGAATCAAGAAAACCCGCATTTTTTGCATTATCAACCAAATCAAGAAACAGAGGTTTGGTCGGATATATTGAACCTACACATCCCCTGAGTTGTCCGTTAATTTTTATTGTTACAAAAGAAGCACCGTATTCCAGCATTACGGCAGGAATATTTTTTGGAGTATATTCTTCCTCGTTAATAGCATGTAATATACTTTCACGAACAACACTAAAGAGGTAGTCTTTGTAATATTTTTCAATATAATCATTTTTTGTATCGGGATATAAAAACCAGGAGCCGTAGCCGACAACTCTGTCTGTTTCAGAGTCTATATCACCTGAGTTGTACATCTCCGCTCTGATTAGAGAAGCTTCATTATTGTTTGCAAATTCAATAAGCCCCTTTATTCCGATAAGTCCGCATGCCTGTTCTTTCTGAAAACAATCAAGCTTACCCGTTTCAATAATGGCAGCAGTATAATTGTCTATCTGCCTGCACATATCCTGGGCATAAAAGTGGCTCAAATCAGAAGATATTATAAATGAGGAATTTTCCCAGTATTCAGTAATAATATCAGAAATCAAATGGTAATCGCACCTTCCCACTAAAATTGGAATTATACGTATTTTACGCCCGAGTTTTTTCAGGTTCTTTACAAAATCCAAAGCATTTTGGTTTTTGGGTAAAAATATGTTCTGCAGAAACGGAAGCTGAATTTCTATATCGTATTCTTTTTCAAACGGAACATTTGATACAACACACGGATATTTTGATGCAATCTCTTTTATAAGTCTGTTATTAACCTCAATGCTTCCAAGAGGAGTGTCAAAGAACGTATATTCAGGCATTGCTATGTTTGTAAACACTTCGTTGTGAGAAGGAGCAATTATAAAAATATTTTCACTTGGCTCAAGACATTGATATGCCGCCATTGCAGCATGACCTGAGTACATATATGCTGCATGAGGAACGATTATTGCTTTTGACTTATATTTAACTTTATTAGGTTCTTTGAAAGAATCAAGAAGCATATTCAGTTCTTCAGCATCTGAAGGATAGAAGCTTCCTGCATACAAAGGTTCTTTATTCATAACGCTATTATAGAATAATTTTTTTTTAATAGCAAAAAAAAGTTTGTTTGATTTTTATAATTGGTATTATGAATAATATAGGTTTTAAAGGGTATACAAATGTAATATCAGCGCGTAATGTGCAGCTTGGTGACAAGCTTATAAATTATATTGCAATGAAGCTGGATGATAACGGCGAAAAAGATTTAACCAAACTTAGGGAAATAAGAAAATTGCAGGGATGTCCCGATAACCTCCCTAATGATGATATATTAACTTTTATTCATGTTGACGATACATATGCTGAATCTATTTATTTTTCTGGTAAAGGTATGTGCTGGGGTGAACATTTAAAAATCGTTGAGGAAGAATTTGTTCCGAAATTCCTTTCGAAAGCTACTTATAAACGTATTGAAACCGCTCATTTAAAAGCATATACGCTTCTTGCAAGTTTGACAAGGCGAATGGCTAATGACAAGTTTGAAAATGAAGATACGGATATAAAAAGAGTTATACAAGCAATATTTACTAATCTAAAAAATATAAGAAAAAGAGCATCATATCGTGTATTTTCGGATCAAGAAGCATTTGAACTTACGTCTTCAGGTTGTTTAAAATTAACAAAGTTTCAGCCCCTTGCAGAAATTTTTAACAAAAAAATAGCAAGAACTATGAATACATTTTTTAAATAAATTACAAGTCTTTAGTAATTTGTTTCAGATACTCGCGTATCGCCGGAGTTATAAGCAAATCAGGTTCTGTCATGCAGACTTCATCAAGAGTCAGAATTCCTCTTTTTGTTTCTCCCGTTTTAATATATAAAAGACCCAGAATTATTTTATCGTAAATGCTGTCTGAAGCCTTATATTCTTCAATTTTGGATTGCAAAATATTTAATTGGTTGTAACATTCGGCAAGATTAATATAATATTTCAGATTAAGTCCGTACAATTTAACCGCATCTTCAAAACACACTCTTGCCATATCGGGATATCCTATAAACATGTATGTTTCACCAAGATTTTCTTTAAAAACAGCAGTCGCCTGAGTATTAGGACTTAGCTGCACCGCAATCTTAAACTCTTGTATAGCAGCATAGTAAACTCTGTCCTGCAGGTAATTCAAACCGACATTATTGTGATAGAAAGCGTCTTTTTCGGCATCTATTACATACTTATACGGTTTCCTGTATCCGCAGCACATTAAAGTTGTTATTAACAAAAATAGACATAAAAATTTTTTCATACAAAATATTTAATTATTCTTTACTAAATGTCATTCTGCAAGCAAGTCTATTTCCAGACCTTCTTTTGCAAATATTGCATCGTCAGCGGCATATTCTTCAGCAAGAGCATCAAGCTTTTCATCAGTATAGCAGGGGTCATAGTGGAAAAATACAAGTTTTTTTGCACCGACCTGCTGCTTACAATCAAGCGCCATCTCAAATGTTGAGTGTCCAAAACCCTGCTTTGGTACATATATGCTCAGATAATCCTCTGTTGAGTATTGTGCATCGTGAATTATTAAATCGCAGCCTTTTGCAAACTTAACAAGTTTTTTATCTCCGCCGGGATAACTTTCTTTGTCAGTTGCATAAACAAGAGTTTTGCCTTTGTATGTAATTTTGTACACAAAAACACCGTTTTGCGGATGAGCATAAGATTTATAACAGGTTATTACAACGTCGTCATCAGTGTAGTCACCGTCTTTCAAATCGTTAACTCTGATTACCTCCGGAAGTTCGCCTTTTTTAAAAATAATATAACTTGTTTCGTTCATGTCTTTAATTTTTAAATCAGCGGCAATATCACCCAAATCCAGAGGAAAAGATTTGGTAAATAAAAGTTTTGCCAGTTCCTGTTCAAGGGTTTCATTATAGTTTACTCCGCCCAATAAACTCATTCTTGTCGAAGCAAGATGGCAGGGTCTGAAAAACGGAAATCCCTGAATGTGATCAAGGTGAATATGGCTTAATAAAATTGTACATTTTACAGGAGTTCGGTCTGTTATTGTCGTACCTGATTCTATGTATTTTTGCATGAGTTCATTACCAAGACTTATAAGCCCCGTTCCGGCATCTAAGATAATAAGGTGTCCGCCGACACGAATTTCCACGCAGGAAGTATTTCCGCCATATTTTAAGAAATTTTTATCGGCAACGGGATAGCTTCCTCTTACACCGCGAAATTTAATTTTGAATTCGTCCATTATTTATCTTCCCTTCTCATTTCAAAACTGTTGTTTCTGTCAGATTCTTCTCCGTATAATAACTGAGTGCCCATTAATCTGACCCTGGCATGTGTCTGCACCTCTTTTAAGTTCGTTTCCTTTAGGAATACGTCTACTTTGACCTTGCTTTTTCCCATGTTAACATTAATTACCCTGAATGCATTCGGATAGGAAACAAGCGACGGACAGGCTATTATAAGCAAATTATCGTTCTGTATAAGCTTTGCTGCATGATAATGTCCCTGTAATACAATTACAGGATTTTTATGCGACTTTAATATCCGTTTTAATTCATATTCATTTTCCAGTCTGTGATTAGAACTTGAATATGGCTCTGCAACAGGAACATGAGTGCAAAGGATAATTGTTTCTTTTTTGTATGTGTTAAGCTCTTTCTGAAGCCATTCGAGCTGTAAATCAGATATCCTTCCGTTAGTGGTTATTTTATTATCAATTATTGAATCAAGGCATATTACACGGTAACCTTTTTTGGGAGTAAAAGCATAATAAATACTTTTATGTTTCATCTTGTCATTATGCTCGGCTAATACGGACATAAACTTATTTTTTGTAAGCGGACCGTCTACTCCTATATCATGATTTCCATCTATTGCGTACCACGGATAAACCAAATTATTTGCGTGTTTAATAAACAACTCCAGTTCTGAAATTTTTGGAGTATTGACCAAATCTCCCGTAAATATAACAAAATCGTATGCACCTGATGTGTTAATCTGCATAATTGTATCGTCAAGCAGCTGCGAAGAATTTTTTAACATTTTGTAGGAAGTATTGTCTTCGTATGAAGAAAAGTGAGCGTCGCTGACCTGGGCTATTCTCAGGTTATTATTTGCCGCAGGGCAGACCTGCGAACCAATAAGATACGCAAGCAGAAGTGTTAAGACGCAGTTTACCAGTTTTGTAAAAAATGTTTCTTCCTGTTTCTTTTTGTAACTTTTTTTTGCCATAATTCATTAACAATAATAATATATTCGGCGACTTAAATCAACCGGCGGGGGTAAAAGTAAGAAGTAAATGTATTTTGTTACGAAATAAGAACTTGAAAATATAAACATAGTGCAAAAAAAAAGGTTTTATGTTATTATTAACTCATCAGACTTGATTAGGAATATGAAAGGAGATTTACATGTCCAAGCTAAAAGCATTTTTAATGGCAGCTGCATTATTTACAACAACAAGCGCTTTTGCATACTATAATTTTATCGGAGAGGTTCCGCTTCCGGGAAAAACAATTGCTTCTCCGCAGTTACAACAGGATACAATTTTCTCTGTTGGTGCTTACGGTTTAAGAATAGCAACAAAAGATTGCTTCACGGTTGCAATTACTAATACAGAAGTTTCCAAACCGAAAAAGGATAATACCTGGGAAGAAATCTGGACATTAAAAGTTTGTGAAAGAGAAGGCAGATTGCCTATCCAGTTCACAGAAAATGCTGACGGAACAGGAACGTTTGCACTTGATTACATGAATATTAAGTGGAGAACGGTAGGGGCAAAAAAATAGTTTAATTTTACCCTTTTAGAGATTTTAATATAGGTGGGTAAAGCGAAAGCATTCCCACCTATTTTGCAGTAAGGAGAAAGTTTGTGAATATAGAGTTTGGAACAGACGGCTGGAGAGCGGTCGTAGGAGAAGAATTTAACGGCGAGAATGTTGAAAGAGTAACAATGGCTATAGGCAAATATATAGCGGAGACTTTTGGGTATGACAAACCGATATTAGTCGGATATGACCCGAGAAAATCTGCTGATGAGTATGCCGGTTTTTGCGCAAATGTGCTTAAAGTAAAAGGTTTTCAGGTTTATTTTTCATCCCGTGTCGTCCCGACTCCAGTTCTTGCTTATAATGCAAAGCTGATGAACGCCTGTGCGATAATGTTTACGGCTTCTCATAATCCGCCTGAGTATCTCGGGATAAAATTTATACCCGACTATGCAGGTCCTGCAACCGCTGAGATTACCGATGCTATACTGGATAATCTTGATAAGGGATTCCCGAGCGGTGAAAACGGAGCTTTTCACAAGATAGATTTCGGACCTAAATATTATGAGCATCTTGATAACCTTATTGATTTTGACAAGATTAAAACTCTTAAAACACATATAATTTATGATGGTTTATACTCTGCTTCAATAGGATATTTTGATGAACTTTTAAAGAAAAAAGGAATTAATTTCCAGAGCCTTCATCTTTATCACGATTTTGAATTCGGCGGAGGTATGCCCGACCCGAAACCAAGATTTTTAAAGGATTTAATAACTAAAGTTAAAAACACTCCGAACTCAGTTGGTGTGGCTAATGACGGTGATGCAGACAGATTTGGTGTAATAAACGAAAAGGGTGAATATGTTTCACCTAACGAAGTTATAGCAATTCTTTTAAAATACCTTCTTAAAAAAGGTTACAAAGGTTCTGTCGTAAAAACAGTCGGCTCAAGCCTTCTTATAGATGCTGTTGCGCAGAAATTGGGTGTTGATGTTATTGAAACCCCGGTAGGATTTAAGTACGTAGGCGAAGCTATGAGAAACAATGAAGTCATTATAGGCGGTGAAGAATCCGGCGGACTGAGTATTCAGGGTCATATCCCAGAAAAAGACGGGCTTATTGCAAACCTCCTTGTTCTTGAAGCTATGGCTGACAGCGGAAAAACTCTGGTTGAACTACAGAAAGAAGTATATGAGCTTGCTGAAACAAAGTTTTATACTGACAGAATAGATTTGAAACTTGACAGTACTGCAGAAATTAAACCTATTCTGGAAAAAGTTCAGACCTTTAAAACGATAGGAAAATATAATATAACTTCTTTTGATACGAAAGACGGCGTAAAAATGATGCTTGGCCATAAAACAAAAATTCTTGTACGTCCAAGCGGCACAGAGCCTCTTTTAAGAATATATTTTGAAGCAAACAGCGAAGAAAAACTTGAGTATCTTAAAGAAGAATTCGTTGTTTAAACCGGCATCAGTTGGTATAATGTCATTATGAATAAAGAGCTTTTGGAGACAATCAAATTAGTTCCGGCTCAACCCGGGTGCTATATTTATTACAATAAAGATAACGAAATTATCTATGTTGGCAAGGCAAAAAATCTTAAACGCAGAGTGTATAGTTATTTCCACAAACAGCATGACAGCGTTAAGGTTACTGTAATGGTTTCTCAGATTGAGAGAATGGAATATATAATCACTGATTCTGAAGTTGAAGCTCTTATTTTGGAATCACATTTGATAAAAAAGCACAAACCCCGATACAATATTCTTTTAAAAGATGACAAAAAGTATCCGTATTTTTTAATTACGGATGAGGATTTTCCGCGGATACAAGTGGTCAGAAAGAAAAATCTTAATCCCGATAAAGGCAGATTTTACGGTCCGTATACAGATGTGGGAGCAATGTATGCAACACTTGACTTTCTAAAAAAATTATTTCCGCTGAAACAATGTAAAACTCCGAAGTTTTCCAACCGTCCCTGTCTTTATTATCATATAGGCAAATGTCTTGCACCTTGTCAGGGAAAGGTTACACCTGAAGAATACCAGAAACTTATAAAACAGGTTGAACTGTTTTTGTGCGGCAAGCAGACAGAGCTGCTTAAGGAAATTCAGGCTCAGATGATTAAGTATTCGGAAGCAGAACAATTTGAAAAAGCTGCAAAAATGCGCGACAGTTATAACGATTTGCTCAAAACTCTGGAACGTCAGAAAGTCGTGTATGAAAATACAAAACTCAATGAAGATATTATTGCAGTTCAGTATGAAGACGGAATTCTCGTTATCGTTATAATGATGGTAAGAGAAGGAAGGCTTATTGATAAAAAAGATTTTACATATTTTGTTGATAACGCAGATAAAACAGAATATTTTGAAACATTTTTCAGAGATTATTATTCAACCCTGAAACTTGAATTCCCAGATAAAATTGTATCTAAGGATCTTGAAGAAGTCGGGCAAAAAGAACTTTATCAGGACTGGTTAAAAATCCTCTCAGGTAAAAAAATTACCATCAATTACGGTAACGGCAGGGGAAAGTATGGTGAATTGTACGAATTGGCAAAGAAAAATGCAATAAATACTCTGGAAAACGCAAGACTAAAAAAAATGGCAGAAATCAGAGATGATTTTAACGAAGTAGGTTCATATCTTGCGGAAAAATTAAAACTTACAAACTTCCCAAACAGAATTGAGTGCTATGATATATCTCATATTCAGGGAACAAATACGGTTGCATCAATGGTTGTGTTCCAGAACGGGCTTCCGAAAAAAACCGCTTACCGAAAATTTAAAATCAGAATGACAGAGGGTAAGCCTGATGACTTTTTATCAATGAAAGAGGTTCTGACAAGAAGATTAAAGCGTCTTGGGGAGCCGAAATGGGAAAAGCCCGATTTAATTATTATTGACGGTGGTAAAGGACAGCTTTCAAGTGTAATGCAGATAGTTAATGATTTGGGTGTAAAAACAGGCAAAGACGGAATAGACTTTGTTTCACTTGCAAAAAGGGAAGAAGAAGTGTTCCTTCCAAATAAATCCAAATCAATACTTTTGCCACGTAACTCAAACGCTCTGTATTTAATTCAGCGCATAAGAGATGAAGCACACAGGTTTGCGATTACATTTCACAGAGAACTCAGAGGCAGAAATGCGCTCAGGGATAGTTCATCAGAATAAGTATGTAAATATTATAAATATATCATTTTTTTTGTAAAATAATATAGAGGAAACATTATGAGCGAAACTAAAATTTGCAGATTTTGCGGAAACGAAATCAAAGCAGATGCAAAAAAATGTAAATTCTGTAAAAAAGAACTTGATTTGCCGGATACCCCGGAATTGTTCTGTACAAGGTGCAAAGCTCCCGTAAATGAAGAAGATTATTTCTGCCAGCATTGCGGAGCAATTTTCAAGATTCCTGAGAACACAGACAAACCTTTCATACATAATATAAACGGAATTCCGTACCATATCGGAATTTTATTAACATCGCTGGCATTAGGCTACGCATTAACTGTTGCCGGAAATTCAGGCAAAGAAGTCGAAACAGTGGGAATGCTTGTTTATTACCTTGCTGCGTTTCTCGTATCGGAGATTTTTCTGTATATATATTTCCTGCCTACTATCCTTGCAATCGAAAATAACAGGGAAAATATGCTTTTACTGTATATTTGCAACTTGTTGCTTGGTGTAACAGTTGTTGGCTGGTTTATCGCCCTTATAATGGCGCTGAAATCCGAAGAATGAAGCTATATTGGCGATTTTTACACTAACTATGTATGTTGATTACCCTCCATTTGAAATATTACGTAAGCCAATGGAGGGGAGAACCCATTGACGACAGTCAATGCGTGAGAGTCCACCGACCTCCACCTTACGGGCTAGGCAGAGCCGTCGCCCTGCCGAAAATTCGCTGTTTCAAAGCGAATATATTTTATATTGTACACATTTTGAGATTTTACCTATAATTTGTTAAGAGAAATTTACATCTAAGCCTGAAATTTAATAGAATTAATGGTTAGATATGATTTGAAGCATATTAATCACTTACTGTTATTATATTTGAACTATTTTTGTGGACCATCAAAATGCCAGAAAGAGCCTTTTGACAAAAAGTCTCTGATGTAATTTAACATACAGAACAAGATTAAATTAACTATGAGATAGAGATGAATTATTTTTTTGCTATCTGTTATAAAAGAATGTAGAGAAAAATGTTTTGAAAAAAGCTTCTGTTTCTGAATCTGAAGCTGGCTATCCATTAATGAATCTGTGAAAAGATTTGTAAATAAGAGTGTTACAATTTAGTTCTGATGGTAAAATATTTACCCTTGAATATTGTTTGACACTAGATAATATTTTTCTTAGAAATTCGGTATCTTGATTTATAATCCTGATATCGCATATTGAATTCTAAATCATCTTCCTTATTTCTATGGTTATATTCGTGTTTATCAAAACTTCTGTCGTAGAGCTGAATTACACTCATTGCAATATTTTCTGCGTGAGCAGCTGTACGTCTTAATTCATTCAATAAATCCGAGAATAAAAAACTGACTTCCGGAGTACATTTCCCTTCCTTAAGTCTTTGGATATGATTGTTTTTTGCTCTGCGAACTCCTTTTTTAATTACGGCTTCTAATGGCTCAACTTTATAAGCAAGCTGTAAATCATTTTCTGCATAAGAATTTAGTGCAATTAAATATATTTCTAAAACAGCGTTAACTATTGTTTTTAACTCAATAATTGCTTCCTCAGATAAATTTTTGTCCATATCATTTAACTTTTCTGCAATTTTAAGAATATTAGAAGCGTGGTCGCCAATTCTTTCATAATCCCCGATAGTAAGGAGCATTTGTGATATTTTTTCATTATCTTCATCTGCAAGTTCTTTCCCTGAAAGTTTTAAGAGGAAAGAATCAAGTTTATCTTCATAAGTATCAATTTGTACCTCATTTTCTCTAATTTGTTCAGCTTTTTTTTGGTGAAAATTCTTTAACATTTTTGTTGAATATTTGAGGTTATGTTCAACAAGTTTTGCCATATTTAGAGTCTTTCTAAAAGCTTCTGATATAGCAAATGATGGATTTAACAGTAGTCTTTCGTCAAGAAAAACTATTTTATCTGTTTTTACTTGACTTTCAGGAATATATTTAACCGCAAGTCTTTCAATAATTTTAGCAAAAGGAAGTAAAATAAAAGCTATTGAAATATTAAATATCGTGTGAAAGACTGCTATTCCAAACGGATTAATATTAGTATTGAAGAATTTTAGATTAAAAAAAGTTTGAATAAACAATAAGAACGGTAAATAAATACCAACACCTAAAATATTAAATATAATATGTACTCCCGCAACTCTTTTTGCATTAGTGTTTACCCCTATACTTGCTAAAATTGCTGAAATGCATGTTCCAATGTTTTGTCCTAAAATAATAGGTATTGCAGCTCCCCAAGTTACACTTCCGCTTAAGGATAATGCTTGTAAAATACCAACTGAAGCCGATGAACTTTGAATAATCATTGTAATAACGATACCGGCTATTAAACCTAAAATCGGATTAGAAAAAGCAGTCATCATATTTTTAAATTGCGGAACGTCTGCTAATGGTGCCATTGCGCCTGACATAAGTTCCATACCGTACATTAAAATCGCAAATCCCATTAAAACAGAACCTGCATTTTTTCTACTGTTTTTCTTTGATATCATAATCATACAAATTCCAACAAACGCAAGAATGGGTGAAAAAGATTCAGGTTTTAAGAGCTTGAAGAACCAGCCTGCACTTTCTTGAATAGCTGTTAAGCTCAAAAGCCAAGCGGTAATTGTTGTTCCCACATTAGCCCCCATTATAACAGTTACAGTTTGGGATAAGTTCATAATTCCGGAATTAACAAGTCCGACTAACATGACGGTAACAGCAGAAGATGATTGGATAACAGCTGTTATAAACGCACCGAGTGCAAAACTTTTAATGGGATTAGAGGTCATTTTCTTTAAAAGTTGTTCTAATTTGCCCCCTGCAATTTTTTCTAATCCTGAGGACATCAAAGAAATTCCAAAAAGGAAAAATGCAAGTCCTCCTATTAGCGTAAATATTGAAAAAATATCCATCATACTTCCTTTCTTTGTTTTGTTATTAAAACTTTACCCCTCACCCTAACCCTCTCCCTCAAGGGGCGAGGGAATTCTGTCATCTACCCCTTCGCATTCCCTGCTCTTATCCCACAATATGCATATATTGCAGGTAATAATTTATCCAAATGTAATTTCTCTATAAGCGGAAATTTTGCTAATACCAAAGCTCCTAAAACATCATCAGCGTTTACAATACAGTCTTTAAAGGTCAATTTTCTATCAGGTTCTTTGTCTTTAGGGTCAAAAATAAGATTTGAAACATGTGCTGCACCAAACATACCTACAACAAGCCCGCCAATAACAGAAAATATTTTTGTTGGTGCATTATTAAACTTATGACTGGACTCAGGTAGTTTAAGCACTCCACCTATTATCCAAGTGGGAATTGACGCATTTAAAAATTGAAAAACACCTTCTTTTAATTGACTTTTTCTTGTTTGTTTATCTTCTCCAATCATCCCTGCTGCAACTCCTCCCCCAACAGAAGCTGCTGAAAGTACTAACATATCTTGCAAGCCATATTCCATTTTAAGCGGATTTTTAATTTTTCTTTGTTTCATTATTATTGCTAAAGGTATTGCTGTTCCTCCGACAGCACCGATTATTGACTTAATGCTTGGCTTAGTCGTTTCTTTAGATTTAAAGTTAATTGGGGTTATTTTTGCTAGCATTTACATATCCTTTTTCTATATTTTAGGGGTGAGCATTTATATTTCATTCTATTAATTGCTAATTTTTTCTACCCTTTTATTCTAAGTATAAATTAGAATTGTTAGTATATTGTTAGGGAGGGTAAATGAAAAGGGATAAACGTGGAGGGGTAAGCGTGAATAAGAATATTTTTACACTCCCAAAAACATTCTTGTATTTGCACTTTTGTTTATTAATATAATTATCTTTTTACCCAAATAAAGAGAAAGCATAGAAAGAATTGTTACTGCTAAAAATCTTATAATAACAAATCCAAAAACTGCAATATAATTATCATTTAGAGGAATAACTTTTTCTAGGTTAAAAATTTGATTATAAACAAAAAACCAGTACCAATGAACAAAAAACAGTCCGAAGCTGTATTTTGCTATAATGTCCAAAGTTTTATTTAATAATGGTTTTACCATAATCCAATTATCATAGTTTTTTAGGTACCCTAAAATAAGCATTGTAAGGATTGTTTTAGAGATTGTAAAACTTGAATAAATCCCCTTATATGATAAATATACATTTACACCTGCAAGAATAATCATTAAAATCCAAAGCAGTAGTCTTTTGTTGTAAAAATTGTCAATAACCTCTTTATGTTTAGAACAAAACATTCCAAAAACATACAAAGAAAAAAAATGAATAAATCCGTTAAAAACGTATCCTAAACACGCTAAATATTTTTTTGTATAAGATAAATTCATTATTGAATTATAGTCTACGTCTACTCTAGGGCAAACAAGAGTAATTATAAACATCAGCGGTAATAATTTGTACAACCAGCCTTTTTGCTCCAATTTTAATAAAAACCACGAACAGAAAAAGAACAAAATTATCATCGGAATAAACCAAGCAGGTGTATTATGAATTCTTCCTGTAGTAAGAAACATTGGTATTTGCAGTATAGGATTTAAGCCATAAAAAGAGTTTCCGTAAGTTTGGGGGTAAATAAAACAAAACAGAATGCCGATAATTGAAGTCAAAAAATACGGCATTACAACATTTGTCCATTTTTTAGTTAGATAAGTTTTGTATTCAAATTTTGATGAAAGATGCTGAAATAAAAAACCGGAAATAAATATAAAAAGAGTCGTTCCGCCACAGATAATTTCACAGCAGATTTTATGAATAAGAGTTGAACTTTCTCCAAATTGCATAGTGTGTCCTGCAATAATTAAAAGAATCGCAAGACCTCTGAATACGTTTATATAATTAAGAAATGTTTTTTTCTTATTATCCATCACTTGCTCCGTTTTCTTCAAGTGCTTCGTCCCCTTTGTTTACCCCTGATAAATCAAGCCAAAGAACTTGATATGGTGCTACCCTTAGGTGCATTGTATTATTTTGAAGTGAAACATTCACTCTGATATTATCCCCGTTTATCAGGTTTTTAAGTCTTGTAATTTTTCGATTATTTTTTAGAATTGTTGTGGTAGGAAGAGTAATTTCCGCTACAATTTTGTCTTTTGAAAGGTTGTTTATGACAAGAATCTCTTGTGTTTTATTCTTTCTAATGTAGCTAAAGTTTTCTTTTGATGTTGTTTTTAATATTTCAAAACTGCCATCGGACATAACAGGAAGTGATTTTCTAAGACTTATTAAGTGTTTAACTTTGTTATAGACTTTTGAGTTAAATGCATACCACCCATATTGAGAGCCATAAAAAAGTTTTTGCGGAACAGAACCTCTGTTTATATCACGAGAATCAAAGGCTGAAAGAAGTTTTGCAAAAGCCGATTTTTCCCCCATAGATTTATCCCTTCTTTTTTTAGCTTGTTTCTCAGCATTTTGGTAATCGTTTTCTATTCCGATTTCATCACCATAGTATATTATCGGAATTCCGGGAATTGAAAATAAGATAGAAAAAGCCATTTCTATTCTGTTTGGATTTTTGTCTAAAAAATTAGCTAGTCTTCCGGATACTCCAAATCCTTTTCTAAATTCGGCACCCTTTGGCTCTAAATCCTGAAAAATAAGCTCTCTTACTTCAGGATTTACCATTTCTAAAGTGAGTTCGTCATGTACTCTTAAGAAAACTCCCCACGCTGTATTTTTTGGAACAGATGGCATTTTCTTATAAATATCAGTAAAATATTTTTTATCTTCTGATATTAATGTTGCCCAAATAGCGTTCATATATGGGAAATTGTAAGCAATTTGAGCTTCCGAAGTTCTATACAGTTCTTTTTCGCTGTTATTAATTTTTATATTTACGGTATGATTTTTCCCAAAATATGGAGCAATGTCTTTTGGTTCTTGACACGCTTCAACCTGTATAACAGATGATGGTGCTGTCAGTTGGATATAATTACTCAAAATATTTACGATTGCGTGAGTTTTAGGTTGATTTTCCGCATTTGTGCCTTTTTCTTTCGATAAATAAGGAATTGCATCCATTCTGAAAATATCAACTCCTAAATTAGCCCAAGTGCTTATTGTATCAAGGGTATAGTATAAAATTTCAGGGTTTTCCCAATTTATATCAAGCTGAAAGGGGTAAAAGGTATGGTATAAATAATATGTTTTTGTTTCGCTTTTTCCATCTTCATTTGTTATATTTACCCCTACTTCTCGCCAATTATCTTCTGTGTTTTCCGGGAAAATCAATCTTCGTTTTGATATAGTTCCATCATCCTCTTGGTATTCAACAACCGTTCCTAATTTTTCATCAACGTATTTTTTATATTCAGGTTTTTTATTACTCCAAATAAAATAGTTTAAATACTCTAAATCCCCTCTTTGCAAGTTTTTAAACCATTCATGCTTATCTGATAAATGATTTAAAACCAAATCGGCTTTTATTTTAAAACCTTTTTCTTTAGCAGATTTTATAAAGTTTTCAAATTGCGCCATCCCGCCAAGCTCGCGTCTTACATCTTGCGGGTTTTTAACATCAAACCCTGAATCCTCCATCGGACTGTCAACAAAAGGAAGCAGGTAAAGAGTCGTTACACCAAGCTCTTGAAGATAATTAAGCATTAGAGTCGTATCTTCAAATGTGCTATTTTTATCTTTTTGAATTACCCCGAACTGATCCACATAAAACATGTAGATTATTTCATCCTTGAACCAGTCCGAAGTCCTTTTAATATCTTGTTCTTTTAATTTTTGAGGACGATTTTTTATCGCTGTTTTTGCGTGTTCTATCAAATTATTGTAAACTTCTTCGACGCTTTCTTTCCCATAAACATTTTGTATTGAAGTTTTTATTTCCTTTTGTATTTTAGAATCAACAAAAAACTCGTTTTCTTCCTGAACAACTTCCTGATTAGTTTCAGAGGTTAAATCTTCAGCAAAAGTATTTATATTTCCCCAAAATAGCAATAAAATTACTGCTAGTATTATATATAATTTTTTCATAATTATTTTCCAATCAGGATAATTATAAAAAAATAATGTTAGTTATTTGTTAGCTTAAATAATAATTCTAAAACTTGTACCAACTCCGACTTTGCTTTCAACTTCAATTTTCCAATTGTGAAGTTCTGCAATGTGTTTTACTATCGCAAGCCCTAAACCTGTTCCGCCGCTTTGACGGCTTCTGGTTTTATCAACCCGATAAAATCTTTCAAAAATTCTAGGCAAATGCTCTGCAGGAATTCCCACCCCGTAATCTTTAACTTCAATTATTATATTCTTATCATTAGTTAAATTAACCTCTATTTTGTCAGAGCCTGAATACTTTATAGCATTCGATAAAAGATTTGAAATCATTGTTATTACAAGTTCTTCATTTCCTATAACGTCTATGTTTTCGCTATTACTGAAAACAATTGCTTTTGGTTGAACAGATATAGCTTGATTAATGGCACTATTTAAATTAAATACTTTAAAATTTTTGTGTTCATTTGTCTTTTCCAGATCAATTTCAGAAAGAGTCAAAATATCACCAACTAGCCTATTAATAGAATACGTTTGAGACTTTATTATATCAAAACACTCTTTTTGTATATCGGTTGTTTCACCATTTCCCTCTATTAATTCAACAGCAGAATTTATTGCAGTAATTGGAGTTTTAATTTCATGCGACATGTTTGAAACAAAATCTTTTCGATATTCTTCAAGCTGTGTTAGTCTTGTAATTTGATTTTTAAGCCTGTTAGTCATTCTCATTATTGCAAGAGAAAGTTCATTTAACAGTCCGTTTTTCGGGAGTTCAATACTTACATCAAAATCCCCTCTTGCAATCTGAATAACACTATCTTCTAGGGTATTAAAAGATTTTCTTACTGAATAAAATATTTGAATCAGACCTAAAATCAGACAAAGAATGCCTAACCCGAACAAAATCATAATTTTATTTTGAGCCTTAACAATTGCATTCATTACGGACTCTTGAGATAAATCTACTTCAATATAGTAAGGTTTTCCGTCAATATTAATTTCATACTGTTTTTGTAAATATTGCTCTGTACTTATTTCATTATCGGAAGAAACCAGCAAATTCTTATTACTATCAAATATTTTGAAAGCAAATTCTTTATCATCCCAAAAATCAAGAGCATATTTTTCTAATGTTTTAATATCGGATTTTCTTAAAAGAGGAGTTGCAACCCATTCTATTTGCTTTTTGAAAACTTCCATTTCATGTTTTTCTTCTTGAATATACGATTGGTTGAATTGAGTAATGTTGTGCAAAGATATCCAAACAAAAATAAGACCTACAAATAGTATTATTAAAACTCTTTTTAGCCAAAATAAATCACGTTTTTTCATTTAACTCGGCTCCTTTAATTTGTATCCGACACCTCTTATGGTTTCAATGTTTGAACCAACTTCACCTAATTTTCTCCTTAAATTTAATATTTGAACATCAATTGCCCTTTCTGAGATATCAAATCCGTCATCTCCTCTTAAATAAGAAAGTAGCTGTGAGCGAGAAAAAACAGTTCCTATATTAGAGATAAATATTTTTAAAATCTTATATTCAAACCTTGTAAGTTCAATTTCATTATCATCAATCGTTACAACTTTTTTAACATCATCAATTTTAACATTTTGATAAGAGTGCGAAGAAAAGTTAATATTTTTCAAATGTGCTTTTACTCTTGCAAGCAGAATTTTGTTGCTGAAAGGCTTTGAAATATAATCTATTGCACCGCTTTCAAATCCCTCTAAAACATCTTCTTCCATTTTCTTTGCAGTAAGCATAATAACTTGAATGTTTTTTAAGTATTCATCTTCTTTAATTTTTTTGCATAAAGAAAAACCGTCAATCGAAGGTAACATTACATCTAGCAAAACCAAGTCAGGCTTATCAGATTTAATTAGTTCAAGAGCTTCAGCTCCATCAAAGTTTTTTTTCACATTATAAAACCCATCAGATAAAAGTACTAATTCAACAAGTCTGTTAATCTGAGGTTCATCTTCAACTATTAAAATCTTCGCACCAAATATATCCATATTTTTATTATACATAAAGATTGTTAGTGTATTGTTAGAAAATCTTTTGCCCGATTAATGAACCAAATCAAGTCTTTTATCTTTTTTCCGCCTGACAAATCACAGATTTGAAACGGCGGCATCGTAGTGTTTCGTGCCCTGCTCGTCTTGCCCCCTGTCCCCGCCATCTGCGGGGCGGGCAAGCCGACACCGGCACTTCACACCGGCTCACGCATCTTAATCTCAGAGACATTTCGACACATATCAAAATGTAAGATAATTTTTTTTGCACTATGTTGCGCAATCTTGCACATGGTAAATATTCAAATATATTGGCACTTTAAGTCATAAAACATGTTAAAAAGAAAAGTATCAGTGCAAAAGATTGCAAAAACACGGACAAAAGTGCAAAAATAGTCCTATTAATCTCTACACTATAAATCTGCCTTAAACTCCCAATAACACGACATCATAGCCGATATAAACGCATCCAAACTGTCCTGAAAACCTATAATCAAATTCTCTCTTTTTCAAAAACCCCGTAACTGTCGGGAAAATTGGTGTAATTTAACATACAGAACAAGATGTAATTAACTATGAGATGGAGACATATTTGTATAGTACATTATGTCAATAAACAAAATATAAATTTCATTATACACACAGTTTATTTTATGATACATTAGTTTAGGAGGTGTGTGTAATGGAATTAGTTTATTTGTGGGTTGATAAGTTAAAAGCCTTTGAAAATTTTGATTCATCGCTAAATCCAAAATTTATAATAGCTGCAAAACCGGTATTAACAAAAGAAAATATTTTAAAAATAGATTTAAAAACAAACAAGGATTACAATCATATATTTGGTGAAAATATTAATATTATTGCAGTTGTAGGGAAAAATGGTAGTGGCAAAAGCAATTTTGTTGATACAATATATTCTATCATACAAGCACACAATCCTAATGTCAAAACATCTGAAAAATCATATGGCAATATAAAAGATGTGCCCAAGAAATATTGCCTTGTCTTTCGTTATAATAATAATTTTTTTGCATATATAAATGGAATTATTGATACAGAATTAAAAATTGATAAAAAATACGTTGAATGTACTATGATAAAAGATAAAAGAATTAGAAAACAAAACTCTCAAATAGCTAAATTTCAGACATTTCTAAGACTTAGCGAGAATAAGCAATATATTGTGGATAATATTGAACAAAAAAATAGGTTGCAATTTAAATTAAATAATTATTTTTATTTTGACAGATTTAATACAAATGATACTATTGATGCCATAAAAAAACTGTTAAGTAATAATGATTTTGAACTGTTTAAAAACTTTCCATTTTTTAAATTTGAATACATGGGATTAGAATACAATATAAATGATGCAATTTATCACATGAATGATGATTTAATTAAATATAAAACTTATCTTAAATTAACACATCCTAATAATTTAATACGCAGACTAAATTACACAACCAGAAGATTTATGTGTAACAAATTAGATGAAATTTTTCTGGAAAAACGTCTTGAACTATTTATTCATAATCACCTTCCCATATTATGTTTTGAAATGGTACTACTTAAAGTTTTAAATTTACTTAATACAGAAGAATATGCAAAAACTAAAAAAGAAAACAACTTTTATCTTGAAGATTTTTTAACATCTGTTGTTGATGCACAAGACGAGTATGAAAAACATTATATAGACTACTGGAATGTCTCTTCACGATTGAAATTTTATAATTCTCTTAAAGAAGTTATTACTAAACAATATAAAATCATAATTTCGCCACCAATATGGACTTTCAAAAATTATCAAGCTAGCAGCATAATCCAATTTATAGATTTAGTTATTGATTATGAAAACAATATTAAAGGAATTAAATCTTTAATAGAAAATTGCCTAGAAATAATTGATGATAACAAAGAAGCCATTATTAGAGTAAAAAAAGATTTTTTGTTAAAAACTAATAAATATTCAATGGAATATTCAAAATTAAGTAAACAGGAAAGAATGCTATATGGAATGGAATCATTACTAGTAAAAATATTTAATATAAATTTTTATAAAGAAAGCAAAAAGGATACGTTTACTTTCAAGCAGCTCAGTACCGGAGAACAGCGTATGTTGATGTTTTTTGGAACTCTCATGCAAATAATAGAATATAATAAATTTGAGAATACAAAGCAGCCTGTACAAACATTTATATTTGATGAAATGGACTTAAGTTGGCATCCGGAATGGCAAAGAAATATGGTTTATTATATTACAGAAATATTTAAAAACTCTGATACCTTTTGTAATCTTATCTTAACAACACACTCTCCTTTCATTCTTTCAGACATGCCCAGAACCAATGTCATTTTGCTAAAAAAAGAAAACAATAGAACTGTATGCTGTGATAAATTTAATCAAACATTTGCATCTAATATACATAAACTATTATATGATTCTTTTTTCATTGACAATAATATAAGTAAATTTGCAGAGATAAAAATCCAAGAAGCCATTAATATTATCAATAATTCCAAATCTTTAAAACAAGATCTAGAAAAAGCTCATTGTACTATAAATATTATTGGTGAAGAATTAATAAGAAAAATGCTTGAGGCACAATATAAAAGGAACTTAAATGCATAAAATTCAAAAAGAAAATATAGATAAAGCTTATGCTATTTTTTTAGAATATATTAGTATTGAAAAAATAGATAATAAAATATCAGAGTTTTTGGAGAATGTAAAAAACAATAATCCGTCAGAAAAACTGTCGGCTAACATTAACTATATGAAAAATAATATTGACAAAATTCTTAAAGCTGATGTTAAAAAAATGAAAGAACACAATGATAATTTGCAGTATATTACTAAAAATTTAGAAACTACTATTGCAAAGCTTCAAGCAAAAACTATAACAGAAGCTGGCTTATCCGGAGATTCTTCAATTGCAAGGACAATATCTAAAAACTTTGAAAAATTGTACAATAATTTTATTAAAAACAAAAAATATTCATACAAAATAATAGAAGCTCTTGGTATAAAAGCTTGTCCTTATTGCAATATAAACTATACTTATGCAGCAATAAACTATGATGAAGATGACAAACCGAAATATTCTATAAAACCACATTATGATCACTACTATCCGAAATCCATATATCCTTATCTTGCTTTATCATTTTATAATTTGATTCCTTCTTGTCCGTCATGTAATTCATCACTCAAAGGTAATAAGGATTACTTGCCTGTTCACCCATACACAAAGAGTCTTGCCAGTATGATAAATTTTAGATTAGAAGTTTCGGATATTAAAAATTTATACAAGCAGGAAAGTGCTTTTTCAATTGCAATAGATGCTAATTCCACAGAAGCGGAAACCCACCTAAATCTTTTCAAACTTACAGATCGCTACCAGTACCATAAAGATGTTGTACGGGAACTTTTAATTAAGAAAAAATGCTATTCTCTAGAATATATAAATTCAATAAGACAATTTCTAGATGAAAATGGTATATTTTATACAGATGACTTTATAGATTGTATAATAACCGGAAATTATACAACATCTGAAAATATAAATAAACGTCCATTATCGAAACTTAACCAGGATATTTGGAAATTTTTTATATAATACATTAGGTTATAAATTTTGTGAATTTTATAAAATTCTTGTGTTTATCATTTTCTTAATATTGAAAATTGAAATTTGTATTATAAAAAATAAAAAAATAATTAATAAAAAGCTCACTGCTGAAGATACATAATATAATATAATTATCATGCTGTTATTTATTTTGGGGATAATTTAGTAATAAAATGGAAGATATAAAGATTGAAAAAATTAATGAATGTAATTTGAAAACCATTGAGTTACAAAGGCGGTTATTGCAAGAAAATGAACGATATAATTCTACTGTTTGTTCTTTAGGTTATATATCGATGTTAGCAATATTATGTTATACACATAATGATATTGACGAAAAAGCCCTCATATGGATTCTAATATTTTTTGGTTTATCCGTCTTTATTTTTGTAATTTTTGAAATTATTAAAACTTTTAGATATAACAAAATTGCAGAGAAACAATTTGCTAATTATGATGAATACAAAAAAGGTAATATTAAAAAACATAGTGAATTAATCGAAAAGAATAATGAATCAGTATATAATACTTGGACTTGGTTTATAGAAAAGAGCAAATATTTCTTTATAGCTTCCGCTATATTTGGAGTAACAGCAGGGATTATTACTTTTGTTCAATTATTTTTACTATTAAACTATTAAAACAAATGAACAATATTTATGAGTAAAATTAACACTATTCAACAAAAAATAAAGGAATTAAGTGGCGGGGAGTTCCAAAAGCTCTGCGACAGATATCTATATAAAAAATATAAATTTTCTAATATCTGTCCTCTTGGTTCAGAAGATGGAACAAATAAAACAACAATAGGAATTCCTGACACCTATGTAAAGACACCTGATGGTAAATATATTTTAATCATGTATGGTTCTGTTAAAAATAATACCTATAGGAAGTTAGAACAAGATATTAAATCAACGCTAAATCCGAAGAAATTAAATTTGAAAAAAGATAAAATAGAAAAAATTATTTGTGTATATTCATCTACAAATATAACTCCTGAACAACAAGAATCATTGAAAAACATAACTGAAGGAATTTCATTAGAAATAATAGATTTAGGAACAATGTCTCATGATTTATTAGAACATTACCCTTCTATTTGTTTTGAAGAATTAGGTACGCCTTTAGATAGTCATCAAATATTTTCAATAGATGATTTTATAGAGATATATAATAAAAAATCTATGTCATCACCACTAGATACAGCATTTATGTTTAGAGAAAAAGAATTAATAGAACTTAAAGGATCTATTTTAAAAACTGATGTGACAGTTGTAATTGGAGCTCCAGGAGTTGGAAAAACAAAATTAGTACTGGAAACGTGCAAATTATTTGATGAAAATGAATATAAAAAATATTGTGTTAAGTCAAACGGAGCTTTTATTCAATCTGACTTAAATATATATTTTAATGAACCAGGAAATTACATTTTATTTCTAGATGATATAAATGAAATAAGAGAAATTGAATACATATTAAGTTTTATTCAGGCAAAAAAACAAGAAACTAATATCAAGATAGTAGCAACTGTTCGTGACTATGCTAAAGAAAAAATCTTAAGTACCATTTTTAAATATACAGAACCTTCAATAATTAAAATAGAAAATTTTTCTAATGAACAAATAAAACAATTTTTACAAAAAAATTATAATATCAACAATCCAAAATATATCGAACAAATTTGTAAAATATCCCAAGGGAATATACGCTTAGCTGTTATGGCAGCACAAAAAGCGATAAATAAGGGCTATAATGCCATAATGAATACAAAAGATCTTTTTAAATCATATTATGGCGATATTTTGAGTGGTTTAGATTCACAAATAGATACATACTGTATTCTGTTCATTATAGGATTTTTAGGAACTACAAATTATAAATTAAATGAAATTGTGCAAATATTATTAAATTGTTTTAACATTAATGCAAGCTCCTTTACAAAAGTGTGTGACTACTTATATTCATTAGAAATTATTGATAAATATGAAGATGAAATATTAAAAATAAGCGACCAAAATCTTAAAGATTTTGTAATATATTATGTTCTGATTGAACAAAAATATATATCATTAGAAAATTTATTATCATTGACATTCCCAAAATATTCTACGCAAATTGTTAATGCCCTAAATATAATCTTAAGAATATTTTTCGATGAAGAAAATTTAAATTATATAAAAACAGAGATAAATAAAACTTGGCAGAATTGTAATTCAGATGAAGAGTATTATTTTGTCAAACATTTTTCAAAATTAAATATAGATAGAACATTGTTATATATACAAAATAGAATTAATAGTATAGAATCATTACCATATAACATAAAAGATTATGATATTTATGAAGCTTCTAACAATAAAAATATAACATCTTTTGAGATAGAAATTTTATCACAATTCAAAAGAACAGAATACTGTGAAGATGCTATTGAACTCTTAATAGATATTTTTAATAAAAATGCAGAGTACATTCACGATATTTATATAGCATTATCAGAAATGTATAGTTATGACGAAGATTCATATTGTGATGATTATAAAAATGAGTATTTTATCATTGATAAGATTTGGCAATTATCAGAATATGGTAAAAAAACAAATGAAACTCTTTTGTTAATATCGTTATTTAAAAGTTATTTTAAAATTGAAGATCATATAACAAAAAATGGTCTAGACAATCGCAGTTTTATAATGCAGCAAATATATGTGGCACCAACAAAAAATGCTTATAAATTAAGAAAATATATGTGGAAGATTTTACATAAACTTTATCAAATGAAATTATACAAACCCTATGTTGAAGAATTCATATATAATTATCATCTATTTGGGGCAAATAATAAGTACCGAACAAAGTTTATTCAATTTGATATGGACTGCTTTTCAAAACTTTTTGTATCAAGAAAAAAAATAATTGATTTCAAATTAGCAGTAATATTATATAACCTTACAAAAATATATGATTATCTAAGTGTAAAACCCAATAAAGAATTGCTGAGATATAAAGAAAATGCAGAATGTATGCTTTTAATTAATTTATCTACAAGAGATAAGCTGAAAGAACATTGGAAAAAATCTGAAGAAAAAAGAAGGAATAGATTATTTAAACAAATAAATCGCTTCAAAGAACAAGATTGGGTTAATTTTATCAACGTATTCAAAAAATACGAAAAGAGTTCTTTTTGTACCTCGGAGCATATTTATAGCGGATTGATGGACGTATTGGAGCTCCTTGAAAAAGAGCCGAAAATATATTTGTATGTAATAAATTTATATTTTAAAAAGAAAATACAAACAATTTATTATCCAAACAAAATTATCAGGAATTTATTTAAATTTGTTGGTACAATAAAAACAAAAAATCTAATAACTAAATGTAGAATTGATGAAAAGTATTTGTGGCTAAAAGCCTTTTATGAAGAATATCCTGAAGCTGATATAGATGAAAATGTATGTAATCAAATGACCAAATATATGGAGGAGGCTTTAAGATGTGATAATCCAAAAATCATCTCAGTATTTTCTCTTGAAAAATATAGTAATTATGATTCAAGTATTGTCAGAACAATATCTCAAATGATTTGTACAAAAATGCACAACAATAAACACATAGTATCAGATTATCTAAAAACATACTTTTTTGAAGAAGATGCTAAAAAATTAGTTAATATTTTTGATAAAAATATAGAAATTCTAGAAGATTTGTATTTAATGTCTTTGAAAATAAATGGAGAACATTCAGGGTGCTTATTTGTTGAAATTTTCAATAGGGATGTAAATTTTTGGACTAAAATTACAGAAAAGCTAGGTGAAGATAAATATGAAAATGTATCATATCATGGGCTTTTTGAATATATCTGGAAAACTAAAAATTATGCTGAATTAATTGATATTGCCATTGATAATATGATATTAAAAAAACGAGCATATTATTTAGAATTTTTATCGGCGAAAATATTCCCAAAACCAAGTGAAAATGGTGATTTAATAATTAAAAACCAACAAAAATACATTTTTGATTTTATTCAAAAAAATGCATATAATAAAGAAAAACTTCAAGTTATTTTTGATATTATTGTATATCGATATGAAAATTTAAAAATTAAATACATTCAAGATTTACTAAAATTAAATAGTGATATAAATATATTTAAAGCAATCTCTTTAGAACCAGCTTCATACTCATCTTGGAACGGAAGCTTTGTTCCTATAATTGAACAGAGGATTAAATCATTGGAAAGTATAAAATCTATATTAAAAGGTTCAAAGTATCTTCAACACAGATGTTACATTAATGACTTAATTAGTAGTAAAAAAGAATATGCTCGACAAGAAAGAATTCGAGACTATTTGGAAAGTCTTTATAATTAATTTAATGAAATCCATTTACTATAACAAAAGTAGTGACTTCATGCTAAAATAAAGATGCTATACGGTATCTATAACTAGGAAGTTTAAAATGTACACACCGCCATTTGAAATTACATCAAAAATAATTGACCTTATTTCCAATATTTCAGAAAAAATTGGAGAAATTAATTCTCTTCAGGATAGTCCGTATCATGTTCAATTGCGGAAAGAAAATCGAATTAAAACGATACATTCTTCTCTTGCTATTGAAAATAACAGTTTAAGCCTAAAACAAATTACAGCAATCATTGAAGGGAAACGAGTTTTAGGAAATCCTAATGAAATACAAGAAGTAAAAAACTCAATTCAAGCCTATGATTTGCTCTTATCACTTAATCCATACAAAGAAAAAGATTTACTAAAAGCTCATAAACTTATGATGCAGGATTTAGTTGAAAGAAATGGCAAATATAGAACCGATGGAGTCGGAATATTTGACGGGGAAAAAGTTGTTCATATGGCACCTCAGGCGGACAGAGTTCCGGAACTTATGGGAGATTTATTTGAATGGTTGAAAACAAGTGATGCACATCCTCTTATAAAAAGTTGTGTATTTCATTACGAATTTGAATTTATACACCCGTTCCAAGACGGAAATGGCAGAATGGGGCGTTTGTGGCAAACTGTAATTCTGAAGAATTGGAAAGAAGTTTTTGCTTGGCTTCCTGTAGAAACTTTGATCAAAGAAAATCAAAAAGAATATTATAAAGTTTTAGGAACAAGCGATAGTGAAGCAAACAGCACAAAATTCATTGAATTTATGCTTTCACTGATTTTAAATACAATAGAAGAAATAATTTTAACAGAAAAAAAGGTTACCAAAAAGGTTACTATAAAGGTTACTATAAATCAGCAAAAAATTATTGATGCAATTAAATCAAATCCTTATATAACGCAAGAAGAACTTGCTGACATTATTGGAATTACGAAGAAAAGCATAACTGCCAATATGAAAAAACTTCAAGATGGTGGATTAATAAAAAGAATTGGTGCTAATAAAAATGGTCATTGGCAAGTAGCAAAATAGCTTCTGAAAATCAGATTTGTGTTGTTTTGTAAAATTTTCCTGCTTTAATTCTTATTTCACGCTAATGTTGTCCGTGTAAAGGAGATTTTAGTATGGAAAAAGTCGGATTGAATATTACTCCAAAAGAATTTAAACAATTAAGCAAATGGGCGGAGGAAGTTTACAATATAGCGGTTGTTGTAGATTATTTTTGTGAAACACAGACGGATAAAGAAGAGTGTTACAATTTAGCACCGATTGTAAAATATTTGCATCGCGAAGCAGATTTATTGAATGCATTTTTTATTGACCACGAAAAAGATATTGATTTTTAAGGTGTGTTTAAGTGTCGTTTAAGAACAGTTCAAAAGGTATTTACAACATAAATATGTCTAAATGATACAAAAAACAGGTATTACACTTGAGATTTTCTCATACGTAATCGATTAATGTTCATAGCGAAAGGAACACATTATGGTTGAAAAAGATTATATGCTCTATGGAACAAAGATTTTAAACTTAAAAACGCAAGAAATCGGCTTATTGATTTGTTTATGGGAGAACAAATATGCTGATAAAACAGTAGATTTTGCAACTTGTGTTGATAAAACAGGCAAAAGATACAACATTGAACTCGATAATATAAGAGGGTTTGAAGATGATTTTGAAAAATAAATTAACCAAAGAGACATTAGATATTCCGTATTCTGAATTCCGAAAAAAGTTTGCAAAAGAAATTCAAGAAGCGTTTGAAAGTTACCACAAAACACAATTAAATAAATACTCTTGGAACTTCAAAGACGACAATTCTTTGGAGTTTAATTTTTATTTCGAACTCCTTTGGAATTTCAACCACTTTGGAAATAGTAACTGGTATATTAAAAAGCTATAAATATCGCAATCAGAATTTTAAATGTCCGTTTCTGACACACTGCCCATTTATATTTAAAATAGAGGATTAGTGAAAATGAGAAAAGATTTAGAAGAAAAAGTTAACAAAAGAATAGCAATTTTGCAGGGTTTGATGACTTTGGCATTTATTTTGCTCACAGGGTGGTTATTTGGTGTGCAAGTTCTTGATCTTAGCGGATATAAGGCTAAGGGTATTGCAATCAGGAGTACAGATTCTCCAACATTAAGAGGCAATATTCTCGACAGAAACGGAATGAAGCTTGCGACAGATGAACTTTTAGAAAAACTTAAATCAAAAAAAATAAATATTATTACTCTCAAAAAAGATGTTGACAGGCACTCTGTTGAAAAAATCAACAAGCTAAAATTGCGTGAAATCAGTATTGGTACTATAAACAGAAGATTTTACCCACAAGGCAATATTGCTTCGCATATCATTGGGTTTTACAGTTATCTCTCCCAAAACTCAATCGGTATAGAAAATATCGGAGGGGGTAAATTATCTTTCTCCATAAGCTAAGGCACTACTAAAACTAAACGTACATATACAACTAAATAAAATTAAACTCTTTTTCATATTTCTCGATTTTTACATTGTTTCTTGTTCTTTTTTTGCTTTATTAAACTTCATTTTTGCGAAAAAAGATTTTGACTTATTTTTAAATAATTCAATCTTTGAAGGTATTTGTTCAACAGTTGATTTATCTGTTTTTTTATTTATTTTTTCTTGTTTATTTTTTGTTTTATCAAGTTCTTTTTTTGAGAAAAAGTTCTTTGTTTTTAGCTTTAATAATTCAAATTTTGATGATTTTTGCTTTCCGTATATTAATTCATCAATTTCCTCTTCTTCTTTTTGTTCTTTTTTAACTCTTTCTTGTTCTTCTTTAGCCTTCAACTTAGCTTCTTTTGCTTTCTGCTTCTGAGCTTTCTTTTCTTCTCTTATTTCTTTTTTTGTCTTGGTTGTATCAATTTCAGCTCTTACGAATTTTTGGCCGTAACTAACCTCGGTTTTAGTAGCAGGTTCATTTTCTGCACTTTCATTGGTTTCTCCACTTACCCCTTTTGGCTGTCTTAATGCGACTATCGTATCGAAATCAGGAGATAAGGATAAGTCTATATGAAATCTTCCCCAACTGCTTGTTTCGTATCTGTTGCTCATAAGCGGGAACCCCCATGCCATTCTCAGGTTTAGTTCTCCGGGCAGGTTGATTTTTGTACCGAAACCTATACTTGCTAAGAAGTCACTTCCGTCGTAGCTTTGATGTCCGGATCCGCTTCCTTTATATGGGAATATTCCTGCGTGGTCAGCAAATACAAAGCCTTTAACATAATTTCCGATAAAAGGAGTTGGAGTGTTTGGGTGTTTCTTTGTATAAATAACCCTTGGTCCAAGCGGGAACATAAGTTCAGCACTAAGTATATATCCGTTTCTTCCTACTAAAAGACCTTCTGAATACCCTCTGACTGTTGTTGCGCCACCGGCTATCATTTGGTCGATATAAGGCACATCATCTTTGGGAATAAACTGATAATTGCCTCGAACAGTTCCTACAAAACCATGTCCAAAGTCATGTAACCTTAATACTCCACCATCTACTTTCAGGTAATTTGAATTTTTATCAAAAATTGGAAATGAGTATCCGACATTTTGATTAACATACCAAATCCCTTTTTTTGTATCATATCTGTATGTCAAACCTGTTGTTGCAGTTGTAACTTTGTCTTCAAAAATATCATGTCCGTCAAAACTTGTTGCAGAATGTTTATAAGCAATAGACGTTGTACTCGTTAACTCAGTCCATGGTTTTCTGAATATTGGTTGAGTATAATACAACGAGTAGTTTTGTGAACGGCTTTTAATGTTAAAAATTCTGTATGCGCCATGTCCGATTTCTGAGTTAGAAGATGAAAAACTAAAACCGATTCTGCCGTCTTTTCTATTTACGGGGTAATTATAATCAGCAAATGGTGTTATTGCATGTTTGTTGGCATAAAAACCTAATGTCAGTGGGTCACGATGTTTCGTTAAGCTGTCATGCCGAAGCATAAGACCACCGCGGTATTCACCGATAGACTGTCTTCCTGCGTTATCCATCATTGCGGTTATATGAAAAGGAAATTTTTCGTGAGCTTTAATTTGAACATCTGTGGTTCCCATCTCAGCTTGACCGGCACTCAAAGAACCTGTCAGTTGAACACCGTTATTATATCTGTTAAATATAACCATTGAGCGCTCTAAATCTTGAATATTAAAAACATTACCTTTTCTTAAATCAAGTCTTTCTTCAATATATTTTGACCTTGTCCACTTATTTTCAGAAACGCTTACATCACCAACTCGCCCTTCAACAAGTTTAATTTTTACAACACCGTTTTCTAATGTTTGAGCCGGTAAAAATGCTCTGCATGTAACACAGCCATTTCTTGCATACCAAGTATTAAACTTTGCAACAATTTCTTTTAGTTGTACAAATGTTAAATTCTTACCCTTATAGGGAGCTAAAATTTCTTCTACTTCTTCTACCGTCATTATATATGAAGGTGAAACTTCAAAATTATCTACATACACACCTTTTGTAGCATACTCTTCCGGCTTAGCTTTTTCAATAAAACCTTCTTGTTTTTTTACTTCTTCGTCTTTATCAGCTTCGCCGCTTTCTTTCCGTTCCTCAAATCTCTGATAATCTTCCTGAATTTGTCTTTCTAACTGATGCTGTCTAAGCATCTCTAAACTCTGATTATTGACAGTTCCGGCTTGCGGAATAATCGGAGCACCCTCCGGAGCGGCAGATACAGACAGCTGGGCTGCAACAAGACATATTAATATAAAACTCTTTTTCATTTTTCCTCTATTTAAAAAAATAATATCATGAAATTTTTTAGATTTTCAACAAATTTTTTACAAAAAAATGATGATTTTTTACAAAAAAGTTTACTCAAAATTATGAATTTTTTAGGGTGGGGGGACCCTCTCTATGACAGATTTTTAGCATTATGACAAATGTGTAAATTTTTGTTAAATTTTTTTGCAAATTTACTGCGATGTAAATGATTAATTGTTAGAATAATAATATTAGTTAAAATATAGCATAATTATTGAATACATAGGAATAAAAGAATGGCAAAAAACTTGTTTAAAAGGCTGACAGCCGCCCTGATTAGTACAGGTATGCTCTTATTTGGTTTACCTTCTTGTGTTATAGCATCTGAGATATCGGGTGTTAATCCAACCGGAAATGTTTATAACATTGAAGCTGCAAAAGTTGCTGGAAGTACAGGTTTTAGAGAATATCAGAACTTTAACCTGTCGAAAGGCGATATAGCCAATCTTATTTATAAAGAAGGGTATTCGAAGTTTGTTAACCTTGTTGATAACAGAGTTATCATAAACGGTATTGTGAACACAATGAAGGATAACAACTTTTATAACGGACATGCCATTTTTGTTTCTCCTAACGGTATAGTTATTGGTGCATCAGGCATTTTGAACGTCGGTTCACTAACCTTAATGGCGCCTTCTCAAAATGCTTATAATTTATTCAAAAAAACTTACGGGGATAATATAGACCAGCTTGATTTTAATTTAAAAAATGATAATTACAAAAGTTTAATAACAAATTCTTCCGGCGATATAATCATTAACGGTAAAATATTTGCCAGAGATGATGTTAATGCTTATGGCAGAAGAATTTTAACCAATGTTAATCCTGAAGATGCGACAAAATCTGCAAATGCAAAACCTGCTGTTTTTGCAGGTGTTCAGGGGTATGATAAAGAAATAACTGCAGATAGTGCTGCGGAAGCATTATTTAATTCTTTAGTATCTAATGACACGACAAATGCTGATAATATCGAATTAAAAGACGGTAAAATTGCTCTTGTAACAAATAAAGTTAATGAAGAAATCTTAACAACGGCAATAGAAAAAATTGAATCAAACAATAATACCGGAAATAATACTGATTCTACAACAACAAATTCAGATAATGGTTCGACAAACAACAAAACAACAACTAAGACTATTATAAACACTATAACAGGGCTTAAAACAGTTAAAACAACAACACCTAACCCTGATAGTACTTCTGACAAAGACAAGGATAAAACCACAACAACATATTCAATAGATAAAACCTATGAAAAATCATCACTTTCAGAAAATTCTTCCGAAGTGAAAATAGATAACACTACTCTGGCTGCAGGAGAAATTAGTATTGAGGCTAATGACTCTTCTGAAAAAGAAGTATCAGATGATACAATAAAAGCATACAATGATGCGTTAAAAGCAGCTCAAAATAACAATCCTGACGGCAAAAAAGATGATACAACACAAGATAAAACAACAAGCAATTTAATTCATAAGAGTTTTAAAGATGTAGCACCGGCTGCAAAAGCGACAGTAACAATTACTAATTCAAAATTAATTGCAGATGCGATTACTATTGAAGCAAACGCAAAGAGTTCTACAGAAACAAGTCTTCAACTTTTAGACACAATCTACGAAAAATGGATTGGTGCGTTTGGAGCAGATATCGTAATGGCAATCATGATGAAGATTAATGAAGATGAGCTTCCGGAAGGGACACCTGCTTATGAATGGCAAGTTTGGAAAGCAATCAAAAGCTACTTTAGTGATGATACTTATGATTTCTTTGACGGTGCAAAAGCAGTATCAAGCATAAATATCACAAATACTGATATTATGGCGGTTGATTCAGTTGATATAACATCAAATGCAGAAGCAAATTTTGATATAAGTACTGCCACTATGGATTCAAGTTCTGCGTTTATGTATGGTTTAGGTGCATCTACTGAATCAAAAGTTAACATAAAGGATTCTAAAATCTCGACTTCAGCCGATGACGGTGAAGTGAATATTAACGCACTATCTAACTTGACTGAAAAACTAAAATATGACGGAACAAAATTCTTGTCATTATTTACAGAAAAGAAAAGTGATAGTGGAAACGCATCAGACTCAGGAGGAGGCAGTAATACCGGTGAAAAACCAAACTCAGGTCCAGAAAGCGGTAACGATTCCGACAATAACTCAGACTCAGGGAAAGGCTCCGGAAATACAAACAATAATGAAGAACAAGGTTATTCTCAATCCGGAGGAATATATAATTCTGATAATAAAAACAATGATAACAATAACACCAATAACAATTCCGAATCCGGCAGCGGAGAATCAAATAGCGGTTCTGATTCCGGTAGTGGGGATTCAAATAGCGGTTCCGGCTCAGGAGATGGAGATAACACAAATGACAGCAGTGACTCAAGCTCTGAGAATGGTTCAAACAGCGGCAATTCTTCAGAAGATAAAAATAAAGTATCTGCCTACAATCTTGTACTTCTGAACAATACTGTTAAAAATGATACAAATGTAACTATTGATAACTCTACAATTGAATCAACAAACTTGAATGTGAGAGCTATAGGACATAACGAATCAGATGTATCGCTCAAAAATGTTTCTAATGTCGGTAAAAACTCAGAACATACCGGTATAGCCGCTGCTATGCTTATTAATCATTTTAGGTCTAATACAAAAATTGATGTAAAAAATAATTCTAAAATTACATTAAAAGAAAAAGATGCCGTAACAGAAACGAAAAAAGATGATGACGGCAATGAAACAGAAGTTACAACTACATTCGGCAACGCACGATTTGTCTCTCAAAATATAAATAACATTAGTAATTCCGTAGAAAGTGAAGTTAAAGCAAAAGATCAGACAAATACTGATACAAAGGCTGATATTACAGATAATGAAAAAGGAATTCTTTCAAAAGCGTACGGTTGGTTGAATGACAAATTATTTACAAAACTTGGGGATAAAGTAAGCAACGTAGCAGATAAATTGCAAACTCAATTCTCAGGTTCAGGAATATGGAATGATGAGATTAGTACATCTGTTGCAACAATAGATAATTCAACGATTAACTCGACTACTGTTGATGTTTCGTCTAATCTTGTTGATTTAACCGTAAACCAGGCAATCGCAAATGCAGGAGCAAGTAATAAAATCGGAGCAGGTGCTGCTGTTATAGTTGATGACCAGCATAATACAAGTAACGCAAAAATTACTAATAATTCAAAAATTACTGCAAAAGATGAAGTAAAAGTTAATGCAACAACTCAAATGCCAATGAATCCGTTTGAACTTAAAATCGGACAAGAGGTTGAAGGTACAGACGGCAATAAAACGGAACTTTTCTTAGGTGTCGGTTTTGATCAGGGTGATGGTGTTGCAAATTGGGATGCAGAATTTTTACATACAGAACTTAAAAAATTATTGAATCCTGATACTTTAAAAAATGTAGGTTCTGCTCTAAAAAAACCAAGAGAGTTTGCAGGTAATAACGAATTAAGCATGGAAGGTTTGTTTAATAACTTTGCAAAAGCTCAAGGTTCTGCTGAAACTGCTGCAA
Organism: uncultured bacterium; assembly: GCA_902763805.1. GTDB lineage: Bacteria > Cyanobacteriota > Vampirovibrionia > Gastranaerophilales > Gastranaerophilaceae > CAG-196. Next base: position 14,019 of record CACWTN010000002.1, on the reverse strand, counting down.
TAGCTGGTTCTATACTTGTTAATACTCTTAAAAATGATACTGTTGCAGAAGTTGTTAACGGTGCGGTTATTAATGTAACAGGAAATGATGGTAATGTTAACATTAATGCAGCAAACTCTATTGTAAACTATAATGCAGCAGGTAAGGTTGATTTCTTGATAGAGGAAATTAATAAACTTATTTCAGAAAAAATAGGCGGCAACGATCCTGATAAAGACGAAGCTTCCAAATTCGGTTTGGGTGGTTCTGTTTTAGTTAGTAAATTAGAAAGTAATGCAACTGCAAAAATTGATAACGCTAAAGTCAAAGTTGAATCAGGCGATATTAATGTAAACGCAGGTCAAGAAGAAGCTTATGTTAATGCTCTTGTGACAGGCGGTAAAGCCGGAACATTTGTTATTGAAGGAAGTGTTAATGTTCAAAATGTTGGCGGTAAAACTGCTGCTTATATAATAAATACTGATGATATTAATGCCAATAGTGTTAATGTTAATGCAGGAAAAGGAACTATCGCCATGAAAGAAAAAGGCGAGGATGATCCTTTTGAGTTTGATGAAGATACTCATGAGTTGAACGTAAAAGACCCGAGAAAGTTTGATAATAAGACTATCATAGTTAACATTCTTGGTGTAAACGCAACCCAAAAAGGTTCAGGAGAAGGTGAACAATCATCCTCTTCAGGTGCATCTGTTGGTGCATCAGTAAATGTAGCAACTCTAAAACAAGAAATAGAAGCGTATATTGATAATTCAACAATTACTGCAGATGAAGTTAACGTAAATGCTGACACTGCATCTAAAAAGATTGATGTCTTGCTCGCTGCTGCAAGTGCCGGCGGATATGACATGAAAGAGGCAAAAGAAGAAGGCAAGAAAAGTAACGAAGAAAAAGAACAAGAAAAGCCAAGCAGTGACAATGACAAACCAAAAGAGAATGAATCCTCTTCAGATGATAACAACAATAATAATAATGACAATGACAAAAAGAAATCCAAAAATATCGGAAACTGGATGGATATGCTTGATGAAGCAGGGGATGATGAAGAAGACGTTATGAATCTTAATGACCTGTTTGCAGAAAATGATGCTTCGGAACAGGCACAATCCTCAGTAAAGAAAAATAGTGAAACAATTAAAACAACAGATAAAACTGTCGATAAAGACGGAAAAGAAGCTGCACCAAAGATTGAAGAAGGCGGCGATCCGGATAAGGGAACCAGCAACAAAGGTGCTATTACGGATGATGCTAAAAACAAAAAAAGTAATGCAGATACATTAACAGATAATGACAACAAAAAGCTTGAAGGTGATGACAATAAAAAAGCAGATACAAAAACAGCTTCATCTAACTTCTCTTTAGCTGCCGCAGGTTCAGTTGATATAACAAAAGATGAAACAAAAGCGACAGCTAAAATCACGAACTCAACAATTAATGTTGGTAAAAAAGCAGAAGTTTCATCAAGCTACGATGCATTTGTTGTTGATGTAAACGGCGGTTTTGCAAAAGCAGGAAATGTTGCTGTTGGTGCAGGTGTAAACATATATCGCAACTACTCTGCAGCAAAATCTTTAGTAGAAAATTCAATAATTAACTTTACATCTTCTGACGCTGAAGGATTAAATGTATTATCAAATACCGTTATAGGATTATATGATGTAACAGTAGGTATTGGTGCTGCAACTAATAATGAAGATAACTTAAAAATTGGAGTAGGCGGTTCTTTTGGATGGAATACGCTAAAGAATACTGTATCTTCAAAAATAAATAACTCAACAGTTAAAAAAGAAAATGATGCAAAAAATCCAAATGTAACAGTAGAAGCAAAAGATAACTCTAAAATTTGGAACGTAACAGGCGGTGTTGCTTATTCTAAAGGCGGTCAAGGTTCAACAGGTATAGGTGCAGGTATTGCTGCAACAGTTAACTATAGTTCAAAAGATATTGTTGCCGAAGTAATAAACAGTAATATATTAAATGCAGGTGATGTCAAGATAAATGCTGATTTAACACAGGATTATAATACTATTGCAATAGCTGCGGCTCTTGCAACAGGCTCTAAATCAAGCTACAACTTTGACGGTGCCGTTAATACCGAAGTAAACACAAATAAAGTAACTGCAAGAGGCAAAAATTCTACAATAGTTTCAGATGGTGATGTTTCTATTACTGCGACTGAAAATGTAGCAAATCAAAGTTTAGCAGGCGGATTGAATTTCTCAACTTCTCAATCAGGAGTTGGTGTTGGTATCGGTGCAATAGTTAATGTAGATAAGCCTACAATTACTGCAGAAGCTGATAATCTGAAGGTAGAAAAATCAAATTCAATAGATATCAAAGCAAAAGAAATTGAAGATTTAAAATTCCTAGCAGTAAACTTAGGCATTCAAACAAGCGGCGGAACAACGGTAAACGTAAACGGAATAGCTAACGTATTTATATCAGACATTGTTGCACAAGCTGTTAATAATTCAGTATTAAATTCAACAGGAAATGTTGGCATAAATTCTATCTATGATAACACTCTTGGCGGAATAACAGTTGCTGCAGGCGGTTCAATGGACGGAAATGCTATTGGAGCAAACTTAATAGCTAATGTTTACAACAATCACGTTACTGCTGAGCTGAAAAAAGGTTCTAAAATAAATACAGACGGAGATGTTACCGTAAATGCTAAAGCATCTGAGGAACTAACTCTAACTCCGGTTGGTGTGGCACTTTCAAACGGAGGTTCTACGGTTGCTGCAAATATTAATGCTAATGTATTTGTTGACACAATAAAAGCTCAATTATTTGGTGAAGTAGAAAAGAGCGGAAGTGTTCTTGTCAATGCTTCTGATGTAACAAGTATAATAACAAGAGGTGGAACGCTTGGACTTTCTAATGGCGGTTCTGCTATAAACGGAAATGTAAATGTTGATGTTTTAGATAAAACTGTTACTGCTGAAATCAAAGATACAACAGTAAACTCAGCAGGCGATGTTAATGTTATTGCAACAAGTGTTAATGCATTTGGTGCAACTAAGGACAAAGACGGCAATTATGATTCTGCAAGTCTTGATTATGCAAAAGAATATACAGCACAAGATTCTAACAACAATTACAAAGAAAGATCTGCAACTGATGAGGATAAAGAAGACTCATTTGCAAATTGGAATATGTTCTATGATTTAAGTGCAAGTTTCCAAGCTGCTGTATCCGGTGCTATTGTAGTTAAAGTTGTAGATAATGAAGTTAATTCTTATATTCAAAATTCCAATATCAATGCCGGCAATTTAAATGTTCTGGCAAAAGATTACACAGCAACAAATGCTATTATAGGCAGACTTTCATACGGCGGAAGTGCATCAGTAGGTGCTAACGTATTTGTACTTGCAGGAAACTCTAATGTTAATTCAAAAATATTAAGCGGTTCTAAATTAGATATAGAAAATAATACAGCAGTTGCAGCTGATTCTATCAAAAAAGCTACTCTTATATCAGTAGGCGGTGGTGCATCAGGAACTGCATCTGTAAACGGAAGTGCAGTGGCTAATGTTATAAATGATACTATAACCGCAAAAATTGATGACGGTGTAAATATAGAAACAGGTTCACTTAATGTTAATGCAAGCAGTGACAATGATTTAAAAGGTTTGGTTGTTAATGCTAATGCTGCAGGAACTGCCGCAATTGGTGCCGTTGTATATGTCAATAAACAAAAATCAGAAACTTATGCTCAAATAGGCACGGAAGGCAAGAGCGGTGCGACAATTAAAGCTGATAATGATGTAATCGTAAAATCTCAAGCTGATGACGAATTTTCAGCACTTCTCGTTAATATAGGCGGTGCAGGAACGGCTGCAATCGGTGCAACAGGATTATTAAATTTTGTTGATTCTACCGCAAAATCAGGAGTATATAATTCAGACGTAACAAGTGAACAAGGCAAAGTTGATGTTATTGCAGATAGAGGCTTTAACAGACAAGAAAAAACAAGTGTAAACCCATTTAGAAGCTGGTTCAAAGATACTTCTGCATATAAAAAGTCTGGAAAAACTGAGTCTGATGGAACTACAAATACAAAATCTGACGGTATAACAGAAAATGACATAAAGAATCTTGCTCCAAAAGTCGGAGTATTCAGTGTCGGAGCATCAGGTACTGTTGCAGTAAACGCATCTGTTATATCAAATGATATGGAAGGACATATTACCTCTGAAGTTAAAAACTCAACTATTTCTGCAGAAAAAGGTTTAAATGTTCAAGCAAAACAAGATTTTACAAATTTTGATGCTATGGCAGCTGTTGCAGGTGCAGGTAATGTTGCAATTAATGTTTCAGGTATAATAAATGTTCTTGAAGATACAATAACAGCAGAAGTAAATAATACAAAAGTTACAAAAGGCGGAGTTAATGTTGATTCAAAATCCGTTATGGATGTAAATCAAGTTGTAATATCAGGACAAGGAGCAGGCGTTGGCGCTGCTGTTGGTGCAAGTGTCGATGTAAATAAAATTAACGATAAAGTATATGCTTACGTTAAAAACGGTTCTGAAATTCACGGGGGAACAAATGTTAACGCAGAACATGCTATTGAAATAAATAATATATTAATTGGTGCTTCTGTTGCAGGTACAGGTTTCGCAGGAAACTTTATCCCTCTTATAAATACATATACAGGAACAACCATCGCTCAGGTAATCAATTCTAATGTAAATGACGGCGATATATATATTAATGCTAATGATTACGTCGACAATTTCTCTGCGATAGCAGGTGTTGCAGGTGCAGCTATCGGCGGAAGCATGAATGGTTTCTTAATCAGAAATGATTATGAAAATACCGTAGATGCAAGTTTAAAAGAGATGAATATAAATACAAACAATAATATAAATATATCCTCATCATCTGTTGTTGATAGCGAAAATGCATTGATGTCAGCATCAATTACAGGAATTGGCGGAGCATTAAGTGTAAATATTATTCTTAATTCAATTGATTCAACAGTTAAGTCATATATTGAAGATACCGTTATTACAAATGCCGGTAATATTACATTAACTGCAAATAAAGACAAAAACGGTAACATCTTCCAAGATCGTATACATAACCTTACAGGTAGTGTTGGTTTAGCAGGTCTTGGCGGTGCATCTTCTACAAACCTAATTTATAATATGTATGAAAATACAACATTATCATACGTAGAAAAAACTGATATTCAAAAAGCAGCAAACTTGATTGTTGAAGCACATGGAGATAAATTATTTGAAGGAAATAACTATGGTGTTTCAGCAGCAGCGGTAGGCGGAACTCTTTTAGTTGATGCTATTGCTAATCAAATAGAATCCGAAACAAGAGCCTATGTTTTAGCTAATTACAAAGATGAAAACGGAAACGCAAAAGACATAAATATTGATAATGAAATAAACGTAACTGCAAATGACAGGATTGTTGCAACTTCTGATATGGGTTTTGCTGCAATGGGTTTAGGTGCCGGAGGTGCAAATATTAATGTAAGCAATTACAATGAAATAGTAAGTGCAGAAATATTAACAGATGCTGATAATAAAGTAAAAGCAAAACAAGCTAACTTGGCTTCAAATATAGTTTATGCTCTTAAAAATACAATTTCAGGTTTTGCCGGTGGTGGTATTGCAATTGCCGGTGATATTTCCGTTATTCAATTAGGTAAAAGAGAAGCTATTGACGATAAAGACAGAAACGATAGTTCTATCAACAATGCATTAAGTAAGGTACAGGAGCAATATAATAAAGCTACATCGGATGACAAAAATGATACGAATCCAAAAGGTGATGGCAAGTTTAATGCAACAACATCTACAAAAGATAAAACAGGTGCTATAGCAAGAGTTAATGGTAATTTAGAAACAACAGAAGACATTACTCTTAATTCTAAAACTGTTATAAAAGGTGTGGATAAAGACGGTAAATTAACAGATACTTTATCTTTTGAGAATACCAGTGTTACCTTAGGCGGTCTTGCAGCAGGTGTCGGTGTCAAACTGGTTGATTTTTCTAATAGTACAGATGCGGAAATTACAGGTGGAAATGTTAAAGCAGATGGAAATATTAATATTAATGCCGAATCTGTCAATAATGTAAAAATGACAAATAAGCAATACTCTGCTGGTGCAGCATCAATAGGTGGTGCAGTAGGTATTTATGATAACAAAGCTTTAACCAATGCAAAAATTACAAATGCTGATGTTAATGCTAAAAATGTAAATATTAATGCAAAATCTTCCAATAAAGCAGATATTTCAAGTGAAGCAGTAACTGTAGGAGGTATAGATGTTAACGTTTCTATATCAAAAGTTATTGATAAAAATGTTACAAATGCAATAGTTACAGGGGATACAAATATAACAGCGGATTATTTGAATCTTCACGCAACAGGAAATGCTGATGTCGCAACATCTTTGCAAACAGATGTTGTCGCAGCTGCAAAGATTGCCGTTATAAATAGCAAAGCTGATGAAACATCTATAACCAGAGCAATTATAAAAGATGTTAACGGTGATATAAATGTTAAAGGATTAAATTTAGTTGCATCTTCGGATAAGCTGGTTGCATCTACAAGCACCAATACTACATCTGCAACAGGATTGGGTATAGGAACTACCAGTTCAGGTGCGAATATGAATGCTACTATGCAAGCCGGAATAGACAGTATAAAAACTCAAGATGATAAAAAAGGTTTGACTATTAATAACAGCGGTAAAACAATCATCTTGTCAGGTGCAAAAGCATCTAAAGTAGATATGGACAACTTAGCTGATTTAATTGAAACTGAATCAATAGACTCAGCAACAGCAGAAGCAAAAGCGTATATAGAAAATAAAAGCTTTAGTCTTTTTGACTTTTCAGTAATAAAACCAAAAGCTACAAATAATGTTATATCAAATGCAATAATGAAGTCAGACAATCACAATGCTGATTCTCTGAAAATGCTTGCAAAAATTAATGAACAAGCAAGTGCCGAACTTAGCAGTCTATCCACATCGGCAATAACAATTGGAGTTTCGTCATTAACGACTGATGTTATAGGTAATGTTGGAGTTGATGTAGCAGGTGTTAATACTATTGCAAAAGCTGTTGATATTGAAGTTGACAGTAATGTTGAAAGTTCACATTCATTAGAATCCGCTTCTTATGGTATTGCCTCCGGCAGCGGTCTTGGTATGACTGCTGATGTTAAATCCAATACAACTTTGAATATCGGCGGAGAATTAAATGCGGATACGGTTGATATTACAACTAATACTAACAGACTTTCAACAATAGATTATTCTTCTTCCGCAGGAGGAGGTATTTCAGTAACAAGTATCAGAGTAGATAATAAGGTAAACGGAGAATCTGTAATAAACTTAGACAATTATACTCCGTCAAAAGATTATGCTAATAAACTTACTATTTCTCATAATTCAGAAAATACACAAGATACAGTTTCATCATCTGTTTCAGGAGGTGCTCTTTCTATTAGTACAGCAAGTGTAGGCGGAGAATTGGACAGTAAAACAAGCTTGAATATTAAGAACTCTGACATTAATCTTGATAATGACATTGATATTTCAGTAAATAATACAAATATTGTTAAAGACACTGCATCAATGACAAACGGCGGTGTTATCGCAATCGTATCAAATGATGTAAATCATACTTACGGTTCAGGTACTGCTATAACAGTTGATAACTCAAAAATATCAGCTAAAAATCTTATAATGAAAGCCATTTCTAAAGTTAAAAACGCAAGAGAAAATGATTGGGTTGATTACAGAGGTGCATCTTACGGATTTGTCGCAGGCAATGATACTAAATTAACTAATAATATTAATCAAACAAGTGAAATTGAATTTAAGAACGGTGCAGAAGTTAACGCAGACGAGAATGTTAATTTAACTGTTAACACTGATGCTAACTTTATGCAAAAAATTGATTCTTCCGGCGCAGGATTTGTTGCAGTACCAAAATCTACTAATAAATTGATTACTAACAATACAAACAGAGTAGCAATAGATGAAACATCATCAGTTTCAGCAAAACGCTCTACCGTATTTGATTTTGATTCAAATAACACATTGCACACACGTTCTTATGCAGATGCAAAAAACTTTGCAGGAAAGCCTGTTGCAAAATCATATTTAACATTAAATGTCAACAATAAACTTGAAAACAAAGGTAAAATTAATGCAGGAAGTGTTGTTGATATAAACTTTATGGATTATTCAAACAATGATTTAAACCAATACGCTCGTACCGAAGCTGACGCAGCTGTTGCAACTTCAGATCAGGATGGTTCGTTAACAAGAACTTATAAAAATCTTATTAATGTCGCAAAAAATGCTTTAATAGCTTCTAAAAAGGATATTGATATAAACTATGGTTCAGGAAAAGAAACTCTAAACTCTGAGATTTCATTCAGATCAACAAGCTACGGTTTATTTGGTATTCCTATTACCGTCAGAGGTCATTGGAACAAAATCTCAGGCGGACCTAGCCATAAATTGGTTCTTGACGGTGAAATGAAAGCCGGAGAAGGTAGTAACAGATACATGAAAATTACTTCTGACGGTAAAATTGACTTTACAACTCTGCAAGGATTTGGTAAGGATGATTATATTCTTTCGGAAGATGTTACCGGCGATAGCAGTGATATAAAGAATAACACAATCAAAATTTTACAGGCAAGAATTAGCGAAATTAATAAACAAATAGAAGAACTTGATAAAACTATTGCGAAAAAAGAAGAAGCAATTGATATGATTGATAAAGCAATAGAAAATATAGAAGCTATGGAAAATGAGTTAAATAATCCTAAATATACACAGTTGTCTTTAGAAGAATTTGAAAAAGCAGGTAATGAGGATTATAAAGCTCTTGTTAAAAAAGCATTGAGCGATAATAATGCCGGAAGTGTTGATTATGAAACAATCACTACAGAATATATTGCTTATGTTAAAGAAATGAGAAATGAAATAGAGAAAGCTAATGATAAATTCTATACAGACGGAATTGAACCGTCAGTTAAAGAATCTGATATTATGAATATTGCCAAGTTTATAGATAGTAAAAAAGACGGTGATACTACAAATGTTTATAAAAATTTAACTGAACAACAAATAAAAATATTATCGGATAATGCAGATATTGTAGCTAAAAGGCTGACTGAAACCGAAAAAGGTAAGTATAATGTGTATAACGATAAATATATTCTTGTTCCTTCATTTACAGTTCCTGACGCAACTTCAGCAACAGGAACAAAAGAGATGACGGAAGCCGAAGCTCTGAGTACAATAAAAACATTATTTGCAGATCAGTTAGCAATTATGAAAAATGATAAAGCAAATGATGAAAGCGAAAAGAATTTATTAGTAAAAAATTCAAAAACTCAAGCAGAAAATTTACTGGCAATAGTATTCTCAAAGATTGATACAATTGGGGATATACCATATTTTGTAGAATTAGCTGACATAGCAACAGAAGCATCAGGTATTTATATCAACGGAAATATTAGCGATGTAAATGATATTACCGGCAGTGGTGAATTTAAAGTTGATAGCCCTGCACTTACTGTTGACAACTATTCTACAAGAAGTGTAATTGTAAACTCTGTTATGTTTGGCGATGGTACTCATAACGGTTTAATAATTAACGGAAAAGGCTATTCTGATTACATGAATGATGATAACAAAGTAATTGGTACAAATGACGGTGTTCACTACAGGAGCATTGGAATTGGCGGAAATGGTGATGTAAAAATCACAAATTATTATGATGTTTTAAATCCTTTTGCAGGTACTCTTGATATTCCTCATAATCTTCAAACATCAGATATTACAATGCAAAGACCGATATTAACAAGCGGTAAATTGGATATATTTAATGATAGCGGAGATATTATTGCATTATCTGATATAGAAGCAGGAAGCAAACATTTAGTATCGACACGCGGCAATATTCAAATCATGCCTGATAATAAATTTACCTTCAAAAAAAATGATAGCATGTTTGCCGGAAAGAACATTCGTATAACCGGAAAAGAAGCTGATATGGAAGAAGGCGGTACTATTCAAGCAGGTTATAGGGAAAGAAAACTTGTAATAACAGATGAAATGTTAAAGCCGAAAAACTTGGTTCTTGATCCTACTACAGGTGAAACTAATATGATTAATCTTGGCGCTACACCTTATTTAGGTGATGCAAACGGCAATAATATTAAAGCAATCTATAAAGACGGTCAAATTTATGTATTTGGTATAGACTATACGAATGGTACAGTTGATATGGATATCCAAAGCGGCTCTGTTGCATCAAATATTATAACAAAGAGCGGCGGCAACCCTATTACAATTAAAAATGATACAAACAAAGTTGTTAATATTTCAAAGATTTTCAATCCTGTAAGTCATGGTGATTTTTATATGGCAGGTGAAGCTGATTATTCAAACCGTCAGCATAAACCTATAAATCTTTCTAATAGTGCAGGTGCAATTAACATTGATTCTAACGGAGGAATTAATTTTAATTCATACATAACAAACGAAAGCGGCAACATAAACATTACAAATAAAAATGGTGATATTACTATATATGATGAAATAATGACATATATGGATGATATTATTGTTTCGCAAAACAATGGTAATGTAATAAACGGAATGTCAGATAAAGTTTTAGACAAACATTATAGTGTCAATTTTGCAGATTATGATAAATGGGAAAAAATATATATTCCGAATTTTGTAACTAGCGGTAACTTAGTATTAAACGTGATTGACGGTGATATAGGTGTAAACTCTAATCCGAACGCAAAAATCGGTATAGATGCAACTACAAGAGATTATACTGATTCTTTGAATGTAGGAGTAATAGGAACAATCATTGCAACAGCTAAAAATAATATTAAGACCGATAAACGTTTAATAAATTTAAGAGGTTATTACACAGACCTTAATCTTAAAGAGGTAACATCTGATGGTGATGTAATTTTAACCGCAGCTGATTGGAATACACCGGATTTAAGACCTACACCAAAGAATGATGAAGAATATTTTACAGGATATTCTATATTGAATGCTTCTGAAAACGGTTCTCCTATTAACGGTCAAAACGTATCATTGATATCAAGCAATACAATAGGCTCTGCAGATAAGAAAATGGTTATAAATCAGGATACATTAACTAATAACGGAGCAAAAGTAAGTATAGAGGGTGAAAATAATGTATATGTTGATTTGAAAACAAATTCAAATAATCCTTTACACATAGATTCAATAATATCAAAACGTGGTGATATAGATTTGACAAATGCTACAAATTCAATAATTAACTATATTACTTCAGGCGGAGACTTACATATTCTTGAAACAGGCAAAGAACTTACAATATATAATATTGGCGGAAATGCAATTGGCTTTGACGACATTTTATATCCTCATGATAACATAGGTAACGGAACAAATGCAGCCGTTCCTCAATCTATTGAGATTGAAGTTCTTGATGCACTTGGCGGAAGTGATGCTAATTCAACACTTAAGATTTATACTGCTTATGTACAAGGCAGAAATAAAGGACAAGGCGAATTTGACTCAAACGGAAGACAAATTGCAGATGTTAGCTTAATGGCAGATAATATTTATGTAAACTCCGCTAACGCAAAAGATTCTTCAGTAACTACAAAGAAAAATCCTAACGGATTTAAGCAAACAAATAAAACATATGCTGATACACAACTGGGACTTGTTGGTGACACAATATATAAAGCTCAAGGTATAAATGCATATGGCGAAGGCAAGGCTATTGTTCTTGATGTAAAAGGTGTAAGCAAAGAGTTTATCGATGGCAATACAAATTCCGCAACAAGAACTAATTACAATATTCAGACACCTGTTACTCAAGAGCCAATGTTTGCCAATCCTGATAACCAAATTGTTGACCATGATTACAGAGCTAAGAACGCTGTTATATCTATCAATAACAATAGCTCTACAAATAGAGGTGCGGTATTTAATGCAATTTACGCAGATGATGCATACATTGATACTAAAAGTACGGATTTGAGTGTAAAAGACGGTTACATAAAAGACTATGCAGAATTTTCTAATGTTAATAAAAAGATAACTGTTGATAATAATTACAGACGCAGACTAAGAGATGCAGACACTCAATTGTTTACAGCCAAAACAGGTTCGTTCTCTTTGGGGTTAGATAGTTCTATAGATATGAAAACAACTGCACCAATTGTCGGCAATGATTTTGACAAGCTTGCTAATGATTATCAAAGTGAAGGAAACTTTGTAAACCGCAGCAGAAAGGACAGCAAAAACCTGAATGAGAATGTTGACAGGTACAAAGCATATGAAAAACAAAATTATCAGGAAGAATTAAAACGTACATCTATGAGATTTGATACAACTAAAGATGCAGAGCTGATATCAAATGTAAAAATTTATGATTTATCTACAACAGGAGCTTCAATAAAGAATATTGACGGTCTAAAGATTGGCGATGAAACAAAAGTAAGAATAGCATTTGATGATTTGGATGTAACTCTAAAATCAAAAGTTGTCAGCATAACAGGTGAAAGAGCCGGTGTAGAATTTGTTGATATAACTCCTGATGTTGCAAACAAAATTCTATACAGATATATGCAAAAACAAAATACTATGAAAATAAGTAAAAAGTAAACAAAAAAGGAGAGAAAAATGAAAAAAGTATTATCACTAACATTAATGGCATTAATTTTAGGTTCAGGTATAGCAATGGCTGAACAGAGAATTGCAGTTGTAGATGTACAAGCAGTTGTTTCAAAATCTGCACAAGTTCAGGCATTGAAGAAAGAACAACAGGCAAAAATGCAAGATTTAGAAAAATGGTTGAAGACAGCTCAGACAGATGTTGAAAAACAACAAACAAAAGAAGGCAAAGAAAAACTTTTAAAGAAGTATAATGCAGAGTTTGCAAAGAAGAAAGAAGCAATCGCAAAAGATTACGCAGCAAGATTACAGGCTGTTGATAAGAGCATAACAGAAACTATTTCAACAACAGCAAAAGCTAAGGGGTATAACATGGTTATTTCAAAAGGTGTTGTAGTCTTTGGTGGTGATGATATAACAGCTGATGTACAAAAAGTTGTAAAATAGGAAAAATTAAATTATTAAAGATAAGAGGGCTCTGTTAAAATACAGGGTCCTCATTATTTTTAAATAGAAGTATTAAGATTAGTTTGCAGAGGATATACAAATAAAAGAATTGCGAAAAAATTGTATATTAGTACACATACAGTTAAAGCGCATATTTCTTCTATTATGTACAAATTGAAAGCAAAAAATCGTACAGAAGCTGTGTATAACGCATTAAAACAATTTATAATAGAATAAAGCTTAAATTTTATCATTAATTGGGAAATGGTTTATTCCAAGAATTTCTCGTTCAATCATTTGAACAAAATCTGGGGTTAAGCAACCGGTTGGTTTTGGAGTTTGTTCCTGTTGCAAAGAATCGGTATATTGTTTTACAAGCGGAATATTTTTGAGAATATTTATCAATGAATAAATTTCCGGTGGTGGAGTTTTCTGATTGTTGTCGATGTCCGCAGAAATTTTATTCATTATTTTTCTTGCAAAATCAAGCAATTCCTCACTAAAGCGGTATTTTGCATGCTCGACTTCAAACCTCTTTTTATCCCATTCATATTCCTTTTTCCAATAGAATAAAGTTCTGCGGGAAAGTCCAATTTCCATTACAATCTCCGCCAGAGATTTCTTGTCATAAATATACATATGTTCAGCTTGTGTCAGTTGGTTGAATTTTGTCATTTTTATACCTCAAAAATTATTCTGTTAATATTAAATTTGTTTTTATCTGTAAGTCTTTTTACTTGAAAATTGCAAGTTTTTTCAATAATTCCAAGATTTTGATAATATTTTATAAGTTGGTTTAATAATGCCATCGTGTTTTTTATTCTGCGAGGTTTTAAACCTTTCATTTTACAGGCATTATAAACAGATTTAATTTCTT
>CACWTN010000001.1:358804-430059 GCA_902763805.1 uncultured bacterium | reverse complement strand
CGGATGCAATTGCTTTGTCGCATTCTGTAGGAAATGTTTGTTTAAATTCTTTATCCATAGATATATATTATCACAACTTTATTTGAACATATTTTGAACAGTTATAAAACGGGGTTTGAATTAGTTTGGCGGTTTATCCATTCAATCTATTTTGGATATCTTTTTCTAATTTCTTTTTTTGTTCATAAAAATCTGCAACGGCACTAAAAATTACATCGCTTGAAGAGTTTAGTGCTGTTTCAAGGCTATCTTGTATAACACCAACAACAAATCCTACGCCGACAACGTGTATTGCTATATCATTAGATATGCCGAATAAAGAACAAGCCATAGGAATTAACAGTAAAGAACCTCCTGCAATGCCAGAAGCTCCACAGGCGGCAAAAGCCGACAAAATACTTAATATCAATGCAAGAGAAAGCGGCACCGGAATCCCAAGAGTGTGTACTGCAGCCATTGTCATAACAGATATAGTAACTGCTGCACCGGACATGTTTATTGTTGCACCAAGCGGAATAGAAACAGAATACAAATCGATATCTAAACCTAATTTTTCACAGAGTTTCATATTAACAGGAATGTTTGCAGCTGAACTTCTTGTAAAAAATGCTGTTATTCCGCTTTCTTTAAAGCACTTGAATACTAACGGATAGGGATTTCTCTTTATCATCAAATATATAATTATCGGATTTGCTACAAAGTAAACAAAAAACATACAGCCAACCAAAAGAAGAATTAGTTTGCCATACACTGAAAACATTTCCGTACCGTTTACAATAATTGCATGATATACAAGTCCGAATATACCAAACGGTGCAAAATTTATTATCCAAGAGACAATTTGAGATGTGCCATTTGCAAAATCTTGTAGTATATTTTTTGTATTACTGCTTGCAATGTCCCTCAGAGCAATTCCTGATATTACCGACCAAAAAAGAATCCCCAAATAATTACCTTCACTTAGTGAAGATAATGGATTAACAACTATTTTAATAAGCAGTCCATTGATAATATCTCCGACACCATGCGGAGCTGCTTGAATTTCTGCAGATTGTGAAACTAATGATAAATCCTGCGGAAATAAAAAACTTGCAACTACTGCACAAATGGATGCAATTAGCGTTGATAAAATATATAAAAAAATTACAGTTCTAAATTTACTTTCTTGTTTTTTCACTCCGTTTGCTAAAGAAGAAATAACAAGAATAAATACCAAAATTGGTGCAATTGCCTTTAAGGCACCGACAAATAAACTTCCAAGAACCGACAACCATGTAGCATTTGGAAAAATGTATGCAGCACTTATGCCTAAAATAATACCTACAAAAATTTTTATAACAATATTTGTATTATTGTATTTTTCTATAAAACTCTGAAATTCCATCCTTCAACTATTCTAACATATAAAATTCTTTGTGTCTTGAATATGTAGTAAAACCTTGATATAACCCTGACAAATTTTTAGGCTATTTGTCTTTTTATCCATTCCATGATGACTGATACAAGATATTCCTGTTCGGTTTTGGTTAGCTCTCTGTGTTGGGGAATTTTATGCCATTTTTCGATACAGCCGCGACAGCAGGTAGCTGTTGCGTGTTGAGCAATAAAAACGGGGTGCCCTCGCATTGGAGTTTGTTTGCCGTCATTCACAGGTTCTGCCGGAGCAACTCTATTTCGAATAAAATCACAGGCGTGAGAATAGATTTTATCAAGTCCTTTGTCTTTGATATATTCAAGTTCTTTTGCTCGGAGCTTAAATCTGCTCCTGAATTTTGATTTTGCTAATTTATCTAAAATGTCCATAATTAATTTAAATGTATTTTATTTAACCATCGTGTCACTCTGTATTCAATAAATGCAAATTTATAATGAACAGTCAAGAATGAAGGTAAAACATTGTCGTTATTAGATATTTTTTTTATTTCGTTATCTAATTTTGGTTTATCTACGTAACCTCCAAAAGTATAGAAAGGAATAATCGTTTTGTTTTTGAAATCGTTATTAATCAGAAAACTTTTAACCGGCAGGGACAAATCACCTTTCCAAACGGGACTTCCTATAAAGATAACATTATAACCTGATATATCCACCTTTTCTGTTTTAGGAAGATAGTTTTTCTGTATTTGTTCTGTTACCAGATTGGTTAAATCTATTGTATTTATATTTTCGTATTCTTCTGACTTAATCTTTTTAATATCACAGTTTAAATACTGTTTTATAATATTTGCAATTTCTTCGGTATGATTGCTGTGAGAATAATACACAATCAGTGTTTTCTTGTCAGGTAAATCATTGGTATAACTAACATTCTTATTAAAGTGCCAATTTGCGGCAAATGCAAAAAGAATTAATACTAATATTACAAAAATTGCTTTTATTAAAAATAATACTCTTTTGTTCATAATTTTTACCCCTGAACCCGATTTTGCGGTATGCGTTGTCTTACTTTTTCAGGAAGTTTTGATTCGATAAAACTCCTTATCTTATCAACATTTTTGTTATACAAAACACCTGCATACAAAATAATCAAACCTGTTACTAATACAACGCTTGTGAGCAGTGTTGTATTGTGTTCAATATGCTCAAACTCAAGGTACATAATATATTCAATCACACCAAAAATACCGATAATTGAAAACGGTTTGCGCTGAATCATTAAGCCGATAAAGATGTAGATTAAACTCAAAACAAAACAGATAAGTTGGTCTTGCCAAACTCCTATGTTTAAAGCATCAAGAAGGAACATTGAAAACATAAAGAAACCTGCTGAGCCAAGGAAATACATCCATTTTGAATAATCTGCTTTTGCTAATCTGTCTTTTATAAACCCGACTAAGCTCAGCCCAAATCCAAAAATAATATTACTTGTGAAAAATATTTTTGGCGTAATGTTTTTGTATCCATATATAAAATCAACAATCGTTAAAAATATTGCATAAGAGCAAAAAATAGTCGGAACTGCAAGTAAAGACGCCGGTCTGAACTTTTGTAAGATAGTGTTTGCAATAATTGTAAGAGTAGAAAGTACAATCACAGGGAATCTGCAAACATCCCAATAGTTAGGAATCTTGTCCATATCGGAAAAATGCGGGAAAAATCCTGTCATTTTTTCAATATCCATTATTATCAAGCCGATTGCTGCAACAAAAAGAAAATACAAAATTCCTGCCGGAAGTTTTTCGTTCTTTCTCCACAAAAACTCCCCGACTCCCAGAAACAACCCTGCATATAGTGTTCCAAGCATTAATATCTTTGCATAAGTGCTATGCTGCACTGTATCAGACATCAGTGCAACCATTGCGCAAAGCATAATGAATCCGCCGATATAATAAAACACTTTTACCACAGTCGGAACCTGTTTTGACTCATTTTCGGTTTGATAAAATAAAGCAATCAGGCTGTTTTTCTGAGTTTCATTAATTATATCTTTTTCCACTCCTAAATTTAAAACCCGTTCAAAATCCATAATGTTCACTCCTTTTTGCATTTATTTTACCACATTATTATATCAGATTTTGGCATCGCAGGTAGTAAATTCTGTTGTATAATTTTTTGTGGAGGGTGGAAAATGTCTCGTTCAAAATATATGAAAATTACAGCAATAATCCTTGGATTACTTGTTTTATCAGGTATCGGTTTTTATGTTTTTAGTCATAAGGATAATGTCCAAACCGAACAGGTTGCAAATGAGAATGTAATCCAGGAAACAACAGTTAAAGAAGAAGTTGCAAAGGAAGAAGTTTTAACTCCCGTTCAAAAATATTACAAAGAAAATCTTGAGCAAGATGAAATTAATTTTTTGAATAAAGCAAAAAATTCTAAAAATAATGATTTAGAGTTTAGTAAACTGCAAACAAAATTTATAAAAGCAACTGATGTTTTGAACGAAAAATATATTGAAAATATTGATCCTGAAAATCCATATTACAGAAATAATTGGGTAAAAGTACTATATGTTGAAGGTTGCTATATCTATGCGGTCAACTCTGAATATTTGCTCGAAAAATACGGCAAATACTTATCGCCTGCTTACAATGAGTGGTTAAAGTTTATTTTAAAAAGAGAATCCGTTATGCAAGATGCTGGATTAATGGTTCCTCCTGATACGCTAAGGGAATACATTATCAGTATTGAAAAATTTGTAGAGCAGTATCCTGATTTTGTTTTGATTGGTGATGCGAAAGATATTTTAGACAGCTATTTGATGACATATTTAGAAGGTATTGATAATTCACCTATCTTTGACAAGTGGAATACAAGAAAGATGCTGCCTGAATACAAGGCATCTTATGAAAAGTTTTTGGCTGAAAACAAGGATTCAAAATACTATCCGATGGTAGAAGAATTGTATAACAAATCAAAAGCAAACGATTTTAATTGGGACAGAGATTTTGATGCCTGGTTATATAAATATCATAAAAAGTATTTTGTAAAATAGAGTATTGATATCTGCTTCTGAAATTTGATTTTGCAAGTCTGTCTAAAAGACCCAAATAATAGTTCTTTATTTGAATTTATTCTTTATAAATAATTTCTGATGTCAATTCATATTTGCCTGGTATTGTTAGCATCTTTTTTATTAATGGAAATCCTCGTGATTTTGCAATTTTAACTATCTTTTGCTCATCTTTTATATTTATATTTTTCCCTAGGTATATACAACTGGGCTTAGTCTTCATTGCATATATGCCAGATTTTTTACCAAAAAATCTGTATTCATTTTCATATGACCATTTATCACATTTACTAGTTCCAAATATTGTTTGAGATATTGAAATTTCCATTCCTATTAATTTGGGTTTAAAGACTGGTTCAGAAAGATATATTATTGGATATAGTTTGCGTTTGAATTCATAATTAGTACTAATATCATATTCAATACAAAAACCTTTATTCCAATCGGCATAGTGAGCCCACATTAGTATATTATCATTACTGCCTGAAAAACATGTTGCATGGCTATTTACTTTCATAACTTTTTCTTTGTGTGGATTATTGTATTCTTGGAACTTTTTGTAAAATTCTTGATATATGATGATGTCTTTATCATGATTAAGTATTTCGTTGATTTTGATATATTGTTCAGAATTTAAAATATGTTTAAACATTTCAAAATCTAATCCTGCTACAACTTTGTAAATTAAATCTAAAGCTAATTTTGTTTCTGATTGTGACAAGTTGTATGATTCAAAAACATTATTCATCACCCATAAATCAGAATCAATATTAACTTTACTATCATGAACATCGTTAAAATTATCAGGATTACTTAACCATATGTAATTATTCTTTATAGCTTCAAAATTTTCATTATTACAACGTTGGTATCGATAGATCTTATCAGGCAGAATTTTATTTTTGTATGCATAAAAATCTTCTACTTCTTGTGAACCATTTTCACATTTATATATTAATTCTAGATAATATTCTTGTTCAAAAGTGTTCATATCTATTTGTTCAAAATCCTTTTATAAATTTCAATAATTGCATTGTTTATATCAATAAAAATAACTTTTTCAAGGCAATCGTTTTTGATAATAAACTCTCTAACTGTTTCCGTTGCAATTTTACAGGCTTCTTCTAGTGTAAAGCGATAGACTCCGCAGGAGATAGCAGGGAAAGCAATTGTTTTTATACCGTATTCTTTTGCAAGATTTAATGCTGTTGTATAACAAGATTTTAAAAGTTCTCTTTCATTAGAATTGCCGCCTCTCCATATAGGGCCGACTGTGTGAATAATGTATTTTGCCGGTAAATTATATCCTTTTGTAATTTTGGATTGACCGGTTTCGCAACCGTTAAGTGTCCTGCACTCTTCTAATAATTTACCCCCTGCCGCACGATGAATAGCACCATCAACACCGCCTCCGCCAAGCAAACTTTCATTTGCTGCATTCACAATAGCATCAACTTCTAACTTTGTTATATCGCATTTTAAAACTTTAATTTGTGTCATAACTTCCTCCTCTTTATATTATCATAAATTAGGATTACGTCAGAAAAGGACACTGTAAACTATATGTGTATCATCTCATAAATTAAATTCAGCTGATCCTCAAAATTGGGGTTAAGTTCCTTCCATAAGAATACCGCTAG
This sequence comes from uncultured bacterium, assembly GCA_902763805.1. Taxonomy (GTDB): domain Bacteria; phylum Cyanobacteriota; class Vampirovibrionia; order Gastranaerophilales; family Gastranaerophilaceae; genus CAG-196. The sequence continues at coordinate 423,963 of CACWTN010000001.1, read as the reverse complement.
GTGGTGGTCTAAGTATTTTCGCATACTAGCCATAAACTTTTTGCGATAAAGAATATTGTATAATCTGCGTGCTTCTTTGACTTCATCAGGCTGCTGACGTCGTTGCGGCAACTTTGTTTTTAGAGGTTTATGCGTAATGAAAACTTTATCATTATAACAATACAAGCATATCGAAACATCGTTCATAAAAATTCTGACTTGTGGAATTTGAGGGTCAAAATCAAAGTGCTCAACCAACTCCTGATATTGTTTGTCAAAAATTCTTGCCCGAATGTACTGATAAAAAGTCTCTGTCGTTGTGTTTCCCATATTCGCAATTTTTGCGGTTTGAGAAGCCGGAATTCCAAAACAGAAGCATTTATAAATAATCTCTATTTGCTCAGTAGTAGCCATATTATAAACCTTCGGCAGTCTATTCAAATTCCTGCGGACTTCCGGTTCTTCGCTTTTATTATCCGGCATGAAATATTTTGGGAATATTCCCATCATACCCTCGGTTTGGTACTTTTTTCTCTTTGAATGAAAAGCAGAATATGAAACTTTGAGTTTCGGATTTTTCAATGGGATTATTTCCAAAAAGCTCCGCAGTTCTCTGCAATTCATACCTTCTGTGAGTTTAAAAAGCTTCAGGTATCTGTATATAAATTCTTTACCCCTGTCTGATGCCACAACATACAAACGTTCTTCCTCTTTGTTATGAAAAAGTTTTTTGACTTCTTTATCCATCGCCCGTCGTTCGGAATCTTCTAAAAAATCGTAGAGCTTGAGAGAAGAGCGTTTAATCAAATACTTACCCTCTAAATCAGGCTCTTTATTTGGTTTAACAACATAATTCCCTTTTAAACAATTTCTTTTAACGGTTTCTTCTTGAATATTTAAAAGCCGAGCAACCTCTGCTATCGTAAGCCAAATGTCAGAATCTGTGCTCTGAGGAGAGGGTGTGGGTTTGTTTTCACGTTTTTTTAAATTAGTGTATAAATACTCCGTTTCAGAAACTCTTTTAATCAGGTTACCTTCTTCCAAGTCGGCAAGAGTATTCAAAATCGTCTTTTCGCTTTCATCAAGCATCGGAAGAATATCAAGCAGGGTAAATTTATTAAGACCCTTTGCTATTTTAAGAATTTTCGCTTTTGGATTCGATTGGCTCTGTGTCGATTTCGTCATTTTTTAGCACCTCCTTCAAAGTTATTTCGTCGATTGAATTTATTCCGTTTGCTTTTGCCAGAAGCTCTGCCCTGTTGATAACTTTTACAAGCTGGCGGAACCTGTTTGTACGGGTATAAATCAGCTTTTTAGCACAATCCGTAAACTCAACTTCTGCTAACTGGCTTATTATTGAATCGATATCCGATTTTTCAAACGGTTCAAATTTAACAATCTCCGATAACCTGTCATATAGATGCTTGTTACGTTGAAGCCTTTTATTTGCCGTACCCATACCTACCAAAACTATCGGCACATCAGTTTTATCGTGAATATCTCTCAGAGTTTCGACCGCCCGAGAATCGATCGTCAAATAGTCTGTTTCATCAACTATAATTATCCTTGGCGTTTTGATAAGCTGAGCAACTACCTGATTAAAAATATCCGAAAACTTGTTATAAGGTATCTCACCAAGCTCTTCAACGATTTCTTCAAGAAGCCATCTGGCAGACATAAGGTTGGCACTCCTAATCAAAATTGCGTCATTTTGAAGTGCCCACCAGGTTATCGCATAAGTTTTACCCAGTCCCGGCTCACCATAAACCAACCCCATCCCCGGAATTCCTTCGTCTCGGTTTTTAAGGTTATTCATCATTGTAATAAGCTTTTTCACGTTTTTCGTTTTTACGAAGACCTTTTTCATCATTGTTCCTTTCCGTATATTTCTTTGTATTCGTCTGATTTTATGTAATTTGCAAGCCAGGTTCTATCCTCTTGGCAAATGCATCCGTTTTGCATGTGCCACTCATAGCGTTCATATGCGTTTTTAAATATAGGCCTTGCAACGATTGAAGTTTTGACTTTTGGCTCAAATTTTTGTTTTTGTTTGGGTTTAGGAATAATTGTTATTTCCTTTAAAGGTTCCGGTTCGGGAGTCCGGATATTGTGCATTAGTTCTTTTTCGAAATAATCCATATCCTCTAAATTGAAATGTTCCTTAACCGCTTTAATGGTTTTCCTGCGGAGCTTCTGCTGTTTTTCAATTTTTTGCTTATAGTCTTCTATATCTTTAATGTCGCCCATTTGCATCGCAAGCGGATGAGTTTCTGTAACGCGGTTTGCTCTGCAGATAAACTCGCCTTTCATCGAATAAACCTTTACATATGACAAATCAAACAGGCTGTATTTTATTATCGTTTTTTCTTTGATGCCGTAAAGCGCCTCGTCAAAATAATCAGCTTTCAAAAACCTGATTCCGTTCCTTCCGATACTCTTAATTTCCTGTGCCATCATTAAATCATCAAGTTCATTTTCATCAATATTTTGTTTTGTAGTTTCATCAATTACTTCCTGAATCGTTTTCCCTTCAACATTCGGACAAGGTTGTGCGTGTCTGTATTCAAGCCACTTATCAATTAATGCTATTGCCTGTTCAATAGTCGGAGTAAAGCCGTACTTCTCGTGAATCTGTGCGTGGAGTTTTTCGTTCCGTTTCATCCAGGCAGGTTTGTTTTCTATGCTTGTTCCGATATAGCTCGGGATAAGTTTTTCAAAACTTTCCTGAAACTCTAAAAAGAAACGCTCGATGACTTTGGCTCGGGCGTTGTATGGAGTAGCGTAAACCGGTCTGATTCCGAGTTTCTGATAAATACCTGTAAATCCAAGTTCCTCAAACTTTTTATCTCCGTTAAAGAACTTACTTTTAAAAGCTCTGCCGTTATCCTGATAAATATAGTCGGGAATGTGGTCGAGCTTCAGAATAGCATTTCTCAAAGCTGACGCAATATTTTGAGTACATTCTTCAAGCATAATATCGTACCCGACAAGTCCGCCCGATTTCCAGTCCAAAAAACCAAGCAGAGTGGCTCGGCAGGGTTTGCCGGTAAACGGATTTATTACCTGAAAATTGAGTGTATGTCCGTCTGCGACAAGCACTTGTCCTGATTCTAAAAGTGATGCGTTTCTTACAATAAACGGCTCAACTTTGTCTTTCAAAGCTTTTTGCCCTTCACGTGCAAGAGTCCATTTATCAAAATTGCTATCCCTGAACCAATATGCGTACCTTCTGAAAGTAACGTCTTTTGGGAGAATATCATATCCGCGTTCCTGCAGTATGTGTTTTGTGAGGCTTATAGCTTTTCCGATTGAAAAATTATTAGGGGATAAAAGTATATTTAAAAATATCTTTATTTGTTCTTCATTAAGCGATGTATTATATTCTTTTCTTGTTGAGTATTTATATTGCCCGACTAACGCCGTCCAATCTTGGTTGTAACCGAGTATTCGTTTCCACCTGTAAAGCGTTCCTTCCGATATGGTTCCGAGAACTTTGAAAACGTTTTCATACAACATTCCGGAATTGTACATCTCAACAAATTTCTGGTTTATTGTCTGGTCTGATGTTTCATATTTATTTGCCTTAAACTCTTTTCTGTAATCCAGCCAGAGATTAACCAAATCGTATTTTGCAAGAGCCATTTTTCTTTGGTTTTCCGAAATCAGTTTTTCCTGCTTGATTTTTAGGTTTTGTATTTCGATTACTTCCGAATCAGCTGATTTAATCTCTTCCAGATATTCTTCTATATATTTCTTTTGGTACTCAACTTCAAGAGTACTCAATCTTATTTTATACAGATGCCCGCCTCTGCAGTTTTCTGTTTTCCACTCATACTTATCATTATTTAATGACAACCTGACGGCTCTTTTTGTAATACCTTTGAGCCTGGCAACAATTTCGACATCTATCCATATTTCTTCCGTCTTAATGTTAGTCATATCAATATCTTTGCTATTCATCATCGAGTTCTCCTATGCTGCTACTCAATGTTAACTCTTCTTTCTCAAAATGGTCGATTTTAAGTCGGAAGTGTGTCGTTTTGTGTCAGAATTATAATTCAATTTTGCGTAGATAATTTATTAAATCTACGCAAATATTGCGTATAAACATATTGATTTTGCGTAGATAATATTGTATAATGTACGCATAACGTGCGTAGATAATATGAAAAAATACATTTGGCAAAACTCTGAATATCCTGATTTTACTTACGATAAAGACATCATTATGCCTTTATTATCATCCGTAAGATTAAAGCAAGGCATGTTGTTAGGCAGAATGCAGTCAATTGGTTTTGAAAACAGCCAACACGCAAAATTGAATGTTTTAACAGAAGATGTAATAAAATCAAGTGAAATAGAAGGGCTTAAATTAAATGTTGAGCAGGTACGTTCCTCTATTGCCAGAAGATTGGGTTTGGATATCGGTGGAGATATATATGTGGAACGTGATGTTCAGGGCATTGTAGATATGATGCTTGATGCAACCATTAATTTTGATAAACCCGTTACAGAAGACAGATTATTCGGGTGGCAATCAGCAATGTTTCCAAGCGGCAGAAGTGGTTTGTATAAAATTAAAGTCGGCGAATACAGAGATGATGAAAAAGGGAAAATGCAGGTTGTATCCGGTGCGATAGGTCATGAAAAAATACATTATGAAGCTCCGGGAGCAGATATAGTACCACGGGAAATGAACAGATTAATTGAATACATTAACAATGAATCTGATACCGATTTAGTAATTAAAGCCGGGATTGTTCATTTGTGGTTTGTTATTATCCACCCGTTTGAAGATGGGAATGGAAGAATTGCCCGTGCCTTAACTGATATGCTGCTTGCAAGAAGCGAAAATTCTTCTGACAGGTTTTATTCAATGTCTTCACAGATAAAGAAGGTCAGAAAATCATATTATGATATTTTGCAGATAACACAAAAAGATTCTGTTGATATAACATTGTGGCTGAAATGGTTTTTGGAAAACTTAGTAACAGCAATTGATAATTCGGAAGAGTTGCTAAATGATGTTTTAAAACGTGCTGAGTTTTGGGAAAAGAATAAAGCACAAGTATTTAATGACAGGCAGATTAAGGTACTGAAAAAAATATTAGATAATGGGGGAAATTTTGAAGGTAATTTAACTACCAAAAAATGGGCAGCAATCTGTAATTGTTCTCACGACACGGCTAACAGAGATATTGCTGATTTAATAAGCAAAAAAGTTCTTATTAAACAGGGTGAAGCAAGAGCAACTCATTTTGTATTAAGCATATAGTTTTCTGCATTAATGTTAATTTTAGTTCGTTTGTAGAACTTTTGGGGAAGTTTTTCATGCAAAAAAGAGGGAATTAATCCCTCTTTTTAATTGTTTTTAGATTCTAACATTTTAGTAATTTTGTTCGCTAACTTCAAAGAAACTTTGTGGGTGAGCACATACAGGGCAAATTTCAGGTGCTTTTGTACCGACAACTATATGACCGCAATTCCTGCATTCCCAAACTTTAACTTCACTTTTTTCAAACACTTGTTTTGTGTTGACATTTTTTAATATGGCTCTGTATCTTTCTTCGTGGTGTTTTTCTATAGCCGCAACTCCTCTGAATTTTTTTGCGAGTTCAGGGAATCCTTCTTCTTCCGCAGTTTTTGCAAAACCTTCATACATATCTGTCCATTCATAATTTTCGCCATCAGCTGCATCACCAAGGTTTTCTGCTGTATCACCAATTCCGTTTAATTCTTTAAACCACAATTTAGCATGTTCTTTTTCATTTTCAGCAGTTTTCAGAAATAGCGCTGCAATTTGTTCATATCCGTCTTTTTTTGCTTTCGATGCAAAATATGTATATTTGTTTCTTGCTTCTGATTCACCTGCAAAAGCAGCCATTAAATTTTTCTCTGTTTGAGTTCCTGCATAAGGATTCGTTTTTTGCTTTTCAACTTTTTCAAATACGTTCATTTGCTTACATTTAGGACATTGTTCAATCGCACTATCCCCATCATAAGTATAACCACAAACTTTACATACAAACTTCATATTTATTTCTCCTAGTTATCAATTGCAAATATATTGTAACATAAATTGTGCCAATTATATTAATTTAATATCTTTATATGTTAGAATTATTTATGTTAAAAATATTTATGATATTAAATAGGAATTAAAAGTGATGAAAAAGTTTTTTAATCTAATTATTGTGCTATTGCTGATTTTAGGCATAAACTGTGCAAATGCACAATCTACAACACAAAATATTCAGTTTATCTATATCAATGGTTCAAATTCTAATGATGAAAGAGCAAAAGAAGCATATGTCAAAGGGTTTAACGACCTTCATAAGCAAATGAAAAATGTGTTTGAAAATGATGAGTTTATATATCAAAACCTACTTAATAACGGAAAATATTCAATAAACGACAAAGAAGAAATTTTATTCTGGGGATTTAATTCTAAACAGGAACTGGATGTTATTAAAAACAATTTGGCAGAAGCAAAGAAATCAAGCCCTTTGTTTGCTCAGACTGTCAGAAATATACTTGCTCACTGTATGCATGATGCTATATGGATTCAGCGTGAATATAATATGCAAAAAATTATAAATCAGTTGCAAAGAGACGTATTGGCTGCTCATAACAGAGGTGAAAAAGTTGTTCTTTTGGGTCACAGCGCAGGAAGTTTTGTAACTTACGAATATTTGGTTCACAAATTAAAAGCTTTTAATGCTGACCGGGTTACAGGAAATCATGATAATAAATATACTTGCCTTGATGCTCTTGTTCAGTCCGGAATGGGATTTCAACTTGCAACTGATAGATTTCAGAAAAACCCCAATGAAAAACAATTCCAAGATGGGTATAAGAACCTTGATAAATACACAGAAGCTGTTTGTGCTCCTGACAATACAGTTATGGGTGTGATAAATTTCGGAAGTCCATTATCTTTGTTCTATTCTAGTCAGGTATCACGTTCAAGAGATAATTCAGCAGCATATCAATTTTATTTTTTGAAATATTTACAGGAAAACGATATTTTCTTCTTAACTGTTAATTTCTCTGATGACCCTGTCGGATTCCCTGTCGGAAGAAATATTTCAAAAGCAGATATTGAGATGGAATTCAATACTACACTGAATCCTACGGGTAAAGGCTTTGTATATAATTATTCAAAAGTAAGAAGTGGCGGTATGTTTGCAACAGCCCACTTTGGGTATTGGAAACATGCAAAAAGATTTGCTAAAACAGTAAGAGATGCATACAAAAAAGGTTACAATAATTTCTATGCAGTCTTCTAATTTTATATCGCTTGACAGTTGAAATTATAAATTTGTGCACTATTTTAATTAATGCTGACATACACCATGATGATGACAATGTGCGTGGTCGTGTCCTTCTCCGCCGCAAGCGTTTTCACCTGTCTCAAGAGAATTTGCCATATATTTTTCTAAAACTTCTCTAATTGGCAATTCAGGACATCCTGCAACAACCTCAACACCGTTTTGTGCAAACATCATCATAGGTCTGCCACCCATACCACCTGCTAAAACTTTGCTTACACCCTGTTCCGAAATCCAACTTGCACTTTGACAAGAAATACCTTCTTCAGGTACTTTATTTTCTACACTTATAATTTTCTTTGTTTCAGGGTTAATTTCAGCAAAAGTAAACGAATCACAATGTCCAAAATGTCCGCATAATTTCCCTTCGCTTGTTGGAATACAAATTTTCATAACCATATCTCCTTTTAATTTTTCTATGTTACTTTGTAATAAAATAGCACTTTCAAGAGCTTGCGTATCTGTAAGATTATGTCTTTTGGCGTAATCTCTTAAAATATTTAAAATGTTTTCATTTATACGTCTATTGAACGGCACTTTTTTAAGGCAGGTTTTCTTTCTTCCTGCCTGTTCACGTTTACCGCCCCATCCTGATTTTTCACAACATCTCATAACAAAAGACTAACACCCTTGTTTGATTATGTCAACACATAATCAAGAGTCTTATATTATTTTGAGGTTTCTTATATAAATAGATTTGAATTAGCATTGTTGCTTTCAGAAATATACTTTGCAACTCCACCGATTTCAACTCCATCAATTAGTTCCTCTTCTTTAATTCCCATAACGTCCATTGACATATTGCAGGCAATGAATTTTATACCGCTATCTTTTGCCTGTTGAATAAGTTCTGATAAAGTTGAAATGTTTTTATTCTTCATAACCCATTTCATCATAGCAGAGCCCATTCCACCCATATTCATTTTAGAGAGGGTTAGTTTTTCTGCACCTTTAGGCATCATTAATCCAAACATTTTATCAATAAAGCCTTTTTTAACATTAGCATTTGATTTTCTTAAAATGTTTAAACCCCAGAAAGTAAAGAACATTGTAACATCTTTACCGCTTGCTTTTGCTCCGTTTGCAATAATAAAAGATGCAAGAGCCTTGTCTAAATCATTTGAGAAAACGACAATAGTTTGTCCGTTACCATTATTTATAACTTTATTTCCCACCTCTTGTCCTCCTTTTGCAATTGTTGCAACAATTTTTGCTTTGTCCTGTTTTAAATCAACCAAAGTGTTTCCTGTACTTTCACACCAAGAAGCAATATCAGATTTAAACCCTCTGTCAGTTGAAGTTATTTCAAAAATATCACCCTCATTTGCTTTATTCAGAGCATTTGATACTTTCATAATGGGTCCAGGGCATTGTAGTCCGCAAGCATCAATTTTAATAATTTCAGAATTATTTACGGAAGCTCCAACAGTTGCCAGTATTTTCGCAGCAACTTTGCCTTCTCTGTTTTTTACTAATTCCTTATACAAAGTTATTCCACCCATTAGAGAATAAACATTATTAAATCCTTTTTGAATCAGGATTCTTGAAGCATTATAACTTGTATATCCTGTGTTGCAGAATAAAATTACTTTTCTGTCGGTTGGAATCTCATTTAAGCGAGAACGAATTTCATTTATTGGAATATTTACAGCACCTTCTATTGTTTTTGTTTTGTATGCAATATTTGCTCTTACATCAATTAAATAAGAATTTTCTATATCTTCAAAATATGCCGGTTTAACAAATCCTTTTAAAATGTTATCAGCATTCATTCCCAGTACGTTTACTCCAGAATCTTTTGCAGAATTGTATGGAGGTGCATAGCAAAGTTCACTATCAATAAGTTCTTGTACTGTTCCGCCATTTCTCATAACAGAACTTATTACATCAATTCTTTTTTCAACGCCTTCTTGCCCAACTGCCTGAGCACCAAGTATTTTACCTTCGGGAGTAAATAAAAGTTTATAAAGTGTTTGAGTTGAATCCGGATAATATCCTGCGTGAGAATGCCCATATACAAAAGTTTTCCAATAAGAAATTTGCTTTTGTTTTAATTGTTTTTCATTGTTTCCGACACTTGCAACAGTTAATCCAAAAACTTTTAAGACAGATGTTCCCTGTGAATTTTTATAGGTTGAATTAAGCCCTGATATATTATCGGCAATAATTCTTCCCTGTCTGTTTGCAGGACCAGCTAAAGGAATGAGAGTATTATCACCTGTTACAAAATCTTTTATTTCAACACTATCACCTGCTGCATATATATCAGAATCAGTTGTTTGCATATATTCATTAACAAGTATTCCTCTATTCACTTCCAAACCAGCCACTTTTGCTAATGCGGTTTCAGGTTTTACTCCTATTGCTAAAACCACAAAATCAAAAGGTATATTTACTCCTGAATTGAGAATTATTTTATCACCATCAAAACTCTTTACACCATCAGAAAGAATAAGATTTACTCCGTTATCTCTCATTTCGTTTTGGGCAACAGATGCAATTTCTTCATCAACAGGTGCAAGTATTTGATTACCTAATTCAACAAGGGTTGTCTCTAATCCCATCTCAATAAGATTTTCTGCCATTTCAATTCCTATAAAGCCGCCTCCTACAACAACTACTTTTTTAGAATTGTTTTGTTGAACATAGTTTTTAATTTTATCTGCATCATTAAGGTTTCTGACTATAAAAGTTTTATCTTTATTCATTCCCTCAAAAGGAGGTACAATAGGACTTGCCCCCTGAGCAAGAACAAGTTTATCGTAGTTTAATTCTTCGCCATTGCTTAAACTTACTGTTTTTGAGTTTCTGTTAATACTTAAGGCTTCAGTATTTAAAAGAACATCAATATTAAACCAAGATTTGAATTTTTCAGGAGTTGAAACAAGTATTTTTTCTCTTTCGTTTATTACACCTGAAACATAGTATGGCAAACCGCAGTTTGCAATAGATACCTCATTTGTTCTTTCAATAATTATGATTTCAGCATCTTCATTTAATCTTCTTAATCTTGCGGCACAACTTGCACCTGCAGCACCACCACCAACAATAATTACTCTCATATAACCTCACTAGTTTAACTCCATAATTTAATCATATTACAAACAAGGTGCTAATTATATTTTATATCTAGATAAAAAATATATTAATGATATTTTGACGGCTCGTTTTATATCCTTTTAAGCTTGGCAACAGTTTCTGCATCAGCTCATATTTCTTCCGTCGTAATGTCAGTCATATCAATATTTTGGCTATTCATCATTGAATTCTCCTATGCTGCTACTCATTGTTAACTCTTCTTTCTCAAAATGGTTTATTTTAAGTCGGAAATGTATTGTTTTGTGTCTGAATTTTAAAAAATATAAACAAAATTTTTTATCTTCAATTACCTCATTTTTTGATTTTCAATTACCTGAGAAAAATTTTTAATAAAAATCAGGACTTATTTTTTACAATTTTTCATAAGTGCTTCCATCTTCACAATTTTTCTTGTCGCAGATATCAGATACACTTAATATTGAAATTGTCACAAATTAAATATCAAAAAGGAATACAACAATTTTTTAAAATTTCTCATTTTTTGCATTATTTTGTTCTTAAACGCCAAAATGCTTTTTGATACTAGCGAAGGATAAGGTCAAAACATATAAAACCTGATACTGTAATAATTTGAGCATTCCGGGATAATCATTTTTTATCATTTTTGTAAAACTCAATTACCTGTTTTCGATTACCTGACCGACAATGAAATGCAAAGAGGGAATTTGAGGGGGAAATATGCACAAACACTTAACAAAAAACACTTCCGACTTTAAGGGGGAAGTAATTGAATGAGGTAATTGAAGAGTCCGCTCTGCATCCGTGCCTGTGATTCAAATGTATTGCGGCTTTGACCTGAAAATCGGAGGACAAATAGAGGACATAAAAGTAATCGAAAGTGGAAAAAATGGCTTCAATTACCTTGTCGCAAACAAATTTTGGGAAGTGCCTCTGATTTAGTATTCATGCGGGTGATAAATCGTTTTTCTTCAATTACCTAGTTTTGCATTTGTCCTGTCAAGTTATAGTTGACTGAAACTACTGTAGATTATCAGAGAGATTGAGAAAAGTACCCCCGGAAGTTTGAGAATTCTCTCAAACTTTTTAAGTTTTCAGGGAAAAATTCCAAAACTTACTGATAAAAACTCTTAAATTTCCTGATAATCCATTCTCAAAGTTACTGATACTTTATTGATAAGTTATATATTGATTTTGAGGTATCAAAAATTTAGTCGTAAAGTACTTTAATTTTGATATATCTAGACACAACAAGTTTGTTGTAAAATTTGAATATGAAAAAATCATATTACAAATCACCAATTGGAATTTTAGAAATTATTTGCGAAAATGATGCTTTAATTTCATTAAAACTTGTTAAAAATGCTCATAAATCAAGTAACGAAACAATATTAATAAAAGAAATTAGAAGACAATTATTTGAATATTTCTCCGGTAAAAGAAAAATATTTGATATAAAAATTAATCCACAAGGTACCAAGTTTCAAAAACTCGTCTGGAAGGAACTTCAAAAAATTCAATATGGTAAAACAAAAAGTTATTTGGAAATTGCGGCAGCAATAGGCAATAAAAATGCTCAAAGAGCCATTGGCTCTGCTTGCAACAAAAATCACATTTTAATTGTTATTCCATGTCATAGAGTAATATCAAAAAACGGAAATCTTGGCGGTTTTGAATATGGGATTAATATAAAAGAAAAACTTTTAAATCTTGAAAATATAACAAAAGATGAATGTAAAAGTTTCACCCCGTCAATAGATAATAATTCCAAAGTTCTTATTTTAGGTTCAATGCCGGGTGTTAAATCATTAGAGGAACAACAATATTACGCTCATCAGCAAAACAGGTTTTGGAAAATTATGAGTGTTATTTGTAATGAGCCAAGACTGCATGAATTTGACTATGACTTAAAATTAAAAACTCTTTTGAATAATAATATTGCACTTTGGGATACAATTAAATCTTGTACGCGTGAGGGGAGCTTGGATTCTGATATCCAAAATGAAACTCCGAATGACATAAAAGGTTTGTTGAAAAAACACCCTAATATTAAGACAATTTGCTTAAACGGCAATAAATCGTATTCTGCGTTTAAAAAATATTTTCCTGATTTATTGGAGAAATATAATTACCACAAAATGCCCTCAACAAGCCCTGCTAATGCCAGATATAGCTTAGATAAACTTATAGAGGAATGGAGTATATATGTCAAAGAAGCCATAAACGTATAAATATTTTATACTTTATAGATTACTTTGTATATATTCTGAAATCTTATTGCCGATTTCACAGCTATAATCTTTTAGGATATCTTCTAAAGCAGGAATTATTAATTTTCTTTGACGTTCCAATTCAGATTTAACAATTTTTGGCGAAATATCTATATCCTGCGCAAAAAGTTCCCAATCTTTTTCTGTCACATCTTTATAGAATTTAGCTTTCCCTGTCTTCATGGCAATTCGTTGGTCGCAGTCATATACCGATGTACATAACAAATCGTATGCCGGAGTTAAATCTATATCACTTGGAGCATAGAATGACAGAGAAAAGTTTTTTGAGTGTGCATCCGTATTTCCTATAAGATAATTAAATACAACTCGTTTCACAAATTCTAGTTTAATCCTTGCAGGTGTTGTTGTTTGATTTAAAACCCACAAACAGTCTTTAAATGTAACATCGTATTTATCTCTTGATTGCACACCAAGACTTTGAGCAAAGTCTTCCTGTAAAATTCTTTTCATCCGCACGCATCTTGTCTGCATATGATTTGTGCATGAGTCACAATCACTTGTATAATCGTCAATATCACTAACATTGCCATCACAATATTGATTTATTATCCTGTCAAATCTTTCAACCAAAAGAAATTCTAAACCGTCTACATTCCTTATCTCTACATTAGGAACATCTATCCCCATTTTACTTGCTAATTTCATGCAAATATACTCGTTTTGTATAGATTGAGCATATTTAGGTAGCGCTGTTTTTATTATATGAGTTGTCGGAATATTATCTTCAGGCATAGCAATTTTGCCATCAATAACACATACCGCAGTTTTTTCCTGAGCACCGGCAAGAGAAATTCTATTTCCCATGTAAGGTTTGTAAGGTAATTCTTCAATAAGTTTTTTTAATTCATTATCAGATAAAATTCTACCCTTTATTTTTATAAAATTTTCTTCAAGTTCAGGTTCGCTCTTTTGATAAAAAGAAATAGCACCGGCACAATCACGACCAATTGCTTCTAGTAGCTTGAAATCATTATTTATGTTAATTTTATATTTTTTTGCAAGCAATTCTCTCATATTAGGATTCTCAGGAAGTAATCCGCCAAAATATGCCCTACAAATTTTTTCTTTGTACGGTTCTTTTGATAACGGTAAAGATAAGGAAATTGGGAATTCGGCATCATCATTATACAAAAATTCCATTTTACCGTTTATAAGAGACAATGTTCCAACTTCAATTCCGTTTAATCTTACTGAAAGTTCGCTTGCCATATATTACTCCTGTACCATAAGCCTTATACCAAGATTTGATAAAACCTTAAGTGTTTTTTCAACTTCACAAGTTGGCTTTCCATTTTCTAAATCAGATAAAAAGCGGGTACCAACATTTGATAGTTGTGCAAGCTGAACCTGCGTAAGCTTTTGTTTCTTACGAGTTTCTTTAACTAATTTGCCAATGTCTTTAATTGATGATATTTGCATGAAATTATTCCCGTACTGTAATATTACATCATTTTTTTTGTGTTTGTCAATAGAAATATTCCCGTAAGGGAATAAAAATATAAATAAATTTAAGTTTTGCGGCGATTATTACCGTACGGGAATAATATATAATAAATTAGTAGTTTTATACAACAACAAAAAATATATTCGTTTAATATGGAGTTGCACTCCATATTAAACGAATTTTGAATTAAAATTTTGTCATCGGTTCGTTTTTAGCTCATGTTAAAAAATGTGTCTGTAATGTGCGATATTATTGCTCGATAGACTTGACTTATTAAAAAAGAGAGTTACTATGAATAGTGACATAGCAAGCGTTTTAAGACTTAACAGGTTCGTGTCCAGCGCAAGCGAGCAGAGTGCGAAGTGCTTTTGCAATAAGAACAAAGTTCTTTGAAGCAAAACCCGTAGGCACGTTTAATGCGAGCGCAGCAAGACAACCCAGGCAGTTTTAAGAGTTTGCGTATATAGATACTCATGATACTTCTTGGTGGGTATATGTGTTGGGGTTTAATGGGACTATAGATTTGGGTTTTAATGGGTATAAATAGACTATAAATAGACAGATAAAATTAAACTGTCCGACAAAACAAATTCAACAAGTTCAATTTTGCAAAAATTAAGTCGGAAAATGTTTAATTTTAATTGTCCGACAGTTCAAATTAAACAGATAAAATGTTTAAAACTCTCTGATATTTTTTTACAATTTAAATTTTTTAAATGATTGAGAAAATTTTAAAAAGTGATATAATAAATATATACGGATATAAAAGGATAGTATGAATGGATTTATCTCAAAACAGCATTTCAACAAATAGTAGTAATAGTTTCGGTTTACAGACAAATTTTCTTAACAAAAAGCCGGCAGGCTTAAATTTTGGTATGAAAACTAATAATAACAATACCGCTTATTATGCCAAAAAAGGCGAGCCAATGTATATGAAAGAAATGGATGCTGATGAAGATGGAATTGTTTCTTTTGATGAATTTAAAGATTATTGCCAAGCCAACGGAATATCTTCAAAAGAAATGGTTAGAATGGTAGAGATGGCAAATTTATATAGGACTATGCAAGCACAAAAGAAAGCCGAAAAAGAAATAAAAGAAAATTCATCTGATGAAAAAAATACAATAAAAGAAGTTGAATCGGAAGCAGTTTATGCAAAACGTGGCGATGGCAAATATGACGAAGCTATGGACACAAACAATGATGATAAAGTAAGTTATAAAGAATATATAGAATATTGCAAAGAACATTCACAACCGCAAGAACAAAAATCTGATACAAAGGTAAGTGAATCTGAAGATGGCGAGTTTAAAACAACAAGCACAGGAAAAGCAATTAACTCTTATACACAAAGTGAAACAGAATCAGCAGAAAACTTTGTTGATGAGGAGGGGTAAATATAAATTATGACTGAAATCGGATATTATAATTATTACAATCTCCAAGGTCGTAGAAATGTTGATAAACCTGATGATTGGTATCAGAAAATGGTTAATCAATATGAGTCAGATGACCTTAGAACAAAAGACGAAATGCTTAACCCTTATTCTGATTTAAACAAAAGTACACACGCACTTGATGAGAAACTTGCTTCTTGGGCTGAGGGTATGAGAACAAAATTTTCAAATGCTGATGATGTTGATAAATACTTATGCAAAAAATATTTCGGACAAGAGAGAATTGGTTATACAATGAAAGACCACGAGCCCGAAAAATATGCTATGTATAAAAACGATTTGAACATGGTTTTATATGGAACAGTCAGAGCTTATCAATTTGACTTAAAAGATCCTCGAATTAATAATCCTCAATATACTTCCGCAGATGAATACGATAAAGCAGAAGAAAAAGCAAAGCACGATTCAATAAGCAACAATATGGCACATTTACTTGAAAATAACGGAATTGATATTGGTAATAATTCTTTGTTATTTTCTATTAACCCTTATTCTAAAGGTGTAATGATTGAGGGAATGGATGATTTAAACATGAAGTCTATTCTCCTGCAAGCATTAGAAAAAAACAACAATTCAACAAATCTTCTACATTATGGTATGCAAAGTCAAGGTGTAGATAGTGATGCAAGAACTAAATATCGTGCTTATTCAGCTTTAAAAGAATATACAGGACTTGATTTATCAGAATTAATACTCAAAGACGGAGAGTATTATACTGCTGACGGACAAGGGGTAAATGAATTACTAAGAGATGGTATCGAGAATGCAACATCGGTAGGACTTGATTTCAAAAGCGCAGCTTTTAATTATGTGAAAGATTTGCTGGATAAAGTAGCCGAAAAAGGTTGGAACGGGATGCCGGATTTGGATATAAAAATAGGTTATTCAAAAGAAAACGGCTTTTTCAATTTTGGCACAACTTATGAAGTGTAATAAAATTTTAAATGCAGTTTAAATTTGTCAAAAGTTGAAAAAATTTACCCCTAAAAATACATCATAATAAAAGGGGGCAGTAGCAAGTTCAATTTTGTGAAAATTAAGTCGGAAATTGTTTAATTTTGTCTGTCAGACATTTCAAATTAAGCAGATAATTTGTTCAATTCTCTCTGATAATTATTTATAAAATATAAGCCTGTACTATTTCACCATAATAAACCGTGTGATAATCCTTGTTTGCCATTGGAGCAGTTGAATCAACATCCTGTGGATAAAATTGTTCTTTTAATTCAGTAGGAATTTTATCAATTTCTTGTTCTTGGCTGTATATTACTTTGCATTCCAAAGTTAAAGGTATTTCTTTTATCGCAGGGGAGTTAACTTCAATCCCGTCAACTAAAGTCAAATTACAATCAGCAAGTTTATTTATATCTCTGCCTGAACGTGAACCAATATATGCAATTTTCTTTGATATTTCAGGTGTTCTTTCAAGCGGAACAGAAACAGTAAATTCTTTTGTATTTTCAATTTGCTCATGGGTAAATCTACCATGACGAATGTATGTTGTAAAAAACAGTTTTCGCCATTCAATACCGACCTGTCCCCAAGCAATAGTCATTGAATTTGTTTTATCAACCCCTCTCGCTTTTTCTGTACCGACAGTTGTTTTATCACTATGACCTGAGTATAACACAGTTTCAGGAGGAAGCGTAAATATTTTGTTTATAATACTTGCTCCGAGTTCCTGACCGTTTCCGCCCGGATACTCCGAATTCCCTATACTCCCCTTAAAAATTGTATCCCCAACGAACGCTATGTTTTCTTTTTTGTCATAAAATACTACGGAATCGGGTGTGTGTCCGGGCGTATGTATTACTTGTAATTTAGCATTAGAATTTGCCTCGAGTGTGATTGTATCGCCATCTTTTAGGTATTTTGCATTATTTAAAACAACTTTGCGGTTACAATGTATTGAAAGATTATAATGAACATCCTCCAAAAACTTTTCACCGTTTTCGTGGATATAATATGAAACAGATAATTCTTTTGCCAAAACTTCTACCCCTCCTGTATGGTCAAAATGCCCATGAGTCAGCAATATTTTTTCTATTACATAATTTTTATCTTTAATAATTTGTTTTAATCTTTGTGGCTCGGCACCGGGGTCAATCAAAAACCCGTGCCGAGTAGTTTCATCTATATAAAAATATGAATTTGTCGTAAAAACATCCGTTACCGGAACCATATCTACAAACATTTGTTTTCTCCCTTATTTGCATCCGTCAGGACCGCAAGTCATTCCTTGTTCTGAACTTTCATTATTTTCATCTAATGCTTTTAAGATAGTTTGTTTAATACCCGATTTTGTTTGACATCCGCCAATTACATATTTATCATCAATAACAAAATAAGGAACGCCATGAACTCCGAGCTTATACGCTTCGTTTTCATCAAATCTGACATCATCAATAAAATCATCTGAATCAAGGGTTTTGTTAAGTTCATCTTCTTCTATTCCGACCTGACGTGCAATATCTGATAAGACACTTCTATCTGCTAATTTTAGATTTTTTGTAAAATATGCGTCAAACAAAAGATGAATAACTTTTTGCGTATTTTCTTTATTACCCTTACTTGCCACAAGTTTTGTTAATCTGTGTGCATCAAGCATATTTGTGTATTGCGTATCAGCATAACGAAAATCTATCCCCTCACGTCTGCCTAATAAGGATATTCCCTCAATACGTTCTCTTGCTGCATTTAAAGTCAAACCATATTTAACCGCAAACCTTTCATCTGTTTTTGAAACTACTTCATAACTTGCATTCGGGTCAAGTTCAAATGCCTTCATCTCAACTTCTATATCATTTACCCCTAGCCCAAGTTCTTCAATAGCCGTTTCTAATCTCTTTTCGCCAATATAACAATATGGGCAAGCATAATCAGACCAGTATGTGATTTTCATTTAACACCTCACTTTTATTTTGTAATTATTACTATTGTTTTAAAAGATATTATAAAAACCTCTTTCTTTTTGTATATAATCATGATAAACTATATGATATAAAAAACAAGTACGCACATTATAGTTAGATACTATCTAAAAGGAAAGTAATATGGCAGAAACTAAAGAAGAACTATTAAAACAATTTTATGAAACGGGATTTGAATACACATTATCTTTAATAAACGGGAAATATAAATTGACTGTTTTGTATGCTCTTTCTTTATTTAAAGTCATTCGATACAACGAAATGAAGCGGTTAGTTGGTGTTGTATCTCATAAAACATTAAGTACAACCCTAAAAGAGCTTGAGCATGACGATTTAATTATAAGAAAAGAATATCCTCAAATCCCGCCAAAGGTTGAGTATTCATTATCTAAAAAAGGTGAATCTTTAATCCCTATACTAAACGAAATGTGCATTTGGGGAAAGAAACATAAAAAATAATTGTTATATTTGTAGGTCAGGCTTAAAGCCTGATCTACTTTCTTACCGTAATATCCGGACACAAGTGTGGACATACGAAATTTTTCTCCGCAAATTTTGTCAAAAGCTGATAAAATTACATCACATTAAAAATATGATGTCAAAAAGCGCTAATTTATATTTTCAAGGATTTTGAAATCAGGCTAACCATTCACTCCTTTTTCCAGCTCTATTGCAGTTTTAGTTTTTGCAAGTCCGCCTTTTGCACTTTCTTTAAGCAAAGGTGACATTAATTGCGCAGTCTGCGCCATTGCATCAACTACTTCATCCGTCGGAATAACAGAAACAATATCCGCCATAGCAAGTTCCGATGCCGTTACCGCATGAATTGCCAAAAAAGCATTTCTTTTAATACATGGTATCTCAACCAGACCACATACCGGGTCACAAGTAAGTCCCAGAATATTTTTAAGCGCCAGACCTACAGAGTTTATTACCTGAATAACATTTCCGCCTCTCATTTGGGTCAGCGCCCCGCTTGCCATTGCACTTGCAACTCCGCATTCTGCCTGACATCCGCCAACCGCACCCGCCAGCGAAAGCTTCTGCGCAACAATTTTTCCGATAACACCTGCCGTAATCAGTGCGTTAATCAGTTCGTCCTGAGAAATTTTATTATCCTGTGCATAAGAAATAATTACCGAAGGAACAATTCCGCATGAACCTGCCGTAGGACACGCAACAATTGTGCCCATGCGTACATTTTCCTCGCTTGTTGCAAGAGCATAAGTCATTATTTTTCTTAGAGTAGGGGTGAAAAGTGACTGGTTTTTACGGTAATGTTTCTGTAATTTGGCACAATCTCCGCCGCTCATTCCGCTTATCGACGGCTCTTTCGATTTTAGTCCTGATTTTATCGCGCGCTGCATAGCTAGCAAACTCTGTGTTGCCTGAAGTCTTGTATGGTACTCGGTGTTTTCACCTGATTCCGCCTCTGAAGACATCATAACTTCATATATTTTCTTATTATTTTTCAGGCAAACGTCCTGTAATTCTTGAAACGTTGTTACTCTCATTTTTAATTTTCCAGTTTCTTAATGTATCTGACAATGTACATATCATTCAGATTACTAATTCTTTTTAGCTGATCTTTAGACAATTCTCCGTCCATACAAATTGTCATCGTTGCATCTTTGCCGTTTGAGTTTCTGTTGCAGTACAAAGACGCAATATTAACCTGATTTTCCTGAATAATTCCCGTAACATTAGAAATAACACCGGGTTCATCTTCATAAATAAGCAATAGAGTGTTATACTTTCCATCCAGTTTTGTCTGAAAATCATTAATTTTGACTATCTCAATTTCACCTGCACCAACAGAATTTCCCGAGATTTCCATGTGCAATTCGCCGTCAAAAATAAAATCAACGGCATTTGGGTGACGGTTAAAATCCTCCAAAAACTCAAACTCATATTTTATGTTCTTAGCTTCCGGCGTATCAAAGATATTTTTTATTCTTTTATCGGCAACCCCAAAACCCAAAAGTCCTGCCAAAAGCCCTTTATCCGTGCCGTGGCCTTTCCCTGTTTGGGCATAAGAGTTGTACAGCTTAAAAACTACTTTATCAAAATTTGTATTGTATACGTTTTTAGCCAAAAGTCCGAGTCTGACTGCTCCTGCGGTATGGGAGCTTGACGGACCTGCCATAATCGGTGAAATTATATCTATTACTGTAGAATTACTCATAAAATAATTATAGCCTAAAAGCGCATAAATGTTCTTTAATTAATCTGTTATTTACAATTTACCGAAAACCGACTTTATCTGTCGTAAGGCTTGCCCCCTCAATTTACAATTATGCAAGATATCTTTATAATAAGAATATAAATTGCAGTAAAAGAGGTTAAGTATGAATAAATTTGCAGATTTTTCAAGCGTCAGAATGGACGAAAACAATCCCAAATGGGAGCTTGCAATAAGCAGGGAAGCAGAACTGTACAAAAAAGACGGCGACCTTCGCACTCCGTTTGAACGTGATGAAATGAGAATTATGCATTCAAAAGGATACCGCAGGCTAAAGCACAAAACTCAGGTATTTTTTGCCCCTCAAAATGACCACGTTTGTACAAGAATGGAACACGTTCAGCTTGTCGCCTCCGTTGCGGAAACTATTGCCAAATATCTTAACCTCAATAAAGAACTTGCACGTGCAATTGCTCTGGGTCACGACATTGGACACGCACCTTTCGGACACCACGGAGAAACCGTTTTACAGAATATTGCCGAAGCAAATAATCTGCATGATTTTTGGCATGAAAATAACAGTCTGAGATTTATTGATAACATTGAAACACTAACTGACTACAACGGATTTCAGCAAAACCTGAATCTTACTTATGCCGTTCGTGACGGAATTGTATGCCACTGCGGTGAAGTTGACGAACGTTTTGTTAAACCAAGAGAAGAAGCGTGTGACCTGTATTCCATTCAAAAAGGAGGCAAATGCGGTTCTCTGACCTATGAAGGCTGTGTTGTTAAAATCTCCGATAAAATCGGATATATCGGCCGTGATATAGAAGATGGTGTGTCTTACGGAATTCTGGGGCAAGAACAAAAGAAAGAATTACTTGAAGTTGTTCATACAATTTATCCCGATTTAAAAATTAACGAATTAAACACCTCCTCTTTCACGCATTCACTTGTGCTGAACCTGTGTAACAACTCATCAGTCGAAAGCGGGCTCTGTTTTTCGGAAGATTGTTTTCAGGTCCTCAAGCTTGTAAAACAATTCAATTACAAAAATATATGCAATCACCCAAGAATAGAGAAATTTAAAAAATATGCAACACTAATCATTGGAACACTTTTTGAACAGTTAATGGAATACAGCCCGAAAATCCGTGAAAAAATTGCAAAAGACAGAATTCTTTACCCAAAACTGGTTACCACCTTTGAAGGCTGGCTGGTTAAATATTCAGACTACGATTTGGCAGAAAAAGAAAACAGAAGGTGTAAAAACAAACTGATTTATCACCTTGATGATGAACTTGAATATAAAAACTGCGTTCTCGATTTCATATCAGGAATGAGCGACACTTTCGCAATAGATGTATTCAATGAAATAATCAGCTTTTAAATACGACAAAAATCTGTAGAATACGGATTATTATGTTATCATTCTATTAAGAGAGGTATCTATGAAAAAAATATTATATTCAGCAATTTTTGCAGTAATTACATTACTATGTCTTAATACAGGCAAAGCATCTGCTATACCTAATCCCTGGATTGACTGCGGCGGCGACTTTAGCTGCGGGGCTAAAAAAGCAGGTTTTGACTTTCCGATAATAGTAAAAAATCCTTCGGTCAGAGCTATGGACGGACTTATGGAAGTAACCTTTCCGCTTGATAAAAAGAGAAGTGTTACAGCAAGAAAAACGCTGTTTTACGGTTCTATTGCAACCGAAAACGGCATACAGGATGTCTCCGGCGACTACAATGATTATCCCGTTAACAAGTCTATAAACGTTAAGGACAATGTTCTGTTTAACGTAAGAGGAGAAAAAAATAAATTTTACGTAGCAAACTTTGCCGCAGAATCAGGTTATTACAGCTTTTCCTGCGACAAAGGTTTAAAAGTAAAAGATATTAAATATCTGTACAAACTTCTTAAAAAGGCTGAAGCGCCAAAAGCGGAATCCGACAAATAACAGATTTTAAAGCCTATATCTTGTCGATATCTTTGCTGTCATTCAGCAAAGTTTCCAGTTGTTTCTTTGCCGTTTTCTGATTATTAATAGTGGCATTTCCGCCTATGCATCCGCCTTCACAGCACATAACTTCTACCATATTGCAACCGTCATCGCAGCATCCGCTTGTTGCAAATTTTTTCAGTTGTCTTATGCTGTCTTTATTCAAACCGTTAATAACAAACGGTCTTATGGCTTCTTCATCTCTCAAAGACGCTTTGACGGATTCAACAACACCGCCTGTTACACCGAAATTTCTTGCCTGTTTTGAAGATTCAACCGTGTATTTTGTTTCTTCAAGTTCGGTTATTTGGATTTTCTTTGCTACAAATAATGCACCGAGTTCTTCGTAGTTCATTACAAAGTCAACATTTTTGTTTTCGAAGCTTTCAGCTCTTTTTGCAACACAAGGGCTTACAAAAACCGTTACCGCATTCGGAAGCTCTTTTTTAACAAGTTCTGCCGTATAATAAAGCGGAGTTTTTGTATCAGAAACGTATGGCTTAATCTCCGTCAGATGTTTTTTAATAAGCTGATTATATCCGGCGCAGCATGAAGTCGTCATAAAGTTTTTACCTTTTTCCATACGTTCAACAAACTCTTTTGCCTCAGTATTTGCTGTAATATCAGCACCCTGTGCAACTTCATATACATCATCAAAACCTGCCTGAAGAATTGCGGTCTTTAGCTGATAGATAGTTCCGGGGAATTGTCCCGCAATAGAAGGAGCTATCATTGCTATAACTTTCTTTTTGGATTTTATTGCTTTTAAGATATCAACAATCTGGCTTCTTTCATGAACAGCTCCAAACGGGCAGGCAACCGTACATCTTCCGCAGTTTATGCATTTGTCGTAATCAATACTTGCAAACCCTGTTTCGTCTTTCTTAATAGCACCTACAGGACAGGAATCTTCGCAGGGTACTGATATTTTAACAATAGCGTTATACGGGCAGGCATTAACGCACATTTTGCATTTTTTACACTTGGAATCATCAATAACTGACCTTCCGTTCACAATAGAAATTGCGCCAAATTTGCAGGCTGTTGTACAGGGTCTTGCAACACATCCCTGACACAAATCCGTTACATATATTCTGTTGGTTGCACAGCCTTTGCATGCCGCCTGTAATACAGTTAAATTCTTATCGCTAATCTCTTTTCTTTCCATCGCTTTTTTAGCGTAAGTTGCCAAAGAAACAGTTTCATCATCTTCTTCAATAGGAAATCCAAGTCCTGCAATTGTTCGGTCTTTGATAATTGCTCTTTCCTTATAAATACAGCATCTGTACGGAACTTCCATTCCTTTCGGACGCATTGAATAAGGAATCAGTCTTGTCTGTTCCTCAAAATCGTCTGATAAAAACGCTTTTATAATTCTAACCAGTATTTCTTTTTTTAAGTGTATTGCCTGTCCTGCCATTTTTATTTCCTTTTATCGTTTGTGTAAATCTTTCTTATATTATTTTATGCTAATTTTTTATCTATAACTTCCAAAACTTTTTCAACAGTTGCTTCGGTAACAACTTCTTCATCAACTTTTACGTAAGGTGCTTTAGAATATTCCCAATTAATAGAACATAATCCCAGACAGTTACTTCCCATTACTTCAACTTTATCACCGTATTTTTCCGGAATAATGTCATTGAGTTCCTGTAAATTGTTTCCGCCCATTACAAAACAAGTTGTGCCTAAACATACTTTAACCGTTACTTTTGCCATAATAAACTCCTTTATACAAATTGTACATTAACCTTTTTCAGATATTTTTCTTCTAACACTTTTGCCATTTGCTTTATAATATTTTTTCTTAATTCTATTTCTATCGGAAGATTAGGGTCATAATGGGCCTTGTTCATCTGTGCTCCTACTAAAAAGTTTATCACATCACTGTCCAATAAGAAATCCATAAGTATTTTTGCGGCATTTTCTTCGGGTTTGCCGTTTTCAAGATACTCAAGAGTTTTTGTCAGAGTTAAAATTCCCTCCGTAACCAAATCAACACCCCTCATTTCCGAAAGTCCCGGAAGTTTTCCTGAATTTGTCGAAAGTTTTGCTATAACAGGAATGTTCAGTTCTCTTGATATAATATTTGCCGTTGTTCCGCCTGATATAGCTTTTTTACCCTTGAATTCCATAAACGTTTTAGCGTAATAATTATCTTTTTCTCCGTGGAATGGAGGTCCTGTGAAAATCAAAGATTCTCTCGGATCACGGCAATATATTGACAAAATTGATGTATCATCTTTAAGTTCTCTGTTCGGAGCAATTAGTTCAATTTGTTTTACAAGATACTCGCTTAAATTTTTTGATGATATTTCAGAATCCTGTTCAAGTTTGTTCAGTATAATTTTTATCAAACCGTTTCTTTCAAGTCCGAGCGGATACTTTTTTGTACCCATAGCAACCTGTGTTGCACCGTCTGAACAGAAAATTATCCTATCGTATTTTTCAAGCTGAATATTATAAACTTTCATTCTTCTGTTTTTAAAATCTTTGGATTGGATGGTCTGATACTCGGGTTTTAAAACTTCTCCGTTTCTAATCCAGATAAAATCAGGATTTCCTTCTTCAACGATTTTTGCTTTTCCGTCATCAAAACAGTCTATTGCAGAAAATGTTGAATAACTTATTCCTCTGACTTTGCATACAGGAAGCGAGTTCATAATTATTTCGCACGATTTTTCAATATCGAAATGGTTTTCCATAAATTTAAGGAGCATAGTTGAGGTCATGCAGGCTAATATGTTAGCTTTTATTCCGCTCCCGAGTCCGTCGGAAAGTACGGCAACAACACGGTTCATATTCGGAAATCTGTTTGATGCAAAATAATCACCGTATGCATTTTGGTTATACTTCTTTTTTTGAGAGCAGGCTACATCAATAAACATCTTTATTTATTATCTCCTGTTCTCTCGTTTTTACCCGCTGCGGTCTCATATCCTTCCGCAATAGAGTTAAGCAGAAGTTCTGTTTCAACCATGTGTTCGCCTAAAAGACTTGCAATTTCCTGAACGGTTGCAATATTTTTTGTAATAACTTCTCTTGCTTTTTGCGCAATTTTGCTTCTGTCCATTTCGGATTTTGTAACATCAGAGATGACCGCACCGACCAGTTCGTTGTCTTCAATGGTAAATATGCTTATGTCATAGACTTTGTCATCAATTGCGTAGTGTTCCTGATGGATATCTTTTCCCGTATCAAGAGCAGACTTAAATAACTCAGGGAATGTTACTATTCTGTCTATGCAGGCACCTGTTAATCCGTTTTGGCGTGAAGCAAAAATCTCGTACATTTCTTCCGACAGGAACATGTGTTCAAAAGAATCGTTCGCTTCTACAATCTCCATATTAGAATCAACAATGACAACTGCAGAAGGCATACATCTGAGCATTGCTGCCGCTTTTCTTACGGCAATCTTTCTCATATAAGAAACGCATTGAGAAGGCTCTGCATCGCCTGCAATAAGTGCGTTTACAAACTCTCTGCAGCTTGCATAACCGCATCCTGAGCAGTTAAGTTCGTCTTCCTCTGTATGCTTGCTAATTTTCTTCAATGCCTTTGTAATCTGTTCTATTGAATATTCAACCTTTTCAACCGGGTTCGGAGTGTATTCCACAGGAACAACTTTTCTGGGTTCTTTAGGTATATTGTCACGGTAACGGGTATTTGCATAAATATCTGAAGTAATCAGTATTCTTGACTTTTCACTTGATAAGCAAGGTCCGTTAATACAACCGCCTGAGCAGGCAAGCGCCTCAACAAAAATTTTGTTTTCTACTTTATCAGGGTTGATATTTCTCAGAGATTTGTCAAAATCTTCTAATGAGCTTACCGCAATAAAAGTAACATCATCTTTGTCTATTCCGACCTGTTTAATTGTTTCATTCATTCCGCCTTCCAAAGGATAAAGAGCTCCTTCATAAGCGGATTCGGGAACAAATTTGCAGCTTTCATCCGTTTCAATCTTTTCAATATCAATAAATTCTTCCTTAATCCAGTAATTAAGTTCATCAAACGTTAAAGCCGCAGACATTAAATCCGAATGAGAATCAGCCTCATTTTTCTTTGCAATACAAGGTCCTATAAATACAACTCTGATATCTTCACCCAGCATATCCTTCATTAAACCGCAATGGGTAAGCGCAGGTGATGCAACCGGAGTAATACATTTTGCAAACTCAGGTTTATATAATCTGATATAATCATCTATTACGGGACACGCTGATGATATAAACAAGCCTCTTTGGGCATCATTGAGCATTTTGGCAGTCTGAATTGAAACTTCCTGTGCGCCTAGTGCGGTTTCGGAAACGCCTGCAAAACCAAGTTTTTTCAGGACTGCAATCATCTTTTCTTTTGAAATGTTATAAACACCTGCCCAACTCGGAGCTAACGAAACATAAACTTTTTTGCCCGTAAGAAACAACGCTTTAACCATATCTATATCGTTTCTGACTTTTTTTGCTCCGGCAGGACAAATTGTTACACAATGTCCGCATGCTATACACTTTTCATTAATAACGGAAGCACTTCCGCCCTGAATACGTATTGACTTTATATGGCATTCTCTGATGCATTTATAACAGTCGTTACATTCGTTTTTTAAAGTATAAACAGGATATTGCTTTTCCATAACACTCCATACCTCTTTTTATTGATTAAAATTAATAATTTTCTTGTATGAATCCAAAGCGTCTTTAATTGTTTCTTTGGTTACGTTTGTGTATTCTTTTTCGTTAATAAGAATTCTCGGCCCTGCTTCGCATTTGTTTTCGCAAAGTGCGCCGACTATTGAAACCTCTGCTTCCATATTATTTTCAGCTATATATTCTTTAATGTATTCAAGATTTTCCATGTTGCCTTTTGCAAAACAGGCACTTCCCATACATATTTTAATTTCTACTGTCATAGTCTTTTAATCTTCCTCATCTCTGTTTGTAAACTGAAGAAAACTTCCGATTAAGTTTTCGTTCCAGATTTTAACATCCTTAGGCAAATCAAGTACACAAGGCGTAAAATTCCAGATATACTTAATTCCTGCTCCTGCAAGATAATTTGCAACGCCCTGTGCATATTCTCTCTGCACGGTAAGAATTGCAATATCAACGCCCAATCTTGATGCCAGATTCCCGACTTTTGATATATCAAAAACTTCTTTTCCGTTAATCACTGTTCCGATTTTTCTGGCATCTTTGTCAAACATTGCAAGTATATTCAGCCCATAATCCTTGAAACTGTCATACTTTGCAAGGGCAGAACCAAGATTTCCGGCTCCGACAATAAAAGCATCTTTTGTCTGCTTAAATCCCAAACGTTCTTCAATCTTACGTTTTAAACTTTTTGCCTCATATCCGACACGACACTTGCCCGAATTGTCAAGATATTTCAAATCTTTTCTGACCTGTGAGTTATCTATATTCAGCAAATTTGCTATTTTTGTACTTGATATATATTTTTCGTCTTCCCGTAAATCATCAAGAATAAAATGATACAGGGTCAAACGCTTTACTACCTTATCAGGAATACTCATCTTTTTTCCTTTTCATATATATAAAACGGAAAATGGAAGATTAATCATTCCATTTTCCGTTTTTTTATCTGAACTAAACGATACCTTCGTATGCGTCTAAGAACAATTGTTTGATTTCACTCATAAGAGGATATCTCGGGTTAGCGCCTGTGCACTGGTCGTCAAATGCTCTTTCAACCAATACATCAAGATTAGCCTTGAATTCTTCTTCCTTAACACCGAATTCTCTGATAGATTTCGGAAGGTTGATTTCTGTCATAAGCTCGTCAACCGCTTTGATAAGTAATTCAACTTTTTCATCATCATTCTTACCGCCCAAACCGAGTTCGTCAGCAACCTGACCGTATTTGGTCTTAGCATTCGGATATCTGTATTGCGGGAAGATAGCCTGTTTTGTCGGTTTGTCAACAGCATTGAACTTGATGATTTGTCTGATAAGAAGTGCGTTTGCAACACCGTGAGGAATGTTGTACATAGCACCGAGTTTGTGAGCCATAGAGTGGCACAAACCTAAGAATGCGTTTGCAAATGACATACCTGCAATTGTTGCTGCATAGTGCATTTTTTCTCTTGCCAGCGGATCGTTAGCACCTTCTTTGTAAGAACGAGCAAGGTACTTGAATACAAGTTTTGTAGCTTCCAATGCATTTGAGTTTGTAAAGTTTGTAGCCATGCAGGAAACATAAGCTTCAAGTGCGTGAACAAGAGCGTCAATACCTGATGCTGCAGTTAAACCTTTCGGCATACCGTCAACAAAGTTCGGGTCAACAATTGCCATATTAGGTGTTAATGCATAATCTGCAATTGCATACTTATAGTGTGTTTTTTCATCCGTAATAATTGCGAACGGAGTAACTTCAGAACCTGTACCTGATGTAGTCGGGATACAAACCATTGTTGCTTTCTTGCCCAAATCATCGATTTGACAGATACGTTTTCTGATATCCATAAACCTCATAGAAATATCAGCAAAGTTTGTATCAGGCTGTTCATATAATAACCACATAATCTTAGCGGCATCCATCGGAGAACCTCCGCCTAATGCGATGATGATATCAGGTTCATAAGGTCTTACGATTTCCATTGCCTGTTTAATAGTAGCAATTGTAGGATCCGGCTTAACATCAAAGAATACCTGATGGTCAATACCAATTTCATCCAATACTTCTGTAATATTTTCAACAGCGCCTGAGTTAAATAAGAAACGGTCTGTTACGATAAATGCACGTTTTTTGCCTTTCAAAACTCTGAGAGCAAGGTCTACTGAACCTCTTTTGAAATATACTTTCGGCGGAACTTTAAACCATAACATATTTTCTCTCCTTTCAGCTACTGTTTTATAGTTAAGTAAGTGTTCTACCCCAATGTTACCTGAAACTGCGTTGCCGCCCCAAGAACCGCAGCCAAGAGATAATGACGGTTCTAATCTGAAGTTGTATAAATCACCGATACCGCCCTGTGATGACGGAGAGTTGATTAATATACGACAAGAAGGCATTTTTTCAGCGTATGCGTTAATTCTGTCTGATTTTCTTTCGTCTGTGTAAAGAACTGAAGTATGACCTGCGCCGCCTTTTAATACAAGCTCGTGAGCCATATCTGCAGCCTGTTCAAAAGATTTTGCCTTGTACATTGTCAAAATCGGAGACAATTTTTCACGGCTGAACGGGTCGTTCCAGTCAAGTTTTGCTCTTTCACAAAGAAGAACTTTTGAATCTTCAGGAATAGAGAATCCTGCGAGTTCTGCAATTTTGTGAGCAGGCTGGCCAACGATTGCAGGATGAGCCGTTCCTCTTGCAGGGTCGATAAACGGAAGGTCTATCATTTTCTTTTCGTCTTCTTTGTTAACGAGGTAAGCGCCTCTGTATAAGAATTCTTTCTTAACTTCTTCATAAATGTCTTCAACAACGATAACAGATTGTTCAGATGCACAAATCATACCGTTATCAAAAGTCTTTGACATAAGAATTGAAGAAACTGCCATTTTGATATCAGCTGTTTCATCAATTACAGCAGCCGTATTACCCGGGCCTACGCCTAATGCCGGTTTACCTGATGAATAAGCTGCTTTAACCATTCCAGGACCGCCTGTTGCTAATATGCAAGCGATATTTGGGTGGTGCAAAAGGGCGTCGGATAATTCCATAGAAGGAACATCAATCCAACCTATAATGTCTTTCGGAGCACCTGCTTCAACTGCTGCATTAAGAACAACTTTTGCAGCTTCGATAGTTGATTTTGTAGCTCTCGGGTGGGGTGAAAATACGATAGCATTTCTTGTTTTTAATGCAATTAATGATTTGAAAATTGCAGTAGATGTCGGGTTTGTTGTAGGAATAATACCTGCTAAGATTCCGAGAGGTTCTGCAACAATTTTAATACCGTTTTCTTTGTCTTCACGAATAATACCGCAAGTTTTTGCGTTTTTATGTTTATTGTAAATGTATTCTGAAGCGAAGTGGTTTTTAATAATTTTATCCTCTAAAACGCCCATACCAGTATCTTCAACAGCCATTCTCGCAAGAGGTATTCTCATTTTGTTAGCTGCGGTTGCTGCTGCTTTGAAAATTCTGTCAACATCTTCCTGTGAGAAGTTAGAATACTCTAATTGTGCTTTTTTTACTCTTTCAAGTAAGTCATTTAATGCATCAACATTATCAACCAAACCTGTTGATTTTGCTGATTTTTTTGCTTCTTTTTCTGCTAGTTTTGTCATATGCTATCTCCTTTTTAATTGTGAATTTATTCCTTAATTAGAATTGTATTACGGACATGTTGTGATGTCAACACATCTAATATTAAGGAAAGGTAAAGAATTTTATATTTGATTTATCGTGAAATAGTTCACTAAAAAACGGGATATCGTGGTATAATGTCACGATTTCCCGTCTGCATATAATATAATATTATATATATTAGTCTGATGATATTGTCCGTTTGATTATTCTGTGAATATATACAAATACTGCAACTGTTAAAATAATGCCGATAATTTCTGCGTATTTGAGCGGAAGATTAAATCCGATTTTTTCGGAAAAAATGAACGACATTGTTATGAACACATAAAATAATGCAGGGATTAACGTTATCAGCCGGTTTTTACCCTCTTCTGCCAAAAAGACTGTACCGCAAAGAAGAACTGGAATAGCAATCAGCTGATTAAAGAACGTAAAGTATCTCCAGATAAGAGAAAAGCTTCCTGCGTTGGTTTTCGCCCAAATAAGTATTGATAAAACGCAAAGAATAATCGGAATAACGATAATCAGTCTGTTAATAATTTTCTTTTGTTCAAGGTTAAGAGCGTCTGCTATCGTAATTCTCAAACCCCTGAGTGCAGTATCTCCCGAAGTTATCGGCAGAATAATAATTGCAAGAGTTACAAGAAAGGCTAGATTAAGCGGAACAAATTTGTTTGCAATTATATTTACAACGTTGACCGTTCCTATCAGATTTTGCGGAACCATATTAAGACTGTAAACGTCCATTGCTGCAGCTGCCCAGATAATCGCAATTAAGGATTCAAGGCACATCATTCCGTAAAATACAACCTTACCGTCTTTTTCGTGGTCAATTGTTCTTGAAATAATCGTTGCCTGAGTTGAATGAAACCCTGACAAAAGACCACAGCTTACCGTCATAAAAAACATCGGAATAAGGGGCAGGTGGTTTGGATGAATATTGTAATTTGAAAGGCTGAAGTTCTGAAGATTAACCCCGTTAATAACAAAACCTGCCAGAACCAAACCCGTTCCGAGAATAAGCATTAAACCCAAAACAGGATAAAATTTTCCGATAATTTTATCGATAGGAAACATTGTTGCTGATATAAAATATAAAAGAATAACTATATATGCTCCCAAAACATACGGGTTTGAAATAACAAAATCTTTAACTCCGAAAAATCTTTCCACAAACAAATCTCCTGCCGTATAAACAAAAACTGTTGCAAGCAGAAGAAGCATTATGGAAACTATGACCATAAAAATATGAAATGCTTTGTGTCCGAGATATTTGTGTATAAGCATCGGGATTTGAGCACCCTTATTTCTCACAGAGAGCATACCTGCAAAATAGTCATGAACACCGCCTGCAAAAATACACCCGAGAGGAATAAGAATAAACGCTATCGGACCGAAAAGTATTCCCTGAACGGCACCGATTATAGGTCCCATGCCTGCTATATTCAAAAGGTGAATCAGAGAATTTCTGCCTTTTTTCATCGGGACATAGTCTATCTTATCACTGAGTTTATGCGCCGGAGTTTTTCTGTCATCAGGTGCAAAAGTTTTTTCCACGAATTTTGAATAAAAAATGTATCCTAAAATCAGGATTAAAATCCCGCAAAGAAACGTAATCATATAATCTCCTCTTATTTAGTTAATGCAAACTCTGTTTCTACCGCTTTCTTTTGCTTCGTAAAGTGCTTTGTCCGCACGTTCAAAAAGCTCCTCTCCGGTTTCATTATTATTGAACTCTGCAAGTCCCATACTTATTGTAACTTTTATAGATTTTACTTTTGAGTCCTCATCATTAATCGGTATAGGTGATGCTTCCACGGCTTTTCTCAAACGTTCGCCTACAATTTTGGCTTCGTCAATATGTGTATAAGGAAGAAGAACAGCAAATTCTTCTCCGCCGTATCTTGACGGAATGTCTGATTCACGGAGAGCCGATTTAATAATTGCTGCAACTCCTCTTAAAACGGCATCACCGCTTGCATGACCGTATGTATCATTAACCTTTTTGAAGAAATCAATATCAATCATCATTGCACAAAGCGGATTGTTTTGACGTTTGGTTGTGGCAATTTCCTGACCCAGACGGTGTTCAAACTGTCTGCGGTTATTCAGGTTTGTAAGTGCATCTATCGTTGCATACTGCAAAATTTTAGAGTAAGAATTTGCACGGCTTATTGTAATACCTGATTGTCTTGTAAGTTGTTCAAGATAACTTATATCACGTTTTGACAGTGCATCAAGCGTGCTTCTTGCAACAATACAGCCTGTAATTTCACCTTCTTCGGACAAAAGCGGAAACGCACCGATTTTATCATTACTGCTTAGAATGTACTCCGTTTCGGGAGTAAGTTTGTTTAAGATATCAAAAATTCTTTCATCGTTGCAAGCTTTCGGCCATACGAGCCTGAAGCCGTCTTCCTGTTTTAAGAATACGTAAATCAGGTGGTCTGTAATAAATCTGTCCAGCATTTCTCCGATAATCGGAACGATATAATTAAGCTCATATTGAGTTTCAATTATTTTTGCAATATTTTTCATTGAATCGTGGAACTCAACGTTAATTTTAGACTGCTCATTAAGAACTATATTTTGCAGTTTAAGCGAAACCTGCGAAGCAAAAATTTTCATAAGGAACAAAAATTCCATATTAACGGGTGTGTTTTCTTCAAACGACAGCTCCATTATTCCAAAATCTTTTGCATCTTTAACTATCGGCATACAGAGCGTTGTTATTTTAAGCGTAATATCACTGACAACTGCCGGCAGTTTATACCCTTTGGAGTTGATAACAAAATCCTGACCTTTAATACTTTCAAAAGATTTATAAACCTCCGAGCCGTCTTCAATAATACTCCATGAGTTAATGCAATCACGCATAGTATTTGTAATATTATCGAAAACGTACAAATTAAGACCTTTAAAACCTTTAAATCCTGAAAGTAAAGATTTAAGCTCATCAGCCAAAACCGTAGTATCAATATCCTTCGTTAAAATATCCGAAACTTCAGACAGAAAATGTAATTTATCCTGAATCATCAAAACCAGCCATCCTCAGTATAATTAAGTTCTTCTTTTTTGTTAAATATATCATACCCGACGCAGGTTTTGAAATTTTTAAGCATAGCTTTATCGAAATCATCGTCGGCAACAATTCGTCCGTTTACGTAAGTATAGCTTACGCTTCCCGTAGGTTTGTCGGTAAGTTTGGAAACACCGTACTCGTCACTGTTAATAAATTTTCTTGAAACTTCATTCAGAAGATTAAAAATATACGCCGTTTCAATTTCGGAGCTGCTCGGAGTTTCCGTAATCAGAATTGCGGCTTTTTCCAGTTCGCTCATTGATTCTCTGTATCTGCTCATACCCCTGAGCAGCACGGCAAGATTATAATGTGCCTCGAATTTTGTCGGCTGAAGCTCAATTGCTTTACAATAGTCCTTGCCTGCGAGTTTATAATCGCCGTTAAGATGATACGCAACCGCGCGGTTATAATATACATCGTAATTCTTTTTAAGATATTTGAGAGCCTGTGTATATGCTTCTATCGCATTCCCCAAATATTCACGCATTAAATATTTACGGTCAAGCGGAAGAAACATTGCTTTTTGTTTGTAAGCGACACCTTTGTTAAAATATGCGATACCCTTATTTCCTCTGATGCTTTTAACATTTGAATAAACAAAAGGTATCCAGAGCTTTAACAGTCCTATTTTCGGAATTTCGTTAAACTGTTCAATTGCTTCATCAAAAAATCCGAGGTCTTCTGAGTATACAATTCCCAGATTCATCTTTGCCATAACAAATTTCGGATTATGTTCTATTGCGTGTTTGTATGCATCAACCGCTGAAAAATAATCTTCATAAACAGCATAAATATTTCCGAGGTTATACCACGCTTCATAGTGTCCCGGATAAAGCGAAAGCCCTTTTTTATAATAATTAAGGGTTTTTGCCATATCATCCTGAGAATACGCCTGATCGCCTTTATAAATATAATATGTACCCTGAACCTTTCTCACCTGGCGAATCGTCCAATCATGAAAAAAGTACCATACTCCATAGAGTAAGGCTGCAAGAATTAAAAGCGAAAACAAGTTTTTAAAGAAACGTTTCATACGATAGAAATTATACCATATATTCTCCGTAACGAGAAGGGATGAGGGGGATGTGAATACTTCATACGGAGGATTTGTCATACATGAAAGAAGTGCTATTATGTTTTTGGGAGAGAATTTCTCTGTTTTTTGTTAAAACAGGGAAAATGGCGGAGGAAAAGACTTGTACGCATATAATCAACAACCGCAAAGAAGAAATTCTGCGAATTTATACGTAGTTCCGCAAAAACGACGCGCAGAATATTCTCGTCCGCTTCCGCAAAAACAGGTTAAAAAGGTTCAGAAGAAAAAAACGAACCCACTTTTACACTTCATAAGGTTAACCCTAATTTTGTCATTTTGTGCAGTATATTCTTACACGATATTTCCGATTGCTTTCAGAAATCTTATAAAGAATGTCGTATTTCCATATAATGTTAAAATAAGTACAAAAATGCCGCACGGACTTGCATACAAAGATGCGGTAAAAACGATGGGCGGTGCAGACATTTATGCGATGACAAATCCGGCTTCAAACTATCTGAGCAACGATTTATTCCTTAACCGCAAACTTATTACTCCGACTGTACAAAAAACTCACAGCGAAGTTACAACAATGTATCACACATCGGAAATGATAGGATTGAAGGGACAGATTTTAAACCTTATGAAATCTTATCCGACAATTCATCCTGCTGTTTATGTCTGGGAATACGAAAACGGAAAGTATCTTGATATTAATGCAGACGAACAATTCTCTGCCGCAAGTATAATCAAACTTCCTGTTCTTGTCCAGATGTTTAAATCAATAGAAGCAGGTCAGATGACAATATACGATGAAATGACCCTGACCGATTACTACAAGGCACCTGGTTCCGGAAATCTTCAATACATGCGCACGGGCGGAAAATATTCGCTTGATGCTCTGGCAAAAACAATGATACAGGATTCCGATAACTCTGCCACAAACATGATAATGTCAAAAATGGGCGGAATGGACGATGTTAACATCGGACTCCGTGACTGGGGCATTTCAAAAACATACGTCAGAACTTGGCTTCCCGACATGAGCGGAACGAATAAAACAACCGCTAACGATTTGGCAAAAATTTTATATAACCTGGATAATCCCGGATTTTTAAATATTCATTCCAGAGAAAACATCATTGACTACATGAGCCATGTTAAAAATAACAAACTTATCGCCGCAGGTCTTGGAGAAGGTGCATTGTTTGCACACAAAACAGGCGACATAGGAAGCATGCTCGGAGATGCCGGAATTGTTTACGCACCTAACGGGAAAAAATATATTATAGTTATCCTTGCAAACCGTCCTTATAACGCTCCGCAGGGAAAAGAATTTATAGTAAAAGCTTCAAATCTCATATATAAGAGTATCGTTGGGGGATAAATACAAGAACGGCCTATCCTTATGGAAATAAGCCATAAAATCTAAGGCATTGCTCATTTTTGCCGTGAAAAATCCCACAAAAAATTATTCATTAACTTTTGTAACAATTTTAAGAATATTTGCCATTTCAGGGGCAAATATTTTATTTTTGTTTTTTGTTAATAGTAGAATAATCATGTTGACAAATAGTCGAAAATAGAAGGAATTGTGTATGAAAAATCTCAAGCAACTAACAGCAATAACTTTGTGTTCCGTTTTTGCGGCAATGCAGGTTTCTTATGCAGCGATTGACACTGGTTTAGGTGTCGGCAACGGTGGTGCGGTTATTAATACTACAGACGGCAATTTCGCAGGTATGACTACCGGTGTAAACAGTGCTACATTGAATTTTAAAGGCAACTCTCACGTTAACTGGAACACTCTGAACGTAAACGGCAACGAAACGTTAAACTTTAACGGTAACGACGGTACAAACGGTTTAGTTATCTTAAACACTGTTAATCAGGGCATGTCAAACATTTACGGTCAGATAAACACAAATAACAATATAGGAAAATTAATCATATCAAACCCGAACGGTGTTATGTTCGACGGTGCAAAATTCACAACAGCCGGCGATACAATGATTACAACAAAGAACATGACGGGTGTTGATGTTAACAATATTACAGATGGCACATGGGGAACTCTCGTAGACCCTGCTACTAATAATTTGGTTAATGTTCAGATTTTGAACAACTCAGATTTTGGTGTAGGCGGAGAATTCACAATCATAGCTCCGAAATTTGTCGGCGATAGTTCAAAAATTACTGCCGGCAACGGTCTTAAATTAATTACCGCAAACGGTGCTGATTACGTTGCACAAGGTAAATCACTTACTCAAAATAAAGGTGTAACATTCTTAAAAGCAATGGATATCAACGGCAACGTTGAAGTTGTAAATAATATTGGCGCTCTTTCCGTTTCAAACGGAACAAAAATTAACGGCGACTTAAAAGCTGAAGTCGGCGGTTATGCTCACTTATACGGCGCTGATGAAAACAATAAAATTAACATAACAGGTGATGCGGATATAACAGGTCACGGTCAGCAGTTAATTCTTAGAAATGCAAAAGTTGACGGTGACGTTAAAATGCAGAACGACGGCGGTTTCGTTGAAATCAACAACCTGACTGCAGAAAAAAATGTTAACCTCAAAACAACAGGCTGGCAGCCTATTAATCACCAAAAATACGACCACTTCGTTCACGTTGTAGGTAATACGGATATCGCAGGTGATTTGAACATTGAATCTGCTCAAAACATCCACATCGGTAACTACGAAGTTACAAAAGATCCGTATGCAAGCGCAACCGTTAACGAATGGGGCGGTAATTTACTCCCTGGAAAACTTAACGTAGGCGGTGATATAAAAGCAGAAGTAACTCAGGGCGGTCACATTACAACAACTATTGATACAACTGCTAAAAATGTTGACTATACCGCTAAATCATACAATGACGGAACAAGAACTTACGGCGGTAACATTTTATCTGACGGTAAAGCTAAAATTACTGCTGATACATACAAATTCAAATCAGACGGTTATATCGGCGGTCTGAAAACTTCCGGCGGATACACAGTTGACGACAAAGTTGTTCACGTTATGGAAGAATATCAGTTTATTCCCGATGATACAACAAGCCACGAATATTTGCTTATTAACGGCGGTACAATCTCAAAACTTGAAACTCCTAAGAAATCAGCAGACGGTAATGATGTTCATACATACATCAAATCCAACAATGATTTACTTGTAAACGGAGCAAACGCAGGTGTTGTAAACTTAACCGCTCCTGATAAGAAAATCACTGTTACTGGTGATGTTCACGCAAAAGAAATTAACGTCGGCGGAAGAACAGGTACTTTACAGTTAGACTTCCCGAACAGAGATTTCACAACTAACTATACAAATATCAGAGACGGAGTAGTTAAAACAATTGCTCCGAATGAAGAAATTACTTACAATTTAACAAATGCTCCAAGTGGTTATAACGCACCTGATTTCCATCAGACTGACGGAACAAATACTACATATCTGGTAGGTCCTGGAGCACCGCAACCGCAACCGACTCCGGATAACCCTAAGCCTCCGACAGATGACAACGTAAGAACAATGGTTGTTATTCCGGATGACCCGACAAGACCGATGGCAAACACTCCGGTTGCATACGCAGCAGATTTGGATGAAGACGATGAAATGCCATGCAGAAAGAACGTTGACGGATCGGTAACAGTAGTAAGAGCTTACCCGA
Organism: uncultured bacterium; assembly: GCA_902763805.1. Taxonomy (GTDB): domain Bacteria; phylum Cyanobacteriota; class Vampirovibrionia; order Gastranaerophilales; family Gastranaerophilaceae; genus CAG-196. Next base: position 385,213 of record CACWTN010000001.1, on the reverse strand, counting down.
TGATGGGCGACTAAAGATATAAACAGATGAAATATAAAACAAAAAGGATAACCCAAAAGGTTATCCTTTTTTTTGCCTTGTATTTTTAAATGTTAAGTTTTGTAAAATGCGTGCATGGAAAACTCATTTGCTTAACATTTGTTACAAAAAATATCAAAAGCCAAAACTCTTTATTTTCAATACTTTTACCCTGTATAAAACCAACATTGTAAACATTTGTTACGAAAAGAACTCCCGTCTTTAAAGAAAACACGAATTTTGCCGAAGAGGTAACTGTCAGTGTTGATTAGCAAAAAGTTGATTAGGAGTTTATGTATGAAAAAAATCGTAGTTTTATTCACGGCTTTTGTGTTTTTAGCGTTGAACCAGGCGGCATTTGCTTATAGAGCCTCCGACTTCTCCAGCGATTCAAAAATAATATCAGCCATCAATTTATTAGAACAGTCAGGTGACACAGATGTTTTAAGAAACCTCAAAAAATACGCTATCAGAGTTTCTTTTGATGATTTATCATCTTACACCTACAACGCAAGCAAAGCTTATGCTATCAGCACTTATAATCAATACGGAACAAGGGTTATAATGATTAACTCAATTTACAGAAATGCTCCCGTTGAACAAATTGCATGTCTTGTAGCACACGAAAGCATGCACGTTAAAAGAGTTGCAGACCTTGCGGAAGAAACAATTGCCACACAGAAAGAAGCTGCAACCTGGACAAGATTAAAGGTAGCTTCAAAAGTTTATCCTGACACAAAATTAACAAGAAGACTTGATAAATTAAGCGGAATGTATGTTGCTTCAAGCCCTGACAACAATATTATCCAAAACAAAATTGCTTCCAGCGGTTTCTACAGAGCACAGTTAGGCTTGAACTAACTCAGGCAGCATTAAATAAGCACATTATTACCCCAATCAACTTAATTCAGCCCCTGCTGTTGCAGGGGTTATTCTTTATAATATTATTCAAATATGTTATACTAAAACTGATGACTTTTTTTGACGAAAATTTAATACTTGAAACCATTAATATGATTAAGCTATATAACTTTGACGTCAGAACGGTAACCCTTTCTGTCAGTCTCAGAGATTGCTTATCGGAAGACGTTAATGTTGTTTGCGATAAAATCCAAACTAAGCTTGAAAAATATGCGTCAAATTTGGTTAAATATGCAAACGAAATAGAGAATGATTATTCAATCCCTATTGTTAACAAGCGTATTGCGGTAACTCCGATTTCTCTGGTCGGTGAAGCCTGCCGTGAAAAAGATTACGTAAAAATAGCAAAAACTCTTGATAACTGCGCAAAAAATCTCGGTGTAGATTTTATAGGCGGATTTTCTGCGCTTGTAGAAAAAGGATTTACTCAGGGTGACGAAGCCCTTATAGAAGCAATTCCAGAAGCACTTTCCGTAACAGACAGGCTGTGCTCCTCTGTTAATGTTGCATCCTCCAAAGCCGGCATAAATATGGATGCCGTTTTAAGGATGGCAGAAACAATTAAAAAGTCAGCAGAGCTTACCGCAGAAAAAGACGGTATAGGTGCGGCAAAACTCGTTGTTTTCAGCAACTCGGTTGGTGACAATCCGTTTATGGCAGGAGCTTTTTCAGGTTATGGAGAACCTGAGTGCGCTTTAAATGTCGGAGTTTCAGGCCCGGGTGTAGTAAGAGCCGCCATTTCCGATTTGGACAGAAAAGCTGATTTCGGCGTTCTGGCAAATAAGATTAAACAAACCGCATACAAAATTACTGGAACAGGCGAGCTTATAGGCAGAAAACTTGCAAAAATGCTGAATATTCCGTTCGGTATTGTAGATTTATCACTGGCTCCTACACCCGCAGTAGGCGACAGTGTTGCTCAAATATTTCAGGCAATGGGTTTGGAGCATGCCGGAGCGCACGGTACTACTGCGGCTCTTGCAATGCTTAATGATGCGGTTAAAAAAGGCGGTATAATGGCAAGTTCATACGTTGGAGGCTTGTCAGGAGCATTCATTCCAGTTTCTGAGGATGCCGGCATGATAGAAGCAGCTTCTAAAGGATATCTGACTTTTGACAAACTGGAGGCGATGACCTGTGTCTGTTCGGTAGGACTTGATATGATAGCTATTCCCGGCGATACACCGGTTACTACTATAGCCGGTATGATAGCGGATGAGATGGCTATCGGTATGATTAATAAAAAAACTACTGCGGTCAGAATAATTCCTGCGCCAAAAAAGAAAATTGGTGATAAAATAATATATGGAGGGCTGCTTGGCGAAGCTCCAATCATGCCCGTAAATGAACTTTCTTCATACGACTTCGTAATGAGAGGCGGGAGAATTCCTGCACCGGTACACAGTTTAAACAATTAAGGATAAAAGATGACTACATTTAAAGACCTGGAAGACAATTTAAAAAGTTTTATGATTTCTGAACAGTCAGACGCCCACAACATCAGAACTGCAAACATCCAGAAATATAACAATCTTAAAATGTGGATTGATATGTCAAAGTATCAGCAGCCGCACTTCTTCATTCGTATATCAATATCAGAAGCTGCTTTTACTGTTAACGACTGTATGAAACTTACAGGCGGACTGGGGTACGAAGAAAGATTTGTTTACAAGTGGTTCGGAAGAATCGGTATAAAAGAAAAGCTGAGAGAACTCTGGACAACTGCACAACTTGAACGTGAAGACTCTAAATCAGATGCCGAAGAAGGCAGCGGTTCATAATAATTTTTCACCCATACGTTTCTGCACCTTTGTAAAAACATCTTCAAAACTTTCCACGGGAAGTAATTTATAACCGCAATGTTCAGCAAGATTTCCACCCATGCCGAATAATTCTTCCTGAGGATATCTCCTGCATATTCCGGGACGTTTTTTGTGTATTTTGCACTTATGTGTTTCTTTATCAAGGTTTGTGCATTCAAAAACAAGCCCAGTTTCATCTTTTCCGATAACTTTCAGGTATGTATAAAACTGATGCATCTTTTTTAGTCGTTCAAATTCTGCCTCAGTCTGAATTACAGAAGTATGTTTTACATAAATCTTCTGGCAGCAGCGCCCGCAGGCATTACAGGAACCTGTGCGATAGTACTTTTTATGAAGAATATACAAATAAAACCATTTTCTCAGTGTTTTATATATTTTACTAAACATTTGCCACTCTTGATTTTGCTAATCTGTATTCCTGAGATTCCGGCTCGGAGAAGAGCATTACTTTAGTAAAGTATTTGTTTGCATTTGCCGTGTCGCCTTCTCTGTAAAAATTGTTAGCTCTGCCCATATATGTTTTTACGATTTGTGATTCAGGGTAAATAAATCTTTTTAACTGTTCAATTTTATCCGCCAGCTCTTTTGCAATTTCTTCATTCAGGAGTGTGCAGTTTTCATATTCAAACAGCGCAAAATGAAAATTATTTTCCCTGTAATAATTATCTCCCCATTCTTTATGCCCAAGATAACTCTGTTCATCAAACGTTGAGTTTAACTCCTTAATTACCTGCATTGTATTAAGGTATTCTTCCTGATTGCTTATCACAAGCGGTAATATTCTTCTCAGAGAACAGTACGCTGCTGTATAATCACCAAGATTTATAAACACTGAGGTTAACATCTGCAGGACTTCTACAGATTTTTGGTTTATGCAGTATGCCTGTTTGAGATAAATCATTGCATGCATATTATCGTTTTCAGCAAGATACGCAGTACCCAGAAGCAAATTGATATCATAATTCGTAGGAAGATTTTTATAAGCAAACGTTAAAAACTCGATTGCACCTCTGTAATCTTTTCTCGAAATCGCTTGTTTTGCTTTCTGCAAAAAATCATTCCCTATTTTTGAATATTCATCCAAACTCTGTTTCACGGTATTATATGCAATACCTTTTTTTTGTGCATATTTAAGGAATTTCTCATAATAGAAAATCGACTGAAACTTCATTCCGCAGGAAAAATATGATGTTGCCAGATTTAAGCATACCGTTTCGTCGTCGGGTTTGTATGCAAAAGCGCAAGCCCAATAATATATAGCATTTTTAATATCTTCATTTTTATACGCAATATTACCGAGATAAATGTATGACGGATTTTCCCCTTTTTCAAGGTTTATTGATTTCAGAAAATTATCTTCAGCATTTTTCATATCGCCCATTTTGTAATAACATTTTGCGATACGGTGATAAAGTTTGTATGAAATGTTCGTATTTACCAAACTCAAATATAATTTCAAAGCAGACGAATAATCGCCGCTCATATAGTGATTACGTGCGGCTTCCAGCTTTTTATTCTCCATATCAGAGTTGTCTGCTATGTAGTAATCCGACGATTCCATAACAGCATTCTATCATATTTACGAATTTAGGTCATCCCACAATTTAGAATTTGTTACAAGTTCAGATAAAACGTCGTCTTCAAACGGGTCAACAACACCTTCAGAGAATAAATCCCTCATTTGTTCAAGATATGATATGTCTTCAGGATTTTCCGAAGCTATTTTTGCAAATTTTCTTATATCCAAATCTCTTTGGAATAACTGCATTGCATTGGCTGATATTTCGGTTTTATCTACATAAGGATTTTTGCTGTAACCACTTTTTTGCAGTGAGGAGCGGACGTTAGCAATATTTATAACATTGCTTGCCGTATCAAATTGTAGTAAATTGTTGTCGTTAATGTTGTTGAACATAATGCCCCAATCTCCCCGATTATTTTCTTTCATTATCATACAGATTACGGAAATTCGTATCATCTGAATGGAGGATTTTTTAATATTAATGTTAAAGTTAATGCATATTTACTCCTTACCTGCTTGCTGCTTACTTCCATAAAATTGCTTTTAATGATAAAATAGGTATAAATATAAAAGAGGTACAATGAGATGAAGGCAGTTGAATATTTTACGGAACAGGGTTATTCCTGTGCGGAGAGCGTAATGCAGGCGGCAATAGATAAAGGTATTGTGCCGAAAGAACTTTTACCCGTTGCATCGTCATTCTCGGGCGGAATGGGTTCGGGCTGTCTTTGCGGAGCTATTGGCGCATCTCAGTGTATAATAGGATATCTTTTCGGCAAAAATAATGCTCAGGGGAATGATTATCTTGCAAGAGTTAAAGCAAGAGAGTTCATAGAAGAATTTAAGAAAAACCACAAGGCAACCTGCTGCAGAGTTTTGACCGCAGGTATGGACATGGCATCTCCTGAGAGAAAAGCTCATTGTGCAAATATGGTTGACGAATGTTCCAAAATTATGGAAGAAATTGTCGGGGTTAAAGTTTAATGTTCAACAGAACCTCTTTTAAAAAAAGAATATTGTTTGTTGGTATTCCTGATATGGCATATATAGGTATTGACGGTCTTTTAATGTCAGGGATTAACATTGTTGGTGTTTTAGGTCCAAAAAAAAGCCATAATATGTACAATGATTTTAAAAGGTTTATACAGGCAAGAGGACTGAACTATATAGACTTTGACGAGCTTGATGAACCGCAGTTAATACAAAAAATCAGAGATCTTGATATTGATGCTGCTGTTGTTTGCTCTTACAATTATAAAATACCTAAAGTTCTTATAGATGCTACCCGTGATGGTTTTATTAACGTTCATCCGTCTTTACTTCCGAGATACAGAGGCGGAAACCCGTATTCAAGAGTTATCATGAACGGCGAAACAGAAACAGGTGTCACATTACATTTTATGGATGCAGAGTTCGACACAGGAGATATTATTGCGCAAAAACCGTATCACATACCTTCAAAAGCAACAATGGGAACAATTTTTAATGAGCTGAACTACATAGGTATTGAGCTTTTGCTTCAGGTTTTGCAATTGTACGAAACCCAGCCGCTTCCGAGAATTCCGCAGCCAAAAGGCGAATTTGTGTCAGGTAACGGCTTAAAAAACAGCGAAATTTATATAAATTATGATAAACCTGCAGAGGAAATTGAAAGATTTATCCGTGCGCTGAATCCGTTTATATTGGCAAGCACAACCTTCAGAGGCAATATGATGAAAATTATGAAAGCAGAAGTGGCATCTGATGCGTTCAGCCTTCCGCACCCTGCAGGAACTATTGCAAAAATTGAAGATGACAAATTTTTTATCTCAACATCTAAAGGACTTCTTGTTCCGACAGTTATGCAATTTGGAAGTTTCTTTATGGGTGACAGCAAAGATTTTATCAGAATAGTTAATCCAAAAATCGGAGAAGAATTCAAATAGGGGTATTTTGTGGAAAAACTTAATTTTATAACGGCGGGTGTTCCGCTCAAAGCAGGAAATAAGGGATATGAAGCAGGATTTAAAGTCCTTGATGATATGGGATTAGACGGTCTTGAGCTTGAGTTTGTAAGGGGTGTTCGTATAAGTGACGTAAGCAGAAAAGCTGTTTCGTCTGCAAACAAGGTAATTACAGCACACGCTCCATTTTACGTAAACCTTAACGCAAGAGAAGAAGACAAAGTCGAAGCAAGCATTCAGCGTATTATTGAAACGGCTCAGACTGCAAATGAACTCGGCGGTTTTAGCATAACCTTCCACGCAGGGTTTTATCTCGGTATGGATAAAGAATTTGTATATAAACAAATAAGGGATAAAATTGAAATCATTACAACAGAGCTCAATAAAGTAAATAATAAAATCTGGATAAGACCCGAAACAACTGGAAAAGCCACTCAGTGGGGAGATTTGGAAGAAATCATAAGACTTTCTAAAGAGTTTGAAACAGTCCTTCCCTGTGTTGACTTTTCACATCTTCATGCCCGTTACAACGGCGCGGTAAATGAATATAAGGATTTTTGTCAAATCTTTGAAACCATAGGTAATGAGCTTGGACAAACCGCACTGGACAATTTCCACGCACATATTGCAGGAATTGAGTACGGCGAAAAAGGCGAAAAGAAGCACCTTAACCTTGAAGAATCAGATATGAATTATAAAGATTTGCTCAGAGCGTTTAAAGATTTTAACGTAAAAGGCGCAATTGTCTGCGAAAGCCCAAATATTGAAGATGACGCAAAGCTGATGAAAGATTTTTATCTGGGACTTTAAGCGATGTTTAATCAAGATGAAAAATACATGAAAGAATGTTTTAAACTTGCGCTGAAAGGAAAAGGGAAAACCGCCCCAAATCCTCTTGTCGGCTGTGTTGTACTTGACAAAAACGGTAATGTTATCTCAAAAGGTTATCACCACAAGTACGGGAAAAATCATGCAGAGCGTGATGCCCTCTTAAAATTAAAAAATAATGAAGCTGAAGGCGGAACGCTGTATGTTAACCTTGAACCCTGTTCACATTACGGAAAAACCCCTCCGTGTACCGATTTGATTATTGAAAGAAAAATCAAAAAAGTTGTAATCGGAATGAAAGACATTAACCCGAAAGTAAACGGGATTGAAAAACTTAAACAGGCAGGGATAGAAGTTGTAACAGGGATTTTGGAAGATGAAGCCGAATTTTTAAACCGTGTATTTATAAAAAATATGACCAAAAAACTTCCTTATGTTGTTTTAAAAACGGCAGCGACAATGGACGGAAAAATTGCCACATCATCAGGAGATTCTAAATGGATAACTTCTGATGAAGCAAGAGCTGAAGTTTATAATATGCGAAAAGAGTTTGACTGTATTTTAACAAGCTCAAATACCGTTATTGCCGATAATCCAACTATGGAACACCGATTTAAATGTATTCTGGATACAAACGGGCGTATTTCCAAAACATCTAAAATACTTAAACAGGGAGAAGTTTACATCGCAACAAAAGACAACACTCCTTTAAAAAACGGCAGACTTGATGTTAAGTCGGTCTTGCGTGAGCTGTACAAAAAGGGGATTTATACAGTTTTCGTAGAATGCGGCGGAACGCTTGCAGGCTCTATGCTTAAAGATAGCTTGATTGATGAAGTGTATCAGTTTATTGCTCCTAAAATTCTTAATGACAACAGTGGAAAAAGTTGTTTTGACGGAGATACAATTTCAAAAATATCAAAATCAAAAAATTTGAATATTTATTCTGTCGACAAAATTGGCAGGGATGTACTGCTAAAATGTAAAGTTCTGTAACGCAAACCATGTTATAAAAACCCCGAAATTTGGAATATTACATGTAGATATAAGAAATAATCGGAGAATTTAAAAATGAAACCTGACGGCGTAAACGGAAATACACCTGCAGAGTCACCTCGTGTAAAAAGGCAGCAGGAAATATTTGAAAAGACAGATGATAAAAACAAGCTGGCAAAAGCTCTTGCCGGACTTGAAAATGAAGTTGCTCAGGCAATTAAAAGTGCTGTTGCCGACAAAAAGATATCAGCAAAAGAATACAAAGAATTAAGCGGTTTGCAGCTTATTGCAACAAAATATCTTGAGAAAGCTGCACAGATGCTGCCCGATTTAGTTGAGTCATTTGTCGGGTTGTATAATAAAGTTGCCGAAGTATTTCAGAATGAAAAATATACCGTTGTTAATGATTCACAAAAAAATTATGAACCGCAGGAAACAGATGCTCAGACAGAATTGCCAAAGCCATCGGAAAGCTTAGCGGAGGAGCTTAGAATACCTGAGAGGAAATTTCAGTATATTTCGGACAACAAAAATATGTGCGAACGAATAAAAAAGGAATATTACAGTTGTTTGGATAATGCCGAATATTCTAATCAGATGAAATCGTCAAAGCTGAAATGTTTTCAGGCAAAGTACGGTGATGAGTTAAAAAAGGTTTCTTCATCTGTAAAAGACGATGGTAAGTTTGTAATAGAAAATTTATACGAGCAGATAGAAAGTCAAATCAGATATTATTCAGAGTTGGCTAAAAAAGATACAGAACAAATAAAAAAAGACAAAGTGGATGCATTAACACAATTACCCAAAAAATCTAAAAAAGAAAATGTTGCGCTTACCGGCGGTCACAGATATGATAACGATGCTATGCTTGATGTTTTAGGATATACAAAAGAAGAAAAAGAAAATTTCGGAAAATAATCTTACAATTTATCAAATTCCCGTCTGATTTCCTGAATATCCTGCCACATAAGCCACTTAGGGCTTCCTTTTTCACGGGAATCATTTCTCAGAAGATAAGAAGGATGAAATATAGGCATGAGTTTTGCTCCGTGTACAAACTCATCACCCTCAAACCATTTACCCCTGATTTTGGTTATTCCGCCAATATTTCCGAGAATTGATTGCACCGCAACATTTCCGCACAGAAGTATTATTTTGGGTTGAATAATATCAATTTGAGCTTTCAGAAAATTACGGCATGCCTCTTTTTCATCCGGCTCAGGATTGCGGTTTTCAGGCGGTCTGCATTTAACCGTATTACAAATATACACATCTCTTTTTCTTGTAAGTCCGACTGACTCAAAAATTTTATCCAAAAGCTGTCCTGCCTTGCCGACAAAAGGTTTTCCTTCCTTATCTTCATAAAATCCGGGAGCTTCGCCTATAAGCATGAGCTTCGGATTCGGAACGCCATCCGAGAAAACAATATTATGCCTTGTCTTCCCTAATCTGCACCTTTGACAGCTTAAACACTCCTGATATACTTTTTCCAGTTCTTCGTACATACAGAAATTATATAACAAATTTTTGTTTGATTTTGTATTATAATAATATTTAACGAAGAGGAAAATATGTTCATCATAGAAAAACCATACGTATCCGAATATATGATTGACTCTATTATCAACCATGACTGGCCGGTTTTGGATAATGAAACCATTGAAGACAGCGGTTTGGAAGATGGAGTTCTGGATTTGTGGTCAACAGAAGAAGCTACAGAATATTATTTAAAACAGGAATTTCCTCTTATATATTCAAACTCCGAAAATGCTTTAGCGTGGATTGTTGAAAATTTACCCGAATCAAATTTAACAAAATATATCAAAATATTCAAAGATAAAATACAGTTCAGAGAAATTCTTAAAGAAAAGTATCCTGATTTTTATTACAAATCTTTTGAATACCTGGACATTAACTATGTTGAAAGAGAAGAATTTCAGTTTCCGCTTATATTAAAGCCTTCTGTAGGTTATCTCAGTTTTGGCGTTCATTTAATAAATGAGCTTGATGACTGGGAAAATGAAGTTAAGCAGCTAAACAAAGAGATTGCAACAAGTAAAAACAAATATAATGAGAATGTTGTTAACTCAAAAATGATTTTGGCAGAACAGGTTATGAAGGGTGAGGAGCTGGCTGTTGATGCGTATTACGACAGAAATGGCACTCCTGTAGTACTGAATATATTCAAACATTTATATAAAGATGAAAAAGATATAAGCGACAGACTTTATATAACCTCTGCACCGATTATGAGCAGCAATTTGACTAAAGTTACGGAATTTTTAACCGACCTGGGACAAATGTTTAATATCAAAAACTTCCCTCTGCATCTGGAAATAAAAATCAATGAAGCGGGAGTAATAACCCCGATAGAAGTTAACCCTATGCGCTTTGCCGGATGGTGTACTTCAGATATTGCAAAATATGCCTGGGGATTTAATGTCTATGAATATTTTGAAGAACAAAAACACCCCGACTGGAGTGAAATACTTCAAAATTCAGGAAGTGAAATTTATTATTTCTCTTTTGTCGATATTCCTGCCGGCTTCCCGAAAAGCACGGTTCGCGATTTCAATTTCAGCGCATATTTAGCAGATTTTTCCAATGTATTTGAAGTAAGACGAATTAATTTTAAAGCAAACCCGTTCTTCGGAGTTATTTTCGGGTCAACAAACGATGAAGAAGAATTGAATAACATTCTCAGCAAAGAACCGGGAATGTTTGCAATCTAACTATACGCCCGAATTTCTTGGTTCAATTTTTTTAAGTCTTTGTTCTATTCTGCGGTACCATCTGAGTTTCTTCTGATACAAAACCTGATACCCTTTAAAGTTGCCGTGGTGAACATCTTCAACTTGTTTGTCACACAAATCTTCCAGAACCCTGCCCATATAGTGGGTATATTCTTTGCGGTCTATTTTGTCTTCTGCGTTTAAATGAATAATATCACCAAACTCAACAAGAACCTCAGGTCTGTTATCACGGAGAAAATAGTAATTTACCGCAACCGGCATAAGAGCGACTTTGCCGTACTTTTTCGCAGCCTTTTCCGCAATATATGCTGTACCCGTCTGAAGATTTAGCGGTCTGTGATTTGGCGGTTTTATTATACCTTCCGGGAAAATATACAGAATATTATTCGTATCGCCAATTGTATCAATGGCAAATTTTAGCGCCGGCATAGAAGCCTGCGGTGATTTTTTATTAACGCTGAAAGCTCCGCCTCGTCTGATAAGCGGAAAACGATTAAGCTCCTCTATCATTATACGGATTTCTTTCTTAAATATACGGTTACAGATATTATAACCGACCATTCCATCCCACCAGTTGTGGTGCGGAGCAAACATAATTATCGGAGTGTCAGGGTCTTTCTGGGTATAAAACTTTTCTTTGCCCTTGTAATAAAGTCCATGAAAACGTTTTTCCAGCATGCCGTAAAAATAACGGTCAGCAACCCACAACCAAAATGGCGAGGTTTGTGCAGGACAAAATTTCTCATCTATGTTCCGCAGCTTTGTAGGCGGAACTTCCAAATATAACTCCTCGAGGTTAACCATATATATATGATACATGTTTAACTATTTTTTGTGAACACTTTGCAGGATAAATGTTAATAAAATTTACAATTATATTTCGGCCTTGTATTGCAGTGCCAGAGAGACATGCTCCATTTCTATATTTTCACTTTCATTCAAATCCGCAATTGTTCGTGCCAATTTCAGAATTCTGTCAAACTTCCTTCCCGACAACTGATATTTTTGTGAAGCCAGTTTTAAAAACTCCGTTGTTTTTTCATCGGTTTTGCAATATTTTTTTATTTGTTTTGTACTAAGCTCAGAGTTTGTCAAAATTCCTTCCTGAGCATATCTTTTTGCCTGAATTTTTCTGGCTTTTACCACTCTTTCCCTTATCTTTTCCGAAGGTTCCGCATCCGTTTTTGTATTAATAAGTTCATCCGTTGTAAGTCTGGGAACATTAATAATCAAATCTATTCTGTCCAAAAGCGGGCCTGAAAGTTTTGAACGATATCTTTGTATCTGAAAATCGGAACAGGTGCATTCTTTTTCTCTGTCCCCCAGAAATCCGCAGGGACAAGGATTCATTGCGCCTATCAGCATAAATTTTGCGGGATATTTTATAGAAGTTTTTGCTCTTGAAATTACAACCTCACCATCTTCAAGAGGCTGACGTAATACTTCAAGCACCTGTCTGGGAAATTCAACCATTTCATCAAGAAATAACACTCCGCGATGAGCCAGAGTAATTTCTCCGGGCTTCGGATTTGAGCCTCCGCCTATAATCCCGTTTTGTGATGCGGTATGATGAACAGCTCTGTACGGACGCTTTGTCATCAGCGGATTATCATTATGTAAAAGTCCGCTTACACTGTATATTTTAGTCAGCTCCAAAGCTTCCTGAAGTTCAAGCGGAGGAAGAATTGAAGCAAAACATTTTGCCATAAGGGTTTTCCCGGAACCGGGCGAACCTGACATCAAAACATTATGACCGCCTGCCGCTGCTATTTCAAGCGCCTTTTTTGCTTTCTGCTGACCTTTTACATCCTTAAAATCAAAGGTGTAATCAGTGTTTGCATTGTCTTCCAGATATTTATTTATATCAACCACAGTCGGCTTAATCGGATTTTCCGCAAAGTGATTTACTATATCACAAAGGTGTTTTGCGCCATATACATTTACCCCTTGAACCAAGGCAGCTTCTTTTGCATTTTCTTCGGGAACAAAAACTGTTGTTATTCCGCATTCTTTAAGTCCGCTTACAAGCGGAAGAACACCGTTAACCTTTCTCAGAGAACCGTCTAATGACAACTCTCCTATATATCCTGCCTTTTCATTGTCGGGAATTTCTATCCCCTGTTCTTTTAATATACAAACAGCCATAGCCAAATCAAAATTCGTTCCCTCTTTTCTGATATCAGCTGGCGCAAGATTTATGATTACTTTTCCTGTCGGGAAAGTATATCCCGAATTTTTTATTGCCGAATGAACTCTTTCTCTTGCTTCGGAAACCGCGCTGTCGGGAAGTCCCACAATACAAACGGAGGGCAGAGAATTTGTTACATCTGCCTCAACTTCAATCTTGCAGGAATGAATACCAATATTTGCTGCAGTTATTGCTTTTGTTACCATAGCTTGATTATACAATATTTAAGACGGTTTGTTAAATTTCTAGTTTAATAAACAAATCTGAGCGTTTAAGTATGTTGCAAACACAAGCCACAAAAAATACGGAATAAGTATTAATCCTGAAATTTTTGATATACGGAAAAACCTGTATATTACAAGAAGTGCCGTAAAGTCCATTATCAATACTATACCGAGAGCAATATCAGTTCTGTGAAGATAAAAAAACACGGGGCTCCACAGGAGATTAAAAATCATATGCACAATAAAGCAAATGTATCCGCTCTTTTTGTCTTTGGAAGATATTGTGATTGTGTACAAAATAACCGAAGTCAAAATTGTTCCGTACAGGATTATCCATACCGGTGGAAATACCCATGCCGGCGGCTGAAGGAACGGTTTTGTCAAATTGTCATACCACAGGGAACTGTACATAACAAAATCATGTACGGAACGACCGAATTTTTATATTGACTACACGGCTATTTTTTCAGGTAATTGTTTTTCAGAATAATAAAAATTAACCCAAAAACGCCAATATTTATGAATATATCCGATATGTTAAACACGGGGAAATTAATAAAATTAAGTTTAATATAATCTCTTACAAAACCGAAAATCAGGCGTTCGCACATATTATTGAAAATACCTGACAACAAAAGCGATGTAAAAAACAAACCCATAACAGATATTTTTGTTATATGTTTCATCACATAAAAAATCAAAAACACCAGTGCTGCAGCAGAAAATACTATAAGAAATATTTTATATCCGTCAAAAATATTGAAAGCAGCGCCCTGGTTTTGTATATACATTATGTCAAAAACAGGATTTTCTGCCAGTAAATCACCGCTGTTTAAAATGACATCCGATAAATAAAAATTAAACAACACAAAAAATACAGACGTTAAAATAAGATAAATTGTTTTACTATTTCTTGACATTGCTATCTTCTTCCGCATCTGCTTTACTAAGTTCATCAACAACATTAACCCTGATTATCTGATACCCAAATCCCGTAAGGCTTAATTTTATGCTCATGTCCTTGATATCAGCTTTTGTAAGCCCGATAGAAGCAATAACATACTCATTGGCATGTTCTGAATTTGCCACAAAAAGTCTTTCCAGAATATGGTCATCAGGAAGCTTTCTGAAAACTTCTTTTGCCTGTTTTTGAGGGTATTCAACTTTATCCTTTGCAATAGAAGCAATCGCAAAAGTATCTTTCGGAGGATTAAATTCAAGTGATGCGGTATACTCATATCCGGGAGTTACCTCCTGCGGGGCGGAAAGCTTTATATCAAGATTTATTGCATCACCGTAAAGCATTGAGGTTACTTCGTCATTAATCTTATCTGAAGTAACTTTCCACTTTCCGTCAATCTTTTTCATATAATAAACACTGTTGGCTTCACTTTTCAAAACTCCGCTTAATTTTTTTGTTACGGGGATATCTGCCAAAGATGTTTCTGTTAGTTTAACAACAGCTGTTCCGTCAGGATTAAAAGAAATATCCTTTATTTTCATACCGTATTTTATATTATCGTAATTTTCCCATAACTCTTTTACAAGCTTGGAATAAATATCCAAATCGTATCCGTCACCGTTTTGATAGTTTGTGTCGTATGTAGATATAAACTTTTCGAAATTATTTTTATTTGCGTACTTAATCTGTGAATTCAGAGTTGCCTTTACACCCCGAATGTTACGGTTAAAAAAATCCGGCTTAACAAATTTGACATCCGCATAACTTGCAGGCGCAAATAACATAAATAACAGAAATGACAGTATTATTCTCTTCATAAAACTCATTATACATAAAAAAGATGAAAACTTGAATAATACAAACAAACGACTTACTTTTCTCAGCTAAATATGATATAATTAGGAAGAATAGGAGAGTGCATGGCTAATATTGATTTAGATGATGAATTTCTGAAATTATTTTTTAGTGTAACAAACAAGAGTGTTCCTGATAGTATCAATTTACGTGACATGAAAGCACAGCTAATTGACATTGTCGATATTATAAGAAACCTTAACGAGAACTCCAAAAAACCTATTAAAAGTGATGCTTTGGGAAATAACAATCCTGAAGAAGGCGAGGGTGAAGATTTAGGACCGGCAATTCTCGTTGTAGACGATTTGGGTGTAATTACGTATCAGCTGAAAGTTCTGTTATCTAAATTTGAACTGGATGTGGATTGTTCTCAGGAAATATATGATGCGGTCAATAAATATAAAAAGCGCAAATATCAATATGTAGTAATGGACTTGTTTATACCGACAGAAAGAGAAGGTTTTATTCTTCTTACTGAGCTCAAAAAGCTTGCACAAACATACAATGTTCCGACTATTATTGGTGTAATAACCGCATCTCCCAGAAAAGAAATTGAACAGCAATGCAGACTCAGAGGTGCAGATTTCTTCCTTGAAAAGAACAATGAATGGCAGACTCAGCTGCTTGAAACAATGGGCGGATATATTAATGCAGAAAAAGATCCTGACGAAGATTTGTAGAATTTGTTAAACCGCAAATTACAGAGTATGTTTTTCCTCTTTATGTTATTATTAAATAAAAAGAGAGGATGGAAGTTATGTACTATCAAGGTCTTATTAATAAATACAGAAAATATTTACCCGTTACGGATTCAACTCCTGTTGTAACCCTTAACGAAGGCAATACACCGCTTATCAAAGCTGATAACCTTGCTAAAAAAATCGGTCTGGAAGCGAATGTTTACTTGAAATTTGAAGGCTGTAACCCGACAGGCAGTTTTAAAGACCGTGGTATGACAATGGCTGTTACAAAGGCTAAAGAAAGCGGAGCCGGTGCAATAATATGCGCTTCAACAGGAAACACTTCCGCTTCTGCAGCTGCTTACGGAGCAAAAGCGGGGATTAAAACATTTGTTCTTATCCCTGACGGTTATATTGCTCTTGGAAAGCTTTCTCAGGCAATGATGTACGGAGCTGAAATTATCGCAATTCAGGGTAATTTTGACCAGGCTTTGGAATGTGTAAGAGAGATTGCGGCAACCCACCCGATTACTCTTGTTAACTCTGTAAACCCGTTCAGAATAGAAGGTCAGAAAACAGGTGCGTTTGAAATTTGCGACGCACTGGGCAAAGCTCCTGAGTATCATTTTATCCCTGTTGGTAATGCCGGCAACATAACGGCATACTGGAAAGGGTATAAAGAGTATCACGCAGCAGGTATTATTCCTCAATTACCTAAGATGATGGGATTTGAAGCAGAAGGCGCTGCTGCAATTGTAAGAGGTGAAAGAATATATAACCCTGAAACACTTGCAACAGCTATCCGTATCGGTAACCCCGCAAGCTGGAAACAGGCAGAAGCGGCAAGAGATGAAAGCAACGGCAAAATAGGGTGTGTTACCGATGAAAAAATTGTAGAAGCGTATAAAATGCTGGCATCAACTGAAGGTGTTTTATGCGAACCTGCAAGTGCTGCATCGGTTGCAGGACTTATTCAGGCTCATTCACAGGGACTTGTTAAAGAAGGAACTGATATTGTTTGTATTCTTACAGGCAACGGACTTAAAGACCCTGACAATGCTATTAAATACTCAAACGCTGATGTCAAAAAGACATCTTCAGATTTGAATGATGTATTAAAAGCCATGAATATATAGGATTATTAATATGCAAAGAGAAGATTTTATAAACGCAAAAAGAATTGTTATAAAACTTGGTACCAATATTATCAGAAACGAAAACGGCGAAGTTGCTCTTTCACGTATTTATTCGTTTATTGAAGATATATCTAAACTTGTTAAAAAAGGCAAAGAAGTTATCGTAGTAACATCTGGTGCTGTAGGTTTAGGCAAGAAAAAGCTTAATCTTGATTCAACCGCAGATGAAGGGGTTAAACAGGCTTGTGCCGCTATCGGTCAGAGCCGTCTGATGTCTTTCTATGAAAGCGGATTTGGCGTATATGACATTCCTATTGCGCAAATTCTTCTGACGGAAGACGATTTCTCTCTGCGTCACAAATATCTGAGCCTGAGAACAACAATGAACAAGCTTCTTGAATTCGGAGTTGTTCCTATAATTAACCAAAACGATACGGTTACGCCTATTCAGTCAGGTTCTTTTAATGCAGGCGTAAAGGTTAATTTCTCAGATAATGATAAGCTTTCTGCGCTTGTAGCAAGCGAACTTGATGCTGACTTATTGATTCTTCTTACCGATATTGACGGACTTTATACCTCAAATCCTAAGGAAAATCCTAATGCAGAGCTGATAAAAGAGGTTGAAACAGTAACTGAGGATATTTTGAAACTCGGAACCGATGCTTCGGAAGGCGGCAGAGGCGGAATGAGAACAAAACTTGAAGCCGCAAAGCTGGTTACAAGATTTGGAGGAAAAGTTCTTATTGCAAACGGAAAACTTCCGTGTGTTATTAACAAAATATTCAACGGTGAAGATTTGGGAACAATGTTTCTGCCGGCAGAAGGCAGTCTTGCCGATAAAAAGCGCTGGATTGGCTATGCAACGAATATTTTTGGAGGTCTTGTCGTTAACGAAGGTGCCAAAAAAGCTATTCTTGAACAGTTTTCAAGTTTGCTGCCAATAGGTATTGTTAACGTTATCAATGAGTTTAAGCAGGGTGAAGTTATCTCAATAATGGACGAAAACAATGTTGAATTTGCACGGGGAATGGCAAACTACAGTTCTGCAGAGTGCAGAAAAATTGTCGGCTCGCATTCGAACGACATTGAAAATATTCTCGGATACAAAAACTACGACGCAGTCGTAACAAGAGATAATATTACCGAGCTTGTTTAGTTTCAATAACATTCAGTTTCACAACAGCGTAATGTCTGTCCGTAGTGCCGTTTTCTTTACGGTATGAATAGAACATGTCGTTGTTGCACGATGTGCAAAACGGGCAGATATCAATTTTTTTAACACCTATTTCTTCAAGCTGACGGGCATTAATTTTTTTGAGATCAACATTTCTGTCTTTATACAAATCTTTTGTATTTTTCACGGTTGAAAGCAAAGTATCTCTGACTTCTTCGCTAACTTCATAACAACACATTGAAATTGCAGGACCAATCAAAACAATTAAATCTTCAGGCTTTGTACTATAGTTTAAAACCATCTTGGCAGCTGTTTTAACCCCTATTCTTGCAGCCGTTCCGCGCCAGCCTGCGTGAGATACTCCAGCAATATTATGCTTTGTATCATAAAAAATTAACGGAGTACAATCGGCAAATCTCAAAAAAACCGCAGTATCGGGTTCGGTTAAAATCATTCCGTCGGTGTCAGGGTATTCCTCTCTTTCATCAACTGCTTCAATATGGTCGCTGTGAGTTTGCACCGGGCTTATTATGCGTTTTGCAAAATCCTGTGTAACAGGGCTTTCACCTCTTGTAGTAAAAAATGCATTTATTTCTTTTTTTCCGTTCAAAAAATCGCTTCTCAGTATTCTTTTTCCGTTTAAATCATCAAAATAAAACATTATTACCCCTTGTTAATTTCTGCATGATTACTTTAGCATTATACCAAAGAAGAAGCCGGATGCAATTCACCCGGCTTCTTTTTCCCTTATTATTTCCACACACACATAATTTTAGGTATTTTAGCTTTCATCGTTATCAAGATAACGATAATCCAATAAACTTCCTTCGTATTTATCTTCATCACTTCCGTAGAAAAGTGACATATTGTTTACAACCCTGTTTCTGTCAGCAATTTTTTGTTTTTCAATCTGGGAATTAACCCCGTATGCACTGATTTCCTGACTTGTAACTTTTCCGTCATGGTTTGCGTCAATATCATCAAAGTGAGAAAGAACCGTTTCCTGCAAACTGCTTGTCATTCCGCTTACTGAGCCAAGGTTCATTATCTGTTCTCTTGTTAAACCTTGTCTTGCCATATTATTCATATATTCCTGAATTTCTTCTGCTGAAATCTTTCCGTCACCGTTTTTATCAACGGAGTTAAAATTACCTGCAAGATAAGAAGCAAAAGTTGAACCGTATGCAGTGTTTGTAATGTTTGTGTTAGTTAATGCTTTGTTTAGGTTTTCAACCGTAATCCCGTCCTGATACTGACCGGAAAGTGCGGCGAATGTGTTAGTCAGCCCGGAGCTTATCCCGGTAAACAGAGATGAACCGTCTAATCGTTTGCCCATACTGTCTCCTAATTTTAATTTAAAGTTCTACACCTTCATATTAATAATAGTTTTGGAAAAGTCAAACCTCTAAACAGATGAATTTTTATTAAACAAATTTATTTTCCAAAATCCGAAGAATAAAGCCGGTTAAAATTGACATTTGCCGAAAAAAACAATATCCTATATATAAAAGGAGATAAAATATGAAAGAAATTAATGCAGTATTTAAAGATGACAAAGACAGAGTTATTACTCTTGCAATGCTTATAACAACAATGTTTTTTATTTTTGTACCCTCACTAATTGTTGTTTTTATACCAAAAAATTATATCAGTGAAAGCACGTATGAAATCGCAAAAACTTTGTTCAATTTTGAACTGCTGTTATTTTTGATTTCTTTATTCTTCATGGTTCCTGTTATTGGCTGGATAGTAGGATTTATTGTTGCGCCGATATTATGTATATGGAACATTATTATTGTAATAATTAACCTTTGCGCCATGGCAGGCGACGGAAATATCAAAATTCCGGAATTCTATAAGTTTATATAGGGGTAAATAAACTTTAGCTGAAAAATTCTTTCAAAAGATTTATGTCGGTTTGATTTTTTTGAACAGTCGAAATAACTTTAATTCCCGTTAAGTATTCGACCTGTTTTAAGTTATCCTGATGCATAAAACTGTCGGGATTAAAATTGTTGAGAATAATGCCTTCAACTTTTATGTTGTGCTGACGGGCATATTCCACAGTAAGCAGAGTTGAGTTAATTGTTCCCAAACCTCCGTCTGCAACGATAATTATATTTGTACCCAATTCTTTAATTAAATCTTTGAGCAGATATTTTTCACCGTTTTTAAGCCTCAAAGGACAAGTAATTCCGCCAGCACCCTCAATTAAAAGATAATCGTATTGTTTTTGCTTTTCATCAAAAGCAGACTTAATCTTTTCAATATCAATATTTTCATTCATTCTTTCTGCTGCAAGATGCGGTGAAACAGCTTCTTTCCACCAGTACGCAACGCAAACATCCGCGCTTGCAGGAATTTTTGCGGTTTTTACAACATAGTTACAATCGCTTTCAACAAGTTTTCCGTCTTTTTCAACAACACCCGAAAGAACAGGCTTAAAATATCCGCAGTTTAATCCCATTTCTCTCATTTTTTTGACTATGAGTGCAGAAACATAAGTCTTTCCGACGTCCGTACCCGTTGCTGTTATAAAAATATTTTTGCTCATACCTAAATCTTACATCAAAAAAACATGACTTATCAGATTTTATCCTTAAATAAATATCATCCAAACAGATGAATTTTAAAGCCGCAAGTCAAGAATATTAATAATATACCGATATTATTAAAGGAAGGACGGTACAAAATTGTTTAACACAATGAATACAATACGCCCGAATTATCCTCAGCAAACGCAGGGCTATCAGACCAAACAGGGTTCGACCGATAAAGACGGCCATAATCAGAATGCCCAGGACCAGCAGCAACGCAGACAGGAAGTTGTTGCAAGAGGCAGAGCTCAGGATGTTCAGAACAAAGAACCGATTGTAAATCAGCGTCAGGCAGTATATTCACCTGCAGCAAATGCGTACCCGAAAGCTTCTTTCAATAACCGTCAAACATACGCTGTTAATACTCCGCCGATTATCCGTCACAGCGGACCGACACCTATGCAGTATCAAAATTACCAGCAAACTGTTCAACAGCCTGTTAATCCGACAGTTCATCAGGAACAAGCTCCTTCACAACCTGTAAGAAGCAACAGAATTAATATTGCGCAAATTTTAAAAGATTTCAGAAATACAATAAAAGCGATAGCAACGCCGAGAGAAATTGAAGATCAGGTTAATAAATATCTTGAAACGGTTAATGAGCAGGTTCGTTCAGAACGTCCTCAGGTTAACTTAATCCAGAGCAATTTAAAAATTGCGGCATCTCTTTTGGATAAATACATCTCAGAAACACTGAACAAAGACTCAAAAGTTGTTCAGAATTGGCTTGATGCTCTATTCTTGCAGAAAATTGATTATTTCTATAACGAAAATGATGTTAACCCGAGTTTTCTGGTAAAATTCCCTGACGAAAACAATACCAAACCTCAGGAAGCTCCTCAACCCGAACAGGAACAGGCTATTGAAACGGAACAAAAAACAACAGAACAGCCTTCTGCTGAAACAGAACTTGAATTTCCGTCTGTTAACGACGGGGTTAAAATTGAACCCGAAGAACTGACTTTAGAGGAAGAATATAAACAGGCAAAACAAACTATTTCGCAAAAACCGAATATTACAATTATTCCTCAGGATACAAAATTAAAATCTTTATTTGTTGAAGCAAAAAAACACGCATTCAACAATAACCCGCAAAAAGCAATGGCAATGTTCAGAGAAGCCTTTTCAAGAGCAACCGAGCTTAATGATAATGAAACACAATCAAGAATTTGTCTTGAAATCGGCAAAATTTATGACGATAATGACCACTTCGTTCAGGCACTGAACAGCTACAACAAGTCATTACAATACACAACTGACGTTAATGTAAAATCCCGTGCACATTTTTCAATGGCACAGATTTATGATGACGTAAACCAAATAGAACCTGCTATGAAGCATTATTTAACATCTATCTCTTATGCAGGAAAGTCTGACGACTTAATAGGTCAGTCTGATTCTTTGACAAAAATGGCAAATATTCTGACTGATAAATATGATGAAACAGCTTTTGATTATTATGATACAGCCCGCAAGCTTGTTGAACAGACCGCAGATATCAGCATGAAAGGATACGTCTTGTCTAATACTGCCGACGCATGCGTTCAGTTCAGAAAAAATGACAAAGCTTTAAAATATTATGCGGAAGCTGTTAAAAATTACGAACAGACAGGTTCTAAAGAAGAAATAGCTCAGAATTACAAGGCTGCAGCAGAGCTGATGATTAGTTTCAACAGTCCTCACAAGGCTCAGGCTTTGCTCAAAAAAGCTTTGGTTAACGCTGTCAAGACTGATAACGAAGATTTGGTTGCAGAAATAAATATGTTATTGTCTTCTGTAGAGGCATAGATTTTTTATTTTTTTTGTTTTATTCTAATTGTATGGGAATAAGTACAGTATCGTTTGACAAGGCTCGAATTTATAAGGATAAAATGTTTTTTGCCCTGAATGGAAAGAATGGCATGTGTACCACTGTTTTTGACAGTCACGGTATTGCTCTGGTTCAGAGGGTTTCGCATAAAGCCGTAAAAACCATTACGGACGACTGTATAATTATTACAAGAAAAAATGAGTACAAAATTTCAGGGAATAACATATTTTTTGAACTCATAAAAAGAATATACGACAAAGCAGGTAAACTGATTAAAACGGAAAAGACATTCATATAAAACGGTAAAATGATAAAACTGTCACCAAATACAAGATTTTCTCATAATATTGCAAGGGGATCAATACAACAAAGAAAAAAACTTACTGAAGAACTTAACACAAAGGTTTTTCAGAGAATGCTGCAGCTGTACGAAAAAAAAGATTCGTACGGAATAGATGCAATAAAAAATAACTACAACTCCCTTCTGCCTGAACGTAAAAAGATTCAGATAACTGCACTTCCAAAGAAAGAATACACGGATTATTCAGGAAGTGTTGTCGTTGATGAAAACCACGATAACGTGTTATCAGGTTATTCAATAGAAATACCCGCCAATAAAAAGAAAAAATTAAGCATTTCGGATTTATCCAATTTTATGCATGAATCAACCCATATTCTGGATTATTTACTCAATCCAAAATATATTGCCAATTACAAGCTGATGTGTGAAAAAAATATTTATGAAAAAAAATATTTTGATATATATGAAAAATATTTTTATAACACTGAAGATATGCAGAATAACAGCAGGGACAAAATGCTTAAACTGGCAGAAGAAAAAACAAGAGAAGCCTTAAGAAGAGTACCATATTCGGAAAAAATTATTTTCCTTAACTACATAAAATACAGCTTAGAGATGGAATACCACGCATTTAAACAGGATGTTTTTTATGCAAAAATCCTTAAAAAACTGGGAAAACACGTAGATAACGAATGTCTTGAAGACCATAATAAATTTATGGCATTTCCTGAAAAAATAAACCTCGTCAATCAATTAATAAGAGAAGAACTTGATAAAATACGTACCCTTAATATTAAGTCATGAAATCAAGGTTAAGCATACCGTCTAAATCAACTTTTTTACTGTTTTCAGATTGGGTATAAGTCAGAAATTTACTCTGTTTCTCCAGTGTTTTAAGCGCCCGGTCTCTTGTAATGGACATGTCTTCATTATAACCGTCTCCACCGTCCATAGAAAAACCCAGTTTCTTATATATCGCAATCGGAGAGAAAGGAGAATTTTTTACCGCACAAAGTTCTATTTTTCTTTTGTTGCTGTGTATAAATCTGTTAAAAAACTCGTTAAAAAGAATTTGCCCTGCACATGGAACACGTTTTTCAGGTTCTGCAGGAAAAGTTGCAATATAGTTTAAGTGGTAATTTACTCCGTATTCTTTATAATTCAGAATTCCGCAGGGTTTGTTGTCACAAACTCCGAGTATAGACCTTGAAAAAGCGGATTTTGAGAAATTAACTGCATTATGGAGTATCTCATCCCAAACCATGTAATCATAATCATATAGCCCCGGCATTAGTTTTTTAAGGTCAATTGCTTTATACATTTTTTCAAGAAAATCTCTGTCATGAAAATTGACCGAAAAAAGTTTGTACGAACTATCAACCCCTTTGACTTTTATATCGGCAATTGGGAGAGCTTTTGTATTTACGCTGTTGACGGGATTAACTTTCATAAGGATATTAAAACACAATTTGAGAATGTATTGCAAGACACCAGTAAAGAATGAACGTAAGTTCAACTTGGAAACCGATTTTTGTTTAAAATAACAGTCGGTTTGAGAAGAAAGAACAACAAAATTGAGAATTATAAATTATTGATGATATCCGTTCACAGAAAATAATACATTTAAAGTATGATAAATTATAGGCTCCATCTCTTTGGGGAATATAATACCTAGCCCAACAAGAAAATAGAAAAATCCAAATAAAACTCCAAAGCATAGTCTAAAAAAGAATGGTTTTCTCGTTATTATTAATGTAGGTTCCTTCAATTGATTAAAACCATTTATCTTATTAACCATATCTTGCCATTTTTTATGATTGTTATCAGACCAACCACCAAAGGGAAGAATGACTGTTCCATCTTTTTTTAGAAGTCTTAGTTTGTATGTATAACTATATTCTTCTTCTTTTGAATCGTAATTTGTGATAGTTATAATATCTGCATTTGACATATCAGAAAGTGCGAATTGTTCTTTAATGATATATTTGTTAAGAAATAACATCTTATTTCTAATGAAAATAATATTATTTATTTTATCTAATACTAAATCCGTTTGGTGTTCTATTACAAAAAATATAAAACTTACTCCTCCAAACATTAAACCACCAAGTAAAAAACCTTGTTCTTTAATTGAAGCAAAAAGATAGACAATAAAATATATACAAAAAATTATTATTTCAGGTAAATAAAATATTATTTTAGAATTAATATATTTATTATTCATGTTTACTTGCCTACACATGCAGTACCGATTACCCTTTTTGTCTTTTGTGTAATTTGGTCAACGCATAATTCATTACCTTTAGTATATGTTTTTTCAATTATCAACTCGCACTGCCCTGCTTTAAAAGCTCTTTCTCCCATTTTATTAGCTGAAACACAAGTGTTATACATACCTCCCATATCAATATCTTTCCAATGTCCGCAAGCTTCAGATAAATTTGGAATGTATTCTCCTATCAGTTCATCACTTTCGCAATAATATTTTGCGAATGTAGGGATAGTTGTTATAACTATTGTTAACATAAGTATAATTAAACTTCTATTTTTCATTTACCTCAAATCCTATTTTTCTTGGTTTTGTTCTGTCCGTTAAATAATCTAATTGCCGGTATATATCTTCAATATTTATATTCATATCTCTTGCGTATTCAATAAATCTGCGTTCCATTTCATCTAATCTTCTTGTTAGTTCTTGGCTTTCAAGAGCAAATTGTCGGATTTGAACGAATGTCATCATAATTTGTATGTTTACTTGTATAGCTTTCTTGCTATTAAGAACAGAAGATAACATTGCAACTCCTTGTTCTGTAAATACATAAGGATTATAACGACTTTTTGCGCTAATTTTTGCGGTACCAATTTGGCACCGCAAATTTTTCGTTTCTTCATCTGTCAGTTGAAACATGAAAAATTCGGGGAATCTCTCTATATTTCTCTTTACTGCACGATTTAATGATTTCACATCCACTTCATACAAATTCGCTAAATCTCTGTCAATCATAACTCTTTGACCACGAATTGTAAAAATCATATTTTTGATATTATCAATGACACTTAATTCATTCATATAGCAAATTTTACCAAAATTTGAACATATAATCAATAAATTATTTCAAATTACCCATTTTTGTCCTTTTGTGTAATTTAGATTTTGTCTATATTTGAGCCGAATATTTACCATTTTATAATTCTATTTGCGGACATTTTTGTTACCATAATCGGACATTTCGGACTTTTTGACTCTATCAAATTCCGACCTTACAAAATTGCTATAATTTACTAAAATTAGCTATCTTGCCAACTAAAATTATTTACCCCTTCCGACCAAATGTCCTGAAAAAAGGTATTTTGCAAAAAAAATCGGGATGACAAGATTGCGCGAGTGAGCGAAGTGCGAAGGACTTTTCTTTTTCAATTTATTTTTGAGAAAAAGAAAATCCGTAGACACGTTCCACGCGAACAAGTAAGAACGAACGTAAGTTCGACTTGGAAACCGATTTTTTGCCAAAAAAAATCGGGATGACAAGATTCGAACTTGCGACCCCCGCGACCCGAACACGGTGCGCTACCAAGCTGCGCTACATCCCGATACTATGTTATTTAATTTTCATTTGAAATGCAGCTTGTTAGCGGCGCTACCAGCACCCTCCTCCTCGTAACCTGACGTTTAGTCAGC
>CACWTN010000001.1:71068-358789 GCA_902763805.1 uncultured bacterium | reverse complement strand
AGCTTCCTCGGGGAGTCCTTGCTACATCCCGATACTATGTTATTTAATTTTCATTTGAAATGCAGCTTGTTAGCGGCGCTACCAGCACCCTCCTCCTCGCAACCTGACATTTAGTCAGCTTCCTCGGGGAGTCCTTGCTACATCCCGATATTGTTATTTAATTTTCATTTGTATCTCGGATAGATACACCTCAAATATATAACACACATAAAACAAAATCAATGAAAATTAACAAAGAAATAACAATTAGCCCGATTTGTTAATTTTTAGTTAAAAAAACTTAAGTTATACTAAATCAGAGTAATAATAAAAGTGTTGAAAGAAAGTATTTAGTAAAGACGAAGATAATGAAACTAAATATTTTCACTATCTTTGTCTATGGAGGCATTTATGAAATTCTTAATTAAAAAAACACCTGACAGATTTATTCGTTCAGTAAACGATGAAATATCATCAATTTTAAACAGAAATTTTGACAGCTTCTTCCCTGAATATATCTACAACGAAGAAGCAGAATGCGACAAACTTGCAATGCCTGTTGAGCTCCACGAAAAAGACAATGAATATTGTGTTAAAGCAGAGCTTCCGGGAGTTAAAAAAGAAGACTTAGATATTGATATCGATAAAAACCATATCACAATCAATGCAAAGAAAGAGGAAGAAACAAAAGAAGACACCTCAAGCTACAGAAAATCAGAGTTCCGTTACGGCGAATTTTCAAGAACGGTTTACTTCCCTGCTGACATTGATATCGATAAAACCGATGCTCACCTTGAACACGGTATCTTAAAAATTGTTGCTCCTAAACTTGAAAAAGGAAACGACAAAGTTAAGAAACTTGCAATTAAATAATCACTCAAACAAAAGCTTAGGTTGTTTTAATTAACAACCTGCCCTGCCCTCCCTCTAAGGGAGGGTTGTTTGTATATTTGTGTTATAACTTAGATATGGCTAAGTTTGATTTACATCTTCACAGCAATAACTCTGACGGAAGCGCAAGCGTTAAAGAACTTGTCGATACCGTCTTAAAATCAGGAATAAAAATCTTTGCACTCACTGACCACGATACCGTTGCAGGATTAAATGATGCGGAAAAATACGTTCCTGACAATATTACTTTTATAAAAGGTGTTGAACTTACCTGTAAAATTGATGACATAAGATGTCATATTTTGGGATACGGAATTAACCCCAAAACAAAAGAACTGAAAGAGCTTATAGAACTGGGCAAAAAGCTTCGCAGACAAAAGCTTGAAACAAGAATAAAATACCTCAGAGAGGTCTGGAATATTGAACTTTCACAGGAAGAACTTGACTGGCTGTATTCAAGGCAGAGTGTTGTTAAAACCCATTTCGCAAACATACTTGTAAACAGAGGTTTGTCAGACAACAACGTTGATGCCATGAAAAAATATCTCGACGGCTGTAAAACAGGAAACACAAAGTTTGACGGCAGAGAGGCAATCCGTGTAATCAAAGCATCAGGCGGAATTCCTGTCTGGGCGCACCCTCTTGGCGGAGAAGGCGAAGAACATTTGACCGAACAAGAGTTTTTACCTCAGCTTAAAACAATGACAGATAGCGGAATTGAAGGCTTGGAATGTTTTTATTCAAGATACTCAATCCCCGAAACTTCGTTCCTCAAAAATTGCGCAAAAAATAACAATCTGGTTATCACAGGCGGCAGCGACTGGCATGGAACCAACAAAACCGTTCCTATAGGACGTCTGAACACAGATGACACAGAGATTTCTTCCGACGAGATTACTAAATTTATCGGCTTATTAACACTTTAGTGCTTTTTCTATATCGCCTGCACAAACATATTTAAACCGTTTTAAATCAAAAGGATGAACATTCTTTCTTTTATGCGGAATTATAACAGGCAGATTTACGCCTTCCGTAAGATGAACAACCGCATGCGAACCCCGTTTATAGAAAACATCATATCCGAGTTCGTTGTACATAGATTCAAGCTCATTAAAGGTTATGTTTAGTTTATCAAGCTTTTCTGCTTCATTTACTTTTTTAATTAATTTTCTTGCTTTTGCACTTTCAAACGCTGTTGAAGGGTAAAAACAGTTAAATGCTACTCTCATGCTTATATTATATGACAAAAACAAACAGAGTGCACCGAAAAGTGCACTCTGTCAGTATTTTAATATTATTAACCTATACCAAGCTTAATGGTTTAGGACCTGCTTCAACGATTTCTGAAGGCATGTTCGGATATTTCTTAGCGAAGTTATCGTTGAACATTGTTGCTAATTTGTTAGCAGCTTCGTCATAAGCAGCCTTATCTGCCCACATTCCTCTTGCATCTAACATTTCAGAAGGAACGTTCGGACAAGATGTCGGATAATCTACGTTGAATACATTGTGGTGTTTAAACTCAACGTTATCGAATGAACCGTTCAATGCAGCTGTTACCATAGCTCTTGTGTAAGAAAGTTTCATTCTCTTAGCACCAGAAGAAGCAGAACCGCCTGCCCATCCTGTATTTACTAAGTAAACCTTAGTACCGTATTGGTCAAGTTTGTCACCTAACATCTTAGCGTAAACTGAAGCATCCATCGGCATGAATGGTTCGCCGAATAATGTTGAGAATGTAGGAACAGGTTCTGTAATACCTCTTTCTGTACCTGCAAGTTTAGAAGTGAAACCTGTTACAAAGTGGTACATAGCAGCATTCTTGTCTAATCTTGAGATTGGAGGAAGAACACCGAATGCATCAGCTGTTAAGAATACAACAACTTTCGGAATTCCGCCCATTGAAGGAATAGCTGAATTGTTGATATAAGTAACAGGGTAACCAACACGTGTATTTTCTGTTAAAGAACCGTCGTTGAAGTCGAGTTCTCTTGTTTCATCGTTCATAATAACGTTTTCTACCAATGAACCGAACTTAATAGCATTGTAGATATCAGGTTCATTTTCAGCAGAAAGGTTAATACATTTTGCATAGCAGCCGCCTTCAAAGTTGAATACACCATCAGGTGACCAGCCGTGTTCGTCATCACCGATTAACTTACGAGCAGGGTCTGCTGACAAAGTTGTTTTACCTGTTCCTGAAAGACCGAAGAAAACAGCTGTTTCATGTGTTTCAGGATCCATGTTTGCTGAACAATGCATCGGAAGTACATTCTTCTTAGTCATAACATAGTTCATAGTTGCGAAAACAGATTTTTTGATTTCGCCTGCATACTGTGAACCTGCGATGATAATTGTGTGAGCTTCATAGTCAATAGCGATACAAGCTTCAGAGTTTGTTCCGTCAATTGCAGGGTCGCATTTGAAACCTGGAGCACAAAGAATTGTATAATCTGCTTCACCGTAGTTAGCAAGTTCTTCTGCTGTCGGTCTGATTAATAATTGGTGAATGAACATGTTTTGTGATGCAAGTTCGTTGATAACTCTGAATTTTTGAGTATATTTCTTATCTGCACCTGCAAAACCATCAAATATAAATACTTCTTTACCGTTTAAGTAGTTAGCAATTTTATCTCTGATTGAGTTAAAAGCTTCTCTTGAAATCGGTCTGTTAACGTTGCCCCATGCAATATCATTGTGAATAGATTCTGTATCAACAATGAATTTATCCTTAGGAGAACGGCCTGTGTATTTACCTGTAGTAACAACCAAAGCACCTGTTTTAGAAAGTTTGCCTTCGCCTCTTCTTAAAGCTGCCTCAGTTAACTGAGCAGGCGTCCAGTTTCTGTGAACTTCACTCGGAGATGTAATTCCCCATTTTTCAATTCCATAAGTTTCCATTTATATTCCCTCCTTTTAGGTTTAAACGGTTTCTTCCTATACACGTTTATTTTACTACATAAAGGGCGGAAATCAATAGTATAATTGTAGGAATGACACTTTTAAGGCTCGTTTTTTGGACATTAAAAAAAGGGGGAAGCTTACGCTTCCGCCTTGTTTGATTGCCGAATTTTTATTTATACTTCGGCTATAGTTTTTACAAATCTTCTCTGGTTAAATTGTTCCATTTTCTTTATAAATTCATACTTGGTAATATGCGTAAATTTTTCTATAGTCTTTCTGAATTTGTCTTTAGAAGTTAAAACAGCGCCTTCGGAATCATCCATGCCGGGACGAACCGCAATAAGCTGGTGGAAACGTTTTCCGTTAATATCTTTTTTAATATATTTGATATAGTAGTCGTCATATCCGTAATCCTTAAAATCAGCGACTTTTTTTTCAAATCTTTCAGCTATATCACTGTTTTTCATCCTTGAATCCATCATTTTTTGAGCGTCTTTGATAAAATGTTTTGAAACCGTCGCGCGGAAATTCGGCTGTACACCGTTAATTGATAAACTTGATTGCATAATTTGCCCCTTTCATGTATTTTGATAAAAACCCCTAAAAATTAAATTTGCTACCTGCAGACAAAAGAGGACAGTTAAAAACTGTCCTCTTACAAACTTATAATATCAATATTTTACTTCATTACCTCTATCAGAGCATCAACTATTTCAGGATCCCATTTTTCTCCGGCTTCACGTTTGATAACCATTAAAGCCTGTTCCTGAGTCATGGCTTTTCTGTATGCACGCTCGGATGTCATAGCGGAATATGCATCCGCAACAGCAATAATTCTTGAACCAAGCGGAATAGAGTTACCTTTAAGACCTTCGGGTTTTCCTCCGCCGTCCCAGCGCTCGCCATGGTAATGGATATAAGGAATTACCTCCGAAAGGAAGTTTATATTCATAAGCAGGTTAACACCAACGTTCGGATGGTTCTGAAGCTTCTTCCATTCTTCTTTGGAAAGTTTACCCTGTTTTGTAAACAAAGATTCCGGAAGGGTAATCTTGCCGATATTTTGCAAAAGACCTGCATAATATACCAAATCGGTTGTTTTTTCATTCAGACCTAATTGCTGACAAAGCTTTTTGGATAAATCTGCAGTATTTTGAGAATGTGCAACTTTATACTGTCCTTTTTCATCAACCGCTTTGGCAAGTTTTTCAACAAATGCCTGCTGTTGAGTTCCCAAATCACCTATCAAAGCTGTAAGTTCTGCACGTTGATGCTGAAGCATTTTTTCAGAAACAGGTTCGTCTTCTATATAGATTTCAGCCTGTTCAATTGCCTGCTGAAGATGCATAGATGTACCAAACAAACAGCCAATTGTTTCAAGAAGCTGTGAATATGCTTTTTTAAGCGTTTTTTCTTTATAGTTTTCAACAACTATAACACCTGCAACATAAGCGTTGTTGTGTATAGGAAATACTGCAAGAGATTTTACATCATATTCTTTAAGCTCGTATTTCGGTACAAAATTCTTTATTTTTGAAACATCTTTTACCTGTATTTTTTCTAACGTTTTGAAAGCTTTTACGACGACAGATTTATCGTCCTCTGCGTATCCGAGTTTCTTTTCATACATGTCCTCATCAAAATCCACAGATGAACCGACAAGACCGAGAAGTTTATTTTCAAGGTTCAGCCCCTTTGTATAATCCTGAGTTAAATAAATATGACATGCATCTATTTCAAGAATCTGAGTAAGAGTTTTTGCAATTGAATTATAAATTACATACTCATCCTGAGAATTAAATCCCAGAACACAAAGTGTATTATTCAGAGAATATATTGATATCAGCTCTTTTAATTGTGAACGAAGTTTTTCTTTTTTATCTTTCACATCCTTACCGATTTTATTTGCCAAATCTTCGGATATTAAATATTCAGATACGAAATCACCCAAATTCAGCGCAAAGATTTCCTCCAACGGGTCATCTTCCATAAATTCCATTGTACGTCCGAAGATTGATGCGCCTAATTCTTCTTTATCTGTCATAATATTCCTTCCTACAAACTTTATTTTATAAAATCCGTAACTCTCTACAATTTATATAACGGCACAAATTTTGAAAACTTTAGCTTTTTTTACAAATTTTATACTTTAGTTGTAGTTTTTTTATACTTTCTGGGGTAAATACCAATAAATACAGCATCGGCAGGCGTTAACATAACTTAATATTAAAGCGGTTTTCAGGCAATATTTTCTACCCTTCGGGTTTCATAAATATATGAAGGTAAATTGTGTAAGTAACGTTACGTATTTTCATACAAAGGCTCCTGTTTTTGGCAGTCAGACTGCTGCGCCTGTTAAAGAGCAGCCGCCTCAGGCTCAGATACCCGAAAGCCGAAAAACAAACAATGTGCTGTGGGTAATCGGCGGAATTTGTGCTGCCGGGCTCGGAGCTGTTTTAACTCACAACGCAGGATTATGGGGAAAAGTTAAACCCGGAAAAATTTTAAATACAAACGGGTTCAAAAATATTACCGAAGCACGGGAATATTTTGAACAACTCGGCATAAAAACCGACTTCAGAGGAGCAAATAACACACATTTACCCATGCTTAACAGAATAAAAGACAACATTGACCTGCTTAAAAAAATGGGGGTAAAAAAAGAAAAGCCTGATTCTTTAACAATTTCCGACTGGAAAAACAGAGAAGAAATAAAAGAACTTTTTAATCAAAAAAGGGCAGTTAAACACGGCGAAGAACCTCCTGAATCAGGTTATTATCAGGCATTCAGCGTTTTTAACAATAATACGGAAGCACACATACTAATAGACAGCAACGCCGATTTCAGACATTTCCTCCACGAAATGGGGCATATTAACCAGCATAGAGGGCTGGACAGTTTTTGGCATGCAAAAGGTTGCCAAAAGCATGACTTTGTTGATAAACAGCTGGAAATATTAGGTACAGAAGAAAGAATTGCCGGAAATACCGATGGTATTTTTGCGCGCAACCTGATAGAAGAACCTCTTTACGGAACTGAGTCCAAATATGGCTTCCCGACTATTGACGGAGAAACAAGGTTTGTTTATCCGCAGGGTATGGTTGACGTAATGCAGCAGGAAACACACGCTTATGACGGTGGAAAATCTCTCTGTGAACAAATTGCCTACGTTTTTGAAGGGTTGTTAAAGGGCGGCAAATTCTCGGATGAAACTATGCTTTATTATGATTTTGCAGGCGGTGCAAGAATTCCGAATCTTAAAATAAACGGAAAAACTTATGATGAATATATTGAGTCCCTTTATAATACCCCTGAACTTATACAAAAACTCAGAAACAATGTAAAAATACTCAAATTATAAATAGTAATAAGCATTAGAGTTATTCTACCGTCTTAATCTTTTATCGCTCTTTTTATTTATAAAAATATGTCATTCTTTATATGAAAGGAATGAATTATGTCAGAGAGTAAATTTTTAAGCTGCGTTATTACGGAAAGCGTGCTGTTACTTGCATTGGGACTTGGCATGCTTATTCTGCCAAAAATAACATTAATTTCTTTTGGAATAATGATGTGTATATCTTTTATAATTTACGGCGGATACAAAATTATAAACGCTCTTATAACAAAAAATTTTTCAAGACATTATATTCTTGATATTATTGTCGGTTTAATTTTATTGGCAGCGGGAATAATGCTTTTTATCGCTCCGATGATGGACATTATGATAATTATAGGTTTATGCGGCATTTATTTCATTCTTAAAAGTATTTCCTCCTCTGCGTTCAGCGTTCAGACCAGAAAAACCCTGAACTTTTGGTGGATGTGTTTATTCCTTGCAATATTAGAACTGATTTTCGGCTTTTTGATTATTGTTCTTATCCCTTCAGCAGCTCTGTGGTTAATCGGGGTTTTGGCAGGCATGGATTTTATTCTGACAGGAATCATATACATGAATATGTATATCTCTACAAAATACATGCAGGGATAGATGCATTATTTACAAATTGACTTAACATACTGTTTTTGCTTAAAATAATCGTATGAAAATAATAATTTTTGGTGCGAACGAAATCGGGTTTATGGTAGCTAATGAATTCTACACCGATAACGACATAACCGTAATAGATGAAGAGAAGAACAAAATTGATGCATTCAACAAGCTTGATGTAGGTTTTGTTGCCGGAAATGCATCTAATGTCGACGTTTTAAAACAAGCAGGAATAAAAAACGTTGATGTTTTTATCGCCTGCAACAAATCTGATGAGTTAAATATTGTTGCCTGTCTTACGGTAAAAAGATTGAGCAGGGCAAAAACACTCTGTTTTGTAAGAAAAGAAGAATATAAATCTTCTCTTGCCATGACAAAAGATGCAGATTATAACAGTGATTTCTATATTGATAACGTAATTTGGCCGGAAGATTTATTAACTCAGGAAATCTTCAGAATCATTACCGTTGCGAAGGCTCTTGACGTTGAATATTTTGCGGACGGACGAGCAAGACTTCTTGAATACAAAATCCCCAAATACTCACCGCTTGTTAACTCTCAGGTCAAACACTGCGAGTTTCCAAAAGATACTCTGATTGTCGGTATAACAAGAGAAGGTGAACTGTTTATTCCAAACGGTGAAACAACACTGCTTGAAAACGATAAAGTAATATTTATGGGACTTTCACATTCACTGAATATTCTTGCCGGCAAATTTTTCCACGAAAAAGAATTTGTAAAATACGTTACAATAATCGGCGGCGGAAGTGTTGGACTTAAACTGGCAAAAACACTGGAAAATCTCCGTCTGAAACTAAAAATCATTGAAAAGAACGAGGAAAGATGCAATTTCCTATCTGAAGAACTTGATAATGCACTTATTATAAACGGTGACGGAACAGACTTAGAGCTTCTGAATGAAGAAGACATCGCATCTTCTGATGTTGTTGTAAGCGTCACTAATAATGATGAAAAAAACCTTCTGTGTTCGCTTTTGCTCAAACACCTGGGTGCAGCAAGAGTTATCTCCAGAGTATCCAAAGATACAAATGTTGCTCTTTTTGAACAGGTCGGAATAGATATTGCAATATCTTCAAAAACAGCATCTCTGAATGAAATCAAAAACAGCATTAAAGATACCAATATCGGTATTCTTGCAACGGTTGAGCAGGGACAGGGTGAGGTTTTAAATATTGAGCTTCCTCAAGAGTTTGAAACTATTAAACTTATGGATTTGAAACTTCCGGCAAAAGCGATTGTGGGTGTAATTCAGAGAAGAAACAGAATAATTATTCCAAACGGTGCTACTCAGATTATGGGCGAAGATAATATTATCGTCTTTACAACAAGCACAAATGCTCAGATAATCAGAAAATTCTTCGGCGGTAATTAACAACAAGAGAAATTATGAGATTAAATTATTTAGCATATACATTCAGTCTGGTTATGAAGTACTTCAGCATAGTACTCTTTTTTCCGGTAATTATCGCTCTTTGGTATAAAGAATATGCGTCAATTCCGCCATTTATTATTGCAATGGCAACAGCAATTATTCTTGCTGTTGTAGTAAAAAACTCCGTAAGCGGCGTAAAAAATATCAAATCGGTTAATGACATAAAAAAATCGGAAGGGTTAACAGTTGTAACTTTTTCATGGTTTTTTGCAGGATTATTTGCATCAATTCCCTACATGTTTATGGATATAACGCCAATAAATGCGTTTTTCGAGGGCTTTTCGGGAATTACGGCAACAGGCGCAACTGCGTTTCAATCAACATTTGCTTATCCGCATGCGCTTCTGTTCTGGCGGTCATTTACTCAGTGGCTCGGCGGTATGGGTATTATTGTCCTGTTCATTGCCGTTCTTCCCCAGCTTGCAATAGCCGGCAGACAACTGTTTTTTGCAGAAGCACCCGGACCTACGGAAGAAAAATTTACACCGCGTATCAAAAGCACGGCAGCTGCTTTATGGAAAATCTATGCAGGATTAACTCTGTTATGTTTTATCCTGATTACCAATATGGGAATGGGCATTTTTGAAGGACTTTGCACCTCTTTTTCTGCCATGTCAGGCGGAGGTTTTTCTCCTAACCCGAACAGTTTAATCGGTCAAGGGCACAACATTCTTTGGACGGTTACTTTCTTTATGTTTTTTGCAGGAGTAAGCTTTAACCTTCAACATAGCGCCTGGACAAGATTTAATCCGCTCGTTCTGTTTAAAAACGAAGAATTCAAAACATATTTTTCGGTTGTTGTGATAATTGCACTATTGCTTTCTTTTTCGTTATTTGCAAATATGCATTACACATTTTTTGACAGTCTTGTTCACGCATTCTTTAACACTATTTCACTGGTTTCATCAACAGGTTTTTGCAGTGTTGATTTTGCAAAATGGGACTACACAAGTAAAATTCTGCTCTTTGCTGTAATGCTGTTCGGAAGCTGTGCCGCATCAGCAGGCGGCGGTCTGAAGGTTACAAGATGGCTTTTGATTTTCAAAATAATGAAGCTTGAGATGATGAAAATTCTTCACCCGAGAGCTGTTTATAATATTAAAATAGGAAATTATACAGTCCCCAAAGAAATTTTGTACCAAACCCTGATGTTTGTATCTTTCTATTTTGCATTTATAATTTTATCGGCATTTTTGGTCGCAATAATTGAAAAGAATACTGTTATAGCCGTTGTCGGTTCTGTTGCGTCTGTCGGAAACATCGGTCCCGGACTCGGTCAGGTAATTGGTCCGATGGGAAGTTTTGCCGATTTATCTGTCTGGACAAAAATCATTTTTATTATAGATATGCTTGCCGGCAGACTTGAGCTTATCCCATTTCTGGTATTATTCCAGAAAGATTTATGGAGCTTTAAAAATTAGAAAGATCTGAACTTATGGAATTTAGGATATCTTGTATCTACGTAATTTGTTCTGTATCTGTAATTCTCATAATTGTATAATCTGTTATCCGAACGGGCATGAGGTCTTACAATATACGGGGTTCTCATCTGGTATACACCGGGTGAGGGATAAAAAACACCGTTTCTGGGATAATATCTTCCGTTATTTCCGTAAAATCCTGAACGCCATGTTCCTATCGGGGTCATATTTGAGTCATAAAAAGTCTGTGAATATTCAGTCAGAGTTCTTTTATCAGGTGCATTTTGTATAAGAGTTCCCGGATTTTCAACTTTTCTGTCATAAAAATCATAAAGCTGATAATTATCGCCTTCTTTTCTGTATGTTCCCACACGATTTCCAAATTCATCATACACTTTAACGCCATACGCAAAAGTTTCCGATATAGTAAATAAAATAACAGCAAACACAATGATAGCTTTATGCATAGTAACTCCTTTAACTGTATAACGATTATTTTACCATTATTGTTCATTTGCGTAAATGCCGATTTGTATATTTGTATGTATAACTCAAAACTTTATTAATCGAATTATATAATTTGATGTATAAGGTATAAATTGTCATTCTGAGGCAGAGTTTTTAAATTTAACTAAGTACCGAAGAATCTAATACTTTTATATGCCCCGAACCCCCATGATTATAAAATAAAATTTAATTCATAGAATTATATATTTTGATGAGTTAATTTTTAATTTTATGCTAAACTGTTATTAGATAAGGGGATTAAGAAGATGTCAATAAAAAAAGTTGTTAAATACGGAACACCATCACTCAGAGAACCCTCAAAAGAAGTTCATAAAGTTTCGCAAAAAATAAAAATTCTTGTTGAAGATTTACTTGATACAATGTACGCCCAAAACGGTGTGGGTCTTGCTGCTCCGCAAATCGGAGAAAATGTAAGAGTTTTCGTCATTGACGTTTCGACAGGTGATGAACCCTTAAACCCGATGGTATTTATTAACCCAAAAATTATTAAAAAATCGGGAGCAGTAATAAGTCATGAAGGCTGTCTGAGCTTTCCTGAAGCATTCACCGATGTTAAACGGTATGCAAATGTTATGGTAAAAGCAATGGACAGAAACGGGCGTTCTTTCGTACTCGAAGCAAAAGACGGAACGCTTCTTGCCCGCTGTATTCAGCACGAGTTTGACCATCTTAACGGTGTTTTATTTATTGACCATGTTATTAACAGGTTTGATGCTGAAAGCGAACTTTCCAAAAACAATCTTCCTCCGCTTGAAGTTGACAAAATTCTTGATGAACCTGATTTGGAACCTGAAATAAATAAACTGTTAGAGGAAAAGGTTAAACAGGATGAAAACAAAAAGGATTAGTATAGTTTTTTTCGGAACACCCGATATCGGACTTCCGTCTTTGGAACATTTTTATAACTCGGACAAATTTGACGTTCTTGCGGTTGTAACTCAGCCTGACAAACCTTCTGGCAGAGGGCAAAAATTAACTCCAAGTCCGATTAAAAAATGTGCTTTAGAGCATGGTACAAAAGTTTTTCAGCCGAAATCAATAAGAAAAGAGCCTGAAATAATTGAAGCATTAAAACAGCTTGCACCTGACTTTTTTGTAACATTTGCTTTCGGTCAAATCCTGTCACAGGAAGTTTTGGATATCCCGAAA
This sequence comes from uncultured bacterium, assembly GCA_902763805.1. GTDB lineage: Bacteria > Cyanobacteriota > Vampirovibrionia > Gastranaerophilales > Gastranaerophilaceae > CAG-196. The sequence continues at coordinate 346,472 of CACWTN010000001.1, read as the reverse complement.
TACGAAACAATTAATCTTCATGTTTCGCTTCTTCCGAAATACAGGGGTGCAAACCCTATTCAGCGGGCAATCATAAACGGCGATACAGAAACAGGTATTTGTACAATGATTACGGAGCTCGGACTTGATTGCGGAGATATATGCATGAAAGAACCTATTTGCATAACTCCTGATATGAATTGTGTTGAGCTTTTTGAAATATGCGCTTCGCATTCGCCTGAACTTCTTGAAAAAACCCTTATCGGTCTGAAAGAAGGAACGCTTACACCGAAAAAACAGTGTGAAGACGGACTTTGTTTTGCAGATAAGCTGAAAAAAGAAGAATGTCAAATTGACTGGACAAAATCCGCTCAGGAAATTCATAACCTAGTAAGAGGTGTTTATAAATGCCCCGGAGCTTATTTTATGTATCATGACAAAATCATTAAAGTTATGGAAACAAAGCCTATTGACGAAGAGTTTGAGGGCAATACAGGTGATTTTGTAAGATTTTCCAAAGAAGGAATTGATGTTAAAACAGGTGCCGGAATTTTGCGTTTGATTAAGATTAAACCCGAAGGCAAAGGTGAGATGTTTGCAAGAGATTGGGCAAACGGTATAAGAAAATAAAGTTTATTGTAACAAAACCTTTACAAACGTTGCCAAATGGTCAATTTCCCCTTAAAGAAATACTTTAAATAGGTATATAGGGAAAATTAAATTAGATGGCATTAATCAACCTTACAACCTTATTCGGAGGGGTAAACTCTCTACAAAACTCAAATCTGTCTTCTGTCAATTTTAAAGGCGGCAGTAATATTGCTGCATTTAATTACGGACTTGAACCAAACAGAGATAACTTCAGTACAAATCCGTTTGGCAAAAATTACAGAACAAAGGCAGAGATTGAAAAACTTGCCAAATCCAGTCCAAGAATAATGGAACTTTTAAAAGAACATAATATACCGCTTCGTGTTAATATGGAAGCATTAGAGGATTTAAGGTGACAAAAGGACATTTAATATCTACCCGTATAATAGCGGCAAAGATATACTCTGCTCTGCCTGCGGAAATGAAATCTGAGGTTAATATTTCTGACCTTCAGCAGGCCGCAATGCTTCACGATTACGGCAAAGTTCTTATACCGAAAGAAATTCTGAACAAAAAAGGTGCTTTAACTCCGGAAGAAAAAAAGATTATGGAGCTTCATTCAGAGTTTGGATACGAGCTTTTAAAACAACAAGGAGTAAGCGATGACGTATTAAATCTTATCAAGTATCATCATCAGATTCCTGACGGAAGCGGATATCCCTGTGTTAACAAAGATTTTGAATACAGTTTGAGTCTGCAAATACTGACTGCCGCTGATAAGTATTCCGCTTTGACCGAAGAAAGAGCCTACCACAAGGCTTGCACAAAAGAAGAAGCTTTGGGTATTATACAAAAAGACGTTAATAACGGAACTATATCGCAGGAAGTTTTTGATGCGTTAAAAAAATGCATGTAATTTGATTGTACACTCAGTTAATTTTTAATTACTTCCTTACTTATATACTTTATAAAAAAACTGTAGTAATATATTGCTATGAAGAAAAGTTTTTTAAGGACAATTTGTTTATTGGCGTTTAGCGCCGTTATCGCACAAGAGAGCGTATTTGCAGCATCAGGAGCATTCGCGGAGCATTATAATTCCGCACAGAATTTTTTGATGCAAAATCAGTATTCATCGGCAATTGTTGAGTTCCGCAAAGCTATGAGAATTAATTACCTTGATAATTCGGCAAGAATAGGCATTATAAACTCATACCTCGCAAGAGCCGCTTACTATGCAAATACAGAAAAAGACTATGACAGAGCCGCTAATGATTTCAGAAGCGCATTATTTTATCTGAAAATGTACCCTGATAACGAACAGGATATTCAAAATTCCATAGGCATGATTCAGTCTGCCAATGGCAATCTTAATCAATGCCTTAAAGTCATGGGGTTTGATACAACTCCGGGTGCAAGATTTAAAAAAGCAGAAGAACTGAGAGCTTCGGCAAACTTCTCTGCAGCCTCCTATGAGTTTTCAAAAGCTGCAGAAAGTGAGCGTTATGCATCAGTTGGAAACGTTCAAATCGGTGATCTGATGAAGCTTTTAGGCAACGAAAAACGTGCTGCCGATTATTACAAAATCGCTTTGGACATAAATCCAAATGACGGTGTAACAAAAATGAAATACGCAAGAACTCTGGATAAAATCGGGCAGTATGATACTGCCGTAACCCAGTACAATGATGCTTTGGCTAACGCTAAAGGTGATATGGAAGTTCTTTACGCACTTGAAAGAATTTATCTTAAAAAACTTGCACAAACACCAAACGATGCGGAACTTAACGCTAATATCGGTGCTATAAAGCAGGCTCAGGGTGATTACGAATCAGCTCTGAGTTACTACGGCAAGGCTGAAAGATTAAATCCGAACAGCACACTGACAAGACTGAATGTCGGAACTCTTTACCAACAGAAGAAAGACTACAGACGCGCAATAGAAGCCTATGATTCCGTTTTAACACTTGAACCTTCAAACACAAAGGCAATGTTTTATAAAGCAAGCGCGCTTGCTGAAATGGGAGATAAGCAGACTGCTTTAAGTCTGTATAAATCCGTTTTGACCCTTGATCCGCAGAACACGGAAGCAAAAAATGCGGCGACGGACATTATGAAGGCTACAATGTCGCCTGTAGAATATATCGATTATTTGTCTAAAAACGGTTCAGACAATGAGCTTTATGATTACTCATACAAACTTCATAAAGAAGGTAAATTTGATGAAGCAATCCGCGGTTACAGAGCTTATTTGCAAAAAGACCAGTCAAAAGCTGATGCATACGTTAATTTGGGTATCTGCTATGCTTCAAAAGATGACTATGGCAGCGCAATTACAACTCTTAATGTTGCAAAAGAAAAATTCCCGACAAATAATCTTGTCTTAAAAACCCTGAAGGAAACCCAGAGCGATTATAATTCAACCCGTATTTCCGCTGCAACGGCAAGCTATAACTCAAAAGAGTATAAAAAAGCAATTAACCAATATCTTGAAATAACTCCGCAGACAGAAAACACTCTGCTCGGAATTGCAGCATCATACCAGGCATTAAACGATTATGATAATGCCATTGTTTACTATAAAAAAGCTGCTGAAATTAATCCTAAGAATGCAGAAATACCTTATTACATAGGGTACTTGTACTCGGAACAGCAAAAGTGGAACGATGCGGAAAATTATTTAAAACAGGCAATCGCTCTTAACCCGGAATCACCTGCAAAAAACTTGTTAACCTATGTTTCACAAAACGGAACGCTCGGAATTCTAAACTCAGGTATTGAATTATATGACAAAAAGGACTTTACGGGCGCTCTTGCAAAGTTTAATGACGTTCTGAAAAAAGAATCAACTAATGCATATGCGTACTATTACCGCGCACTTATATATGACGAACAAAAACAGACTAAACAGGCAATTGCAGATTACTTAAACGTACTTAAGAATTCAAAAGATTTTCCGATAGCTAATTACATGGCTGCAATAGACTATGATGCACTTGAAAACTATAAAGATGCGTTTAAGTATTACAAAAAATTTATTTCGGAATATACAACAGAAGACGAGTATTTAAAATATGCACGTGACAGAATGAAAGAGCTGGAGCCCTATGCAGGTTAGGGATTTGTTATCTGCAAGAGTTTCACTTGCCCCAATGGCAGGAATAACAGATTATGTCCTTCGTTCTCTTATCAGGGAAAATGCTCCCTCTGCTTTGCTTACAACGGAAATGATAAGCTCAGAGTTTTTAACACAGACTAAGGGCGGTGATATCCTTGAGCGGGCGGAAAATCATTCACCCATATCATATCAGCTCAGCGGACATAAACCGCAAATGATAGCAAATTGTGCAAAATACCTTGAAAAATACGCAGATATGATTGACATAAACATGGGCTGCCCCGTAAATAAAGTCGTTAAAGGAACAGACGGCTGTGCTTTGATGAGGAATGCTGAACTTGCTCAGGAAATCGTCAGAACGGTAAAAGCAAATATAAGCAAACCCCTGAGCGTAAAATTCCGCCTCGGGTACACCTTTGATGAGCTTAATTTTGTTGAGTTCGGCGAAAAAATGCAGGAGGCTGGAGCTGACTTTATAACAATTCACGGCAGAACACGCTCCCAAATGTACGGAGGAAAAGCCGACTGGAAAAAAATTGCGGAACTTAAACACAGCGTTGATATCCCTGTTTTTGCAAACGGTGATATTGTTTCGATAGAAACAGCCGTTGAATGTCTTGAACAGTCGGAAGCTGACGGAGTTGCCGTCGGCAGAGGCGCTTTGGGCGATGTCACACTAATCGGACGTATAGAAAAGTATCTGAATAAGGGTGAATACATTCCGCCGCCAACATTAGAAGAAAAAGTAGAAACGCTGAAAGACCACCTTAAGCGTGAAGTTGAACTTCGCGGCGAAAAAGTCGGCGTAAAATTCTGCCGTAAATTCTATCCGTATTACCTGAACGGGTTTCAGGGTGCTTCCCGTATGAGAGGTGAAATTGTTACAATTGACAGTTTAGACGAAGTTCTCAAAATCCTTGACGGCATTTTTGTAAAATAAGTTCGTGCATGTTTACATAAACTTGCAACTTAAACAATTTTAAGCTAGACTTATTTTATGGGTGAGGGTATTTTTACCCTGAGGATGATGTGTACCTCAAGTTAAGGAGCTAAAATGCACGAATACGTATTCAAAATGAAAAAAGGCGATATTGAAATAGAACTCAAGTCTGATGACTTGGAATTCGTTGAAGAACAACTTAACAAATGGAGAGATGAACTTTTACAGGATTCGCCTAACAGATAAGGTTTTTAATTATGACAACATATTCATTTAAAGTCACTAAAGGGAAATACCAACTTTCACTTACAACAACCGATAGGGATATGATTGTTGATGAATTTGAAAAGTGGGTTCGCAAGGTTTCTGCATACGTTCAAAAAAACAAAGGACAGGAAGCCGGCGTTCATCAGGTGCAGCAAACTTCTGTTTCCGAACGTGAACTAACAGAAAAAAGAATAGAAGAACAGCTTAAACACGCATCTAAACCTGAACCACCGGCAAAAGAAGAAACGCAAAAAACAATTGATGCGCTTTATTCCAAACCCGTTTCGGAAAGTCCGCTTCCGGCTCAGCAAGAACCCAAACCAACGATTAACACTGAAAACGAAAATGTACAGAATGTGTTTGATACAATTCTTGATAAATCTATGCAAACTCCGCAAACAGAATTGTCATTCAAACCAAACCCGTCTATCAAGAAAGATAATGCATTTCTTAACTACATCAGCGGACGTAAAATTGACAGAAAAATTGATTATCTGCTCATGACTGCGTACTACTTTACTCAGTATGAACAAAAACCAAGATTTACTCTTAAACAAATTAACGCCAAACTTATGCAGAATATTGCAATTATTCTTGACCACAGCGTTATTCAGGAAGCAATCAACCGTGAATATCTTGAATGTCTGCCTGACCTGACAGGCGTTGTCGGAGCATCAGAATACCGTTTAACGGCTTATGGCGAAAAAACTTTATTAGAAGAAGGTTAGGGATAAATATAAATAGAAAAGGTGTTCTTCCTTTCTATAGAAAAGAAGAATATTTTTACTTACCTATTTTATTCTTCTTCAAGACTAAGAACTGCCATGAAAGCTTCCTGCGGCACTTCAACACGTCCTATCGCTTTCATACGTTTTTTACCTCGTTTTTGTTTTTCAAGGAGTTTTCGTTTACGTGTAATATCACCGCCGTAGCATTTATCAAGTACACTTTTTCTGAGTGCTTTAATATTTGTACGGGCTATAACCCTTCCGCCTATTGCCGCCTGAATAGGCACTTCAAACATCTGGCGCGGAATAATTGTTTTAAGCTTTTCGGTTAATTTCTGACCAATGTAAAACGCATTGTCTTCGTGACAGATTACCGAGAGTGCGTCTACTACTTCACCTGCAAGCATAACGTCAAGTTTAACAAGTTTTGAGCGTTTGTACTCTGCAAACTCATAATCCATACTTGCGTACCCTTTTGTACGTGATTTTAACTGGTCATAAAAATCTGTTATTACTTCGCTTAACGGTATGTGATAAATCAGGTCAACACGGACTTTATCGAGGTAGTTCATGTTGATAAAAATTCCGCGTTTGGACTGTGCCAAATCCATAAGCGTTCCGACGTATTCATTTGGTGCAATTATTGAAACTTTAACGTACGGTTCTTCTATATAATCACGATACTGCGGTGCCGGAAGGTTAGCAGGGTTATCGATTTCAACCACTTCTCCGTTTGTTTTGTGTACACGGTAAATAACTGACGGAGCTGTAGTAACGATAGATAAATTATATTCCCGCTCTAATCTTTCCTGTGCAATTTCCATGTGGAGCATACCCAGAAAACCGCATCTGAACCCAAATCCCAATGCTGATGATGTTTCAGGTTCAAATGTTATTGAGCTGTCAGAAAGTTTGAGCTTCTCTAATGATTCTTTAAGCTCGTGATAATCCTCGTTATCAACAGGGTACATACCTGAAAATACCATCGGGAGTGCTTCTTTATATCCCGGAAGAGGTTCGTTTGCAGGATTTTCAACGTGTGTAACCGTATCACCCACAAAACGTGTAATTTCTTTTATTGAACCTGCAAAATATCCTACATCACCGCATACAAGTTCTTCAACCTGAACTCTGTTTGGTGTTAAGTAACCAATTTCAACAATGTCATACTCTTTACCTGATGCCATAAATTTAACTTTATCGCCCAGTTTCATTTGACCGTCCATAATCTTAAAGAAACAGAGCGTTCCCAGATATGGGTCGTATGCACTGTCAAAAACAAGCGCTCTTAGCGGTTTTTCAGTATTGTCAACAGGAGGCGGAACAAACTCTACTATTGATTCAAGGACTTTATCAATACCTTCGCCTGTTTTTGCGCTGACAGGTATTGCCATTGAACAATCGATACCCAATATTTCTTCTATTTCCTGCTTAACTCTTTCAACATCGGCAGACGGAAGGTCAATTTTATTAATAACAGGAATTATTTCCAAATTTTGTTCTATTGCCATATATACATTGGCTAAAGTCTGCGCCTCAACCCCCTGTGTTGCGTCTACGATAAGCAAAGCTCCTTCACATGCTGCAAGAGAACGTGAAACTTCATAAGAAAAATCAACGTGCCCCGGAGTATCAATAAGGTTAAATATATAATCCTTGCCGTTTTTAGCTTTATAGTTCATTCTTGCTGCGTTAAGCTTAATTGTAATCCCGCGTTCACGCTCAATATCCATTGTATCAAGCAACTGGTCCTGCATATCACGCTCCGCAATCGTACCCGTTGCTTCAAGAAGCCTGTCTGCAAGCGTCGATTTGCCGTGGTCAATATGGGCAATTATGCAAAAGTTTCTTACATTTTCTCTGTTCATAAGATTAATTATATCAAAAAAAGAGGTAAATATAAGGGATGCAGTAAATATTTTCTGTTCTTTACCTGCCGTATTGTTTTATTGTATAATCGGAAGATAGGAATTTAAATACAAAGACGCATGAGAGCATATTTTAAAAATGTTGATTTTCTTAGATTTCTGTTATGTATAGGAATTATTCTGAGGCATATACATAATTATATTCTGTATAAACCTGAATTTTCTCATATCAGCATATATGATAATATCATTGAAAACATGTTTGGATTTATTCCTGTTGATTGCTTCTTTATCATAAGCGGATTCTTTCTGTTTTTTACAACTGATTTTTCAAAAAATGTATATTCGTTCATGAAAAAAAAGTTGATTAGATTGCTCCCTGCGGCTGTTTTTATAACAGCTTTATGCTCGCTTACCTGGTCGGTGTTTAATCATAAGATTATAATCAATATGAATAACTTTTGGGCATTATTTATGCTTCAAAACGTAGGTATTACCAATGAATATACATCATCAGAGAATATTTGGTTTATATCCGTTTTATTTTGGGTATCCTGTTTGTTATTTTATTTATATAAAATTATGGACAAAAAATGGTTTAATTTATTAATGGTGTGCATTTGTTTCTTCGGTTATTCATTTTATTATAATTTCGGTATAGACAAAGAGCCGGTGGAAACATATTATATCTTTAATTACGGCATAATGAGAGGGCTTGCCGGAATGTCTTTCGGATACATAATTTATCAGTTATACGAAGATTTGTTTAAACAAATAAAAGACAAACAGGAAACATTGTCCACAAAGCTTATATATACATACGCAGAAGGTTGTCTGCTGTTTTTTGTTTTTATGAATATTTTGTATAAAAATATTGATTATGAAAATCCGTTACTGATAGTTTTGACTTTTGCTGTATTATTTATACTTTTTATATTAAAAAAGGGATATATTTCAAAAATTTTGGACAATAATTTTTCTAAATTTCTCGGAAAATACACGTATTCAATATTTGTAACACATTTTTTGGTCGTACATGTCTGGATTTTTTATATTTATAAATATTGTCCGAACCTTGTTTTGTTTTATCCGGAATACAACATACCGGCAGTGTTTATTACAAGTATTATTGCCGGAATTATTACATATCACTGTGTTGAAAAACCTGTTGCGGAGTTTTTGACAAAACAATAAATTTTATTTATGCAAGAACAGCTTTCTTAAAGTGTTTTTTACCTTTGCGGACAATTAAGCCTTGTTTGAGTTCAGCAGAAGTATACGTTTTATCTAAAGCGCTTACACCCTCGTCATTAACGGTTATGCCGTTTTGCTGAATAAGTCTTTTTGCTTCGCTGTTTGACGGTGCAAAACCGCATTTTACAACCAGTTTTACTATGCTGATTTTATCTTCAAACAAATCTTCAGCGCTTATTTCCGCAGTCGGCATATTTTCAGAATTTCCGGAGCCGCCGAAAATATCACGTGCAGACTGTTGAGCCTTGTCAGCTTCTTCTTTTCCGTGTACAAGTTCAGTAAGTTCGTGAGCAAGAATTTCTTTCTTTTCGTTTATCCTACTGTCATCCCAGCTTTCCATTTCCCTGATTTTTTCCATCGGTAAGAATGTAAGCATCTTGATACACTTCATAACGTCAGCGTCACCGACATTTCTCCAGTATTGATAGAACTCAAACGGAGAAGTTTTTTCAGGGTCTAACCAAACTGCACCTTTAGCGGTTTTGCCCATTTTCTTACCTTCGGAGTTCAGCAATAACGTAATTGTCATTGCGTAAGCATCTTCACCGGTTTTCTTTCTGATAAGTTCGGTTCCTGCAAGCATATTACTCCACTGGTCATCACCGCCGAATTGCATATTACAGCCGTATTTTTGATGCAAATAGTAGAAATCATAAGCCTGCATAATCATATAGTTAAACTCTAAAAAGCTCAGACCTTTTTCCATTCTTTGTTTGTAACATTCAGCACGGAGCATATTGTTAACAGAAAAACAAGCACCTACTTCTCTTAAAAGTTCAATATAATTAAGTCCCAAAAGCCAATCAGCGTTATTTACCATAATAGCTTTGTCTTCGCCAAACTCAATAAATCTTTCCATCTGTTTTTTAAAGCAGTTACAGTTATGCTGAATAGTTTCGGGAGTAAGCATAGAACGCATGTCGCTTCTGCCTGACGGATCACCAATATATCCGGTTCCGCCTCCGATTAAGACAACAGGCTTATTTCCTGCCATCTGAAGTCTTTTCATAAGACAGAGCGCCATAAAATGTCCGACATGGAGAGAATCAGCCGTCGGGTCAAATCCGATATAAAATCTTGCACCGCCGTTATTGATTAACTCTCTAATCTCTTTATCATCAGTAACCTGTGCGATTAAACCTCTTGCCTGTAACTCTTCAAATATGTTCATTGACTTCTCCTTAATATTTCGTTTTTAATAATTAAATTCTATCATAAACAAATTATTAAGCCTTTTATTTAAAAGTATTATGGTATAATTTAAGCATTGGGAGAAGTTATAAGTATGAAAAAGATTATTCTGTTTTTGTGTGCAATATTGCTGTGCTCACCTGCTTTTACGGCAGAAAACACAAGCGCAGGAGCTCACGTTTCTCAAATTTCAATGATAAAAAAATACAAAGATATCAGCCATAACCCTATTGTAATAACCAAAATGAAAGAACAGGCAAAAAATCTGTCTGATGAAGAAAAATCAGTTATCAAAAAATACGTATTTGGCGCAGTAAGAGGGGAAGACACATACCTCTTAATAAACTGCAACCTCAGAGGAAATCTTGATAAATACATACCCAAAAAAGAAATAACAAAACCTTTAAAATACAGACTTGATTATTATGCAAACCAATTGAGCGTTCCTATTTCAAAAACAAAAGTACCGAAGAACATAATTTTGTACCGTGGAGTTGACGATAAAGGTATCAAGCTCATTTTTGCGGATAAAAAGATTAACGATTATGTCACAAAACCAGTTAATGAAGAAAATTTAAAGATGCTTAAAGACAAGCTTATAGGCGCAACATACACAGAAAAGGGGTTTATGTCGACTTCTTATGATATAAATTGTGCCAAACCAACAAAATTCAGGTTTGAAGTAAACACGCCAAAAAATATGCAGGCTGTATTAATTGAAGATTTAGGCAAAAAGAAAGAAAAAGAAGTCTTAATCAACAAAAATACCAGGTGGAAAGTTACAAATATTTCTATTAAAACAGACAAAAAAGCCAAAAGAGATTACTACCTTATAAGTGTAAAATATATTATCGGAAATTACTGATAAAAACATCTTTTCTTAGTGCAAAACTGTTACAAATATGCTATAATCTTATTGGTTTAATATCTGTTTATCAGGAGCTTTAGTATGAATTATATATTTGGAATTATTGATGCATTAATTGTTGGTGCAACTTCTTACTATTTAATCGCACAAATGGAGCTTAGCAAAACAATGACAGCCGTTCTTATTACAGGCTCTGTTTTATTGGTAGCAGGCATGCTTGCATCAAAGAAAATTTACTCGGTTAGCCATTACTCATTAAAGGATTATTACAGCATATTTGAAGGTGTTGCTGGCTCATTCTTTATACTGTCGGCTTTTACATTCTTTTCAGGTGTTGATTTTTCGGCAGTTGTAGTTTTAGCTTTTAACGCCATTGTTGTATTTTCTCTAATGGTCATTTTGAGAATACTGGCTGCCGTTATAACTAAGTTATGCAAAAGAACAAAAAATGTGCTTATTGTAGGTGCAGGTCAGGACGGAAAGCTTATTGCAGAAGAAATTAAATCCAGACCTGAGCTGAAGCTCAATGTAGTAGGTTTTCTTGATGATAATATGAACAACATTGAAGACGAAGACTCGTCAATTAATATTCTCGGGCTTACATGCGATTCTGAAGCGGTAATTAAAGACAACAACGTAAAAATTGTTATTATAGCAGTTAAGTCCCGTATGGACTCTGATATTTTAACCGATTTGGTAAAAGGTATTCCTCTTGGGGTAAAAGTTTGGAGAATGTACCGTTTCTATGAAAAAATAACACACAAATTTCTGGTTTCAAAAATGTCAGTAAACTGGCTTTTCTACGACTGCGTAAGAAAAAGAGCTTTAATGTACGCTTACCTGAAAAGATTCTGCGATATCCTTGCATCAATCGCACTTCTTTTGGTAACACTTCCGCTATCGTTAATTGCCGTTATCGGGATTAAGCTCACTGATTTGGGCCCGATATTCTTTACACAAACAAGAATGAGCAAGTTCGGAAAACCATTCAAAATGATTAAATTCAGAATCATGTATCAGGATAAAATCGAAGACGATTTTGACGATGATGCGAATGAAATATCTTCAGACGACCTGCGTATAATGCCGTTCGGAAAATTTTTGAGAAAGTTCCACATTGACGAAATTCCTCAAATGATTAACGTTTTAAGAGGCGATATGAGTATTGTAGGTCCTCGCCCCGTAAGAGAAGAAGTCTACTACGAAAACAAGGAAAGCATACCGTTCTGGGAATGCAGAAATTGGGTTCGCCCAGGCTGGTGCGGCTGGCAGCAGCTCAACGTTAACGAACCGACTCCGGAACAAAGAGTAGGATATGATTTGTACTACATAAAACATCAAAACCTGTTGTGGGAAATTTTCATTTTTATCAGATATATCTGCAAAGTTGTTATCGGTAAAGCAGACAAAGGTAAATAGAAATTTAAAAGAAATAGAAAAACGGCGGCTGTTTAAAACAGCCGCCGTTTTTTAAAGATTATTCATTAATAAATATTGTCTGTTCTCTGTCAGGACCGACACTTATTATACCGATAGGAGCGCCTATTAAGTCTTCTACTCTTGAGATATATTTTTTTGCATTTTCAGGCAAATCTTCATATCTGCGAATTCCGCTCAGGGAAGTTTTCCACCCCGGTAATGTTTCATAAATAGGTTCTAAATACTTATGAATAAATACATCTGTCGGATAAGAAGTATAAACTTTATCATTTCTGCAATCTTTGTATGCGGTACAAACTTTAATCTCATCGAAAGTATCAAAAACATCAATTTTAGTAAGAGCAACATTTGTTATTCCGCCGACTAAAACCGCATACTTCATAATTACGGCATCAAACCAGCCGCATCTTCTCGGACGCCCGGTTGTTACACCAAATTCGTGCCCGATATCCTGTATCTTTTTGCCTGTTTCATCAGTTAATTCCGTAACAAAAGGACCTTCACCCACTCTTGTTACATAAGCCTTCGTTACGCCTACAACCTCCTGTATCATACACGGTCCATAGCCGCTTCCTGTTGCAGCACCGCCGCCTATCGGATTTGAGCTTGTTACAAACGGATACGTTCCGTAATCTATATCAAGCATTACACCCTGTGCGCCTTCAAACAATATCGTTCTGTCTTTATATCTGTTAAGTAAATCCTGCCAGTCAAAAGCAACATAAGGCTTAAATAACTCTGCATACTTTTCGCAGAGAGAAATTATACAGTCTTTTGTATACGGTTCAAGTCCGTATACTTTTTCAAGCTGTTTGTTCTTAATCGGAAGTATCATATCAAGTTTTTCAGACAACGCCTCGTAAGAATACAAATCCTGAATTTTAAGACCTATTCTCTGCATTTTATCCGTATAAGTAGGACCTATTCCGCGTTTTGTAGTGCCTATTTTTCCTTTACCGGCATTAGCCTCGCTCCATCCGTCAACTTCTATATGATACGGCATTGTGATTGTTGCAAGCGGAGAGATTTTTAAGTTTTTAAAATCTACTCCCTGAGCCTTCAGTTCGTTATACTCTTTTTCAAATGATTCAGGATGAATAACCGTCCCCGCACCAATAAAACAAATTGTTTTATCATACAAAATACCTGACGGAATCAGATGAAATTTATATGTCTGACCACCTGTTACAACAGTGTGTCCCGCATTACATCCACCCTGATATCTTATTATCAAATCAGCTTTTTCAGCCAGCAAATCCGTAATCTTAGCTTTTCCTTCATCTCCCCATTGTGCGCCGATAACAACCGTATTCTTCATTCCTTCTCCTCTGATTTTGTGATGTGTAAAAAACAATTTAAAAAAGCCGGTTATAAGAACCGACTTTTTTGAAAACCTATTGTTGTGCCTGTTTAGCCGCTCTTTGTTTTGCCTGAACATCTAACATTGAGTTATGAGCCATCATGTACACAGAGCAAATTTTGTAGTTCTTTAAGTACCAGGCACAGTTTTCCTGCATACAAACAATCTCTACCTGTGAGCCAACGCTCATTAGAGGACATAAAGGTATTGCTTTTTCATCTGATGCCATTATCAATTCTCCTATATTATTTTATTTTTAATAAGTTACAATTTTCATCTCTTTTACGCTCTTGATCCTTATAAATCCGCGTTCTGTTTATTACTTCATCAAAGTCTATCTCATGAGCGTTAAAATCAGGACCGTCAACACAGGCAAATTTTGTTTTACCACCCACGGTAACACGGCATGCTCCGCACATTCCCGTGCCGTCAACCATGATAGGATTCATACTTGCTTCCGTATAAATACCCTTATCTCTTGTCATTTCAGCAACGGCTCTCATCATTGGCATAGGACCCACAGCAATTGCATAGTCGACTTTTTCCTGATTAATAATTCTTTCCAGAACCTGAGTAACAAAACCCTTTTCACCCAAAGTTCCGTCATCTGTCGTTATAAACAGTTCCGTACAGGCATCTTTCATTTTGTCCTGCCAGAAAATTAAATCTTTGTTTCTTGCACCCATAATCATATAAACTTTGTTGCCTGCTTCCTTAAAAGCTTTTGCAATTAAATAACAGGGCGCTGCACCGTATCCGCCTGCAAGACAAACAACAGTGCCGTATTTCTTAATATGAGTAGGCTGACCCAGCGGACCCGCCAAATCTACCAGTTCATCACCGACATTGAGCGATGCAAGTTTTTTTGTGGAATATCCTACAGCCATAAAAACAAGGGTCAACAAACCTTTTTCCTTATCAGCGTCAGCAATTGTAAGCGGAACTCTTTCGCCGTTTTCTTCTGCCCTGAATATAATAAACTGACCTGCTTTTGCATTTCTTACAACATAAGGAGCTTCTACAGTAATTTCATACTGGTTTGGACATAATTCTTTTTTTGATGTAATTTTGTAACCCATTCGTTTAAGACTCTTTCTCCACTTTACTAATCTTACTACAAATTGCAAGAGTAGTAAAGGGGAAGTGACACGCTGACGGTATATTCTTTTATTGTTCAGGCTGTTTAATTTAACTTCTTCATATATAAAATAAAAAACCCTAATCTTAAAGATAGGGTTTGGAATTCTTTTAATTAATTCCTCATGTGTAGAAGGTTAGTGTGTAGGTTGTATGAAAGGTTGTGTAGTGTTTTCTTTACTTATGTCTTACATATATATAAAGATTTTTTTTGAGAGGCGATTTCAGCCCGTTTGTAATTTGTTACAAAAGTTAACAAAAGAGGCTGCTTTATTTTAAAACAGCCTCTTTTTACATAATAAATACCTTGTATTAATCTAAATCATAGTTTAACATTGAAACAACCTTTGCTCCTGCCGCTTCAATTTTTTCTCTTCCTTTCAGCGGGTTAAGCTCAATAATAAATGCTGTTGAAACAACTTCCGCACCGACCCTTTTGATAAGATTACAAGCTGCAACTGCAGTTCCGCCTGTTGCAAGCAGGTCGTCAACTACAACAACTCTGTCACCCGGCTTGATGGCATCTTCGTGGATTTCTATTGTGTTTGTGCCGTATTCAAGAGTATAATCTTCTTTTATGGTCTTTGCAGGAAGTTTATTTGGTTTTCTTATTGTAATAAATCCGCATCCCAGTTTATACGCTAGCGCTGCACCAAAAATAAAACCTCTTGATTCTATTCCGGCTACATAGTCAACTTTTTCTGATTTAAACTTCTCATAAAGAAAGTCTGTCATCATACGCATTGCTTTTGCATCTTTTATTGCAGTTGTTATATCCAGAAACAGTATTCCTTTTTTAGGAAAATCAGGAACCATTCTGATATGTTCTTTCACATAATTATAATCTTCGGTTAATGTTGTACTCATTTTATTACCTTTCTGTTTTTTCCTCTACTTCAAAACTTCCTGAAGTTTTGATTGTACTTCCTGTATTTTTGCCTGCAGCCTTTGCAGCTCTTTTGTTATTCTCTCTTTAATCTTTTTCTTTTCTTCAAGCACCAAGCCATGCGCCGTTTTTCCCCAATTCATATCTTTTTTGCAGAACAATATTTTACCGCAAATAAAGATTTCCATAGGGAACCATATTATAAGCATATAAATTGTCGTTTCAAACGCCTGTACAAAAGCTTCCTTTCTGGGTTTATTATCATATTTCCTTAAACTGTATCTTATAGTCATGAAGAAACCTAAGCCAACAACCGCAGAAACAATCAAAGATGACCATAAAGTATTATGCAGGCTGAACGGGTCAACTTTATCGGCAAACAGCTTTATAAGCCTGAAAGTTACTTCCATCATAAACCACATCGGCATGATGAATTCTGTAATATACATCGCCATGTCAAACTGAGCTCTCAAAGACATTTTCTTTGAACATAACGCCTGCCAGGAATATTCAAGATACCTTCTTATAGTACCTTCCAGCCATCTTCTGCGCTGTCTGAACAACGGGAATAAATATACAATTCCTTCTTCATAAACACAAGCTTCTGCACAAAAACGGATATCCCATCCTTTGATATGAAGCCTTGTTGACATATCCAAATCGTCAGTAATGGTTTCATTGTTCCATCCGCCAATATCTTCCAATGCTTCTCTTTTTATAAGTTCACCGTTACCTCTGAGTTCAACGGCACCCTTTATGGCATCTCTGCCGACCTGAAGCTGTGTATCCATTGTATATTCATTATTTTGACATCTGGTTAGTAAATTTACATCTTTATTTCTGATAATTTTTCTTGCCTGAACAGCACCTACATCGGCAGGTTCCAGGTTAGGAATAAGTTTATTAAGAAAATCCGGCTCTACAGTTGCATCAGCATCAAAAACCAAAACGGCATCTCCCTTTGCAACATTCATTGCATCGTTTAATACCGCCGATTTTCCCGGAAATGCATCCGCATTTCTAACCATAGCAATGACCCGCTCATATTTTTCTGCAAGGTTTTTAATCACATCTGCCGTTTTATCCGTACTTCTGTCATCAATTACTATTACTTCAAAGTTTGGATAGTCAATATTTAAAATGTTTTCTACCGTATTGGAAATTACTCCCTCCTCATTATGAGCCGGAACTAATATTGAAACAAAAGGTTTATATTTTTCATTGATAACTGGCGGACATTTTTTCTGTTTTCTTGTCTGATACTGTGTGGCAGCAATGGAATACAGCCCGTAAACCACCATACACGCACAAAGAATAACAAATCCTTTTGTTGTATCAATATGATTTTGGAATACATACAAAAATACTCCCAAACCAAACAATATACAAAATAAAATTAATCTTTCTCTCATATCTCAACCAATACAGCCTCATTATACCAAAAGAGGGGTAAATATACAATAAAGATTTACTTATTTCTCAAAGCCAAAATAGCATCTGCCTGTTTTTTGCTGAGTTTTTTTGCACCGCCTAACAACTGCGTATTAAGTACAACCTGTGCATAAGATTCTGCCAGCTCCAGCTTGAGGTATGCATCTCTCATAGTTTTTGAACCTATAATGAAACCGTGATTTTCCATCAGAACAGCATCATATTCATCAAAATATTTCACCGTATTTTTCACAAGCTCCATGCTGGAAGGAAGCGCATATTTAGCAAGCGGTATTCCTCCAAAGTAAAAAACATTTTCTGCCATAACGGGAGCCATGAGGTCTTTTCCCGCAGAAGCAAAACTGCTCAGGTAAGGGGCATGAACGTGGATAATATAATTAATATCCGGGCGTCTTTTATATATTTCTATATGCAAAAACTTTTCACTTGAAGGTTTTTTACCCTCATCAAGAGATTCTCCGTCAAAGTTTGTGTACACAACATCGTCAGCATGTAAATAACCGTTTGCGGAACCTGATACCGTAATAAGCATTCCGTCTTCATATTTTGCAGAAATATTTCCCGAATATCCGGGAGTATAATTTTTTTCTCCGCACAATTTTCCGCACTTGATAATTTCTTCTGTTAAAACTTCTCTAGAGGACATCTTCCACCGTTCTTATATTTTCAACCTCTGCATATTCCAACACAGGAGCTTTTTCTGAGTTTTTGAAACTTTTTTCCTGTTTATTGGATTCTTTTATTTCCTCAGATGGTTTCTTATCACGTTTTATTACTAATTTATCGTAATCAATATGAGTTCCTTTTGCATCAGTCTTCATTTCAACAGAAAAATATGTATTTTGACGAATAGCATCGTATCCTATATTGAATTTTACATCATCCGGTCCGAGTGACACCCAAAACGCATTTTCAAGAAAAGAGTCATTGCTCGGTGAATCATGCGTCAAATTCATTGATGCAAACCAAGACAGTGTTAAATATTTATTAATCCTGAAATATTCTCTCAGATATAAGTTGCCTTTACCAAATCTGTAAGCATCATACGCAGGCAGCGGAGTATGGTCATCATAAACGGATTGATAATATCCTACATCCTGCATCCATCTTTTATACTGAGTATGCAAAACAGGACCTACCATACCGACAACTTGTGTATCACCTGTTCCGTACAAAGATGCAGCTAAGTTAGCAAATATACTAAAATCAAAAGCTGTTTGTTTTTCTTCATTTCGGCGGCTAAATAAACTTTGAGTTGCCTGAGCCATGTATCTTGTTCGCATGGTGCCAATATTAGAACTCTGCAAAGCTCTGAAGTGCTTATCTTCGTATATATCGTGATAATAACCTAAATCTACTCTGTGTTTGAAGGTTGAAGGCAAATCTTTTATCAAAAAACCGTTTCGGGAATAGTTATTTTCATATTTTAATCCCAAACCATATTTCGGACGTCTGCGGCCTAAAAACCAGTCGTCAACATAATCATTCATTGCATATTCTAATTCCAAATGATCATCCAGTTTTTGATTACCTCTGATTAATATTTTGCTTTTTGATGTTCCGTAAGCAGCTTGGGTAAAGTTTGTTCCGCTGTTAAATCTGCCGACTGCACCAACACCTATCTTATGGTTATATACCATCATAGGTATAGCTTTTAAAACACTGCCTTTGGGAAGTTCAAAAACAAAACCGGGCCCGATATATGAGCCTAAATCACGGTATGAACCTAGTTCCCAAATATTTGTTTCCGCATAATCATGGTTTTTGTTTGTATATATCTTAATAGCAGGGATTTTTAAAATAGTATATTTGCCTTTTTTAACATCTGCATGCCTTATGGCAATAACTTCCAAATCACCTTTTTGTTTAATAGTAAGCTCTTTTGCTTTAACCTTGACAAGACCTTTCTTCATGTCGCTTTCAAGAGTTTGTTCCTTAGGAACAATCATTCTTGAGATAATTTTTGGACCCTTTCCCGAAGGGCTGAATTCTATTGGAAACGATTGATCAACATCAATAGATCCTTGTTCCTGAACGATTTTGTCTCCGTAAACATAACCTTTTTTAGCTTTAAGACAAATTGTTGCAGTTCTTGCAATCGGATTTTCTATTAAAGCATTTTCTTCGTTCATATCGACAAAAATATAATCTCCGTAAATATCCTGTCCGTTCTTGACAATACGAACATTTCCTTCTGCCTTAATAGTATTGTTCATTCTGTCATAAGTTATTTTATCGGCTTTAACTGTTGTTTCCTGATTTACAAACTCAACATTTACGTTTCCTGTTGCATATAAACAGTAGTTATCCGTATCATAATCCATATTATCGCAGTCTAAAATTATATTTTCGGTATTTTCTGTTTCCTGTGCTTTAGCACTGTTGTCTTGTTTATTTTTTGACCAGAAATGAGCTTTTTTGTTATCTTCAACAGACTGTTCATCTGCCTCAAATCCGTCCGGCATCATATTCTCATCAAAATCTTCTTTTTCTTCTTTAGATGCAAAGTCAGAGGTTTCTGTATCAGAGTTGTAAATACTGTCTTCTTTTTTTGTAGGAGCAAGCTGTGTTTGTCTTTCTCTGCGTGCTTCATTCTTTCTCTGAACAGCCTGGCGCAATTTTTTTATCGGAGGAGTTGTACCTCTTGCTGAGGTGTTTCTTGAGTTGCCTGAATAATCAGCGGCTTCTTCCTGTTCCTGAGTTTGAGTTTTTTCTATATAATCGGGAGCAGAAAAGAATGAATCTCCCGTATAATAAGATTTGTCATCATAATACGACTCTGCGAATGCTGCATTTACAGCAAATGATAAAATTATTAATATTAATGCTAATTTATTTTTCAATTTAATTACCTGTCAGATTACTATTTTTACAACTGTACATAACCGCTCGGATTGCTCGGCTTTCCGTTTTCACGAACTTCGAAATGGCAGTGAGGACCTGTGCTGTACCCTGTAGTGCCTTCATAGCCGATAATATCGCCCTTTTTAACATTTTGTCCGTTAACGGCTTTAACACTGCTCATGTGCGCATAAAGCGTTGAAACAGGTTTTCCGCCGACGACGCCGTGCTCTATAATTACAACCTTTCCGTATCCTCCATACCAGCCTGTGTATATTACTTTTCCTGAGTTAGAGGCTTTTATCGCACCGTAATTCGGACCTCCGATATCAACTCCGGAGTGGAAAGTTCTGCTGTTAAATATCGGATGGATTCTCCAGCCGAACGGCGAAGTGATACGTCCTTGTATCGGTTTCATAAAACCTGATGCAACAACGTTTGAATTTTTATCTTTCGAATTTCTGCTTATATAGTGCTGAATACTGTTTGATTGTTCCCTGAGTTCACGTTCCGCTTTTTCATACGCAATTCTGTCGGTTTTAAGCTTGTTTATCATACTTTCATTTCTGGCAATTGCTCTTTGGATATAAGCTTTTTGAGTATTTGCCAGAGCGACAGAACGTTCATAATTACGTTTGCGTGCTTCAATATTATATTTTAACAGAGCAATTTGCTGAGCCTTTTGTTTTGCCATAAGCATTCTGTCAGTATCTTCTTTTAAGATAAGTTTTTGGAAATATATCCGGTCAACAAGCATATTGATATCTTCTGAGGTAATAAGAAGTTCAAAAAATGCTTTTCTCTGAGTTTTAAAAACCTTGCGAATTCTTCCGGCCAATACCCGATTTAGCGTATTGTATTCAGATGACGCCTCATATAGCTGGTATTGCATGTTATTAAGCTCCTGCTGAGCCGATGTAATTTGTTTTTCAGATTCGTTTAAAGTATTTTTTGCACTTTCTAATTTTTGCTGGTTTTTATAAAGCTTGTTCTGTTCAATATTTTCAAGCCATTTAACGTGCTTGATTTTCTTCTGAATATCTTTCTTTTGGGTTTCAATATCTGCAGCACTAACAGGATTTTGCGCTGCAAAATTAAATAAAAAACTCAGAAATAGTATTAAACTTACTATAACTCTTGTTCTCAAAACAACCCCCGAAGATTAGTTTCCCATTGGTGCTATTAACATTAGTAAACTTAAACCGACAGTCCAAACAATAAATGATATAGTAATAATTCCGATGATAAGCTTTTTATGTTCTCTAAAAAATTCCATACAACACCTCAATAACATCATATTATAAAAATAAAATAAGAGCAAACCGAATAAACATAATTTACAAAGTTGTTTTACATATTGTAGTGTTGCTTGTCACATGAGTTTAAGCAGTTTTTTTTGTAACAAATCGGTTCTGAGTGGATTGATATTGAGCAGTTCGGATAAATGAGCCGTATTTGGTTTTCTATTTCATCGCAAATTTTATGACACGCGCAAATAGTTGTGCTTTCAGGAAACTGCAGAACCATATCAATATCTGTTGAAGGTCCTGACTGACGGGCTTTGATGCTGTCATTTTTGAGAACCGCACCGGAATAGGATTTAATTATCTGTTTCATTTTTTCTATGTTTTCATCCGGAAGAGAATGGTCTAAAAGATTTTCTGCAGCTTTTTTGGATATAGTGTAACCGGCTCTGAAAATCATTACTGCAACGAGAATGGCAATAATCGGATCAAGTATGCTGTATCCAGTGATATTAATAAGAATTAAACCGATTAAGACACCGAGTGATGAGTAAACATCCGTTCTCAAATGTTCGCCGTCTGCATACAGGGATATAGAGTTTGATTCTTTTGCCACTTTGAAAAGAAGAGAGCTGACAATAATGTTGAAAATGACTGCAATAAACATAACAGCTATTCCTGAAATGTTTTCAGCATCCATATTAACGCCGAAAACAATTTTCTTTGTTGCCTCGTAAATTATGAAAAGCGAAGCAAAAATTATCAAAAGTCCCTCGATAAAACCTGCCATGTCCTCATATTTTCCGTGTCCGTAGGGGTGGTCGTTATCGGCAGGTCTGGAGGATTTTATAACTGAAAAGAAAGTTAATACCGAAGCAAAAAAATCACTGAGAGAGTGAATGGCTTCAGAGATGATACTCAGACTTCCGCTCATAAAACCCGTGATAATTTTCAGCACCGATAAAATAATATTTGAAGTTATTGATAATCCTGCAACCAATCTTTTTTTCTGATAAATTTGCATAATCCGCCTTCTGTCTTTGCAGAAATTATAGTATATAAAGCTGTAAAATACAATAAAACACAAAGAGCTTAAAAAGTCAGGACTTTGAGGACATTGGACATATCGCCGTTGGATATGGTTTTTAATCCTTGGATAACATATCAATTGTTTCAAAATCTAGTTTAATTATAGGTCGGGTTTTAACCCGACAAAAACCTTATTAATTATTCTAAATCTAACTCTGCAATTTTGTATTTATCATCAAAATTGCACCAATTTATATCATAAAATTTGTTATTTACATATTTCATAAATGATGAATATTCCCAATCCTTTGGTGCAATCTTATAATGTTTCATTGGATTATAATGGATATAATCAATGTGTTTGTTTAAATCGTTTTCATCCAAAATAATATGAGCCCAATATCTGCTCTGCCAAACACCTTTTTCTTTTTTATATTTTTTACCTTCGGTCAAATCTGAATTATCAATATTAATATTACGAGAAAAATATGTTTTAAAATATTTAATTATATTAGGATAATCATTAATGTTTTCAGGTTGTAAGATAAAATGAATATGGTCTTTTAAAATTACAATAGCATCAATTTTAAAAGAAATTTTTGTTTTTGTGTATTTCAAAGAACGTTTTATTAAATCAATATAATCTAAAAGGAAGTCTTTTCGATTATATGTAACAATTGTTATAAAGACCATAGAATTTGGTATAAAGTAACGTTTATAATTCATTCTAATATTATACAATAAGTATTTGTCGGGTTAAAACCCGACCTATAAGCTTAAGTTGTTTGAAAAAAATGATTACATCAACAATTAAAAAACTAAATTTTTATCTCATACTACATAAATCATTAAAGATTGCCTCGCCTCTTGTATCTGGAACAACTCTGTTATACTGTATCATATTTTGTTGTCCAAAATTATAAGAGGCTAAAGATTTATGTTTTCTAGAAAAATATACGACTTCTAATGTTGCCGTAGTTTTGTCGGAACAACGTGCTTCCATATATTGTTCTGTATAAGCATATTTTTTATTGTTAATTTTTCCATGTGCAACATACAAAACCCAAGCTTTAACAGAATTTTCAGTCTTAATTAATGAATCTTTGTCAATAAAAAAACCTTTATTTTCATTTGCGTACCAATCAGCAGAAAAAACGTAATTTGTGCCTAAAAATAACATAAATGATAAAATAAATATCTTTTTCATAAAAACTCCTTTTCTAATACTTTATCATGAAAATACAAAACCAGTAAAATAGACACTTATTTATAAAATTTGAATTACCTCTATGGTCAAAAGCCTTGCAATACGTTTGTTTATAACCTTCGTAAACATCGAACTTTTGATGAAAATTTGAGCAAGAGAAGTGGCTAGAACCCAGTAATAGCTGAAAACCTATTTTTTCATCCAACATAGCGAGCAATTCGCCACAACTCAATCAAACATAATAAAATACACGATAACAAATGTCATCGTGTATTTTATGGTGGAGGTTAGGAGATTCGGTCTTGCTCGTTCGCGTTTAACGGCAATTCCGAGTTTTGCTTCAATGACTAATCGTCATTTTGCAAAAACTCTCCAGCCTCAGCTCACTCGCGCAACTCCTTAGAAAATGCTGAATGCATTTTAGGAGGTTCTCATTACCAAAACATAACCAAATAAAAAAGACACCCAAAAAGGTGTCTTTTTTATTTGGAGGTTAGGAGATTCGAACTCCTTTGATACAGTTTTTATATTTTTTATATTTTATATTTCTTTTATTTACCGAACTTTTAGCATTTTTTAGAAATTTATATTTTTCATATTTTTTATAATTTTCAATTAAAATATGAGCATTTTATGAGCATACTTTAATCTAAAATTTTGTATAAATAGTAAAATTACAGCTACCCAATGGGGGAAATCGTATTTCAAAAATTTTATGACTTATTCTCCTCATATACGGTACAGTAGATAGAATGTAATATTTCCAAGTGTTTTCATATAAAAATTTTTATCTCATCTTTTAATAAATATTTTATTTTTGAAAAAAATTTGTTATAATAGCCGTATAATAAATTTAATATTTTGGGGAGTTTTATATGCAAAATCTTTATTGTGATAATGAAAGCATTCATAATGAAAGTGATGTGGAACAGAAATTTTTATATAAGTTCTTGTCATCAGATTTTCCAATAGGTTTAAACTTCTCGGAAGCAGAAATTGATACAAAAAAATCTATTAAAGCATATACAATCAACAAAGGAAAATCACAAAAAACATACATCCCTGATTATATTATTTCTGTAAGTGGTATTCCTCTAGTAATAGTCGAGGCAAAAGCTCCAGATGTTCAATTAGATGAAGCCTTTGCTGAAGCTCAATTATATGCTGGACAAATTAATAACCAATTCGCACATAAAATCAATCCTTGTAAACATATTATTGTATCAAATTCTATTGAAACTTGGTTTGGATATTATGATTCCGCTACACCAGAAACTATAATGAAATTTGATGATTTTAAAGTAGATAATTCCCTTTTTTGTAAAGTAAGGGATTTGTATTCTAAGCCAATCTTATCACTCATACCAAATGAAATATATAAAAAAGACAGGGCAAATGCTTTTTACAAATCGCCTGTTGCTTCTTTTGGTGGAAAGAGAGCAATAAATGAAGAATTGATTTCTAATGACTTCGGGAATGCTTTAATTTCAGACTATAGAAGTGTTTTTGACCCAGATACAGAAGAAGATAGATTTAATATAGTTAAAAATGCATATGTTATATCTAAGAAAAGAGAACAGCACATAGAGCCAATATACAGAGAAATAAAAAAGATAAAAGTACCCAGTCTAAAAGATACAACATTACTATCTACTGATGAAGCAAAAGAATTAATTAATCAAGTCCAAATACAAATAGAGACTAAAGAACAACAATGCCCACTCATATTATTAATAGGGAATAGAGGTAGTGGAAAAACAACTTTTATAAGATATTTTAAAGAAAAAATAGTAGAAACCTCTTATGAAAAATTATCAGAACAGTGCGAATGGTGTTTTTTAGATATGAACTATGCTCCCATAGATAGTAAAGAAATTTATGATTGGATAAAAGAAAATATTGTTGAATCAATCAAAAAATCTCATAAACTAAAAGTAGATTTTGATATCCAAGAATCACTAGAAAAACTTTATAAAAAAGAAATTGATGATTTTAAAAAAGGTGAAGGTAAATTTATAGAAAATGATTTAGCTTTATACAACCAAGAAATTTATAAATTAATTGTGAATGCAAAGTCTGATAAAGATAAAACATTAAAAGCATTTGTTAATTATTTAAGAACAAATGAACACAAAATACCAATTATTGTTTTTGATAATTGTGATAAAAAGGACAAAGACAAGCAACTATTAATGTTTGAAGTAGCACAATGGGTAAGGAAACAATTCAAGTGTATTGTAATGCTTCCTATGCGTGATATTACATATGATGTTTATAAAGACTATCCACCGCTTGATACATTTGTACGTGATTTAGTTTTCAGAATAGACCCACCTGACTTGTTAAAAGTTTTAATGAAAAGATTGGAATATATTGAAAGATTAAATAAAACGAATCCAGATGCACATTATACTCTTGAAAATTCAATAAGAGTAAAAATTAAACCACAAGAGCTTATTGATTATTATCGTCAAATAGTGCATGTTATAAGGAATGACGATTGGGCCAAAGACATTTTTTATCGTTTAACAAATAGAGATATAAGAGGAGCAATACAATTATTTGAGGATTTATGCCGTAGTGGACATATTAACACATCAGAAATATTCAGTATAAGAATATTCGGGGCAAAGCACGAATTACATTCTTATAAAATAATGAACGCTTTACTTAGGAAAAATCGTAAATTTTATAATGAGGCAAATTCTAATTTTGTAAATTTGTTTGCTTCTGATTTCCAAGACGATTTTCCTGACCCACTAGCAAGGCTTGATATATTATTTTGGTTAAAAAATAGAAAAGCTACTTTAGGCATTAATAACACTATGGGTTTTCATAAAATTCAAACTCTTCTTAAAGAAGTTCAATTATTTGGACATAAAGAAAGCATTCTTTTAAGAGAAATAAACTTACTTGCACAAAAAGGTTTAATATTAACAGAAAATCAAAACGAACAAGTTTCAGATGAAGATTTAATAAAAATATCTCCTTCTGGAAGCTTACATGTTAATTTATTAAAAAATGTAAGCTATTTAGCTGCTTGTGCAGAAGCAGTAATGTATAGAAATACGGATGTTATGGATAATATTGCTAAAAGATTAAAAACAAATAATTATCTTGATTTATCTAATCAAATATTAACGGCTGGTGATATGTTAAATTATTTGTCAGAATATAGAAAAAGATATTTTTCAAATCCCGAAATATATTTGAAAAAAGATGTTATTTTTAATAATTATAATCTTCAAAGTTCTATAGATTATATAGAAGGTATTAAATCATTTAAAAAAGAGCAAGAAGAATTATTTAATCAGACTATTGAAGGAGAAGTGGTTTATGCTCAAAAAAATTCTATACTAATTACATTTAATCAGAATAAAGGTTTTTTAGCTGTAAATGAGGCATTATACAACCTTTCAGAAGCACAATATAATGAAATAAAAGTTGGTGATAGATTGCAATGTAGAGTTCTATCATATGATGATTTATATAATAGTTATAGACTAATGTTTATTCAAAAAATGTAAAAAAGATTGCTTAGAAATAGTTGGTTTTGTGTCACAAAAATGTCACAAGCTAGTCTTTTTTTACATTAGCCATACATTTATCAACATATACCCTAAATTTCTCATTATTTACTATTTGGGATATAAAACCATTAACGGACATATTAAACTCTTTAGAATAGCTATTAAGCAATTCTCTATCCTCTATAAAAACATTTACTTTTGTTGTTTGTCTTCCTGTGGATTTTCTACCAGCATTTTGTCTTTTACCACCTCTAGGCATAACAAATACTCCATTTCTTAATTCTTATAATAAACAAAAACTTGAAAAAAATAAATAAGTACGTTAAAATGTGTATATAAGGAAGAAGTGCACAGCACTGCGAATACTGTACACTTCCCACTGTTCCTTATAAAGCAGTTAAAGAACAAAATAGTAGTAACACGATAATTGTTGCTACTATTTTTATTAGTATCTTTAGCAACTTCGCACCTCCTTTCCATACCTTAGTCCACTATACTATTGTGTGTAGGAAGGGGCACTGAAACAGTGTTTCCACTATTTATTATACCATAAAGTTGCTTTAATTAATTATGCTTTGCTCCACAAATTTTACATGGTACGCCGTTTCTTTTAACAGCTTCGCTTCTATCTATTTTGATACAATTAACAGTACACTTTTTAGCCCATTCACAGCTCGCTGAATGGTACTTTCCTGTCTTGGTATTATAAACTACTGTATCAGCATAAGAAGGGCTTAAATAAACAAAGCTAACAACCAATATTAAAAATATAATTGTTTTACGAATAAACATATTTATAATACCTCAACAAGATTTATTTTATATGATGTAGTACCTTTTGGTAATTCATTATAATCTATTTCATAATATACTGGTGTATGTTTTTGTGGTTCAGCTTCACCACTTATAACTTTACTATAAACTTGTTCATTTTTATTATTATAAAATTTGATTTCTATTGCAAATTTTGTTTTATTTTTATTTCTATTATAGATTTCAGTTAGAATTAATGGTTTTATGCTATATAATTCTATACCATTTATATCAATTAATTGTACGAGTTTTTCTTCTATGGAATTTGGAATTAAAACAACTTCATTTGAATATAATAAAACCTTAAATTTATCATTAGGATTATTCAAATCCGTAGTATATTTATTTGGAAATTTAATACCATTAATATCAACTGTAATTTCAGCACAAGCTGTATTGTAGCTTGGGTCTGATACAATGGGAGGATTCCCACATTTTTCGTTTAGTTCTTTAAAGGTAACTATCCAATTATTTTTGGTCACAAAACCATTACTTAATGTAGAACTGATATTTATATGGGGTAGAAATGATTTATTAATAATATCGGATGTGGTTCTTTCATTGAAAGAGATATTATCTTGTGTATGTTCAGACATGCTTATAGCTATATTAAGTGTATCAAAAAATTTTTTAAATTCTCTGATATTTTCAAGGTAATCTTCTTTTATTATTGCATTAGCGTAACAGCTAATAGAGATAAAACACAAAATTAATGCTAAAAAAATCTTTTTCATAAAAACTCCTAATATAGTTTTTTAATTATATCCTTGTAAATTTTATCATCTACTTCTATAAGGCTTTTCTTTCCGTCTTTAAATGTTATAGATAACGTATGTATATCGTTATTTTTACCTAGCAATGCTCCACCAACTAAACCAACTGGTCCAAGCAATACACCACCAACTAAACCTCTGGCTATGGTACTTCCAGTATCTCTTTTTGTTTCTGATGTCACTACTTCTATATTTGCGACTGTTGATTTTTTTATAAAAGCATTGCCATTAAAACATGATATTTGTATGTCACCTAAAAATGTTGTTATATCTGCACCATTTAAATGACCTGCTATAACTTTATTCTTTGCTTTTGCCATAACACTCCTTTATTCTATACTCAATTTTATTCTAATTTGTTCAGCTCCGACTGTATCACTAAATATTGGAGCTTCAAAATTCCATGTTCCATAAGCTGGTATTTTATCATATGTATATGTATCACCCACAACATCACCTTCATAATCAAGCAAATCTATATCGGCACGTGCAAAAACTTCTTTTGGGTTGTTATTTTTTATTTGACCGACTACACCAAATTCACCGTACTTTGTATAACCAAATTTTTTATAAATAACTTGTAGCTTATTGACACTGGGTTTTAATTTTTCTAACCTAATTCTTTCCTGTTCGGCTTTTAACCTCTCTTGCTCTGCTTTTTTGCGTTCAATTTCTGCTAATCTTTCTTTTTCTTTATTTATTTGGTCTATTTTATTTTGAATATTTTTAATTTTTTCATCTAAGTTTTTGTCATTGCTGTTATATTCTTTTGCTTTTTTATATAAATCTAAAGAACTTTCTAAATTTTGATTTTTATATTCTTCATTAGCATTAATTAAGTAATAGTTATAATAAATATCTGATATGTATTTTTCACTATCTTTCCAATTCCCTAATGTATCCAATGTTGCTTTTGCTTCAATCCATTGTTTAGAATTAACATAATTAACCATTTCGTCATATTCTTTATTTTTTGAATAATAACTAGATACTATTGTAAAAATAATAATGCATAATATAACCAGTCCTATAGATAAAAACCCTATATTTTCTGAATTTAAATCTTCTCCATGCCTGTCTTTACTCATGCTAAACTCCTTTATTTATATCCAGCATGAGTATAACATAAAACTAATCTTTTTACACCTAATATTAATAAATATTATAAACACATTATCTAATTATAAAATACCTAAATTGAAACATACTGAATAAACAAATATTATTAAAAGTGAGGTATTTATGTTAGATGAAAATTCACCAATATTAACCGTTAGCAATGTAGCAAAGCAGTTAAACATATCTGCTGATAGATTAAGAACCTATGATGAAGAAATGCTTGTTGTACCAGCTAGAATAAAAAACAATGTTAGAATGTATAGCTGTAATGATGTAAATTGGTTAGAAAATTTAAGAAAACTAATAAGCAAATCTAATATATCTATAACAGGATTTAAAGAGATTTTGAAAATTATATATTTTATATCCGATAGTGATTTTGATGATTTTATCAAGAAACAGCCTAAAGACTCTATATGGTACACTTTAGCTGAAATGAAAAATAACCCAAATTATGAAAAATTAAGACAGTATTACTCATAGTTTACTTTTTCTTAATAGTACCAACTTTTTGTCCGTATCTATTGTATTTTGTAACAGTACCATTACTATTTTGTTTATATGTAGCAGTTTTTTGCCCATACCTATTGTATTCTACTGTTTTATTGCCATTAGTTTTATATGTAGCTACTTTTTGATGATATTTATTCTTTAAAACATATGTATCACTTGAGGCAAAAGATACATTCATAAACATTAGTAATACAAACAAAAAGCTACATAGTTTTTTCATTCGGTACACTCCTTATTTTACCTATTATTATAACGAATAATTATAGATTTTGTTCACTTTTAGGGTACACCTAATAAATATAAAGCATATTTAGGGATTTTTGGTTGAAGATATACCCATTCTTTACTCATATGTTTACATACTTGATGAAAATAGATAAGTACATTATTGATTATTTTGTATACATTATATAACCCCTTATCAATATTTGATTTTAATACTTTTTTATCTTTTTGTGACCATGCCTGTATGCTTTGATTATCAACGCTTTTAACCTCATTTATATTATTTTCTTTTTTACGTTTGCTAACCTTTAACGGCTTTAAAACCAGTTCTTCACTGCTTTCTGCAAATTCTTTTTTTACTTTCGATATGTATTTTTGTGAAACGTTGTATTTTTTTTGTATCTCTCTATATGTCATATGATTTTGTAAAGCCATAATAACTTTATTTTTAGTTTCTTTTGATATTTTAGGGGTTCTATATCTTTTAGTTTTTGGTTCTTTGTTAAGATTAAATCCGTTTAATTCTTGAAAGATTTTTATGTCTTTTTCTCTTTTAATTTTATGTAATAAATCATGTTCTTTTTTATCCATTGCAATTAAATTATCAGGGTGATTATTTTCTGCATTAAAATCCATATGATGTATTACTTGATTCGATTTTATTACTTTTTGGTTTTTTAGCACATAAATAAATCTATGTAAAAAGCATTGATATTTACTACCTGCATTAAACTTTAATACTGCCTCAAATAATCTCGGACAATATTGTAAATCAATATTCGGATTAAATTTAAAATATTTTTTACCACGTGTAAATATTGGTTCTAAAGAAAAATGAACTACTTCTAAATAATCATAATGTACATATAAAAAATAACTGTTGTCTTCATTTTCTATACAAATTTCTATATTAACATCACTATTATATTTTTGGTTTGTGTAGTACATTTTTATCCTTTTTAAGTAAAAAGGCTACTTTTATGTAGCCATTACAGGATTAAAATATACTTGTATAAAACTTTGTTATAATCCTGTAATTTTTATGTTTGAAACCTTATAAATAATCACGTTGGCTGGCATGGATAAAATATAAAGTTTTTACATTACTGTTATAGACAGCACCAAATATAAAACAAATTTATAACTACACTTATTAAAAAAAGATGATAGAAGTCCATAATATAGCTAAATACTTGAATAAGAATGATAGGGGGTAGTGCTTTTAACTAAAATTATTGATGTGTGGTGATTAGGTAATGTTTATAAATCAAACATTAGAGTACTTTTAACCACTAATAACTTAATTATTAATATAGTAAATCAAGTGTTAAATAGCTGAAAATAAATAATAATGCCATGTTTATACCTATATCTAGTATTACATTTGTTATATTATATATAGTATTTTGGGGATTAACTATATCACAAGAATTTATATACTAGTACATTACCTATAACAGCCTCAAATCATGTCGTAGAAATAGTTTCAGAGAATTTTATAAAAATGGCTGGAATATTGATGGATACTGCATTACCCTCTTGATTTATTTAAAAAAATATGCTATTATAAAAGTATGAATTATATAGAAAAATATAATAAAAAATATTAGATTAATTAACACAATCTAATCATTAAATTATTTAGCATAAGACAATGTTTATCATTGTTTATATTGCTGTGATTTTGTATTGGCTAATTATAGCCTTTATTGTGCTACAAATTTTTAGATATTGGAGGTGATGAAAATGTTATAAATAGTAAATTACGGCTTAATTAGGGTGTAATACAAAATAAAAAAAGAAAGAGGTGAAAAATGATTTTATTAGTTAGTAAAAATGAAGGTAACAATATGATATTAGAAAAGCAGTACTTGAAATCAAAAGACAGATACATTATAATTATGAATAATGGTACTGCTAATCATATAAAAAAGAAAATAGATATAAATAAATATAGAAAGGAATTTTATGGATAATTTTCAACAAATAAATGAATTAGCAGATAATAATGTAATTAGCATTAACCAAAATAAGTCAGAAGAATTTAATGACAAAATGATTAGAGCAAAAGAACTGTCAGAAATATTTGTTGGCACATCACCTGCAACATATAGTAACTGGGTAAAAGCAGGATTGATTGATGCATATAAGATTGGTGGAGGTGTATATTATAAACTCTCTGAAGTAAAAGCATTAATAGAAAATTCAAAAGAAACAAGAAAGGTAGCGGTATAATGGCAGGCATACGCAAAAAAACTTGAACAACTAAAGGTGGACAGCCAAAATTTTCTTATGAAATCACATATTACGTTGATGGCAAACTATACAGGAAAAGTGGTTATAAAACAAGACAAGATGCACAAAATGACTTACCAAATGTAACCAAAACTTTAAATAGTTCTATTTCTTTTAAAAATTTAGCAGAAGAGTATCTTTTTACAAGGACTCTTCGGTGTAAAGACAGTTCTGTTGTTCGCTATAAAAGATATTTAAACTGCAACTTGCAACAGCTACACGATAAAAAAGCCAGAGATATAAGAAAAAGTGATATTGATAAAATTGTCATTACATTAAAAGAAGCTGACATGGCAAATAAAACTATTAACTGCATATTAATGTTTGTAAGTTCGGTTTTTAACTTTGGTATAAAAAACAAATTATTCAGCAATAACCCTACAAAAGATGTAGAAAAACTGCCACAAATAAAAAATAAGGTACAGTATCTTAATGAAGATGAAATAGATACATTTACTGAATATATCAAGACATTTCCAATAACAAAACAAGCTGCATTATTAACAGCAATTAAAACTGGCATGAGAATTGGTGAGTTATTGGCTTTGGAGTGGTCAGATATTGACTTTAGCTATAAGAAAATAAGTATAAATAAACAAGTTATGAATAATGTCGTAACTTCTACAAAAACTTATTCATCTTGCAGAATTATTGATGTTCCTGATATAGTTATTGATGTATTAACTTCATTGAAAAATGAATCAAAGGTTCTAAGCAAGGTTGTTTTTAGTGGAAATACCCATAAATATATGAAAAGAGAACCTTTTATAAAGAATTGGTTTAAAAAAGTTATGAAATATTTAGGACATGAAGAATTTACTTTTCATTCTCTTAGACATACTTATACAACTTATTTGCTATCAAAAGGTGTTCCGATTAAATATCTGCAACAGCAATTAGGACACTCCAATGCAGAAACCTTGTTAAAAGTTTATTCTCATGTTTTGCCAAGTGCTTCTGTTATGGCTATGGAAATACTAAATAATTCAAAAAATGAGCAAAATATGAGCATAGCAAAAAATGCACAAGAAAAAAAGCCTTGATAATCAAGGCTTTAATTGGTGGAGGTTAGGAGATTCGAACTCCTGACCCTCTGCGTGCAAAGCAGATGCTCTACCAGCTGAGCTAAACCCCCACGGGTTCATCAACATGTTTAATAATACATGCTGATTTTTTTTTGTAAAGGGGTTTAACTAAATTTATTTTATTTGACACCCCCCGTTATTCTGTAACAGTTATATCTACAGCTTCTTAACCATTTCTTCCAGGCAAATCTTGACATGCGCATAATTTAGTCCGCCCTGCATATACACTGCATAAGGCGCTCTCATCGGACCATCCGCCGAAAGCTCTATCGTTGAACCCTCTATAAATGTTCCGCCTGCCATAATTACCTTATCTTCATAACCCGGAATATACTCAGGTATAGGTGTTACATATCCGTTTACAGGAGAAAGCGACTGAATTGTACGGCAAAATTCCTCTAATTTTTCCGCCTCGCCAAATATTATATTCTGGATAATATCAGTTCTCTTTTCATCATGTTTTGGAATAGAGTTAAATCCTATATCCTCAAAAACTTTTGCTGCCAAAACCGCTCCCTTAACCGCCTCTGAAACAACAGAAGGTGCCATAAACAAGCCCTGAAAAATCAATCTGTGCTGATTAAACATAGCACCGCCTTCTGAACCAATCCCAGGAGCCGTTAATCTGTTTGCAGCACGTTCAACATATAATTCCTTGCCTGCAATATATCCGCCGGCTTCTACAATTCCGCCGCCAGGATTTTTAATCAGCGAACCGCCGATTAAATCCGCACCGACTTCCAAAGGCTCTCTTTTATCAACAAATTCACCGTAACAGTTATCCACAAAGCAAATACATTCAGGATTCTTTGATTTAACAATTTTGCAAATCCTTTCAATATCGTCAATCGAAAGTGATTTTCTTGTCGAATACCCTTTAGAACGCTGAATAAGAACCATTGTAACTGTTTCATCTATCATCTGTTCGAGTTTGTCATAATCAACATCACTTCCGTTCAAAAGCGGAACTTCATCATACAAAACACCCTGTCCGATAAGCGACGAGCGTTTTGTTTCTTTATCTCCAGCAGTCCCGATAACCTCCTGCATCGTATCATAAGGAGCGCCCGCAACAGATACTAACTTATCCCCCGGTCTTAAATTCCCAAACAAAGCGCACGCAAGCGTATGCGTTCCCGACGCAAAATGAATTCTTACAAGTGCCTTTTCTGCCTTAAACACCTGAGCAAAAGTTTTATCCAAAACTTCTCTGCCCAAATCATCATGACCATAACCGGAAACAGTATAAAAATGCTCCGGAGCAACCCTGTTATCATAAAAAGCCTCTAAAACTTTTCTCTGGTTATAATCTCTGACCTCATTTATATAATCAAACTCTTTTTCCAGCTCTTTTTCAGCCTTCTTAAAATCGTAATACATAATAAATTTCCCTTTATCTGCCAATACCAAAATCATATTAAAACCAAAGGCCATAGTCAATTTTGTATTCAAAAACTACCCGTTAAAATAACTCCGTAAGGCAATATTCAATGTGATTATCAGATATTTAATAAATATGTTAAGGAGGATTTATGTATCGTTTTTTTGTTCTATTTATTTTATCATCTGTAATAATACCCGTTTCCGCTGAAATAGTTATAACCCGGGCTCCGTATTATAACCCTTATTACGCACCTCAGGCATATTATGGCGGAAATTATGTTCCGCAAAAAAGGTATACAAAAAACCGCTCAGTATTTTCTGACATAAACGACCTTGAAATGTACGCTATGAACAAAAACTTCGCAAAAGACAACGACCAGACAAGATTAGAACGGCTAGAAACGCTTGCCTTCGGCGCTGTTCAGGAAGGAGATATTTATACCCGTTACGATAATGTCAGAAACGCTATCCTTTCAAGACCCAAACCCAATTACAAAACCTCTTTTTTAAGAGGGTTGAGTAATTTTCTTAACGGGCAGTTAACAGGGTTCACTCCTCAGTTAAATAATTCTTACATCGATAATTTTTACCCCTATGAAAAGAACTCTTACACAGAATATGGTTCACCTTTCGGAAGAAAGTACAAATCTGATTATTACGGATATGACAGCGGTTCAAATATTCATCTTTTAGATTAAATTTGTTAAGTTTTTGTTACATTCTGCTCAAAAAACGCAATTTTTCCAAAAAAATTGTTTTCATGTATATAAGGGAAATAAAGTAAGAAAAATGGAGAAATAGTTATGGCAGTAGGGGCAAGAGATTATATCGACAAATTGTTGGTAAAAAAATACGCAGATGAAAAAGTAGATAACCATGATGCAGTAGAATCGATGGTTGATCCTCAAAAAATGTTAGAAGCAATGAATGATGTTGCTGAAATTCAGAAAAATATGTTTATGCTTTCGCAAAAACTTTATTCAACGTGTTATGCAATTAACGCAAAAGCAAGATACAGAACTAAATCCGCATAGATTTTTAACAGGCTGAAATATAAGTAAGATTAAAAAAGCGGTGCAAATTGCACCGCTTTTTTATATGTTGTTATCCTTAACCACCTTATGCAAACCTTTCGGATGGTCAACGTTGCGTTTAAGTCTGAGCGCAACTTCAAGAGCTGTCTGCTGACATACAAGAACATCCGCGAACATTTGCTGTATTTCATTTTCACACTCAATATAAATATGATAATCCGGGTTTAATCTTTCATCAGAAGGACCTATTATAACAAGTTTCGGATTATAATCAGCTTTAATCTTATTAAGGTTAGATACCGAACGTTCCGAAATCTTATCAACAGCAATATACATAAGGGTTGATTTATTGTTCAGAACGGCAACGTGACCGTGCATAAACTCGCCCAAAATTGCCGCACTTATATTTTTGTAAGATGTTTCCTTTGTTTTTAATGCAGCTTCCTTTGCTAACGAATAAGATATACCGTCTGCTGTTATTATAATATTGTTTTCTTTTGCAAGAACCGACGCAAGTTTCTTTATTTCAGTCCTTCTTGCAAGCGCCTTTTCCAGAATAACAGGAAGATGTATCAAAGATTCTTTGTAAGCTTTTGTTGCCTCACTTCCGTGTACATTTTCAACCAATTTTAATGATATTAAAATCAGGCACAGCATTTGCGAAGTAAACGATTTTGTCGCGGCAATACCGTGCTCAACTCCCGCAAAACAGGCAACCTGATAGTCACACATTTTCCAGATTGTCGAGTTTTCATTATTTGTAATACAAAGAGTTGCAAGAGATGTTGAATTTTTAACCTTTTCAACAGATTTAACCGTGTCACTCGTTTCACCTGATTGAGTAATAAAAATATACAGAGTATTTTCATCGTGCGGAATAACACTTTTGAGCAAAAACTCGCTTGAATAAATTGCCCTTGATTCAATTCCTGAAAATTTTTCAAGCAAATCTACCGCAAAACGTGCGCAATGATAAGAAGAACCGCTTGCCACAAGAACTATTTTTCTGATATTTTGCGGCAAATCAATTTTAATCTCGCCTGTTTCAGGGTTAATATACTTCATCAAAATATAAGGAATTATCTTCTTCTGCTCGATAATTTCCGATTCCATATTTGTCTGTTCTTTTTTCCAAAACATATAAACTCTTTCTCTCTGTTTCCGTATTAATATTAACACATTTTTCAATCTAAATATATATATTTAATTATTCAATAACCACAATTTCGGGAAGGTCACAAAAACGAACCGTCAAAAGGCTTGTTCCCAGTCCTTTTGTTACAATCATTCTGTTTTGGGTTTCTTTAAAATCTCCGCAGGAAAATTTTACACCGTATTTTGACGGACAAATTAACGCCCCCCAAAACGGTATTCTTACCTGACCGCCGTGAACATGACCTGCAAGAATCAGGTCAACATCTTCTTTCACGTCATAATAAACATCAGGCGTATGTGATATAAAAATATTCGGTCGTGCTGCATTTTCAAGCGCAAGTTCTATCTGAGAAGATTCAACACTTTTTCCGCCGACACCGGCAATCCAAATCCCTTCCATATTTATACAGGAATTATCCAAAACCTTTATACCGTTTTGTTCCAGCGCATTTTTTACCGAAAATTTATCAAAATTAATATCATGATTACCAAGAACCGACACAACAGGAGCCTCTATATTCCTCAATTCTCCTGCTATTTTTTCCACAGGCATTGAAAATCTTCCTGAATGTCCTTTTATATAATCACCCCCGGATAAAACAAGGTCAGGTTTTAGCTCATTTATTGTTTTTACTATTCTTCTGAGGCGTGAAATATCACCTTTCCCGACGTGAAAATCACTTACAAAAACTATTTTTTTCCCCGATAAATTTTTAGCTTTATATCGTTTTACAGTCAAAAGCTCAGGTTCAATAAAAAATCCCCAGATAAATAATATTAAAAAAATTCCTGCCGTTATATACATTATCTGTTTTCCATCAGCTTGTTATAGTTATCCAAATACGGCTGAGCCAGTTTTTCTTTGTTTAATTTTTTATATACATAAGCTAAATTGTAATGAAACTCAGGAACATTAGAATCAAACATTACAGCCTTGTAAAAATACAGCTTTGCTTTGTTCAAATCGCCGAGTTTTAATGCCGCACAGCCAAGATTATAACAAATATAAGGATTTTCAGGACTTAGCTTGTACGCTTTTGAATAATTTTCTAATGCTTCAGCAAATCTGCCGTGGTCAAAATAATAATTACCAAGATTATAATATGCTCTGTAACATTTTTTGTCTTTTTCTATTGCCTTTTTATACATATAAGCGGCATCTTCCATTTTCAGAGAATCTGCCATAACATTCCCTAACAAAAGCCAATCCTGAGCCTTTCTGTCCTTTTCGTTTATTTGCAGGATTAAATCCATTGTTTTAACCTGATTATTATCACTGTAAAATGCGGTTGCCTGTTTGGAAAGCTCGGAACTGCCAGCTATACAGCCAAGACAATTTAAAAGTATGATTGATAGTATAATAAACTTTTTCATACCAAAATTATAACTAAAATTTGTCTAATAAACAAACGATTTTATAACCCAAATTTAATCATCATTTTTTCTAACTTAAGTTTCAATCGGGATATTATATTGGAAGTCCATATATAATGATTTTCCCCGGTATAATCTTCTACGAAGCCGTTATTTTCATAAAATGCCTTTACATTTTTACTTTCGGTTGAATACAATGATATCTTGCTATAAATCCTTTTTAGAGAATTAAGCATAGCCGTACCGGTATGTCTATAGAATTTTCTTCCGTTATTATCTACATTTATCATCTCTGGTTTTACCTGTAAATAATAAAGCCACTTAAACCCTTTTCGCTTATCATCCGGCTTCATCACAGCAAGAGCAAATATTTTTGTTGGATCAAGTTTGTGAAAATTATCTTTTTGTCCCGTTAGTGCATATATCTCTATCGGCAATGATTGCATCCAATGTGATGCTGTTGCTATCTTTTTGGCATACTGAGCATTTTCCCAAGTTTCTGCAATACTGTCGATTGCTTTGATATCAGTATGTTCAAGCTTAACAAATTCTGCAGGCAAGTCTGTATATTTTATACTTTTCCTATCAAAGATTTTTCTTATCGGATTGTTAATTGGTTTTGCACCGAAACTTATACTGTCCGTTCTCATATTGAATATAAAAACACTAAAAAAATTTTTTGTCAATCAAACACAAAAAAAAGAACCGCTTAAAAAGCGGTTCTTTTTATCAATTATTTATAACCTTAAACTGCTGCAGGTTTTTTCTGCTGAGTTGCTCCGGGGATAGCCTGCCAGTTAGCAGCCATAATTTTCTTAAATGATTTAAGTGCTGTATCTTCGAGTTCACCAAGTTCTTCAGCTTCCATAATCAATTCTCTTAACGGAAGCAGTGCTCTCTGGTCGCGAAGTACACCTAAAGCTGCTGCTGCACCTGCTCTTACCAAATCATTTTCAGAACGGTTCTTCATAACATCAATTAATGCAGGAACTGCCTTTGTATCGTTTAATTTACCCAAAGAAGTTACTGCATAAATTCTTACGTTAACCCATTCGTCATATAACATGTTGATAATCTTATCAACGCATTTTTTGTTTCCGATTTCGCCCAAAGCTCTGGTAGCATCACATCTTACGTTAACTTTTTCGTGGTCTAAAGACTTCATTAAAGCATCTGTAGCAACGTCACCGATTTCAATTAACGCATCAGTTGCTGTGATACAAACCTGAGAGTTTTCATCGTTTAAAGCTTCAACAAGCGGTTCAACTACAATCTTACCGCCTAATCTGCCTAATGCTCTTGCTGCACGAACTCTTACATCAACATTTCTGTCTTCACGTAATGATTCGATTAAGTGTTCAGTAGCTTTGCTGTCGCCGAGTTCACCTAACGCACGGGCAGCATATAAACGAACAGAACCGTTTTTATCATTCTTTAATACATTGATTAACGGTTCAACAGCTTTTGAGTCGCCCATTTCACCTAAAACACGGGCAGCATTATAACGAACTTTTTCGGAACTTGAACCCATCAGGTCGTTAATAAGTTCCTGAAAAGTTTTCTTTACTTGTTTCTTTTTGCTGTTTACTGTAATTGTCATACTACTTTACCTCCAAATGTAAACATGGTTATCTAACTTCTACACAGTTATATAAAGTATTGTTGTTTTCTAAAATTGCTTTATCTTTCGGATTTGTTAAGTTTTTGTTACATTCAAATTAATTAATGTAATTTTTACACTTAATCTTAGCTTTATTAATATATCATATTTTTACATTTTTGTGTCTGGTCTTCTATATTTTTTTACAAAAGTTAATTATTATTATATTTGTGATTTGGCTATGATTAAGATATATATTAAAAAACAGACGTTTACAAAAATTAACGATTATTACTCACCAGGGATAGTAACACTGAACTCGCTGCCCTTATTTATTTTTGTTTTTACGTCTATTTTTCCCTTGTGTTTTTCTATGATTTTTTGCGAAATTGCAAGCCCCATGCCCGTACCGACGCCGACGCCTTTTGTCGTATACCCCATGTCAAAGATTTTTTGCGGTTCTTTTATTCCGCACCCGTCGTCTTTTATTTTGACTGTCAGGCGTTTGTTTTTGTAACTTGTGTCAATAGTTATTGTCCCCTTGTCTTTTATTGCGTGTATTGCGTTTTGCAGGATATTTGTAAATACCTGATTAAGCATATTCGGATAACATTTAACGGGCGGAATTTTCCCGTAATTTTTTACTATCTCTATCCTGTTTTTTGTTTCATGACGCAAAAGTTCAAGCGTTAAGTCCATCTCCTGATTAATATCGGCTTCCTGAAGCTCTGCCTCATCAAGTCTTACATATTTTCTCAGAGAAACCACCAAAAGATTTATTCTTTCTATTGCCTCTGAATCAATGCCGTTTGTTTCTTTCAGAAGGTCTTTCAAATCAATATCTTCTATCTGTTCAATTAATTTTTTTGCAACCTCATTATTAGACTTAATCGCCGCAAGCGGAGTATTTATTTCGTGTGCAACACCTGCAACAAGCTGACCCAAAGATGCCATCTTTTCGGAATTAATAAGCTGTAACTGGGTTTCCTTTAACTCTTTCAAAGCTTTTTTCAAATCCACAACCATTTGTTCGTTTTTCTTGTAAAGTTCTGCCTGATTTATTGCGTTACCCAGCTGTGAAGATACCCCTTCCAAAACCTCAAGAGTATCATCTAGTTTAATTTTTTGTTTAGTGGAAAGAACTATTACACCCAGCAAGTTATTAAGGTGATAAATTGGCATTACTATTCTCTGAACGTTTTCCCTGAACGGTTCAGCTTCTTTGTATTCTTTTCTGCAGGTTATACAGGATACTTTCCTTTCTGCGATAAAATCATTTACCGACTTGTCAAAAGAAATTGTTTTATTAATATCTTTTTTATCTGTTGATTCCTTTATGACAAATCCTTCATCAACGGCAGCTGCATAATACGCTCTGAAAGCTCCAAACATTTCCGATAATTCTCTGAGCGCAGATTTTAAAATTACCGAAGTATTTATTGATTCTCTTATAATATTAGATATTTTATTTAATAATAAAAGCTTCATTGCCTGAGATTGTGCCTGAAGTTTAATTTTGGACATAGAAGCATTTTCTTCCGAAAGCGTGCTGATTTTTTTCTGATAACTTTGGTTTTGCTTCTGAAGATTTGCAAGTTTTACTTCCGCAGTAACGTCTTTCAGAAAAATTACGGTATACTTGCCTTTCTTGGTTGAATTCATATCAAAATACAGGTATTCATTTGTTGCCGTCTGATATTTTACGTGCGTAACAAAATCTTCTTTTGAGCTGTAAGCCTGAAAAACAGGAGAAAAGACCATCGTACTGTCAATCTCCAGCGCAACCGCATCATAATCAAGTTTATGAGAAAACTTTTTTATATTATCAAAGTCCCTGAAAATACGTTTAAAAGTATTATTGGTAAAAACAGTTTCTTTATTTTCCCCAATAATAATGACCGGCGTTGTAAACTTATTAAATAAATCAAACTTCCCCATAAGAATATTATATCACATACGCTGGCGATAACAAAAATTTAACCACTTTACAAGAGTTTTGATTAATAGTATTATTTAGTTAGAACTGGAGGAGACCTTGGCTGAGAAGTTCAAAATAATTGGCGGTGAAACATTAAAGGGTGAAGTATCAATAGGCGGTGCAAAAAATGCTGTTTTAAAGCTGCTTGCCGCAACTATTCTTGTTAAGGGTTCGACAAAAATTTATAACGTACCCCGTCTTACCGATGTTGAGATTATGCTCAATGTTTTAACGGACTTAGGCGCTCATTGCGTTTATAACAGAGCGGAAAAATCCGTTATTGTTGATGCAAGCGACATATCATCAATTACCGCAAAATACGAACTTGTCAGCAAAATGAGAGCATCATTCATAATCCTCGGAGCTCTGATGTCACGCTGCCGTGAAGCAATTGTTGCACTTCCGGGTGGCTGTGCTATCGGTGAAAGAAGGGTTGATTTTCATATCAAAGGTCTTGAAGCTCTCGGAGCAAAAATTAAAATCGAAAACGGA
Organism: uncultured bacterium; assembly: GCA_902763805.1. Taxonomy (GTDB): domain Bacteria; phylum Cyanobacteriota; class Vampirovibrionia; order Gastranaerophilales; family Gastranaerophilaceae; genus CAG-196. The sequence goes on along the minus strand of CACWTN010000001.1, from coordinate 303,703 downwards.
TACGTTCACGCAAAAGCATCAAAACTTGTCGGAACAGATATTTATCTTGATATCCCGTCAGTTGGTGCAACAGAAAATCTTATGCTGGCTTCAGTAACAGCGGAAGGTTCAACACGTATTCAAAATGCAGCTCAGGAACCTGAAATCGTTGATTTGGCAAACTTCCTGAATACTTTAGGCGCTGATATTTCAGGTGCGGGAACTTCTGAAATCGTTATTAACGGTGTTAAACTTGACAGTCTGCACCCGGCAGAATACACAACCATTCCCGACAGAATTGAAGCAGGTTCTTTTATGGCAGCAGTTGTTGCGACAAGGGGAAAAGCCATAATAAAAAATGTTTATCCGGCTCATCTTACATTCTTTAACGACAAATTAATTAAAATGGGTGCAAGCATTAAACTTGTTGAGCCGACAACAATTGAAGTAAGCTGTAAAAACAGACTGAACTCAATAAATTTTGTAACTCAGCCGTATCCTGGATTTCCGACAGACTTACAGGCTATTGCAATGACACTTTTGACAACCGCAAACGGTGTCGGAATTATCACGGAAAGCCTTTACGAAAACAGATTTATGCAGGTTCCTGACCTCAGAAGAATGGGCGCTGATATCCATCAGGACAGAAATCACGCTATTATCAAAGGGGTTAAAAACCTTACGGGCGCTACTGTTGCGGCAAGCGACCTCAGAGCAGGTGCAGCACTCGTTATTGCCGGGCTTATGGCTAACGGTGAAACCATTGTCGAAAAGCTTCACCATATCGACAGAGGATATGAAGAATTTGAACAAAAATTATCAGCACTCGGTGCTAAAATTAAAAGATATAATGATGAAAATATAACAGAGGGAACTGCTTCTTCTGGTATGAATATAAGGGGGATATTGTAATGGCAACGTATAAAAGGTGGTATGACCATGACCCTAAGTTGTTAGAAGTTATAGAATTATTAAAGAACTATCAGGATGAACTCAGAGAACATGCGGTAGTTTTTTTGGATAAACTGGAAGAAAAAGTATCAAAAGAAGCATTGGACAGATTCTACGATTTGGTAAAACCTGTTAACGGCGCAAGATGGTATGACAAAGACCCGATTATTTCAAAAACTGTTGAAATTTTGCGTGTTGTTCCGCCTGAAGTTCAGTATGCATGCGCAGAAAGATTTATCGGTGCGCTTAAAGGAATGGGCATTGAATACGAAAGTCCGAACGCTTAAGATTTAACATAAAAAAGAGGTTCTGTTTAGTTAACAGAACCTCTTTTTTTTTATTCTTTTTTCTAGTTTACACCGGCAAGATTTTTTGAAAAGTTTTGGATAATTTCCAAAAGTTTGTTAACCATCAGCTCTTCATATTTCTGTGCGTATTCTTTTGAATCTGCTTCAAATCTCAGTGTAAATACCGGTTCGGTATTGCTTTGTCTGATTAGCGCAAATCCGCCGCCATCAGCAAATACTATTCTCATACCGTCTATTGTAATAATGTCTTCAATTTTTCTTCCGAAGAAATCGGGATTTTCAGCTATTACTGCCTGAAAACTTTCCAAAGTCGGAGCTTTCAGCGAGTTCGGGCAGGCAAGTCTTACTTCCTGAGAGCTGAATACTGATTCAAACGGTTTCAGCATATCTGTAATCTTGAACTCAGGATTTTGTTTTTTTCTGTTTGCAATAATTTCAATAATTCTGCATCCTGCATAAATTGCATCATCAAAACCGTAATAAGTATCTTTAAAGAATGTGTGTCCGCTCATTTCACCCGCAAGAACCGCACCTGTTTCGCGCATTTTTGCTTTTATGTAGCCGTGACCTGTTTTGCACATAACTGCAATACCGCCGTTAGCGTTTATGGTGTCATAGAGAACCTGTGAGCATTTTACTTCGGATACAATTACAGGTTTTATGTCTTTTTTATTGTATTCTTTGATAATATCTTCGGAATAGATTAAAAGTAATTTATCACCTGTCATTGAGTTTCCGTTTGAATCAATAACGCCTATTCTGTCACTGTCGCCGTCAAAAGCAATACCTAAGTCGGCTTTATTTGCAACGACTGCTTTTTTAATATCATTAAGTGTTTTTTCATCGCTCGGATTTGGATGGTGGTGAGGAAATCTTCCGTCAGGAAGCGAATAAAGCTCAATAACTTCGCATCCTAATGCTCTGTATAATTTTGGACCGACAACACCGCCCGTACCGTTAGCAGAATCCACTACAACTTTTATTCCTTCACCGATTCTTCCGAATCTGTTTTTCATATCATTTATATAATCTGGTATCAAATCATATTCAACAAGCTGACCAAATCCAACAGGCGGAATCTGAAGTTTATATTCTTCTTCCGTTAAAGCCTTAACAACTTTTATCTGTTCTTCGCCAAGAGTTTGTTTTGCATAAGTCATCTTCATACCGTTATACTGACTCGGATTGTGGCTTGCCGTGATAACAAGCGCACCCGTAACAGGAAGATATTTTGTCAGATAATGCGGAAGCCCTGCTGCTTCTGAATAATATCCTATTGGCGTAGGAGCAAGTCCCATATCCACAACGTTAGCTCCGCAGGAACGAATACCTTCAATTAATGATTTTGAAAGCGCAGGTGAATGAAGTCTTGCATCTCTGCAAACCGTAATCCAAATTTCAGAAGGAACACGTCTTGATTCTTTCACAAGATACTGCACAAAACCGCGTCCTGCATAATAAAAAAGTTCTTCAGTTACATTTTCACCGTAAATTCCCCTGATATCATTTTTACCAAAAGCTGATGTATCTAACATTTTATCTCCTTATTATATTTATCTTCTTAACAAAATATTAGCATAAATAAATTTTTGTGTACCTTTTTTGCCATTTCTATATAATATTATTATGGATAAAAAACAAAGCGAATATTTATTTATATTACCTGCACTAATCGGAACTTTTGTATTTATTATTATTCCGATTTTCTGCTCATTTGCGCTAAGTTTTACGGACTGGGATTTGCTCAATGAAATAAAATTTGTCGGATTTGATAATTATAAAGCAATTTTGACACAGGGCGGATTTTTGCAGATTTTGGTTAATACTTTTGTTTATGCAATTTCAACAACTGTTTTTGCGGTAATTATTCCGCTTGTTACGGCATCCGCTCTGAATACAAAAATCAGGGGAAGCGAAGCATTTAAGGCAATTTATTTTCTTCCGTTTATTACTCCTGCTGTTGTAATTGCAATAGTTTGGGGGTGGATTTTTGACCCTAATATCGGTGCGGTAAACACTTTATTAAGAACTCATTTAACCTGGCTGTTTGACACAAGGCTTGCTATGCCCGTTTTAATTTTTGTATCCGTATGGAAACTTGTCGGATACAATGTTGTTTTATTCTTAACAGGTTTTTCAACTATTGATAACAGCCTGTATGAAGCTGCAAAAATTGACGGCGCCGGAGCCGGCGATACATTCTTTAAAATAACCCTTCCGCTTTTAAAACCTACAACCTATTTTGTTATGCTTGTAACGCTGATTTCTTCTTTTCAGGTTTTTGACTTAATTTATGTTATGACGGAAGGCGGCCCTCAGGATGCCACAAATATCATTGTCTATTCTGTTTATAAATATGCTTTTGAATATTTTGATGTAGGAAAAGCCTGTGCTTTGGCTTATGTATTATTTATTATAATATTTATACTTGCCGTTCTGCAAAGGAAAATTTCAAAAACTGATTTAATATAAGATTTATTTCTTTTTTTTATTGTATAATCTGAATAAAAAGGAGTTTTTAATGCAAGAAGTATTAGAAAAAAAATCAATTAAAAATATAGATTTCAACTGTGATTTGGCGCAAGCATACGGCGTTTACCGAAACAATCAGGAGTTTGAACTTCTTGATTACGTAAGCTCAGTCAACATATCGTGCGGATTTCACGCAGGCGACCCGATAACAATTAAAGATGCGCTGTTAAAAGCAAAAGAAAAGAATGTTGCAATCGGCGCTCATATCGGTTTCAATGACATTCAGGGATTTGGATACAGACCTGTTGAGCTTAAAGAAGATGAGCTTGAAGCACTTGTTGTTTATCAGGTAAGCGCAATTATGTCTTTTGCGAAGGCTTACGGTTTAAGTATTGAACACGTAAGACCTCACGGTGCTATGTACAAAGCCTGCGGAGAAGATTTTACATTCGCTTCAGCTGTAGCAAAAGCCATTAAAAAATGCTCAGATTGGCTGGTTTTCTATGGTCCGATGGGTGACATAATTTCAAAAGTCGGCGACTATGTTTGTATTCCCGTTGCACAGGAACTCTGTCTGGAAAAAACTTATAATCCTGATTTGACGGTAGATTATGCAATCCCTGATAATACAAATAATTACGACATGATAAAAAGATTGCAGCACCTGCTTCACACCTCGCAAATCCGCAACAATTTAGGCGGAATGAGTATGTGTGAAGTTAACACTATTCACTTCTCAAACAAATACAATAACTCTTTGGATTTGATAAAAGAAGCTAAAAGATTGATTACACCGGCTCCTATCAATTACAATAATGCAAAATTATCAGGCTGGGTAGATTAGGAGTAATTATTAGCAAATTTATAGAAGGTATTTAAGATGGCATTTAATATAGACGATTTAAAAGATAATGTTAATGTTAAAAAAGAAGTAGGCTGGCTCCTTCCGGGTCTGGAAGTAAAAAGATGGTTTTTGCTTATTTTCTTCGGTTCGGTAATGATTGTTCTCGGGTTTATGGTACTTGCAGATATCAGACCTATTTACAGAACCCTTGAGCTTATAAGACAGGCTGCATTATTCCTGCCGTCTAACTTTTTGGCAGCAGTATTCATCTTAATTGGTGCAATCATATTTTTTAAAGGCTGGCAAAAAACCACACTTTCAATTATGGATATGGATTCCGCAAAAGGAAATTCCTCTGTTTTAGAAAAATTATACAGAAGAAGAAAGCTTAACCGAGGTGCAAAAGTTGTTGCAATAGGCGGCGGAACAGGATTATCTATGTTGTTGAGAGGTATAAAAAGATATACCAGTAATATTACCGCTATTGTTACAGTAGGTGACGACGGAGGAAGTTCAGGAAGGCTCAGAAACGAAATGGGTATTCTGCCTCCCGGAGATATAAGAAACTGTATTGCAGCATTAGGTGATGATGAAGATTTAATTACAGAACTTTTTCAATACAGATTTAAAACAGGTGAAGGTCTTGAAGGACACAGTTTTGGTAATTTATTCCTTACAGCCCTTTGTTCAATTACGGGAAATATGGTTAAAGCAATTAAAGAATCCGCTAATGTATTAAACATCAGAGGCGTTGTTCTTCCCGCAACATTAGACGATATGAAGCTGGGTGCGGAATTTGAAGACGGACGGATTGTTCACGGTGAATCAAGCATCCCCGAAGCTCAAGGTCAAATTAAAAGATTATTTACCGAGCCGGAAGACTGTCAGGCTCTCCCTGAAGCTATTGATGCAATTGGCGATGCAGACCTGATTATTCTTGGTCCCGGAAGTTTATATACAAGCGTTATTCCAAACCTTCTTGTTAACGGAATTGTTGACGCAATTATGAAATCAAAAGCAAGAAAAATATATGTTTGCAATATTATGACTCAACCCGGTGAAACAACAGATTACACCGTTGCAAGCCATATTAACGCATTATTTAAACACGCTAAAGGAAAGAAAATTGTAGACGCAGTCCTTGTTAACAACAACCTGCCGGATAATATTTCCGAAGGATACGCAAAATCGGGTTCTATTCCTGTAAGGCTGGATATGGAAAATATTAACCCTATCGGAATAGAAATTGTTTCACAAAAACTTATTCAGGAAAGCAAAGAAGGACTTGTGCGTCATTCCTCTAACCGCGTGGCAAGAGCAATTCATTATTGGTACAGAAAGTCACTAAAGAAATAACTATCATGAAAACAGTATCGTCATTTCAAACTTTAAAAAATAACAATGAAAAAATAGCAATGCTTACCGCCTATGATTATTCAACAGCACAGGTTTTGGATAAGGCAGAAGTTGATGCTATTTTGGTAGGCGATTCATTGGCTATGGTTGTTTTAGGTCACGAAAATACTTATAACATAACCATTGACGAGATGCTGATTTTTGTAAGCGCTGTTGCCAGAGGAGCAAAAAACTCGTTTATTATCGGTGATATGCCTTTTATGAGCTATAACCTTTCTGTTGCTCAGGGACTTGAAAACGCAGGCAAAATGATTAAAGCGGGAGCAAATGCCGTTAAACTTGAGGGTTGTAACGACCATATAATAAATCTGATTAAAAGATGCACCGAATCAGGCATTCCCGTTCTCGGTCATCTGGGATTTACTCCGCAGTTGATGAACGCTTTGGGCGGACACAAAATTCAGGGAAAAACTTCGGATAAAATTGAAGCAATTTTAGAAAGCGCAAAGAAACTTGAAGAAGCAGGTTGTTTCGGCATTGTACTCGAACTTATGCCGGCTGACAGTGCAAAATATATTACAGAAAATCTGAATATTCCGACAATAGGAATCGGGGCAGGAGTAAATTGTTCCGGTCAGATTGTTGTTATTGATGATATTTTAGGTAAATTTACCGATTTTACACCTAAATTTGTTAAAAAATATGCAAACCTTCACGACGATATTATGAAGGGAGTTTTAGCTTATAAACAGGAAGTTAAAGAAGGTTTATTTCCTTCTGATAAAGAGTCTTTTGAACTGAATAAAGAAGAAAAAGAAAAACTTTTTTCATAAACACAAGTACATTTATACATCATAATATATATTTTGGTGTTTTTGTATGGTATAATTACCTTGTCAAAAGAGGGATTTAAAATGTTATTTCATAAAATAGAAGAAGTCAGAACAGAAGTTCTGAAATGGAAGAAAGAGGGTTTAACCGTAGGGCTGGTTCCCACAATGGGGGCGCTTCACGCAGGACATTTGAGTTTAATCAAAAAAGCAAAAGAAACTTGCGACAAAGTTGTCGTTTCGGATTTTGTTAATCCTATTCAATTCGGGCCGTCAGAAGATTTTGATAAATATCCGAGAACCCTAGATGCTGATATGGAGCTTTGCAGCAAAGAAGGTGTTGATATCGTTTTTGCTCCTTCAGCTGACGAAATGTACGGCGAAGGTCGAAGACTTTCAAACGATACTCTGACTTACGTTTGTCCGCCGTTTTTCTACGTAAACACGCTCTGCGGAAAAACAAGAACAGGACACTTTGACGGAGTTTGCACGGTTGTACTTAAGCTGTTTAACATTGTTCAGCCTGATTACGCATTCTTCGGACAAAAAGATGCTCAACAGGTAATAATCATTAAAAAAATGGTTAAAGACCTTAATGTTCCCATTCAAATTATCCAGTGTCCGATAGTCAGAGAAGAATCAGGACTTGCGCTAAGCTCAAGAAACAAATACCTTTCAGAACAAGGTAAAAAAGATGCGCTTGTTTTGAGCAAAATCTTAAATAATATTAAATCCTGTTACGAAAAAGGCATTACGGATGTTGAAGCTCTGAAAGAAACTGCTTACAGCTTTTTAACAGATAAGCACGACATGGAATATTTGGAAATCGTTGACAGAAATACTCTTGAAAACAAAACTAAAGCAGACGAGAATTCTATTGCTCTTATTGCCTGCAGGGTTGAAAATGTAAGATTGATTGATAATATCTATCTTAAATAATTTGGAGTTTATAAATGCATAAAATAATTATGTGGTTTTTTAATAACTTGAACAACATAGGACAAACTCTGAGTCTTATTTGCTCTTTTTACATAATGACAACAGTTATTTACTGGCTGGAAAGTATTTTCAAAGCACAATGGAATTGGCTGAATTTTATAAAACCTTCCATGGATGCTTTACTGAATTTTGCCAACAATATTTTTCCATTCTCTTTTGCTTTGGGAGGCAACAATTTAGACGGCAAATTTATTGTTGCTATGGTTTTATTAATGTGTTTAATGGTGGTTTTGAGATTTTTGCTTGAAGGTATTAATAATTTCAGAGATTCTTATGAAAACATGCATATTGCACACAAAAAAGCCATAGAAAAAGAGTTTAACAGAAATTTAAAAAATAATGTTATTGTACATGAACAACAAATCTTCGAATATATGATTTTAATTCATACAAGATTACAAAAGAAATTCATTAACAGTAAAGATAAATTTAATGTACCTGACCTGAATAATTCCATGAATGATATTTTGTACAAAAAAACAAATATCCACTTTGAAGATTTTGAAGGCGGATTTTTATATCGTTTTTCTGATTTTAACAAAATCGACAATATTCTTGACATATTATTTAAGATAAAAAAATCCTCCTCGCCTCTTGATTACGCAATCTGTGTTCAGGCAGGAGATAATATTGCACAGTTAAAAAAATTGGCACATTTACAAGGTTTTGGTAAAATAATATTCTGTGCGGATACATTACTGAGATATAAATGTAACAAATCGCACGCATTCGGAACAGAAAGTGTCGGAATTTTTCACGGAAACGACAGCTCTATTGAAGTACATGAATTTAGAGAAATATTATAGTATAATTGGTAAATAAATTTAGAATAAGGGGATAATTTATGAGATATGATGCAGGCGAAGTTATTACGGCAATGGTAACACCATTCAACGAAAAAAGAGAAGTTGACTACGATAAAGTGGAATTTTTGGCTAATTATCTCGTAAACAACGGTTCAGATGCAGTACTGGTTACTGCTACAACAGGAGAATCACCGACTTTGTCTTTTGATGAAGAACTTGAAGTTCTTTCAAGTGCTAAACGTGCAGTTTCCGGAAAAGGCAAAGTTATTATGGGCACAGGATCTAACTCTACTGAAACGGCTGTTATAACAGCAAAAAGAGCTGAAAAGGAAGGTGCTGATGCTATTCTGACTGTTGTCCCATATTATAACAAACCTTCACAGGCAGGTATGATAGAACACTTTTCTGCTGTTGCGGAAGCAACCGATTTGCCGGTAATTTTATACAATATCCCTTCAAGAACAGGAGTAAATATGTCTGTTGAAACGGTAAAAACTCTTGCAAGAAAATACAAAAATATTGTCGCACTTAAACAAAGCTTTGGCGATTTGGATGTTATTACCGAGCTAAAATTAAGCTGTCCGAGCGATTTTGCTATATATTCAGGTGATGACAGTCTTACGCTTCCTATGCTTTCTGTTGGCGCACACGGTGTTGTATCAGTTGCATCACATCTGTTCGGAACAGAAATAAAATCTATGATAAGAAACTTTAAAACAGGCGACGCTTTAACTGCCGGCAATATGCACAGAAAACTTTACCCGATATTTAAAAAACTGTTTATGGCACCGAACCCGGTTCCTGTTAAAGCAGCTCTCGCATATAAAGACTTAATTGAAGAATACGTAAGACGTCCGCTTGTTGAGCTTACCAAAGCAGAAAAAGCTGATTTATTCTTTACACTTGATGCTATTTAAGAAGAAAAACAAATTTATTCACCAATTCACCTGTTCACTTATTCACATTCATTATGTTTGATATACAATAAGAACATAGGATATAAAGGAGTAAATAGATGAAGAATAAACTTATTCTGTTCTGGGTGATTGTTGCACTTGCTATAATATCTGTAGTAGTAATCTGCACAAAGCCTACAAAACTTGGTTTGGACCTTGTCGGCGGATCAAGACTTGTTCTTGAAGCTCAACCGATTAATGGCGGAGAAGTTACACCTGATATGATGTCAAGCTTGCAGTTTGCTATCGAAAATCGTGTTAACAAACTTGGTGTAGCTGAAACTGTTGTTCAGAGAGCAGGCGACAGAAGGCTTGTTGTTGAAATTCCTGATGTTTCAGACTTAAATCAGGCAAAAGCATACCTGGGTGAAACAGCAGAGCTTGAATTTAAAGAACCTGTAAAAGATGCTTCAGGCGAAATTATCGGCTGGAAATCTACAGGTTTGACAGGTAAACAGCTTAATAAAGCTGAATTCAAGACAAGCGGACAAACCGGACAATTTGTTGTTGACCTTGAATTCGATATGGAAGGTACAAAACTGTTCGGCAATTTAACAAAAAGACTGGTTAATCAGCCGATGGCAATCTTCTTTAACGGCGAACTTCAGTCAGCACCAGTTATCAGAGAACCTATTACAAGCGGTAATGCTCAGATTTCCGGCGGAAATGACGGTTTCAGTCCTCAGGAAGCAAAACAAATGGCTGACCTGTTAAACGCAGGCGCACTTCCTGTTCCGGCTAAAATCATTGAAGAAAATACCGTAGGACCTACTCTCGGTGCTGATTCAATTGCGAAATCAAAAGTTGCCGGAGCTATAGGTCTTGGATTTGTAATGTTATTCATGATTTTATACTACAGAGCTCCGGGTGCTATCGCTGACATTGCTCTCTGCTTATACGGTTTATTCTTGTTTGCAATATTTAAAGCAGTTCCTGTAACTCTTACACTTGCAGGTATTGCAGGGTTTATTCTTTCAATTGGTATGGCGGTTGATGCCAACATATTAATTTTTGAAAGAACCAAAGAAGAACTGAGAGCCGGCAGAACGCTGTTTACGGCTATCAATTCAGGTTTTGACAGAGCATTCACAAGTATTTTTGACTCAAATATGACAACTATTATTACCTGTGCAATCCTTTATTGCTTAGGAACAAGTATAGTTAAAGGGTTTGCCCTGACACTTGCTATTGGTGTTATTGTTTCTATGTTCTCTGCTATTACGATTACAAGAAACTTTATGCACCTTGTATTCGGCACGGGCAAACTTGAAAAACCATGGTTATTCGGTTTAACTCAGGAAGAAATAGACCAGGAATATCAGGCTGTTGAAACTAAACGTGAAAAAGCTAAGTTTGGTATTTTGGACTAGGGGAGGACAGATAATAATGAAACTTAAATTAGATATAGTAAAATACAGATTTTTATGCCTGGCAATTTCAGCATGTCTGCTGACACCGGGAATAATTGCGATGATTTATTCATCAATAACTTATCCTACTCACGCACCGCTTAAGGTCGGTATTGACTATACCGGCGGTACAACTACACAGTACGGTGTGAAAGAGGATATTACCAACGAAAAAATGGCTTCAGTCAGGACGGAACTTGCACAAAACGGAATTGAAAATCCTTATTTACAGATTATTCACGTTAACGATAATACCGATTCTGATTTGAAATCCATTCTTTCCATAAGAACAAAATTTATTGAAGAAGGTTCAAATGACCAGGATAAAATTACAGCAGTCGTTGAAAAAAGCTTTCCGAACTCAGAACTTGTTTCTGTAACATCAGTAGGACCTACTTTGGGTAAAGAGCTGTTTAAAAACTCTTTAATAGCACTATCGCTGGCATTATTGGGTATTATCGCATATCTGACATTCCAATTCCAGTTCAATTATGCACTCGCTGCAATACTCGGTCTGGTTCACGACTCACTGTTCGTTATCGGTGTTTTCTCAATACTCGGATTATTCTTTAACGTTCAGGTTGATGCACTCTTTGTAACCGCAGTTCTGACAGTTATCGGTGCATCTGTTCACGATACCATCGTTGTTTTCGACCGTGTACGTGAAAACCTTAAATACTACGGTAAGAAAATGTCATTCAGCGAAATAATGAACTCAAGTATTAACCAAACTCTTACAAGAAGTATTAACACCTCGTTATCAACCCTGATAACACTGTTTGCACTGTACTTCCTCGGCGGAGTTACAACCAAAGATTTCGTTCTCGCTATGATTCTCGGTATCGCAATTGGTACATATTCAAGCATATTCTTCTGCTCAGTACTTATCGATATCTGGGAAGATAAAAAGAACTCTGCAAGCCCTGCTGTGGCTTAAGGGGTAAATAAAAAATGATTTCTTCCTTTTTTCAAAAAGGAAACGAAAAACTTTTCGTACATAGCCGGCGGAAATAAAACAGAAACGTATAAATTTAATAATATTAAAGTCGGGTTTGGAAATTCCAAACCCGACTTTTTATATATATATCGCTCTACCCCGAATGTATGATGTACTCAGTTTTTTACCTCAATTAGACTACTCTTTATGTCTTAAATTTTGAGGATGCCTTGACGAAACCCCAAATAAAGACCAATTGTGCATTTGCACCTTCTTCTAGACCATGTGGTCTATATCTTTATATCTAGCCTAAACATAGTAAAATAAACCATTCTGTTGATGAAAATATCCTCTATACATAGGTAATATAAATAGTGGAGAGAGTAACAAAAATTTACAATTAATAATATAGGGGAGAGAAGAGAGTATGAGACATGAGTTTAAGAAAAAATCAAGAGTTTTGTTAATTGATGACAATTATGATCATCTTAACGGTATCAGAGAACTTTTGAATTTGGAAGGAACTTTTGATGTTGTAGGGATAGCTACAAACGTTTCTTTGGGGTTGAATTTGATTAAGAAGTATCAGCCGGACATTGTTTTATTAGATATGAATATGCCTGAAAAAGACGGTTTACAGGGCATTATTGAAATATCTAAATTAGGTTTGAACACAAAAGTATTAGCTTTATCAGGTTATGATGATGCTGATTTGATTTTCAGAGCTATGAAAATCGGTGCTAAAGGTTACGTTCTTAAAACCATGGCTTCTGCTCAGCTTATTTATGCTATTGAAGAAGTATTAAACGGCAAGATTTATTTACCGCTTGCATTATCTTCCCGTTTCTTTGAATACTTCCAGCAATCATTCAGAGAAGAAAATCAGAGAAAAGAAGCAGCTTACGATGAAGAAAACTTACTTGATGCACTTACTCCCCGTGAAGAAGAAGTTCTTCAGCTTCTCACACAGGGTATCACTTATAAAGGTGTTGCAGGAAAATTATTTATCTCTGAAACAACTGTTAAAACTCACGTAAATAATATTTTCCAAAAGCTTCAGGTTTCTGACAGAACACAGGCTGTTTTATACGCAATAAACAACGGTTTCTTAACCAAGAACAAAATTGCAGTATAGATTATTTGATCGGTTGAACAGTATTAAAAATTAATGTAATAACACAAGGAAACAAAATGAAGAAAATCGTAAGACAGCAAAATTATTTAAAAGAACTTATAGAATCTCAGGCTAATCCGATTCTTTCAAAATCTGCTCTTAAATGCATGATGAGAGCTGTCTTAGAGCCTTTGGTTAATGAACCCGAAGAAGGAGTTGTTTTACACAGAATAGAAAATAAATCAGGGATTATGGGACTTATTAAAAGGCTTGAATTTTCTTCTGTACCTTCTTTTGATTTTACGGATGAAGGCGGACATTTAAAAGAAAAAGTCTGGGCAAATACAGAGTTTCTTTGTGTACTTACGCACAGATTTGTTGCGATAATCATCTGGGATAACAAAACCGAGAATAAAAATTTTGTAAGATATTACACAATTTTTAACTCAAGAGTTCAGAACGAAGCTCTTGATATTATAGACAGAAACACTGACGTTGATATCAAAGATTTTCAGGAAAGATTTAAACCTGACAGACGTGATAACCCGTTGTTAAATGTATCTATAAGAAAACTGGCAGAAAACTTTGATGAAGCGGCAAAAGATGCTGTTTTGGGTTTTGCTCAAATTCAATCTGAAAAAGAGGAAGAAGAAATAAGTCAGAATACAAGAGCTGTAGCACATGAAATTAAAAATCAGCTTTCTATTTGCGACTTGTATACTGAGATTATTAAAAAGACCTGTGCCAAAAATAATATTGATAATGAAGGTATTTTAAATGCAGTTAAGTGTTTGTCAAAAGCGGTAAAAATGGCTGGAAATTCGCTTATTGCATTAAAATCAACAGAAAAATCAGTTATTAAGCCATATAAATTAAAAGAGCTTATCAATTCTGCCTCAGATTTGACGAAAGTATACTTTGAAGGTCAGAATGTTGAATGCATAGTGGAAAATGATACTGATGTAAAAATACCTGTTGATGAAAATAAATTCATTGCAGCAGTAATTAATTTGGTAAAAAATGCAAGTGAAGCATTTAATAAAGAAGGCGATGTCCTTGAGGTGGTAAGTAACGGTGAAAAACCGTATGTAAAAATTAAGACGGAAGATGAGAATGATTTTGCGGTAGTCAAAATTTCAAACAATGCAGGGAAAATAAAAAATCCCGAAAATATTTTCAGAGAAGGATTTACTACAAAATCATCAGGCTCCGGACTTGGGTTAGTGATTTGCAAAAAATCAATTGAGGAAATGTATGGCAAACTTGAACTTGAAAAAAATACGGATGAAGAAGTTATATTTGCCATAAAAATTGCGAAAGTCGGATAATTATGGACTTGATTACAAACAGAACAATAGAAATTACTCATCTTGGTATGAACGGTCTTATGGACCGCCAGCACTCTATTGCAAGTAATATTGCAAACGTAAATACGCCTGGGTATCAGAGAAAAGAAGTTGCGTTTGAAAATCAGTTAGCGGAAATTCAGGAAAAAGAAGACTTGAAAGATTATATTAAAGGTCTTAACAGCGTTGAATACAAACCGCCTATGCTTGATGTTTTCACCGGTGAAGTCCACAAATACCGTATACCGACGCTCCAGGAAAAGGCATACCTGCAGTCAAATGTGTACGATCAGTTCAGACCACAGCTTGTAACTGACGTATTCAGCGGTACTGACCATCAGGGAAATAACGTTGAACTTGAACGTGAAATGATGGATTTATCAAAAACAGGTACTAAATACATGGTTTTATCAAATCTGGAAAGACGTCAGTTTTCAATGTTAAGTGAAGTTATCCGGGGCACGGGACAATAGGAGAGAATAAATGAGTTTTAATATTTTTGATATAGCAGGTTCCGGTATGACTGCTCAGAGAGTAAAAATGGACACGATTGCAAGTAACATTGCAAACATTAATACAACACGCCGTCCTGACGGTTCTAAAGGTGTTTACATAAGAAAAGATGTAACCTTCAGAACAATATATGAAGACCAGTTAAACAGAGGTTTTTCAAACTTTCAGAGCAACAGTCCGAATGCTCAGTTTGACCCGAGAACAGGTAATTTACATATAAATGCCAACGTAGCACTTAATAACGGTGTACTGACAGGCGGTGTTGAAGTTGATGAAATATATGATAAAGAAAACGGCGTAAAAACTGTTTATGACCCTTCTCATCCTGACGCTGACGAAGACGGTTATGTTGATTTACCGAATATTAATGTTGTAGAAGAAATGGTAGGTATGATTTCTGCTTCTAAAGCTTATCAGGCTAACGCAACAGTTGCGGAAAACGTTAAAACTATGATGCAGAGTGCGATGAATATTTAGGAACTTGGGTAAAGAGGTAAGAAATGGAATTTTCAACAGGAATATCAACTAATTTTGACAGAACTTTTCAGTTTGACGCTGTAGAAAATTATAATAATTTTTTAAAGAATAATTCATCATTTCAATTTGATGATACTATTTCAACAGATTTTGAAAAAACATTGGATACTGCAACCAGAAATTATGCATTAAAAGACAAA
Organism: uncultured bacterium; assembly: GCA_902763805.1. Lineage (GTDB taxonomy): Bacteria > Cyanobacteriota > Vampirovibrionia > Gastranaerophilales > Gastranaerophilaceae > CAG-196. Next base: position 288,206 of record CACWTN010000001.1, on the reverse strand, counting down.
ACTGATGATGGTTTGGGTAATTTTGCAAATCAATTCGGTGCAGCTTTTTCAAACAGTTTAAATGCCGTAAATAATGCAAGATTAGAAGCCGACAGAATGCAGGAAGATTTGGCTATGGGCGGAAATACAAATATTCACGATGCAATGATTGCTGCTGAAAAAGCTTCTTTAAGCATGCAGATGGCAGTACAGGTAAGAAACAGAATTCTTGCAGCTTATAATGAAATAACAAGCATGGGTATTTAATATTTATCCCTCAATAATTTCAGCACCGTTATTTTCTATTTTTAAAGTGCGGATATCTGATTTTATACTTAGGCTTTCCCATATACTTCTTACTGTTGATTTAATCTTATCCAAATCATATTTGTGAGAAATAACAAGTATAGAAGGACCTGCACCTGAAAGAACTGTTCCTATTACGTTATCTTCGTGTATAAATGCTTCCATTATTTCCTTCATACCGGGGATTAATTTTTCTCTGTATGGCTGATGAAGTCTGTCATGGAGTGCATTTTTCATTAATTTAACATCTTTTGTATTAATAGCCTGAATAAGCATTGCAAGATGTTTTGCATTAAAAACGGCATCCTGAAGCGGTACTGATTCAGGAAGAACAGAGCGTGCAATATTTGTTGAAAGTTCAAAATCAGGAATACAAACTGTTATATCCCATTCTTCAGGCCAGTTCAATTTTTCGGTAATAATAGAACCGTCATCTTCTCTTGAAGACATTACAAATCCACCTAAAATTGCAGGAGCAACATTATCAGGATGACCTTCAACTTCAGTTGCTATAGAAAGAAGTGCTGTTGTATCTGCAGGCGAGCCGAGTAATTTATTTGCTGCAATAAGTCCGCCTACAACAACTGATGCCGAACTTCCAAGTCCTCTTGTTATAGGGATTTGTGACTGAATATTTATTCTGAGTTCGGAAGGCTCCTGACCGATAGAATTGTATAACATTTCTACTGCTTTATATACAATACTGTTTTCATCTTTCGGAACATTATCGAAAATCATTTCATCGATATTATCACCTTCGGACATCAAATTTATTTCTACCCCTGTTCCTGGTAAAACTGTTTCTTCTATTGTTAATGTATTATATATCGGCAATGCCAAACCCAAACAATCAAATCCGGGGCCCAGATTTGCCGATGTAGCCGGCACTTTTACGGTAACTTTCATTTGTATCTCCTCATAAAAGTATAAAGAGATTATACAATAAAGAAAAATAAAATAAAATTATTTATTTTGATTGTTCAAAAGATTGTAGAAAAGATGTAGAAAAGTCTTGCTGTTTTGAACATGTTTTTACATAAAAATTTTTTTATTTTATTTTTTTTATTTTTATTGTTCAAAGATGTATAAAATTACAACATTTTTAACAAGTTTTGAACAATCTTTTTAACAGTAAAAACTCAATAAAATTAAATATTCCAGACTGTTTTATACAATTTATTTGAGCTTATTATTATTGTTATTATTTTTTATATATAAATATATAATTATTAATAAAAAATATAAGAAAAATATTTAAAAATTTAGGGAAAATTTTTGGAAAAAAATTGGATAAATTTTAATTAAACCAAACCTTCTTTTAAAGCTTTTACAGCTGCCTGAGTTCTGTCATCAACCACAAGTTTTTGGATTATATTACAAACGTGCGCCTTTGCAGTATGCTCGCTTATAGTTAAAGTTTTAGCTATCTGGCTGTTTGACTGTCCGTCAACTACAAGTTTTAAAACTTCATATTCTCTCTGCGTGAGATTTGAATGATTTTGTCTGAAAACGCTTCTTGAAACCTGGCGTGAAGGTATTATACCGTTATTTTTTTCTCTTATAAACGGAACTACATGAGGGTCAATCCACATTGCACCTGACTTAACCATTTTTATAACGCTCATCAGAAACTCCGTACTTATGTCTTTTATAATGTAAGCATTTGCTCCGGCTTCCAATGATGCATTTAGTTCTTCTTCTGTTATATGAGAAGTAAGAATAATAATTTTTATATTACCGTTATTTTCCAGAATCTGCTTTGTTGCTTCTATACCTGAAATATCAGGAAATCCTATATCCATAAGAACTATATCAGGCTTTATAAGTTTAGCCTTTTCAACCGTCTCTTTTCCGTTTACGGCTTCACCTATAATCTCCATTTCAGGATAATCATTGAATAAAGATTTTATACCTATTCTCATTAATTTCTGATCTTCTGCAAGTAATATTTTTATACCCATTTTTATCTCCCGAAGAAGTTGTTTTTTATCCGAAAATTATATTAAAACGCATAAAAAGAGATAAAAATACCTTGAATATAATTTAAGAGAATAATATTGAAAATCTTATAATTTTAAAACATATTTTTTAAAGAATCCTGCAAGTCAGATATCCTTATATGATTTTCCAATAATGCCTGATTTCTGCCTTCATAAGCGTAGTCATAATCATCATTACTGTCAATTGCAAGATTAAAATATTTTATTGCTTCATCAAGTTTGTTCTGCACATAAAATAAAACACCCAAAAGAGTATATTCGACTTCTTTCTTTTCTGAGTATCTCAAAGCTTTTTTAAAAAATTTTTCAGCCAGATTATATTTACCTTTGTATTGGTTTATACACCCCAAACCTCTAAGTACAACAGGACTTTTTTTATCAATCAAATATGCCTCAATTAAAGACCTTCTGCCTGCCTCATAATCATATTTATCATATTCATACTTAGCTTCGGTAATTAATTTAAGCAGCATAAATTTACTGTTTATTCTCTGTATACTGTCAGTAATTTCTTTTATTATTTTATCTTTATCAGACAAAGTTACACCGTATGCATTTTTTCAAAAATACCCTTTTTCTGAACCCAAACTTCAACTTCCATTTTGTTACCTTCTTCTATTAGTGCATTTTTAAGCTCTTTAAAATTAAGTTCGGATTTTTCAATATCACAAAGCATAAACATTACAAAATGCCCCTGCATAAGCGTTTGTTTAATATCTTCTATATTAACTTTATATTTAGCCAAAATATTTGCAATACTTGCAACTATACCTACTTTATCAGTTCCTGATACTGTAATAATAATCTTAAAATCGTCCATAAATTTTCTCCAAACAAAAGGAAAGTCTTGCAAAGTGTGCAAGACTCAAAAATATACATTTACCCCACTTACTTTATACCACATATTTTACATGCTTGTCAAGTATCTGAAAAACTAAAAATCAGATACAATAAAGTAAGTGTAAAATTTTATTATGTTAACTAGTCTATAATCTGCGGTAAATCAACGCTTGGAGCGCCTATTGTACGCACGAGTTCAAGAACCGCCGCTTTCATCTGACATTTTTGAGCTGTTGCACTAAAGAAGTCACTATAAAAGCAACCGTCACATACACAACCTCTTTTATAACATTCTAATGCTGTCGGAGTCCATCTTTTTACGGCTATCGCTCTCCCCATATCACGACTCTTAAACACTTATATCCTCCAAAAATTATTTTCTGATAATTGTCAACTAATCCAAAATTGAGAACTATTCCCCAAATACTCTCAACCCATATTCTTATTATATAAGTTGAGAACTCATTTACAAGACGAATATATACATTTGTTAAGTTTTTTTAAATGATATTTAAATACTATTATCTATTGGTATTCAGATTTTACAACTTTAAAAAATGCTGTTAATAAACGTTTTTAGAGATTTAAACCATGAAAAAGCATGTTATCAGCATGTTTTGCAAGTTAGAAAAGAAGTAAAGTTTTGTAACGAAGTAGGGATGTAATAAATATTGTATAAAAGTTAAGTTATGTAACAAATCTGTCAATCTTACAGTATTTATCGACTTTATAAATATAAGGGATTTTTTGGGATATGAGCAGTTTAGATATTGGTCAAAATTTAATATTTAATACAAACAGTTTTATGTACAATTATAATTTTCAAAATGTTTGTACATCACCGGGATTTTATGATTTTAGTTTTTTATTGAAAAACTTTAATTTTAAGCCTATGTTTTTTATGCCGCAATTATATTTTCCTCCGATTAATTATTCTTTTAATAATGTATTAATAAACAGTTTGAAAACCACACCTGAAGAAAAAACCCCAAAACTTACCCCGCCAAAAATTTCATATAATAAAAATTTAATTAATAATAATCTAAAAATTAATAACAAATACATATCCTTATCCAAAGACGAAGCAGAAAAACAAGCTGAAAAAGACAGTAATCTTGAACGTTTAACAGGGGGAAAAAGTTGGTCTGTTTCTGCTAAATCATTTAAAACAGACATACCTTTTGCGAAAAAAGGTACAAGTGCAATACTTGAAAAAGTATCAAACATAATTGGAGAAGAAATAGTTATAACATCTGCCCTGGGTACCGGCCATCCAAATAATCCTCACAAGAAAAAAGGTTATGATAGTCACCATAATGCAGATAATCCAAAACTTGATATAAGAATTTGCGGTAATCCGAAGGATTTTGCGGCAAAATTAGATGCAACAGGATATTTTAGTCATATATTAATAGAAAAAGATCATTTAGATGTGCAAATTGACCCTTCTAAGTTTACAAATTTTGAAGGCATAGGATAAAATCTCGGTAATATCCTGGATTTATCAACAAGTCTTGTTAAATCTATAAGAATATATTTACCGAATACTAGTCTTCTCTTGCAGCGCCGTTAATTGTGTTAAGACGTTTTACAGGGTCTGTAATATGAGTAATTCTTAAACCAAAGTTATCTTCAATAACTACAACTTCACCGTATGCAATAAGTTTTCCGTTTGCATAAAGTTCAACAGGTTCACCTGCAGCTTTATTAAGTGATACAATAGAACCCTTTGTAAGTTCCAGTACTTTTTTAATCGGAAGTTCGGCTTTACCGAGTTCTACAGATAACTGGAGTTTTACATCAAGAAGTATATTTAAGTTTTGGTTCTGAGGTCCCTGAACCTGATCTAAGTCTTCAAATGACGCAAACTGAACAGGCTGAACGGTTACCGTATTAGGATCCGGTTTTTCTTCTTCTTTTTCTTCTTCTTCAGCAGGTTTTTCATTATTGAAATTTTCAAATTCAGCAGGACTTGCCGGCTGAGATACTTCTTCAGTACTTTCGCCTGAAGCGTCTTCATCAGCTGTATTTTCTTCACCTAATCCTGATTCTTCATTTATATCGTCATCATCATCAAACATAGAAAGACCTCTCTAAAAATAATTTCTCAATACTTCGTGCATTTCATCATATACATCCGTTATTTTAACACAAACCTGATTTTTTAATGTTCCGGGTCGTGCAAAAAACTTCTTTTCACCGTTAACCTTTACGATTAAATCATCCTGAATCTTGTTATCGAGCTTAATGATATCACCCTCTGACAACTGCATAAAGTCGTCCAGTGTGATGTTACAGGTACCAAACTGAACTCTCACATCCGCAAGTGATAAATTCAATTTTGATATCATTTTCATACGTTCGTCATTTGTTGCAACAAGACCTTTTGTCTGGAAAATGTGCTGAGTGCTTAAATGTGTCAAAACAGTTTCCAGAACAGGATATGGGAAACATATACTGAATAATCCGAAATGTTTTCCTGATATCTGAACTTCAAATGTCAGTAACGCAACGATTTCACCTGCAGTTGCAACCTGAATGGATTGATAATTATCATCCAGACTGATAAATTTTCCCGTAACAGGAACTATGGTATTCCATGAATCTTCAAGTGATTTAATAATAATATTGATAACTTTCTTTGCCAAAGCTTTTTCTATATCGGTTAACTCTCTTGACTGAGGGTCTATAGAACCGACACCTCCAAGCATTCTGTTAACAATACAGGATATAACTTCAAAACTTATACCTAAAAGAATCTGACCTGACAAAGGTTCAAACTCAAATACACCGACACTTATAGGAGAAGGCATTGAACGAACAAATTCTTCGTAAGTCAGCTGGTCAACAGAAACTATTTCTATCTCAACTCTCATACGCAGATAACCGCTCAGGATAAGAGATATAGCCTTAGAAAATTCTCTGTGAATATCTCTTAAGGCTCTTAAATTATCTTTTGAAAACTTATCAGGACGTCTGAAGTTGTAAAGTTTATAACTTTTATGTTCATCAGATTCGTCTTCAAAATTTTCCAGATTTTCTTTTTCTGTTATACTGTCTAAACTGTTATTGTTTGCCATCTTACCCTATTGAATAATGAATTGTCCGAAGCTTACTCTTAAAACTTCTCTTTCTCCGCCAAGTATTGAGTTAACATCATTTGTAATCTGTTCTTTAGCAAGTTCTTTTCCTGCAGCTGTTGAAAGCTCAGCAGAAGTCTTGCTTGAAAGATTAGTTATAACAGCATCCCTTATAGCAGGTTTATACTGATTCATTTCTGCCTGAATTGCTGCTAAAGGATCTGCAGCAGGTGCCGCTTCACCGTGTCCGTGTCCGCCGCCTTTAGCAGGTTCTTCTTTCGGAAAATCGGTATCTTTTTTGCTTACTTCTATTGCAACGTTAACTTTTAAGAATTTCTTTGCATTTTCATCACAAAGGTTCAGAATGAAATCACCAAGGTCAACTATTATGCCTTTTTGAACTTCATCACTGTCACCTTCATCATCAGCGACTTCTTCAGAATTTATCTGAAGATTGCTGAGTTTTTGAGTAATAATATTTTCTACTACTACATAGTTTATAACTATTGAAACTATAAGCATTATGACTACTGATGCTATCATCATTATAAGAAATTTAGTCATTTCCTGCTTGCTGTCACTTCCAATTTGATTATTATCAGCCATCTTCTTTTCCCCAATAAATATTAATATCCAATCCTATTATAACAATAATTTATTTATTTTGCCAATAAAATCATTCTTTTACATTAGAAAAACAATAAATTATTTTCGTTTGTCCGAATGTAAATTTGACAAAATAACTCCTGATATCATAAAAATACATCCCATAAACTCTTTTAAACTGAGAGTTTCACCAAGAATAAGCACTCCTCCGATTACGGCAAATACTGCTTCAAGTGCAAAAATCAGGGATGCCAGAACAGGAAGTGTATATTTTTGACCGTAAATCTGCAGAGTATATGCAACTCCGCAGGTTAAAATACCTGCGTACAAAATCGGAATTTTGCACGCTATTATAGCGTTAACATTTGGTGTTTCAAACAAAGAAACAAGTATTATGGATAACAGTCCGACAACAAAAAACTGAAAACAGGATGCTTTTACCGGATTAACCATCCTTGAATAATAGTTGACAAGCATAATATGTACAGCATAGAAAAAGGCGCTTAATAATATTAACAAATCCCATATATCAAACCCTGTGTTTGCCTTGTAACAAAGAAGATATAAACCAGTAACAGCAAGTATTACACTGATAATTATTTCTTTTTTCAGTCTGTCACCAAGCAAAATCGATATAATCGGAACAAAAACAATGTATAGTGCAGTAATAAAACCGGCTTTTCCTGCACCTACGAATAACATGCAGTACTGCTGAACTGACATAGCAAGAAATAAAACAACTCCGCAGGCTATACCGGCACGTACAAGATTTATGTGCTGTGCGTGTCTTCTTCTTTCTGTTCTTGTATCGGGAACGGATGCCTTTACCCACAAAATAACAGGAATTAAACTTAATCCGCCCAAAAAACTTCTTACCATATTAAACGTGAACGGTTCAATGTATTCCATCCCCGCTCTCTGGGCAACAAAAGAAAGCCCCCATATAAGTGCCGTCATAAACAATGCCAAATTTGCTGTCAGTTTATTTTTCATTTATTTTAATCAGTATTTTCTGTTAACCCAAATCAAATGATATCCGAACTGTGTTTTAACAGGTCCGATAACTTCATTTGTATTTGCACTCCACGCAGCTTTTTCAAATTCTTTTACCATTTGTCCCTTGCCGAAACACCCCAAATATCCGCCTTTTCTTCCTGACGGACATTGTGAATAAATTTGGGCAAGCTGTTGAAAATCTTCGTAATTCTTGATTTCAAGTTTAAGTCTTTCCGCGGTAATTTCATCGGGAACAAGTATGTGGCTTGCACATACATTAATAGGTTCTTCAAAACTGCTTCCCATGTACGCTTTTACAGGGATTGCAATTATAAGTGACAAAAATATTAACCATATAAATTTTTTCATTGTTAATTTCCTTTTTCCAATTCAATTTTAGCCTGTTTCCACAAATCGTTGAACTCCTCAAAAGAGTAATCTTCAAACGGCTTAGTTTTCAGTTCTTCCATTTTTTTAAACCGTTTTGTAAATTTTTTATTTGCGCTTAAAAGTGCCTGTTCGGCATCAATTTTATACCAGCGGGCAAGATTTACCGTTGCAAAGAAAATATCGCCCATTTCATCTTCCATTCTGTCTTTATCACCGCTTTCAACCGCTTCCTCAAACTCTTTGTACTCGGATTTTATGCAGTCTTTCAGGCTTTCAACATTTTCCCACTCAAACCCGACTTTAACAACTTTTTTGCTTATTTTTTGTGCCGACATTAAAGCTGATTGGGATTTTGAAATCCCGTCTAAAATTGATTTTCTGTAGGTTTTTTCTTCCTGTTTTAATTTATCCCAGTTAACAACAACATCGTTTGCGGAATCAACATGAGCATTTCCGAAAACGTGCGGATGGCGGTGAATAAGTTTGTCGGAAAGTTCTTTTGCAACGTCTTCAATATCAAATTCATTGTTGTCTTTTGCGATTTGTGCGTGAAGAACAACCTGTAAAAGAACATCACCGAGTTCTTCTCTCAGGTTGGCAATATCACCGTCATCTATTGCATCAACGGCTTCATAAGCTTCCTCCAGCATATTCGGCCTGAGGGTTTTATGGGTTTGTTCCCTGTCCCACGGACAGCCGTTTTCACTCCTCAAAATCGCTATAATATCTACAAGTTTTTCTAAATTCGGATACTTCATACCTTGATTATATCAGGGGTGAAGGGTTAAGTAAATATTAGGATAAAATTTATAATTTTTCTTTAAATTCTATATCATAACCTAAGAAATCTATTATCATCAAAACTTCATTGTATGTCAAAGTTCCCCGTTTTAATTTTGATGATAAATTTGCTAACGAATAATTTTTTGATGTTTTATCAGCAAGCATTTGTGCAACTTCTTTCATAGTTACACCTTTTGCTCCGAGCAATGATTTTATTTGTTCTCTGACTTTTATACTCATATTAATAATTATACTAATCAGTTGATAACTTGACTAATAAATAGATTTATAATAAAACCATTAATTATATAATTAATTAATCAACAATAGAATTGATTATAAAGTAATAAATCTTTACAAAGGAGTTTATATGAATATAAAAAAGATACAAGCAATGGAAATGCATATTAAGAAAATAACATTTTACAGTGTTTATGTTGATTGTTTATCAAGAATAATTCAGGAATTTATAGAAAACGGAGATGACAATTTAAAACCGACAGATTTGCCGAATTTGGTAGTTTTGTTATCAAAGTTATCATACCGCCTGCGTTTAAATATTATGAAAATGGGTAACGATTGGGAATTTTTAAATTAGAGATTTATTTTCCCAAAAACGACAGCACTTTTTTTACTTTTTCATCGGGTTCGATTTCAAAAGACAATGTTTCACCGTTAAACGGCTTTGGGAATGAAAGTTTATAAGACTGCAAAACCTGTTCTTCCGTTTTGATTTTCATTTTGCCGAAGCCGTAAAGGGTATCATTATATACGGGATGCCCGATGGATGACAGATGAACTCTGATTTGATGTGTTCTTCCTGTTATAAGATGTACTTCAATAAGCGTTGCATCTTTAAACCGTTTAAGAACTTCGACTTCTGAAATACTTTCTTTTCCGTTATCAAAAACTCCCATTTTTTCGGGTTTATTCGGGTTTCTGCCTATGGGTTTATTTATCACAAACTCATCTTCATCAATAACACCTTTAACTACTGCAAGATATTTTTTTGAAATCTCGTGATTTTTCATTTTTTCAGTCAAATATTCATGAGATTTGTTGTTTTTAGCAACCATTAAAAGTCCTGAAGTATTTCGGTCAAGCCGGTGGATGATTCCGCGTCTGAACTCACCGTTTATATCGGATAAATTATTACCAAATTTATATAAAAGAGCATTAACGAGAGTTCCGCTTGTTTCCGTTGTTGTCGGGTGAGTGAGCATTCCTGACGGTTTATTTATGACAGCCATATTTTCGTCTTCATATACTATATCAAGCGGAATATTTTCGGGTTCAATTTTTAAAACCGTATCCTGAATATTCAGTTCGATAACATCACCGCTTTTTATTGTGTAAGACGGTTTTGAGGTTTTGGAGTTAACCAAAACAGACCCTTTTTTGATTTCATTAGCAAGTTTTGAGCGTGAAAAATCCTGCAGATACTCTGCAAGATAAGCATCAAGTCGTTTTTCTTCGCATAAATCATCAATAACAATTTTCATGATTTATATTATACAATATTACTTAATAATAACAATCTCGCCCTTTTTAACATTTAGTGCAAGTTTTTCGATTACACTGTTATCCATTCTCATACAGCCGCCTGATACATATCTGCCCGGGTCTGATTCAAAAGTATCTTCGTATTTTTTGCAACCGTGAATAAATTCACCTGTGTTAGATTGATTCCCGGTTTTGGTATCAATCTTTTTTAAAATTATAGCAAAAGGTCCGTAATTTTCAGGATTTCTTTTTCTTTTAGTACCTATAGCACTTCTGTATGGAGATTTTTCTGTATGTGTAACTATTCTGACCCCTCTGTCTGTCGGAGTGCTTTTCTTTCCGCTTGCAATAAGGTATGCATTTATCGGATTTCCGTCTTTATCGTATCTGTATAAAACATTTGATTTTATATCTACAATGATTCCGGCTTTTTTGTTTTCTCCCGCAATTTTAATATTCGGGTCGGGTGCATATTTTAAAAAGGCTTTATCTTTCACTCCCTGAGGTGTAATTACGGGTTCAAACGTATCAAAATCGCCCTCTACTTCATCAGGGACTGAAAAAACAGGCAATTCGGTTTCTGCTTTAATCTTAAAATCAGAAACGAATGGCATAACGTCATAATTTTTCAGTGTAAAAATATCGTCTATCCTCATATTTATATAAAAACAATTAAACTTCAGAAATTGACATGTTTCATTCCTTATTTTTTACAAAATGTAACGACAAAGGTTATTTTTATATGTTTGGTGTAGAATGTTAAAGTGCAGGGGTAAATGTATTATCTCAATCGCAGTAGAACTAAGAAAAGGACAGCGTTAAGCTGATTAAATATATATGAGTATTCAAGAGTGGTTTGAAAAAAGAAAAGAGGCTCAAATTGAGCGCAGAGCTAAAGAAATTAAGGGTGTAGAAAACGATGCTCCGGAGCTTTGGACAAAATGCGTTCATTGTGAAACCCAGCTTCTTAAAACAGATTTGGAAGACAATATGATGGTATGTCCGCATTGTGACTATCATTATAAAATAAGTGCAAGAAAAAGAATTAAACAACTTCTTGACGAAGATTCTTTTGAAGAATTATTTAAAGATATAAAACCGACTGACCCGCTCGGGTTCTTTGATTCGGAATCATACGCAGACAGGCTGAAAAAAGCTCAGACAAAAACAGGGCTTAATGATGCGGTTATAACAGGTACAGGAGAAATCTGCGGACACAAAATAGCTATTGCAGTTATGGATTTTGAGTTTATGGGCGGTTCAATGGGCAGTGTTGTCGGAGAAAAAGTTACAAGAATGATGGAAAAAGCTCTTGAACTTAAAATTCCGATGCTTGCTGTTACATCATCAGGCGGAGCAAGAATGCAGGAAAGCGCATTATCTCTTATGCAGATGGCAAAAACTTCTTGTGCTGCAGGAAAACTTGATGAAGCAGGTATTTTGTACATTAACCTTCTTACAGAGCCGACATTCGGCGGTATTACCGCAAGTTTCGGTACTCTGGGCGATATTATTATTGCCGAACAGGGTGCAAGAATAGGGTTTGCAGGAAGAAGGGTTATTGAACAAACTATAAGACAAAAACTTCCTGAAGACTTCCAGACAGCGGAATATTTGCTCAAGTACGGTCAGGTTGATATAGTTTCAAAGAGAAAGAACTTAAGAAAAACACTGGCAAATATATTAGAAATGCATGAGGCATAGGGGATTTACAAAACCCAACCAAAAGGCAGGAGACAAATGGCAACAGTATTAGATTTTGAAAAACCGATTATAGATATACAAAACAAAATAGAAGAACTAAGACTATTAAGTGAAAAATCAGGATTGGATTTACAGGAACAGATAGAATCATTTGAAAAACAAGCGGAAGACAAGAAAAAGGAGTTGTATTCAACATTGAAACCTTCACAGAAATTACAAATATCAAGACATCCCGAAAGACCAAAATTTTTGGATTACGTCAATCTGATGTGTGAAGATTTTATCGAACTTCACGGTGACAGAGAGGGGATGGATGACAGAGCCATAATCGGCGGTATTGCTAAGTTTAACGGAAAACCTGTTATGATAATAGGTATTCAGAAAGGCAAAAGCACAAAGGAAAATCTTGAATATAACTTTGGTATGCCTCAGCCTCAGGGTTACAGAAAGGCTCTCCGTTTGTTTAAGCACGCAAACAAGTTTAAAATGCCTATCATTACGATAATAGATACTCCGGGGGCATATCCGGGTATCAAAGCCGAAGAAACGGGTCAGGGTGCGGCAATTGCAATGAACCTCAGAGAAATGTCAAAACTTTCTGTTCCGATTATTGCAATTATTACAGGTGAAGGCTGCAGCGGCGGTGCTTTGGGATTGGCTGTTGCAAACACTGTTATGATGCTGGAACATGCTTATTACACAGTTATTTCACCTGAAGGTTGTGCATCAATTCTCTGGAGAGATTCGGCAAAATTTGCTGATGCGGCTGAAGCACTTAAAATTACATCAAAAGATTTGCTTGAACTCGGTATTATAGATGAAGAAATTCCTGAACCGCTTGGCGGTGCGCATACTGACCATCAGGAAACAGCTTTGTCTATGAAAAAAGCTATTGAAAAAGCTTTGGACAATTTATCGAAAATGTCTGCTGAAGAACTCAGGGTTCAGAGATACGACAAGTTCAGAAAAATGGGCAGATTTTTAGAGGGATAATAACTTGCCAAGGCTTCCCGAATATTTAAAGCGTCCGATTATTGATACGGAAAAAACAAAAACGGTAAGGCATATTTTAAAAGATAAATGTCTTAATACCGTATGCGAAGGTGCAAGATGTCCAAATAAAAGTGAGTGTTATGCAAGAAATACTGCGACTTTTCTTGTTATGGGAAATGTCTGCACAAGGAATTGCAGGTATTGCAATATATCAACCGCAAGACCCGAACCTTTGGATATTGAAGAACCAAAACGAATAGCTCAGGCTGTTAAAGAGCTTGGGTTAAAATATGCGGTTATAACTTCTGTTACACGGGATGATTTGTCTGACGGCGGCGCGGAGCATTTCAAAAACTGTATTGAAGAAATCAGGAAAGTCTGCAACTCAAAAATTGAGATTTTAACTCCGGATTTCAAAGGCAAATCTTCAGCTTTGGATATTATTATCAAATCACATCCCGAGGTTTTTAATCATAATATTGAAACAGTTAAAGAACTGTTCAAAACTGCAAGACCTCAGGGGAATTATGATTTATCAATAAATGTTTTAAAATATATAAAAGAAAATTCTGACATAATTACAAAGTCGGGTCTTATGGTAGGTCTTGGTGAAGAAATAAATGAAATAGAAGAAACTCTTGAGGATTTAAAAAGAGCAGGAGTTGATATAATTACCATAGGACAATACATTCAACCCTCTAAAGCTCACCTTGAAGTTGCAAAATATTATACGTTAGATGAGTTTGAAGAACTGAAAAAACTTGCTAAAAAAATCGGATTTAAAAATTATCAGATAGGTCCGCTGGTAAGAAGTTCATATCAGGCGATGTTGAGCTGGCAAAATTCAACAATCTAAAATGTTACAAAATTTTCACATCTCATCTATTTACCCCAAACCCATGTTATAATTGACTTATGTTCACAGGGATTATAGAAGAAACAGGCAGAGTAAAAGCTATCACAAGTGATAAAATTACGATTTTTGCCAAAACAGTTCTTGAAGGAACAAAACTTGGCGACAGTATTTCCGTAAACGGTGTGTGCCTTACTGTAACGGGTATGGGACATGATTATTTTGATGCTGATGTATCTCCCGAAACAATGAAAGTTACTGCGCTAAAAGAGTTGAAATCGGATTCCTGCGTAAATCTGGAACGGGCAATTCAGCTTAACGGACGCTTTGGCGGTCATATTGTTACAGGACACACAGACGGTGTCGGAAGAAGTGTAAATATCAAAAAGGACGGAGAATTTTTCAGGCTAACGTTTGAACTTACTTCCGAACTTGCAAAGTATGTTGTAAAAAAAGGTTCAGTAACGATTAACGGTATAAGCCTTACGGTTGCTGAGATTGAGAATAACAAAATTACAATTGCAGTTATTCCGCATACCTTTGAAAATACAAATCTTAAATATTTACAAACAGGTAATTTTGTAAATATTGAAACGGATATTTTGGCAAAATATGTTGAAAAATTTTTATCAACGGGTGATAATAAATCAGGAATAACCATGGAATTCCTGGCTCGGCATGGATTTTAAGAGATGACGTCAAACACAAATCAATTTAATACGATAGAGGAAGCATTAGAGGATTTTAAATTAGGAAAACCTCTTGTTGTTGCTGACGATGAGGACAGAGAAAACGAAGGCGATTTGATTTGTTCTGCACAGTTTGTAACGCCGGAGCTTGTTAATTTTATTACCAAAGAATGCAGAGGAATAGTTTGCCTTGCTATCTCTGATGAAATAGCAAAACAGCTTGATTTGCCTCAGATGGTTGAAAGAAATACCGAATCAATGCAGACAGCATTCTCTCTGAGTATTGACGCAAGCCAGAAGTACGGTGTGACAACGGGTGTTTCTGCGTATGACAGAGCAAAAACCATTGAAGTTGCAATTGCACCAGATGCCCAGCCGTCGGATTTGCGCCGCCCCGGACACTTATTCCCGTGTGTTGCAAGAAAAGGCGGAGTGCTTAAACGCTGCGGGCATACGGAAGCTGTTGTCGATTTGGCTAAACTCTGCGGTCACAGACCTGCAGGTATTATGTGCGAAATTATGAAAGACGACGGAACAATGGCTCGTCGTGATGACTTGTTTAAGTTTGCGCGTGAACACGGTTTTAAAATAATTACTGTTGCAGACCTTATTGCATACAGGCTTAGAAGCGAAAGGTTTGTAAAAAGAGAAGTTGAAGTATTTTTGCCGACAAAATTCGGTGATTTTAACATAATCGGGTATACAGATACGATAACAGGATGTGAACACGTTGCAATGGTCAAAGATGACGGCTCTGAGAAAATTCCGTTAATCAGAGTTCACAGTGAATGCCTGACTGGTGATGTGTTCCACAGTCTGAAGTGTGATTGTAACTGGCAGCTGCATGCAGCTCTTAAAATGATATCAGAGTACGGAAAAGGTGCCGTTATTTATATTCGTGACCACGAAGGCAGAGGAATCGGTTTAATAAATAAATTGAAAGCATACAAGCTTCAGGAACAGGGACAGGATACGGTTGAAGCTAATGTATCATTGGGTTTTGCGCCGGATTTGAGAAATTACGGTGTCGGAGCTCAGATTATACTGGATTTGGGATTTAATAACTTTAATCTTATTACCAATAACCCCAAAAAGATTATCGGTCTTAAAGGGTACGGTTTAACTATGCATGAAAATATTAATATTAAATCCGAAGAAACAAAATACAATAAACGATATATGGAAACAAAACGCGAAAAAATGCACCATATACTATGAGGTTAATAATGTCAGAAAAAGAGAACAATTACAAAGTAGAATTATTAGAAAAAGACTCTTACAGAATTTTTAAAGGGGTTTATACCGATTTTAAATCAAAAGCGGTTGAAGAATATAAGTTTGAACTTGCTCCGCTTGAATATGAAGAATTTATAGAGGCTGTAGAGCAAAAATATTTGAGCTGTATTGTTTTAAAAGAAAATGAAATTCCGACGGCATTCCTTGTTTATACAACTTCAATTTCAGAGGCAATAGAACTAAATATTATTCACTGCCTCGGAACAGAAGACGAGATTACAAAAATCAAGCTTCTGATAGAACAGTTTATGGCGCTTACGGAAGCTGAAAGAATGTCAAAAGTTGTTACATACCCGATGCTTGGACATCAATCTGTATTCACGTCTGACGTGGCAAAATTCGGGTTCAAATTTGTCGGACTTGCTGTTATGCGTTTCTTTATGGGAAATGCATCGTCAGAAAGAATACTTGAGAATATGAAATTAAACGAGCTGCCGGAAGGATATAAAGTTGTAGGTTACAGCGACCTGTACCGCGAAGATTTGATAAAAGTTATTCACGAATCTTTCAAGGATTCTCAGGATGCTCTTTTTGACCCGAGATTTAAGTCATTTGAAGGTACAAAAGACATCATTAACAAAGTTGTAGATAATATTTATGGTGAATTTTTGCCGGAAGTAACGTCAGTTCTGCTGTACAACGATTTGCCGGTCGGTTTTGCGCTTTCAAATGTTACGGGAGGCACTATTGCGAACGTTCCTCTTGTTGCAATAGATAAAAACCACAGAGGCAAAGGATTTTCCGAACATCTGCTTAACCGTTCAATAAAAACAATTGTTGATTGGACAAAACTTAATAAAAGATATTTTACGGAAGTAAATGTTACAACCGAAACAAATAATTATAAAGCATTGAAACTCTATCGCAGAATAGGTTTCAGAGAAGATTACTGCTATCCTCAGGCTTATTTGATGCCTAAAAAGTAATACTAAAGTTGGAAATATTTAAAAAAACATGTTACATTTTTTCATATTTGTAGTAAAATAGATGTGGAAATTATACGAAAGGAGAAGTATGAGACTATCTAAAGAAATTTTAGCAACACTTGGTGTTGTATGTTTGTCTTCAGGAATTGCATTCGCAAGCGCTCCTACAGGAGATGTTCAAGCATATGCGCATCCTACATTATTTAGTACACAAGGTCACTCACTTTTAACAGGTGACACAGATGCAGTTACTACAGGTGCAAAGGTATTTAAACCTGCTACTGCTAAAACAATTACAGGAAAAGAAAATGTTATTATCGGAAAAGCTGCAAAACAAGCTTTATCTGATATGAAGAATTCAATGGATACAAAGAGAGCTGCAGCTTATGATGTTAAGTCAGCTATTCTTCGTTCAGAACTTGCTTGGCAAATCGTTACAGGTTTAGGCTTCAGCCAGGAAGCAGCTAACAAATATACTGACTTAGCTGATACTTACTGGGCTAAATCTGAAATCGACAAAGCTTTGGCAGCAGACGTTATGATTGGTTATCCTGATAATACATTCAAACCTGATCAGGCAATTACAAAGGCAGAAGTATTCGCTACATTTGCTAAGTTAATGGTTGTAAACCACGATGCATCAGCAACTCCTGTTTACAACGGTCAGGAAGTTAAATACATTCCTAACTGGGCAATTGGCTGCTCAAATGAAGTTATTGCTTCAGGTATCTTAGAAGCACTTCCTGAACAGGACAAAATTGTTTCAGCTGAATACTTAACAAGAGAACAGGTTGCATACATGATTGCAGCTATGAAAGCTAAATTCCACATTGATACATCTAAGGGTGCTGAAGGCTGTGCTACAGCTTATATGCCAACTCAGGTAACTATCAAGTTGAGTGAAAGACTTTCAGCTAGAACTTCTAACGTAGGTGATACATTCACAGCTAAGACTACAGAATCAGCTGTAGTTGAAGGTGTTACATTCCCTGCAGGTTCAACTGTTAAGGGTGTTGTAACAGGTGTTGTAAGACCTGGCGTTAAGAACCCTGGTTACATTGAAGTATCATTCAAAGAAATCAAGGGCAATGGTATGAAGGCTTCATTCCCGAAATATGCAACAAGCGCATCAGTTGATGTTAAGAAAAATCCGAACATTGCAGCAAGATTACTTTCTGCTCCTGTTGAATTCGTTGGCAGAACAGCTGGCGTTTCAGGCAGAACAGTTTCTACTGTTGGTAACGTAATTTCTAACGGAACTGAAGAAGTTGTTGATAACGTAGGTGATGCAGTATCTGATACATTCTGCTTACACCCGCTCAAAGGTCTTAAAGACTTGTCAAGCGGTGTTATTGCAGTAGGTAAAGGTACTACAAATATCGTTAAAACTACAACAACAGGTGTATTCGGTGTATGCTATGAATTAGTTGATGAACTTAAGTACATCATCGTACCTAACACAACTAACGATTCTGCATTGAATCCTGATGAAGTATTAACTATCCAGTTCTAATAACTGAATATAAAAAAGTTAATCGGAGAGGATGACCATTTGGTCATCCTCTTTTTTAGTAATCTCAAGCAGATGTTTACATTAAACTTAATGTAAGATAGACAAAAGTTTGAAAATATATTAAAATAATTTTATGAATGATTTAGTACAAATCCAAAACCTAATATATGTTATACGAGGTCAACGGGTTATGCTCGACAGTGACCTTGCCATGTTGTATGAAACAGAAACCAGAACTTTAAATCAGGCTGTTAAACGTAACATTGAAAGATTTCCGATTAGTTTTATGTTTCAACTGACACAAGAGGAATTTCAAACTTTGATATCACAAAATGTGATTTCAAAAAATTCGGAAGAAAAAAGGGGTAAATGTAATTTAACAAAGCTTAGCCAAACGACTCCGCACGTTAAAAAAAGGGGCGGCAGACAAAAGTTACCATTTGTTTTTACGGAACAAGGAGTGGCAATGTTATCTTCCGTTCTTCGTTCTAAAAAAGCAATTCAAATAAATATTCAAATAATGAATACCTTTGTACAAGTTCGTCACTATGTACTTGAACATAAGGATTTAACAAAACGGTTTACCGAATTAGAACAGTATTTTATGCAATATTGTAAAGACAACGAAAACGATAAGCAAAAAATATATGAAGCAATAGATTTATTAATGAATAGAACAAAACCTTCAAAAATAGGATTTAAGACTGATTAAAAATAAGAGAAAAAATAGGCAGGATGAAAATATTTCTTAAACAAAAAAGCGCTCAGAATTTTTCTGAACGCTTTTTAATAATTTTATTTATCTGCTAGCCTAACTCAGATGTACAATGCGGGCATTTTTTAGCATTGATAGGAATTTGAGTACAGCAGAACGGACAAGTTTTTTCTGTAGCAGCTTCTTCAGCGGCTTCTTCTTTACAAGCCGTATTTTTAATCGTATTAACAATTTTGATTAAAGCAAAAATTGCACATGCAACGATTAAAAAGCTGATAACCGTATTAATGAACAAACCGTAGTTAATAGTTACGGCACCTGCTTTTGCTGCTGCATCAAGCGAATCATATTTTTCACCCAGCGGATAAAGTGTAAAGTACAGGTTTGAAAAATCTACTTTTCCCAAAACAAATCCGATTGGCGGCATAATAATGTCTTTAACAAGTGAATCAACAATTTTACCGAATGCAGCACCTATAATGATACCGACTGCCATGTCCATTACGTTACCGCGTAAAATAAAGTCACGCAGTTCTTTTCCTAAATTTTTAAACATAATAAACTCCTTTTCTTTACAAAGTTATATTATCAAATTTAAAAAAAGATTACAAGGCAAAATTTATGAATATATTTGCATCAAAATAAGCATTTTGATGTGTAAAATAGTTTTTTATCGTCTTTTTTAGACAAAATGTTTTATTTTTTTTATTTTTTACATTAACAAAGTGCCGAAAAATCTATAATACTTTTTATTATGCCCCTTTCTTTGACCGCAAAGAAAGAGGCAAAAGAAACTCTCAGGGCTGTAACTTCATTCGCTAAACAATTCTTTGGTTCAGCCTAATAGAGTGAACTCGGAACATTCGGGGTAAATTCTTTATAAAAAAGATACTTTGTAGTTTAAATAGAATAGCGAATTTACAACCCGCCTGTTCCTCAAACAGCACTCTCTTTGTTATTGCTTCACCAAGAATTTTTGCTCATTCCGTTGTGCCCCGAACCCCTTATGTTTTAATTTTTTATTGCTGTTGTTCCCCAAGCCTTACGAAGCGAACAATCAATGTTAGTGAGACAGTAACAGAGCAAGTTCTGTCTGAAGGACTTATGTGGAGTAAATGTCTGTTTTAAATAAATCTTGTATGTTTACTTAAAATAGTACATTTACCCACTAATGTCCTGAGTTCACTTGCTCAGGTCGAACATTACAATTGATTAGTGAGCGTAGTGTTTGCTTGGGCAGTTTCTTTGGTAACTTTCTTTAATGATAAAGAAAGTTACATATAAATAAAATAATACTACACATCAAAATGCTTATTTTGATGTATGTAAAATTTTACACCATGTTTGCATTTACCCATGTTCATGAGAGAATAAAATTAGCTGGTAAAAACAGCATAATCGTAGTGTGCATTTTTGCACAAAAAGTATAAATAGTAGTAGGTCGGTCTTACTAAACCGACAATAAAAATAGAAGGAAAAAGAAAAATGGCTAGAAAAACTCCATTAGAGAAAATCAGAAATATTGGTATTGCCGCTCACATCGACGCAGGTAAAACCACTACAACTGAACGTATCCTGTTTTATACAGGTAAAACTCATAAATTAGGTGAAGTTCACGATGGTGCAGCTGTTACCGACTTTATGGAACAAGAAAGAGAAAGAGGTATCACAATCCAATCAGCAGCTGTTACTGCTCAATGGAAAGGACACCAAATTAACATTATTGACACCCCCGGGCACGTTGACTTCACTATCGAAGTTGAACGTTCACTCCGTGTATTAGACGGTGTAATCGCTGTATTCTGTGCAGTAGGTGGTGTTCAATCACAGTCTGAAACAGTTTGGAGACAAGCTAACAGATATGAAGTACCTCGTATGGTATTCGTTAACAAAATGGACAGAACAGGTGCAGACTTCTACCGTGTAGTTGACCAAATTAAAAACAGATTAGGCGGAAATGCTGTTCCTATCCAGTTACCTATCGGTGCAGAAGACAAGTTTACAGGTTTGGTTGACCTTATGACTATGAAAGCTGAAATCTACACTAACGATTTAGGTACTGATATTAAAGAAGAAGAAATTCCTGCAGATTTACAGGCAAAAGCTAAAGAATACCATGATGCTATGGTTGAAGCTATCGCAGGTGAAGATGATGATTTGATGGAAAAATTCTTTGAAGATCCTGATTCAATCACTGTTGATGAACTCAGAGCAGGCTTAAGAAAAGCAGTATGTAACAACAAAATCGTTCCTGTATGCTGCGGTACAGCATTCAAGAACAAAGGTGTTCAGTTATTGTTAGACAACGTTGTTTACTATATGCCAAGCCCTGTTGATGTTAAAGCTATCGAAGGTGAACTTGAAGACGGTACTAAAGTTGAAAGACATTCATCTGATGATGAACCGTTCTCATCTTTGGCATTCAAAGTTATGACAGACCCGTTCGTTGGTCGTTTAACATTTATGAGAATATACTCAGGTGTTATCACTTCAGGTTCTTACGTTCTTAACGCTTCTAACGGTAAGAAAGAAAGAATTTCAAGATTGGTTCGTATGTATGCTGACCAGAGACTTGAAGAAACTGAAGTTTACGCAGGTGATATCTGCGCTGCTGTAGGTCTTAAAGATACTACAACAGGTGATACGCTTTGTGATGAAAAAGCACCTATTATCTTAGAAAAAATTAACTTCCCTGAACCGGTTATCTCGGTTGCTATTGAACCAAAAACAAAAGCTGACCAGGATAAGATGGGTATCGCTCTTCAGAAACTTGCTGAAGAAGATCCTTCATTCAGAGTTAAATCTGATACAGAAACAGGTCAGACAATTATTTCAGGTATGGGCGAACTTCACCTTGATATCATCGTTGACCGTATGTTAAGAGAATTCAAAGTCGAAGCTAACATTGGTAAACCGCAGGTTGCTTACCGTGAAACTATCAGAGGAACTGCTGATCAGGATTCTAAATTTATCCGTCAGTCAGGTGGTAAAGGTCAGTACGGTCACTGTAAAGTCAGAATCATGCCTGCAGGCGAAAACGAAGGTTTTGTATTTGAAAACAAAATCGTCGGTGGTGCTATTCCTAAGGAATACATCGAACCTGCAAGAAAAGGTATGGAAGAAGCTCTTGAAGGCGGTATCTTAGCAGGCTATCCGATGATAGACGTTAAGGTTGAACTTTATGACGGTTCTTACCACGAAGTCGACTCTTCAGAAATGGCGTTCAAAATTGCCGGTTCTATGGCAATCAAAGATGGTTGTAAGAAAGCTCAGCCATGTATCCTTGAACCTATGATGAAGGTTGAAATCGAAATTCCTGATGAATTCACAGGTACAATCATCGGTGATATTTCAAGAAGACGTGGTCGTGTTGAAGGTCAGGAACCACAGGGTAACACAGGTAACGTAATTGTTAGAGCAGTTGTTCCTTTGGCTAACATGTTCGGTTACGCTACTGACCTGAGATCTAATACTCAGGGTCGTGGTACATTCTCTATGGAATTCCAGAAATACGAACAAGTTCCAGCTAACATCGAAAAAGAAATTATCGAAAAAGCGGGAGCGAGCAAAGGCTAAAAGCAATTTTGCCAAGTAATGAGAATTATGCCGGCAAAATGCGTTGCCGTTTAACGCGAGCGACCAAGACAGCGGGAGCTGCTAAGTAGGGAATAACAAAAATATAATAAAAGTAAGGTGGGCAAAGCTGAAAAGCGTGCCCACCTTTATATTTATAAAAGTTTTGACTTCATCCTGACCTTTTCCTTTTGCGAGAGGGAATTTTTATATATCGCTGTATTTATTTTTTTCAAAACAAAGGATGTTGATTAGAGAGAAAATCATTACAATAACCAAAAGAACAACCGCAAGTGCTGAAGCATAGCCTAAATCAAGGTTTTCAAAAGCACGTTCGTAAATATAATAAACAATGGTTTTTGTAGAATCCAAAGGTCCGCCTTTTGTCATAACGTAAATTTCTGCAAAAACTTTCATAGCAGATATTGTACTTATAGTTGAAACAAGTGCAATTGTCGGCATTATATGCGGAATTGTGACCGTAAGGTGTTTTGTTAAAAAGTTTGCACCGTCTATATCACAAGCTTCATAAAGCTCCTGAGGAACGCTCATCAGAGAAGCAAGGTAAATCATCATGTAATATCCGATACCTTTCCATATAGTTACAACAGCAACCGAAAACAATGCCCAGTGCGTATCAACAAGCCAGTTTATCGGAGGTATGTTAATTAATGATAGTACATAATTTAAAATACCCTGACCGGCATAAAGCCACTTGAAAGCAATTGCCGCAACAACTATGGAAACGATTACCGGCAGATATAAAAGGATTTTATAAAGCGTTATACCTCTTATTTTTTGGTTAATTAGAATTGCAAGAAACAGTGGGAATGTTACCAAAAACGGAACTGCAATTACAAGGTACATAAAAGTATTAAACATAACCTTGTAAAAAATCGGTTCTCTGAAAAGTTTTGCGTAATTATCCAGACCGTTAAACGTCGGATTATAAATACTTGATGAATAATCAAAAAAGCTCAGTCCGAAGGTTTGAAAAAACGGTATAAAGAAGAACACGATTAAAACTGCAGCTGCGGGAAGCAAAAACAAATACGGAGTATACTTTTTATAATAGTTCATTATACCTGTCCTCCCACCAGCATTTCTGCAAACTTAAGCGATTCTTCATTAACATCTCCGCCTGCAAGTTCTGCAATAGCTTTGAGTTTTGTTTCTCCTTCAAGAACCGAGATAGTGACATTTGTCGTATTGTCCTGAGTTTTGGATACATAAATGTGTCTGTCAGATTTTGAAGCTATGATTGCCTGATGAGTAATCATAATAATCTGCATATATTTTGAAAGTTCTTTGACTTCATCTGCAACGGATTGAGAGGTTTTGCCCGAAATACCCGTATCTATTTCATCAAAAATAACAGTATCAATATTATCGCTTTCGGCAAAAATTGTTTTTATTGCAAGCATTACTCTTGAAATTTCACCGCCTGATGCAACTTTTGCAAGCGGTTTAAGCCCTTCCGAAATATTTGTTGAGATTAAGAATTCAACCTTATCACACCCGTTCTGATTGAGTTCGCAGGGTTGGATGTCAATAGTAAACTTAACTTTGGGAAGCTCTAATTTTTCAAGTTTTTCAACTATCAAAGAAGATAACACTTCTCCATACTTTTTACGTTCTTCAGAGAGTTTTTCAGCAAGAACTTTAAGCAAGCTGTGTTGTTTTTCTGTTTGTAATTCCAAATCTTCAATATTTTGGGTTGAAAACTCTATTCCGTCAAGTTCTTTGCGAAGTTTTTCACCTTCTTTTATAACATTTTCCAGCGTTCCGCCGTATTTGCGTTTAAGCTTATCAAGCAAAAACAGGCGTTCCTGAATGGTATTCATTCTTTCTTCATCGTTTTCAAGCAAAGAAGAATAATCTCTTAAATATGATGAAATCCCTTTAAGTGAATCAATAGCACCGATTAAATCGCTTTCTGTTTGTTCAAGCGAAGAATCCATGCCTGAAGCTTTTGAAAGGTTTTGCTTTATCTGTAAAAGCCCTTCAAGAATGGAACCGTCGTCGCCTGATATTGACCAATAAGAAGAACCTGTAAGCTCTTTGAGCTTTTCAACGTTTTCTAAAACGGCTAACTCATTATTAAGTTTCTCATCTTCATTAATGTCATTTACTTCGGCACCTTCTATTTCTTCGGTCTGAAAACGAAGAAACTCTATCTGGTCTTCGGTTTTATTTGCGGAATTTTTCAGTTCTTCAAGCTCAGATAACATTTTTTTGTATTTTTCATATTCCGAGTGATATTCTTCTAACAAGTTTCCGCAGGTATTTTTTGTATAAGCATCCAATAGTGCAATATGATATTTTGGCTGCAAGAATGAATAAGTCTGATGTTGGGAGTGTATATCAAGAAACATTTCCCTGAAAATTTTTAAAAATTCCTGATTAACAAGCGAACCGTTAACTCTTGCACGGCTTGAAGTCGGGGTAATTTCTCTTGATAAAATTATTTCTTCACCGTAGTTTTCAATACCGTATTCTTCAAAAAAAGCCGAAACATCTTGTTTTTTATTAAGGATAGTAATTTCAATAAGAGCTTTTTCTGCACCGCTTTTAATTATTTCTCTGTTACCGCCTTTACCACCGCCGAAAGCAATATCAATGGCGTTAATAAGGATGCTTTTTCCTGCGCCGGTTTCGCCGGTGATAATATTTAATCCTTCGGATAAGTCCAGTTCAAGCTCGTCTATTAAAATGTAATTCTTAATAAAAATCTTTGATAACATATTTTAAATACTACTCTTCATCACTATCTTCTTCGGAAGCGTCATCATCTTCCCAGTCTTCTTCGTCATCGTCGAACTCGTCTTCTTCACCATCTTCATCCCAATCGGATTCGTCCGATTCATCAGAATTATCGTATTCTTCGTATCCGTTTTCTTCATCATCTTCTTCGTCCTCCTCCTCATAGTCATAATCTTCATGTTTACTTTCAGCATCAGAAGTTTCTTCGGTGTCGTTATATTCTTCAACTGTGCGTTCAGGTTCAATATTTTCATGTCTGCCGATTTTTTCTCCGACAAAATCAAGTTCGGCTTTGACAGCTTTCTTTGAATAAGACAGTGTATAAGGATTTCTGAGCGCATTTCTAAGTGCATCATAATAGTTTTCAAGATTGCCTATGAATTTATACACTCTTGCAAGACAGTAGAATAAATCTCCGTTTTCTTCCTGTTCAAGTGCAGTGTGTAAAATCTCCAGAATTTCTTCCGTTTCATTATCTTTCAGGCAAATTTTAACAAGAAGTTTATACGCTTCATAATCTGCAGGATTATACTGAATAGTTTTCTTTAAATACTCTTTTGCTTCATCGTCATTACCGTTTTTGAATGCAATAGAGCCGAGATTAAAATATGCCCAACTGTAATCAGGAGAAACTTCAAGAACTTTTTTGTAACTTTCTACCGCAAAATTTGTCAGTCCGTCATTCTGATAAATGTATCCGAGATAAAAATACGCATATACATCCTTCGGATTAATAGAAACAGCTTTCTGAAAATTATCAAGTGCTTTATTTTTTTCGTCACGATTGTAATAACACAAACCCAGATTAAAATAACAATTTGAGTCATTCGGATCTGTCTTTAAGACCTCTTTGAAACATTTTTCCGCTTCATCCCATTCTTTTAAGTCAACAAGGACTTCACCGAGGTTATAGTAAAAATCTTCCTGCGGAGAAATTGAAATAGCTTTTTGGTAAGCTTTCTTTGCTTTGTCAAATTTTTTAAGTTTTTCATAAACAATTCCCAGGTTATAGTGAAGTTCGGCATCCTCAGGAAAATATTTACAAAGGTATTCCAGATTTCCTTCCGCTTCTTCATTAAATCCCTGATTAACAAGAATTATAGACAATTCTCTCCTTGCCTGAAAGTTAGAAGGATCTTCTTTTAAAAGTTCCTGTAGTGTTTCTATATCATTCCCCATAATATGATTATACCAAGTGCAGGGATTTTAGTAAACTTATTTACTTAAACAAATACCCTTGGTATAATTCTTTTATGGATTACAAAGATTTATCATCAAATCCTGTTGCGGTTGTTTTGCAGCTGGTGGGAGCAAAGTGGAAAATACTTATTGTAAAAAATCTCTTAAAAAAAGAGATGAGATTTTGTGAGCTTAAAAAATCATTAGGGTGCACGGCAAAAGTTCTTACAGCCTGTCTTAAAGAAATGGAAGAAGACGGACTTATTATCAGGGAAGTTGATGAAAAAGAGGTAAACCGTGTGGAATATTATTTAACCGATATAGGTTATACTCTGAAACCCGTAATTGAATCAATGCAAAAATGGGGAAAAGAGTACAGACGGCTCAGAAAACTTATGGAAAGGTATGGCGGATAATGGATATACACTATTTGGGACACAGTGCTTTTGAGATTATAACTAAAGGCAAAAAGGTACTTATAGACCCGTTTTTGGTTTGTGTACCGAATTACAGACCGGAAAATATCAGTGATATATTCGTTACTCACGGGCATGGAGATCATCTTGGCAGTGCTGTTGAGATATCAGCCCGAGTGGGCGCACCGATAACCGCAATTTTTGAACTTGCAAACTATTGTGCAAAAAAGGGAGCTTCCGCAATAGATATGGGACTGGGTTCCTGGAGAGAATACAGCTGGGGAAGAGCAATTCTTGTTCCCGCATTTCATTCAAGCACAACACCTGACGGTCAGTATGGAGGATGCCCCTGCGGAGTTGTTATGGAAATAGAAGGCAGGAAAATATATCATGCGGGAGATACCTGTCTTAACTCAGAAATGAAAACTATCGGCGAACTTTATTCTCCTGAAATTGTTATGCTGCCAATTGGCGGAAAGTATACAATGGATATTGAGCATGCCGCAAAGGCTGCCGAATGGCTTCGGGCAACTGTGGTAATACCTATGCATTACAACACATTTGACCCGATAAAAGTTGATATTGAAGAATTTAAACGTCAAATAAGAGAGACGGGAAAAATACCGGCTGTTATACCCGTTGACGGCGTATTACCGAATGTTCTGAACGGTTGAAACGTCAAAAGATAATAACTGCTTAAAATATCTTAACTATTTGAAATAGTAATAAGGATAGGTTATCATTATTATTGAGTAATAGTGCGTGGGGAGATAATGGAAAACAATTATTTTGCACTTTTGGCTAATGATATGAAGAAATTATGGAACGGGCTTGACGGGGCTCAAAAGTTCGGCATGCTCATTCTGATAATTTTAACCATAATCGCTGCAACATTTTTTCTGTCAAAAGCGATGGAGCCGGATTGGGTGGTTTTATATTCAGACTTAAACGAAGTCGATACTATAAGTATTGTTGAAGGTATGAAAAAGAACGGTTACAGATATAAAGTATCTGAAGACCACAAGTCTGTATTAGTTCCTTCAAATGTGCGTGACGAAATGCGTATTTTCGTCGCTGAAAACGGATTTATTAAAAATCAGGATATGGGTTTTGAACTTTTGGACAATATGCAGTTAGGCTCAACTGATTTTAAGAATAAATTAACAAAACAAAGAATTTTTCAGGGCGAGCTTGTCCGTTCAATAGAAAAAATACAGGGTATTAAATTTGCACGTGTTCAGTTAGCTGAACCTGAACGTTCAATTTTCGAGGACAGTGACGAAAAACCTTCGGCATCAGTAGTTTTGGTTCTTGAACCCGGATATAAAATTAAAAGCGCTCAGGTAAAAGCGATTAAAAATCTGGTTGCGTATTCTGTCCCGAGATTAAGTCCCGAACAGGTATTTATTACTGACCAGAGCGGAAACAGTCTGTCAGACGAGGCATCTAAAAGCTCAACTGATATGGAAAGTTTCAAGAGCAACTTAGAAAAAGAAACAGCAAAAAAAGTTTCATCTGTGCTTGAAAAAATAGTCGGAAAGGGTAATGTATCAGTACAGGTTAGTGCAGATATTGATTTTAACTCAGCAAAAGCAACAATAGAAAGCTATATACCCCTGGCTGACGATAAAGGCACGGGTGTTATAACCAGTTCTCAGACAGAAACGGAAACCTACGAAAATCCGAATAATGTTCAGAATTCACAAAATTTAACTCCGCCTGTTACGGTTAACAGGAATTTGAATTATACAAAACAAAAAACAGCCGTTAATTACAGTGTTTCAAAAGAAGTTAAGCAGGTTGTGTATGCTCCGGGTACGGTAAAAAGACTTTCTATTGCGGTTGCAATAAACAAAGTTTTGACAGATACCGAAAAAGAAGAAATAAAAAATCTTATACAATCCGCATCCGGCATTGATTATTCGAGAGGCGATGTAATTTCGGTTTCAGGATTACAATTTGAGGGTGTAACGGTAGACAAAAAATCACAGGAAGAATTTAACCGTCAATATGAACAACAGCAGATACTTTACTTTATCAGTTCTTCTGTTATACCGCTTATAGTTATCTTGTTAATGGGCGGATTTGCTCTGTTAATTCTGAAGAATTTTGTCAGCAAAATACCTACAGGAAGACGTGTAGAAAGAAGAATGGAAGAATTGCAGGAATCATCTGCTGAAGAGAGTGAACCTGAAGAAGATGCACCTGCAATAGTACTGGATAAGAAAGAAATAAGGTCACAAAAAGACCAAAGCATAAATGAACTGAATGAGGCTGTAATGACAGCACCTGAAGAAGCTGCGAAGTTACTTGTTTCATACATCAAGGATAACTAAACATGGGTATAGAAGAGATAAAAAAAGCCAAAGAGGAGGCAAAAAAAGTTATAACACGTCCCAGCCAAAAGGTGGCGGCACTTCTTATTGCGCTTGGACCTTCTACGGCGTCTGAAATTCTTAAAAATATTAAAGACGACGATTTATTGGAACAGTTAACTCTGGATATTGCAAATCTTGGTAAAGTTCCTGATGAAGACCTGAATGATGTATTAAATGAGTTCAAAGCGGTATTTCAGGCTAAAAACTTTGTTGCATCAGGCGGTGTAAATTACGCAAAACAATTGCTTGCTCAGGCATACGGTGATTCGGAAGCTGCAAAAATGCTTGAAAAAGTTAACTCAATGGTTAACACAAACCCGTTCTATTTTCTGAACGAAGCTGACCCGCAGCAGCTGGCAAACACATTTGCAACAGAAAATCCGCAGCTTCTGGCTCTTATTCTTGCATATATAAGGCCTGAACTTGCAGCCCAGGTTCTTTCATTCCTGCCCCCTGATATACAGGCGATTGTATCAATGAAAATCGCGGATATGACACCTACTAACCCTGAAATTCTGTCTACAATCGAAGATATTGTTGAAAGGAAATTTTCAGCCTTACTGGTTCAGGACTTCTCAAATGCCGGCGGCGTAGAGTCTTTGGCAAATATCTTGAACTGCTGCGACCGTGGTACAGAAAAGAATATTATGGAATGGCTTGATATTGAAAATCAGGAAATGGCACAACAGGTTCGTGACTTGATGTTCGTATTTGAAGACATCATTATCCTCGATGACCGTGCTATTCAGAGAACTCTCAGAGAAATCGATACCAAAGAGCTTGCAATTGCTCTTAAAGGTACAAAAGACGAAATCAAAGATAAAATATTCAATAACATGTCAGAAAGAGCCAGACAAATGCTTCAGGATGATATGGAATACCTTGGACCTGTCCGTGCAAAAGAAGTTCAGGATGCTCAGACAAATGTTGTTAGTGCGATTAGAAATCTTGAAGCATCAGGTGAAATTACAATTACCCGTGCTAGTGTTGAGGATGAATTAATTGAGTAGCGGACATAGTAGTGATAATAACAGAATAGTAAGAAAAGATGTTCAGTTTGGTGAAAGTTATGTTTTGCCGATTGAGCAGTCTAAAGTTACGCAGTCAGAAGCAAAAGTACAGAAAATACTTGAAGAAACAAGTGAGAAAACTCAGCAGATGGTTGATGCGGCAGGCAATAAATCTACCATTATTGTTCAGACTGCAAGTAACGAAGCAACCAGAATTATTGAAGATTCAAGAATAAAAGCTCAAAACGAATATGACTCAATCAAACAACAGGGTTATGATGAAGGCTTTGAACAAGGCAGATTGGACGGACTGAAGAAGTTTAATGAAGACGCAGAAGAAGGATTAAAAGCTCTGGAAACGCTTGCAAGCTCTACTTTTGATATGAAGAAAAATATTATTGATTCTGCTTCAAGAGATATTGTGGAGTTGGTTACGGCAATTGCAGATAAAGTTTGTCATATAAAGCTAAATCCTCAGGTTCTTTATCAGCTTACTTTAGATGCCATAAAACTTTTAAATGACAAAGAAAACATCACAATTATAGTAAGTCCGAAGCTTGTTGATCAGATACAAAAAATGGTTCCTAATTTTAAAAGTGCGGTACACAACCTGCAGACTGTAAAAGTAACGGAAGATTCTTCATTATCGGCTGACGGTGTAATTGTTGAAACTCCTTCAACAAGATTGGATTCCCGCATTTCCTCGCAAATAGGTGAGCTTGCTCAGAAAATGTTAACAGGTGGCAGCGATGGAATGGGACAAAAATAGATATCTTGAAATCATTAAAAACACCCGTACGATAAAAGAGATAGGACGTATCACTGAAATTATCGGGCTGACTATTGAATCAGACGGACCAAGGTCTTCAATAGGTGATTTGTGCTACATATATAATGATTATGATGACACCCCCACAATGGCAGAAGTAGTAGGATTTAAAAAAGATAAAATTCTTTTGATGCCGTTGGCTTCACCTGACGGTATTCGCCCCGGGGCAATGGTTGTAAACTCAGGCGGAGCTATGAAAATCGGCGTCGGAAATCAGCTTATCGGGCGTGTTCTTGACGGTTTGGGAAATCCAATCGATAATCTTGGCGAGATTCAGTTTAGTGATTATCGTTCAACAAGAGCGGAAGCAATTAATCCTCTCAGAAGAAAACGCATCTCTGAACCGCTCTCACTCGGTATCCGTGCCATAGACGGATTTATGACCGTAGGTAAAGGCCAGAGAATGGGTATTTTTGCAGGCTCAGGTGTCGGTAAGAGTACGACTATAGGTATGATGGCGAAAAATACTTCTGCTCAGTTAAACGTAATTGCACTGATAGGCGAACGTGGCAGAGAAGTTAAGGAATTTATTGAAGAAATATTGGGACCTGAAGGTATGAAACGCTCAATAGTAATTGCCGCAACTTCGGAACAGCCGTCTTTGGTTAAAATTAAAGCGGCTTTTGTTGCAACTTCTATTGCGGAATATTTCAGGGATTTGGGAATGGACGTTTTGTTTATGCTTGACTCAATAACCCGTATTGCAATGGCACAGAGGGAAGTCGGGCTTGCTATCGGTGAACCGCCGGCAACAAGAGGTTATACGCCTTCAGTGTTTGCTCTTATGCCGAAGCTTATGGAAAGAGCAGGTACAAACGAATTCGGTACAATAACAGGTCTTTATACCGTATTGGTTGAAGGTGACGACTTTAACGAACCGATATCCGATACGGCAAGAAGTATCTTAGACGGTCACATTGTCCTGTCACGTGATTTGGCACACAAGAACCACTATCCGGCTGTTGACGTTCTGGAGTCATTGAGCCGTGTAATGGGTGATGTTACTACAAAAGAACACAGAGATGCCGCAGGTGTTTTACGTAATCTGCTTGCAGTCCACCGTAAAAACGAGGATTTAATTAATATCGGGGCATACGTTAAAGGTTCAGACCCTATGTGCGATACTGCGATTGCGATGATGAATGATATAGATGCATTTTTAATACAGTCAACCAATGATAAAATTGAGTACGAAAAAACAGTAAAAACTATACTGAGATTGGGAAAAATTGCCAGAGGAGAACAGCCTGATGACGATGAAGATGAATCACAGGAAGGAACAGAGTCTTCTATATTACCGCCATTACAATAAGCATGACTGCTGATATAACTGCTGAAATCCCTACAAAATACCAGAAATACGGTTTTTTAGACTCTTGTGATTTTGATTTTACCGAGCAATACTGAGGTTTTGGTTTTGTTGTTTTTGAACTGTTTTTCTTTTCGGATTTTTCTTTTGCCTCTGTGTATTTGTCTGACAGTTTTTTACGTGATTTTTTGCCCGTTACAAGTAAATCGATATCATATTGGAGCTTCAAAATTCTACGGTCTTCGTTACACGAATAAACACAGTAATTAATTGCAACTTCAAAGGCTCTTTGCAAACATTCCAGAGCCTCCATTCCGTCCTGCTTAACAGTTACGGAATGTGTTGCTTCATTTCCGTGCTTTTTAAGAAAATACAAATCTTCTACAAATTCTTTTGCTTCTTCGGAGCTACCCAGAGTACAATCTTTAAGTGTTGCAAGCATTGCATCAAAACTTACTTCGGTAGTTCTTCTTGAGCCTAAAACATTTTTACAGACAACTTCGCCAAACCTTCTGGTCTGTGTCATACACTGCTCAAAAAACTCGCTTCGGTATAACTCTTCAGCATCATTAATTATCTTGTATAAATCTTTGTCATTCCGTTTTAAAAAATCAAAATTTGAAGTCATAATACTATTCTATAATACGAATATTTATAAAGCTATCATACAAAAACAGTACCTATTAATCTTCAAAATCAAATAAATCTTTAACCCTGATACCCAAGTTATCAGCAATAATCTTTAGTTTTGTTGCTGTAATATCAGATTTCGCAATTTCTATTAAACTTACCATACTTCTTGATATACCGTTTATTCCAAGGTCATCTTGTGTCAGACCTTTTTCTAAACGGTATTTTTTAATATTTTTACCAAGTTTTTTTAAATAAGGCTTGTTCATATAAGAATTGTTTGTTATACTAGCATTAATTACAACTAGTATTGCTAGCAATAAACAGGTAGATAACAGTAAAATAGGGTGATTTGGTTATGTATAAAAAAACAATATTAATTGATTTAGATGGTGTTTTGAATAATTATACTTGTTTTGAAGAAAATAAGATTCCTTCTTTAAAAGAAGGGGTAAAAGAATTTTTACAAAAATTATATGCATCAGAAAAATATGAAGTAATTTTATTTACAGCAAGGAATTTATTGTTAGCTTCAAAATGGCTTATAGAAAATAATATTGATAAATATTTTAAAGATGTTACTAATGTAAAATTACCGGCATACATATATATAGATGACAGAGCAATTCAATTCAACGGAGATTTTGAAAAATTATATGATGAAATCAAAAACTTTAAAGTGTATTGGAAGTAATAAGTTATAAATTTACCCCTATCCTTTGACTGCTCCGTCGTTTTCGCCTGAGATAAAATATCTTTGCATCATAAGGAAGAAGATAATAATCGGGATAGTTGATATAATAGAGCCTGCGGCTATAAATCTCCAGTTAGCGGAGAACATTCCCTGAAGGTTGTTGATTCCGACAGGCAGAGTGTACATAGAATCTTTTGTAAGCATAATACTCGGCCAGAGAAATTCGCCCCATGAGCCGATAAAAGTAAAC
The DNA here is from genome assembly GCA_902763805.1 of uncultured bacterium. Classification (GTDB taxonomy): domain Bacteria; phylum Cyanobacteriota; class Vampirovibrionia; order Gastranaerophilales; family Gastranaerophilaceae; genus CAG-196. The sequence goes on along the minus strand of CACWTN010000001.1, from coordinate 254,003 downwards.
ACTGCAAGTACGGCAAGAGTAGGTTTAACCATCGGAAGAACGACACGGACAAACATTTGAAATACGTTACAGCCGTCAACAATGGCTGCTTCTTCAACCTCTTTCGGCACTTTGAGGAATGCCTGACGCATAAGGAATATTCCGAAAGCGCTTACGGCAAACGGCATAACAAGACCTATGTAGCCCATTACGTTATTAACACTGTCTATAAGGTGGAGTTTTAGAGTTATGATATAGACAGGGAGCATTATTGCCTGAAACGGTATCATTATTGTTGCAAGTATCGAAAAGAACACAAACTTTTTACCCTTAAACTGCATTCTTGCAAGTGGGTAAGCGGCAAGCGATGACAGGATGAGGTTTAGTGCAACGGTGAGTGCGGCAACGATAACGCTGTTCCAGAAGTATGCCATAAAATCCACTCTTCCCCAAACGTCAATATAGTTTTGGAACGTAAAATCCGTAGGAATAAGTTTTGGCGGATAGGCAAATATATCTTCGTTAATACCTTTGAGCGAAGTTGATGTTAACCAGACAAACGGAAAGATTGATAATAGTGAAGTTATTATCAGAGTTGTGTGTATTAAAGCTTTTCCCGTCAGTTTTTTAAACATTTCAACCTTCTTATTTTACTTTATCATATTTAACAATTAATGACAAAGTTTATTCATTTGTTTCGGTTTCTTCTGTCTGAGGGGTTACTGTCTGAATTTCCGTTTTTTGAGTTTCAGCAGCCGGAGTCTGAACCGAAGATGAAGGTGTTGTTGTTTCTTCTGTTTTGGTTACGGGAGTTTCGGTTTTTGTTTCCGTAACAGCCTCCGTCGGTTTGGTTTCAGTTGGCTTTGCCGTTTCTTTAATGCTTTTCCAGAGATTTTTAAAATCGTCTTTTGTCGTGTTTATCTGGTTTTTGGCATTTTCAATTTTTTTCTTTTCGTTTTCTATTGCTGTGTTAATTTCTTCTTTTGTCTGATTAATATCTGTTTTGTACGCTTCTTTAACATTCCCTGCAATATCTTTAACCGTTTGTGGTTTAAGGTCTGTCATATCGGCATTTTTAAGCCATTTGAAGGTTTTTACTGAACTTTTTGAATCAACTCCGCCGTTAAAAGAAACTTTAAAATCCTGATAATTTTTACTTCCGTTAGAAAGCGCAGGAATGTTTTCTGTTTTTTCATTCAGCGGATTAGTTGTAAGTATTCTGAGTACGTTAGCCGCTTTATCGCCGATAATGCTTGACATATTAAGCGTTCCCAATGCTCCGAGTTTTGCGACCATTGGTGCGTCAAGACGTCCTAAGATAATAACATTTGTCGTTCCGTTTACAAGGTTATATTTTCCCGTAATATAGTAGCAAAGGCTTGGACCCGTACTTTTTACGGGATTAAGATTTACCCAGCCGTCCGAAAGGTTTAAATTGCCTTCCAGGGTATTAAACTGAGCGGTTGTTGCAAGTCCTGCGGCATCAGACAGCGCATTAACGGTGTTTTTAAGAAAATAGTTCTGGGTTATATTTGCAGCGCCCAAAAATCCTTCAAATCGCCCTATGCTGCCGAATGCACCTTTTTTAATATTAAAATCAAGTTTACCTTTTATCGATTTAAGCATTTCGTTATATTCAAGAACCGTAAGCGTAAGATTTGTATTGAAGGCAAGCGTTCCCGTAAGAGCATTTTTAATTCCGGCTGCTCCTTCGATAGCACTTTCCGCATCAAGTCCTGAACCGCTGAAAGCGATTTTGGTTTTTGCATTAGAAAGGTTATAAACCAAATTGCCGTTTACTTTACCTTTAAAAGCTTCACCTTTCAGGTTATTCAGGTAAAAATCAGCCCCTTTCAGTTCAAAACCGCCTGAAAGGTTTTGTGCTTTTATTCCCCCTGTTACAAACTCTTTAACCGTTCCCGAACCGTGTAAGAAAGTTCCGTGGAAATTTAAATCCATATCTGACATAGTAACGGGGATTTCAGGAATTGAAACGGACGGAACCGTTGCAGAACCGCTTATCTCAGGATTTGTCATGTTTCCCGTTATATTTATTTTGCCCCTGAAGGATAATTTTGATTTATCAAACAGCGGAATAATTATTTCTGACAGGTCTGTTGTCTGATAAGTAAGGTTTAAAGTCTGTTTAGGCATGTTTAAAACACCTTTGAGCGTTGATTTTATATCGCCTGTCGAAGTGAAGTCCAAACCGATTTTGTTTGTCAGATAGTTTGTTATTTTACCTTCTATAACGGTGTTATTTTTTTCTATCAAAACAGGTGTTTTGGTTATTTCTATTGTTTCAGGATTTATGTTTGCTTTTATCGCTTTGGCACTTATGGTCAGCGCAGGATTAATTAATTTAACGTCGCTGCTCAGGGCGTTTCCGCCGAAGGTTTTGCCGTCGGAAGTAATATTAACCGTAGTTTTTGGTGCTTTTAACCTCAGGTCTGAAGGAATATTTTTTAAATCAAGGTCTGTAATATCAAGCTTTATAACAGGGTTAATTTTATCCGGTTTGCCTTTGATTATTGTATCCATGGACAAATTACCCGAATATATCGGATTTTCTTTCATTAATGAACCCTGACCAAGTGCAACAAGAAGACCTTTTATGCTCAATTTGTCTGCTGTTGCGTGGATATCTGCAACCGCATCAGAGCTGAGAGTTCCGTATATTCTTAACGGCTGACCCAGAACAGAAAGGCTTATGTTTTTAATATTTACATTATTATCTGCAAGCGAGATGTCAGCTTTAATATTATCCAAACCTACTTTGTATGCACCATAGTATAATCTTGCAGCGGGAACTTTTAAAAATCCGCTTGATTTTACTGTTTGCAAATCTGTTTTAATATTAAAATCCATATTTACCCTTCCGTTTGCTGTAAGGGTTTGCAGGTCTTTTATGTTAAATATAAGCGCAATTTTTTTAATGATGTTTAATGCGTTTGTAATATCCAAATCGGATTTTACATTCAAATCAGCATAAGGTTTTTTTCCTGTTGTAATTTGACCTTTAAGAGTTGAAATTTCGTTTTTTGCTGTATAAATATTTGAATCAATATTTATGGTATTGTTTTTGAAACTTAAATTTGCGTTAGATTTAGGTAAATCAATTATTGAAATATTAGTTAAGTTTACCGCACCGTCTATACTGTCTTTTGCGGTTTTGAGGTTAATATTTGCATCAGCCGTAACGTTATAGTCGTAAAGTCCTTTTAATATCTCAATTATATTAACTTTAACCGCCTCTTTTTCTTCCTGAGTCTGCGGGTTAAATATAAGGTCCTGCAACTCTGTTTCAGGCATAATTTTGTTAAACAGATTAACATTGTAGTTAAACTGCTTTCTGCCTCTTAAAACAGCATTTCCCGAACCTTTGATTTTTATGCTTTTGTTGATTATAAAATCTGTAATATCGGTTTTATTACCGTTTACTGTATAATTATCTTTTCCGTCGGTTATGGTAACTTTGTAACCGCCAAGATGTATATCAGGAAGGTGATTTGAGAGCTTTAGTCCGAACGGAAGTTCGGTTACGGCATTATTGTCATTATCTTTGTTTTCTTCGTTTTTCGGCAGATATTTAAGAAAATCCAAATCACCGTTTTTGTCAAACTTTAAAGTAATATCAGCATTATCAAGCCTTACAACATCTATTCTGATATTTTTTGTCAAAAGAGGAATGAGCGACATTTTTATTTCAAAATTATCGGCAGTCAAAATCGGTTCTTTTTGAGGAGTATAAAGTTCAAATTTTTTGACTTTAAGTCCTGCGGTGAGTTTTGGTGTACCAACAATTTTTACTTCCTCCAAGCCTGTACTCAATCCCGTAATTTTATTAATCTCGCCTGCGATTTGGGGCGTATATTTATCAATGAAAATATTAAGAATAAAAGGAAGAAGGAGGATTAAAATAAAAGCTCCCATTAAAATGCTTCCTGAAATAATACCTGCTTTTGCCCAAAATTTAATGTCCATAATTTCGCTCCTCAATACGTAGATTTTAACATAAATTCATACGATTTAATATATCCGGCGGGGTATTATTGAAATATGCAAAAATGTAAATTTTTATAAAAGACAAAAAAATTTTTTACGGGTTTTTAACATGGATATAACTTAATATTTTGTAAAAAAATATTTATATATACTGAATTTTAGTGTAAAATGAAATCACTCTTCTGTCACAAAGTATGAAAGGATTACAAAGATGGTTCTTGAAATGCCTTATTCTCAGCTCGAACGGGCAGTTAACCCGACTCATGATATAAAACTGTTTTCAGGTCGTTCAAATCCGCAGCTCGCTCAGGAAATAGCTGATTATTTAGGAACAACGGTTGGTCCGATGGTAGTTAAGAATTTTGCCGATGGCGAAATTTATGTTCAGATAAAAGAAAGTATCCGTGGTGATGATGTGTTTATCATTCAGCCGGTGTGCAATCCTGTTAACGAAAACTTAATGGAATTGCTGATTATTATTGATGCTTTCAAGCGTGCAAGCGCAAAATCAATAACTGCCGTAATACCTTATTACGGATATGCAAGACAGGACAGAAAAACATCAGGCAGAGAAGCAATTACCGCAAAACTCGTTGCTGACCTTCTTACAACTGCAGGTGCAAACAGAGTTTTGGCAATGGATTTGCACACAGGTCAGATTCAGGGCTTCTTCAATATTCTTGTAGACCACATTTTTGCTAATCCTATTATCGTTGATTATGTTAAAAACTTAGGCATAGATCCTGATGAAATGGTTGCAGTATCACCTGATATGGGTGGTGCTAACAGAACAAGAGCATTTGCCAAAAAGCTTGATTGTCCGATGGCAATTATTGATAAACGCCGTGATAAACACAATGAAGCAATTGCAGCTCACATTATCGGTGATGTTGAGAATAAAGTCTGCTTAATGTTTGATGATATTATCGATACAGCAGGAACTATCTGCGAGGCATCTAAACTTATTAAAGCGAAAGGTGCTAAAAAAGTTTATGTATGCGCTACTCACGCAGTATTCTCAGGCCCTGCAAGAGAAAGACTGGAAAACGCTCCGATAGAAGAATGTATTGTAACTAATACAATTCCGTGGAAAAAAGAGGATTTGCCTCACAACGTTAAACAGCTTTCTATTGCTCCGCTTCTCGGACAGGCTATTTCAAGAATTCATGATGATGAATCGGTAAGTTCATTGTTCGGTTTTGAAAAAGAAATGAAAGTATAAATAAAATAAAAAATCATAACAGATAAGAATCGTGGCAAATTGTCACGATTTTTATTTTGCAAATGAAAATCATCTCTTTGATTTCAAAGAGAGCGACCACACAGACACATAATAATCTCCAGCCAACATTTATTAGATATCTTTTGTTAACGCATTCAAGTCCGTACCGAGTACGCCCGCAATATCAATAACTTTTAAAACAGTAGGGTTAATCTTTCCTGTTTCAATCAAACTTACGGAGTTTCTTGATATATTAGTAAGCTCAGCGAGTCTTTCTTGTGAGATATTCTTTCTCAAACGTTCACTTTTGATGTTAATACCTAGATTTTTTAAACGTTTACTATCTAACATACTACTATTGTCGCTTTAGCGAGATAGTTTTACAATATAGTATATTTTGCATATATCAAATTTTCTTAATATTTCTTAAAGTTTTTCTATTGCATCCCTTATTTAATTCTTTTAAAATAAGGAAAAGACCAAAAGGAATAAAAAATGACCGAGAAAAAAAGAATATTGATTGTTGATGACGATACAGAAATAAGAGATTTGCTTGAGTTTGATATTTCTTCAAGCGGATATTTTACCGATACGGCAAAAGACGGTATGGAAGGGCTGAACAAGGCTTTAAATAATAAGTACGATTTAATTCTTCTTGACGTTATGATGCCTAAGATGAACGGATTTGATGTTTGTAAAAATATTCGTCAGGCAAAAATCAATGTTCCTATTCTTATGTTAACAGCCAAAGGTACAATTGGTGATAAGACAAGCGGATTTGACAGCGGTGCTGACGATTATCTGGTTAAGCCGTTTGATATACAGGAAGTTTTGTTAAGAATAAGAGTTCTTTTGAGAAGAAATCAGCCGCCTGTTGAAACAATGGCATCATCTGAAATTCTTGAAGCAGGTGATATCGAAATTCTGCCCGACACTTTGGAAACGATTATTCTTAATCAGAAAATTAAATTAACGCCAACAGAATTTGAAATTTTGTATTGTCTTATGCAGCATTTTAATAAATCTGTTACGCTTGCAACGCTTCTTGAAGAAGTCTGGGGTTATTCAAGCGACGAGGATGTAAGAATGCTGAGGGTTCACGTTGGTGCGTTGAGAAACAAAATTGAACCGGATTCAAAATCACCAAAATATCTGCATACCGTAACAAATGTCGGTTATAAACTTACACCGTTCGGCGAAGCATAGAAACTTGAAACAATTTTATCACTTACCAAGTGCATGGGCTTTTTCGGTAGTATTTTTGATTACATCATAAAATAATTTTTCCGTATTATTTTCATTCATGCAATCAACACCGACTGCCGTGCAGCCGCCTTTTGTTGCTACATTTGAAATAAGCTGTTCCATTGAGATATCTCTGTTAAGCGCCATTTTAGCAGAACCGATAGCGGTCTGGATGCTTAAAAGCAGAGCTTTATCATAATCCATTCCGAGTTTTTCGCCTGCACGTGCAATTTCGTTAATAACCTTGTAGAAAAATGCAGGGCCTGAACCTGAAATTGCAGTTACGATATCAATTTGGGATTCATTATCAACAACAATGCATTTGCCTATTGTAGACAGCAGGTTTTTCACAAAATCAATATCATTTTTGTCGGCATTTGTACCTTTGACCATACCGCTCATACCTTCACCGACAAGTGCCGGGGTGTTTGGCATAACCCTTATAACCTTGCTTCCTTCGGGTAAATTCGCTTCTAATTTATTCAGATTTACCCCTGCTGCAATTGAAACAATTAGTTTATCTGAGTTAACAAAAGGTTTTATTTCTTCAAGAACACCTAAAACCTGATTTGGTTTTACCGCAATAAAAACAACATCAGAGTTTTTGACAAGCTCTTTGTTATCCAAAATTATTTTTATACCGAGGCTTTTTGATTTTTCTTCTATTCCTGTCGGTTCAGCCTGTGTTGCAGCAAGATTTTCCGCCTTGCTGAACCCTGTTTTTATAAGTCCTTTTATAATTGCGCCCGCCATTTTTCCCGAGCCGATAAATCCGATTTTATTCATATTAAAATTTCCTTTATTCAGTTAAATTTTAACATAAAATCAATGACAAAAAATTTTTTTTACATGTTTATATATTAATATAAGAAAGGATTTATAATGAAACTTGACAATATAAATACACAAAGTTTTCAAAGTATTAATTTATTGTAAAATTATGCAGAAAAGCGGACAAAATTAACGCAGGTAAATAAAAAATACAAATATATTAACATTACTTAATGTCAAAAGAACATGTATTTGACTAAAAACCATGTTTTATATAGTATAAGACTATTATAAGTAAAATTAGCTGAAAAGGAATAGAATTATGAAACGTACACTAGAAGGAACAAAGCTTAAAAGACAACACGTAAGCGGTTTCAGAGCAAGAATGGCAACTCCGGGCGGACAGGAAGTTTTAAACAGACGCCGTGCTAAAGGCCGTCACGAAATCTCTGTATCAGGCAGCAAACGTGCTTAATAAATAGCTAAAAAAGATTAAAAAAAGAGCAGAGTAATCTGCTCTTTTTTTGTATGCTCTTATATTTCCTCTGTTGTATTATTGCCAAATATTTCTGATTAGGGTATTCTATGTATAAAGAGGGAGGGGATTATGCCTGTTTTAGAAAAAATTACCGAAATAAATGATACATTGAAAGATATTTTTAATTTTATGCAAAACAATGAAGCTGTTAAGGCTGATTTTGAGGAATATCTTGCAACCATAGGGTCCAGAAATATTTCGTTAAGCCAAATGGAAAAAATCTTTCTTCCCTACATTTTTGAGCGCAAATTAAACGATAAATTTATTCTTGAAATGTACGAAGAAGAAGCAAAAAACAAAGAAGTTGCTGAAAGTTTGCTTGATGCGCAGGCTTCGGTTTTCGAAATCAAAAAAATACTTAAAAGCGGATTTGAGCTTTTTAATCTGGTTAATGAAAAAACATATACAGTTTCTTCTCTGACTAAAATGACAAACTTCAGAGGAGTTTATGCGGGACAGTATATTGTAGGAAGAATTTTTAAGTTCAGAGATGAATTATTTATCGTTGAAATTTCAAGCGTTCTTTCACATTCACAAAAAGCTGAGGCATACCGTTATGCGGTAATGAAGCTTATTCAGAATCCGAGAACACTGTATTATGATAATCCCGAAAAAGAACAGGAAATAAAAAATGCGATAACAGAAATGCATGATAAATTCTTTAAAGCTTTTGAAACAGATACAATTCTTACAACAAATAAACACGCTGATGACATCATTGGCGCATTCAATGAAGGGGAAGAGATTGATTTATCAGACAAAGGCTCTAATATCGAAACTTATAAGTTTTTCCACGTTAAAGAGCTGGAAAATAACTATGCAAATTTCCTGGAAAACTCAATGGGCGGATTTGCTTCTCATAATGAAACTTATGACGTTGCTGTAATTTTTGATAAAGACAAAGGTTTATATGCGGTGCCGTTCTATGAAACCTTCTGTCATATATTTGAAAATAAAGATTCTGTTGAAAACGCCAAACAGTGCATTGAATACTTTATGATAAATGAATCAATTCCGAATACGATTATAGAAAAAGTTTATAATAAATACCCGAATTTTATGGAAGTGGTTAATGAACTTTTGGAAACAAACTATACGTTTGATGAGCTTATGCAGAAATATAAATCCGAATACCTTAACAGTACATTGTATTCATCAGCCACGGTTTTATATTGCTCAAATGCTTTTTCTGAAGTATTTGATATAATCTCAACACCAAAACAGGAAACCACTGCGCCTGCAGGAAAAGTCGGCAGAAATGAACCATGCCCGTGCGGAAGCGGGAAAAAATACAAAAATTGCTGCGGCCGCGGGTAGAAAAAAGGTTGTAAAATTCTTCTTTTTCTCAGGAAAGAAAAAGAAACAAAAAGAACCGATTTTCGGTCGGCGGGGATAAAAAGGGTAAGATTATTTCAGTATTTGTATTAACAGGCTAAAAATTTATTCACAAGGCGGACAAACAAGTTCCGTTTAAAATATTCAAAGTTGTTCAGGAAGCCGTTTCTCAAGTGAAAGTTTTTTGCTTCTTTTTTACAAAAAAGAAGATTTTTCTGATGCTTCTTTTTACTTTCCAAATACCGGCGGGGGTTGGATGTAGAGTGGTTTAAGTTTTGCCCATTCTGTTTCTGATTTTGTCATTGCAAGTTTTGATAATATATCACCGAGCGGATAATTTCCATCCTGATATGAAATGGCAAGGTCTGCATTTTGACTCAATCTTGATTTAAGGCTGTTATCCGTAATAACACGGCGTCCTTTTACAAGTTTATCAACTTCTTCAAGCTCTATTGCACCTTTTACTTCGCCGTCATAGATATAGGCTTTGTTTTTTCTTGCATCAAGCGCAACCAAATCGTTATCACCTAATATTTTAGACAGAATTTCAAGAGATGAAACCCCTACGGCTTTTATATTGAGCTGTTGAGCCAGCACTCTTGCGACTGTTACGCATGCTCTTATCCCCGTAAAACTTCCGGGGCCTATATCCGTAACTATCATATCAAGGTCTTTTGGCTCCAGTCCTGCTTCTTTCAGGACTTTTGCTATTGTAGATATGAGGTAAGCCGAGTGGTAATTTTCTCCGTCTGAGAAAATTATTTCGCTTTTAACAATTTTATCGCCGTCATTTAGCGTAATATATGTTTTATCAAGACAGGTGTCAAACGCTAAAGTTTTCATGCTTTCAGTCCTTCTATAATATATTTGTTTTTTTCTCCGACGGATTTGAATTCGTATATTCTCGAATCATCGTCATCGTAAGTTACATTTATTTCTATTCGTTCAAAAGGAAGTTCGCCCTGCGAAAATTCTGCCCATTCAACGAAGGTTATCTTTTTTCCTTCGGAGTACTCTCTGAGTTCTTCGGTAATTGTACTTATACCCGTATGTTCAAGTCTGTACAGGTCAAAGTGATAAACAGGAATAGATGCACTGTGGTATTCGTTCAGAATAACGAAGCTCGGACTTGTTACTTTTTCTTTTATTCCCAGAGCTTCTGCAACAAGCTTAACAAAAGCTGTTTTTCCTGCGCCTATTTCTCCGAAAAGATTAACAAAACAACCCTGCTCTTTTACCAAATCGGCAAATTTGTAAGCAAGTTTTTTTGTATCTTCCAGTGTTAAACATTTTTGAACAAAGTTTTCCATACAGCTATTTTACCATGCTGAAATTTTGAATGGTGTAACAAATTACTGACCTTTTTTGACAACATCAAGTGTCTGGTAATCATTAAGGTATGGTAAATGTTCTTCTGTTATAAGCTCGCCCGGAAGAAGAATAGATATCCCCGGAGGGCATTCTGCAACAACTTCTGCAGAGATTCTTCCGATTGCATCTTCTTTTTTAATGGTTTCTTTTTCAGCATAATATGCTTCTCTCAGGCTCATTATGATTTTCGGCTCCAGCATCGGCATATGTTTTCGTTTTTCAAGATAATAGATATCTTTATGATTTTCCGATGCAATTTTTTCCAGTGCATCTGCAAGATATTTGAAATCGGAACGTTTGTTGCCGAGGTTGCAGAGTATAAGAACACCGATATCTGAAGCGGATTCAACTTCTATTCCGAAATCAATTTCCAAAATAGATTCCAGTCTTTTGCCTGATAGTCCGTCAATTTTTATGAACACTTTTGTAACGTCTGTTTTGTATCCAAAATCTGATTTAAGCTGATGAAGATTCGGGATTTCATCAAGACGTTTTCTTAAATATTTTGCATTTGAAACTGCTCTGTCAATTTGTCTCAGTCCATTTGCGGTCTGAAGATTTGCTCTTGCAGCGTCAAGGCTTGCAAGCAGGAGCAGTGACGGGCTTGTTGTATGCAAAAGTTTTAAAGCTTTTTCAACACTTTTTTCATCAAGACAGGAGTCTTTTGATATATGAAGCATGGATGTTTGGCTCATGCTTCCGCCTGTTTTGTGAAGCGAATGAACAACTGCATCAGCACCAAGTTTAAGCGCTGTTTCGGGAAGATGTTTGTTAAAGTTCCACAAACAGCCATGAGCTTCGTCAACGATAAGCGGTACGTTATATTTTTTACAAACGGCGCTTATAGATTTAATATCTGATACAACGCCTTCATAGGTCGGGTTCGTAACCCAGACCATAGAGATGTCTTTATCTTTTTCAAGAAGTTCTTCTATCTGCCATGCTTCAATATTTCCCCAGATAGACCAGTCATCAATTCTTGTCGGGCAAACCCAAACAGGTTCTGCACCTGAAATCATAAGACCTGTTAAAACCGAGCGGTGGCAATTTCTGTTGACAATAATTTTCTGTCCTTTTTTGGTTAATGCCATTGCAATAGCCAAATTACCTGCGGTTGAACCGTTCAGAAGGAAGAATGTTTTTTTTGCGCCGAATGCTTCGGCAGCAAGCTCCTGCGCTTCTTTTATAGGACCTGTTGCAGGATGAAGCGTTCCGAGATTATCAAATTCATCTGTTGTATCAAGGCTCAAAGCTTTGTCGCCGATTAGTTTTCTGAATTCTTTAAAAACAGCTTTTCCTTTTGTATGCCCCGGAATATGAAATTGGTATGTCGGGTTTTCGTACGCTGTTTTTAAAGCCTCTACAATCGGGGCTTTTACTGTTGTGTCGATATTATTTTTATTATTAATTTCTGCCTTTTTTGTCAAATCTTTTCTTCCTTCAATAAGTATAATAAATGAAAAAAATTATTTTTGCTAATAGGTTTAAATATTTTACCTCAGGAATATAACAAATATATATTACTATCGTAACATTTCGTTACAAAAAAGGCAATTTTAGAAAATAGAAATACTTTTACATGGTATAGGAAAATTAAAAGAGGAATATTAATATGAAAAACATCAAGAAAAAAGCTTCAGCATTAGTTTTAACAGCAATGTTTGCAATGATGCAGGTTTCTGCTGCAATTGACACCGGTCTGGGTGTTGGCAACGGCGGTGCGGTTATTAATAACGCAACAGCAGGTTTAACGGGTGTTGATGTCGCTCCGGGTTCTGCAACATTAAATTTTAACGCAAACACTCACGTTAACTGGAATACGTTAAACGTAAATGCTAACGAAACATTAAACTTTAACGGTGCAGACGGAACTAACGGATTGGTTATCTTGAATACAGTTAATCAGGGTATGTCAAATATCTACGGTCAGATTAACGCAAACTCAAATATCGGAAAATTAATTATATCAAACCCGAACGGTGTTTTGTTCGACGGTGCTAAATTTACAACAGCAGGTGACACAATGATTACCGCACAGGGCGCAGCTTTAAATACTGTAACAGGTGCAGTAACTTATGACCCGACAGCAACAAGAGCAAATGTTCCTAACGGTCAGGATTACGTAGTAACAGTTAAAAACTCAGACTTCACGGTAGGCGGAGAGCTTAACTTCCTGGCTCCGACAATGAACGTTGTAAAATCAGCATTTAAAGTCGGCAAAAATGGAACAGGTGATGTTAAATTTACAACAACAAACGGTCAGGATTATTTTATAACCCAAACAGCATGTCAGGGTACCTGCACAAAAAAATATACGGAAACTCAGGCATTAAGACTGGAAGCAGTACAGGTTGACGGAAATGTTTATATTAAATCCGACAAAGGTATTGTTAAAACAGTCGGCGGCGGTCAGATTAACGGAAACTTAAATGTTAAATCCGACGGCAGCGTTTCACTTAACTATGTTGATAACGGTAATAAACTGAATGTAAAAGGCGACGTAAACGTTGAAGGCAACGGTCCGATGATGTACGCAAGAACTGCCAGCGTTGACGGCAATTTAAACATGGAGAACGGCGGCGGCTTTCTGGAAGTCAGAAACACAACCGTCGGTAAAGATATGAATCTTAAAACAACCGCAAAATCCGAAAATCAGCTTGGTTATAAACATTTTGTCCACGTAAGCGGTGATACAAAGGTTGCAGGAAATGCGACAATTAACTCAGAAAACAATATTCATATCGGTAACTACGATTTTGAAGAAGGTAAATTATTAGACGGTAATTTAAAAGTAGGCGGAAAGTTAACCGCTCACGCAAATAACGGTCACGTAATGACTACAATAAATGTACAGGCAGACAAAATTGATTATGCATCTGACAAATTAAACGTATTAACCGATGATAAAGCAGTTTTAACTGCAAATGAATACAGCTTTAAATCAAACGGCTACATCGGTGGTCTTAAAGACTACACAGATGCAAACGGAAACACTTATACAACAGCTGAACAGGTAATCAGTTTAATGGAAAATTACACATACATTCCGAAAGACATTAAGAGCCACGCATATACAAATATAGCAGGCGGAACAATTACAAATATTGAAGCACCGCAAAATTCACAGGTATACATAGCATCAAACGGTGATGTAGTATTAACAGGTGCTAACGCAGGTGATATTAATATCACGGCATACAGAAAAAGAATTGATGTTCAGGGTCCGAACGTACACGCTAAAAACATCAACGTAGGTCCTGAAACAGATTACCTGAAACTTGAATTTGAAGGCAGAGATTTTACAACAAACTATACAAACATCAAAGATGAAAAAGTTGTAACAATTAAACCTGATGAAAAAATCACATACGAATTGGCAGACGGTAATTATAACCAGCCGACACTTAAACCGGCAGAAAAGACAACATATTTAATCGGTCCTGGAAAAACTCCTGATCCGGAACCGCAACCGCAACCGAAACCAACTCCGGATAACCCAAATCCTCCGACTGATGATAACGTAAGAACAATGGTTATCATTCCGGATGATCCGACAAAACCACTGGTTAACACCCCGGTAGCATACGCAGCAGACTTAGATGATGAAGACGAAGTTCCTTGCAGAAAGAACGTTGACGGATCGGTAACAGTAGTAAGAGCTTACCCGATGATGGGCGACTAAAAGATATAAACAGATGAAAGATGGAAAAAGACCGACGGAAAAACCGCCGGTCTTTTTGATTTCTTTTTGAACCTGTGCTTATGGTAAAATACTTGTATGAAAAGTATTAAGATTAAATGTCCTGCAAAATTAAACCTTACACTGGAAGTTGTAAACAGGAGAGAAGACGGTTTTCATAATATTAACAGTATTATGCAGTTAATCAGCCTTTATGATTATCTGACTATTTCATTAACGGAGTCTGAGCAGACTTCTGTGGAGCTTTCAGGGAACAGTTCAGAGATTCCTTATAATGAAAAAAATCTTGTGTATAAAGCTGCAGATTTGTTTTTAAATGAAACATGTTTAAAAAATTGCAGTATAAAAATTAATATAGAAAAAAATATTCCGATAGCAGCAGGACTTGCCGGAGGAAGTACGGATGGAGCCGGAACAATTCTGGGTTTAAATCTTTTATTTGATAATATTTTGCCAAAAGAAAAAATGCATGAACTTTGCGCAAAGCTTGGCTCTGATTTAAACGTTTGTCTTGAAGGCGGCTGCCTGCATGCAACCATGAGGGGCGAAAAGGTTGAAAGATTGCCATATTTATCAATGCCCGTAACTCTTATTAAACCGAAAAAGCTCGGTATATCGGCAAAAGAAGCTTATACTAAATATGCTGCAAAGTCTGAAAAACCAAAATATTTCATGACGGAAAAAATGATTGATGCTCTTAAAAACGGGCAGGACATAAGAGAGTTTTTATATAATGATTTGGAGTATGCGGTTTTTGATGATTACAGAGAACTTCAATACATAAAATCAAAACTTCCCAAATCAATAATGTCAGGTTCGGGTTCTACCTATTTTATTCTTGATGATATTAATACCGATTTTTCCGAAGAATATCAGGTAATAAAAAATCTGCATTTTATACCTGACGGCTGTTCAGTTGCGGATTAACATAAATAATTAGCCTGTTTATCCAATGAAAAGAAAATAAAAATATTTAGCATGAATGACAGGAGGTAATTATTATGAAAAAGCTCTTGTTGTTTTTATCTTTTATTTTTATATTCCCGGCATGGGCGCTCTGTCCTGTGGAATCGGGAGAAAGCGTATGTTCGCTGTCGGATATGTCATCACCTTCAAACTTACCTTTATTCAAAATCCAAAATGAAAAAGAAAACGGCTCGGAAGAGAATATGGACAGCAGTGCCGTAAAATCAGTCCAACCGACAGGTTTAACCAATCCATTTTCAAAAACACAAAATCCAAGCGGTATTCACATGCAGGGAAGTCTCGGGTGTCAATTCGGAAATTGTAACCGCGGGGCAAATAATGATTTTTTGGAAAACCAATAACCTTCATGCTTCTCTGAAAAGCTTGATTTTACAGCTTTTTACATCAAAAGTATTTTGTCAATAATCATGTTATCCAATATTAAGGTAAATTTTTGTAAAATCTGATTTTTAATAATAGGCATGGGCGGCATGGTCAATTGTAAAAATTTTTCAGAAAATCTTTACTTGATTATAAAAAACGGAAAGCATACTATATAAACATACCAGAAAGGAGTGATGGCTACTGGCTTAAAGGAGGAGGGGTCAAGTATTTTCTTAACCCGATGTATTAAGTAAAAATTTGAGAGAAAGATTTAAAAAAGTTTATACCCGACGAAAAAATCAGTAAAGTATTTTTGAAAACAATTATCACAATCAAAACTGTCACAAAGTTTTAAGATAAGAATTAAAGAAGAACATAATAATGTTCTCAGGGTAGGAGATTGTTGGGTTTAGGAGGAACCTTCCGCAAGACAGCGGAGGGTTCTTTTTTGGCTTTCATGGTATAATTATCCCAAGAAAAGATTTTAAGAGGTTTTTATGAAAAAAAGTTTGGTAAAATATCCGTTTTTGACAAGAGAAGTTGAAATATATGAACAGGAGAACGGTCACAAGATAGTTCTTGCCCACAAAGAAGGGGATATGGTTAATGTTTCCTCATGGGTTAAAACAGGCTCTATTAATGAGAATGACAAAAATAACGGAATTTCTCATTTTCTTGAACACCTTATGTTTAAAGGAACTCATAAACATAAAGCAGGTGAGTTTGACAAAATTCTTGAAGCAAGAGGCGCAATTGTTAATGCTGCAACCTGGAAAGATTATACATTTTATTATGTAACACTTCCGAAAGGTGACGGTGATGAAAACTTTAATCTGGCAATAGAGCTTCATGCGGATATGATGACAGACCCAGTTATTCCCGATTATGAAATGGGTGCTCCGTTTGATATAAACGACAAAACCGTAACAGATAAACGGGAACGCCACGTTGTAATAGAAGAAATAAGAATGAGAAAAGACCAGCCGTGGACAAAAGTTTATAACGCAACAAACCACGCTATGTATACTTCTCATCCATACAAGCGTGATGTAATAGGAACTCCCGAAATTATTTCACAGGTTTCTCAGGAAGAAGTCATGAACTATTACAGAACTTTCTATTCTCCGAAAAATGTTACTACTATAGTTGTTGGTGATTTTGATTCCGAAAAAGTTCTGAATAAAATAGTAAAAGAATTTAACTGGGGAGATCGTCCTCAGCCACCAGAAAGGAATATTAAGCCTGACGAGCCTGTAAGCGAGCAGGTTTATGTTGAAAACGAAGCTAATATAAACTCATCATTTATGATGTTTGGATTTTTAGGCGCATTGGCAAAGGATTTGAAAAATGTTATTGCACTGGAAATGCTTGCCATAATCCTCGGTGAAGGTTCAAGCTCAAGGCTTTTCCAAAACCTTATCGAAAATCAGGAAGAACAGATTTTTAACGTTATTGATGCGGAAAATTATACCTTCCGTGACGGCTGCAACTTCTTTGTTCAGGCAAACTTTAATCCTGAATACAGAGAGAAAGCAATTGAGCTTATAAAAGGCGAAATTGATAAGGTTAAGGAAAATATAACAGAGCGTGAACTCAACAAAGCCAAGAAAAAGGTAAAATCACGTTTTGCCTGTGAAGTTGAAACAGTATCGGATATTGGTGAATCAATAGGATACTATATGACCGTCTGTGATGATTTGGCGCTTGCTGAACATTATATTCCGGTTTGTGAAAGCATTACAACAGAAGACTTAAAGGAAGCCGCAAAGAAATACTTAGACCTCAGTCATGCGGTAATAAGCGTTTTAAGACCGCAGGGTTAGGGGTGAATATAATATTTGTATGAAATATAAATGGCTTAATAAAAAAGATAATAAAAAACTAATCATATTTTTTAACGGCTGGGGTATGGATGAATGTGTTGTAAATCACCTTGAGCCTGATAATTATGATGTCATTATGTTTTATGACTATAATACCCTTCAGACGGAATTTGACCTTAAATCTATTAATATTTACCCCGAAAAATATCTTATAGCCTGGTCTATGGGTGTGATGACAGCAACCCTTTTTGACATTGATTATGTATCAAAAACAGCTGTAAACGGAACGCTAAAACCTATTGACGACAAATATGGAATTCCAAATAAGATTTATAATTTAACACTTAAAGGATTTTCTCCCAAAGGTGCGGAACAGTTTATAAAAAATATGTATCAGGATTTTTCCGGATATATTTATCCGAAAAGAGAGTTTGAGAATCAAAAAACTGAACTAGAGGCTCTTACGCATTATCAGGCAAACCCGAATTTTAAATATAACAGAATAATTATATCTGCCTGCGATAAAATTATTCCGACAAAAAATCAGTCAGCGTTTTGGGGAATTGAACCGAATACTGAAGGCGGACATGCTCCGTTTAATTTGTTTAAAAAATGGAGTGAGCTTTTATGAATAAAGAATTAATAAAAAAACGATTCAGCAGAAAATTAAGCTCATATAATGAAAATGCCCGTATTCAGAAGCAAATGGCAGAAAAACTGATTAATATGCTGGAAGATACAGATAAACCTGAAATTCTTGAAATTGGCTGCGGGACAGGTTTGCTGACAGAGCTTGCCGTAAAGAATTTGTCGTACAAAACATATACAGCACTTGATATAGTTGCTGATTGCGAAAATTTTATAAAAAAAATAAGTCCGGATATTAATTTTATTTCTGATGATATAGAAAAATATATTGAACAAAATGACAAACAATTTGATTTGATTATTTCAAACGCATCTTTGCAGTGGATTGAAAATCTGCCGGAGTTTACAGAAAAGTTAATGAAAAAATTAAAATCGGATGGCGTATTATTATTTACAACGTTTGGGGTTGAAAACTTCAGAGAAATATACGGTGTTCTGGGTAAAAAACTTTCATATCTGACCGTAAAAGAGTTGGAAGAAAAGCTGAAAAACTATAATCCGAAAATAGAAGAAGAAATAAGGATTATGGCTTTCAAAACGCCAAAAGACGTTCTGAAGCATATTCAAAATACAGGAGTAAACGCTCTCTCATCAGAAACCTGGACAAAACGCGATTTATCCGATTTTGAAAAAGAGTACAACATTTTTTGCGCAAACCGTCCTGTTCTTACATATCATCCTTTGTATATAAAAATAAAAAATAGGTTAGTTGGGTAATTTCTCGACAAAAATCTTTGTACTAGCATATTTTTATTATTTAGAGGAGAGATGACAACAGCAATGAGCATATCAACCGAGCATACGGCAGAAAATGCCGAAGATTATAATGAATTACAAAAACAGAGAGAAACATTTATTGCATCATTAAGTCACGATTTAAAAAATCCTACCATTGCCCAGATAAGGGTAATTGAACTGCTTCTGAAGGGAAAATTCGGAAAAATTCTTCCTGAACAGCGAGAAATTATGGAAATGCTTCTGGATTCATGCAGATACATGAACTCAATGTTATGTTCTGTTCTTACAACGTACAGAAATGAAAAAGGAACAATTTATCTTGCATCCGAGAGAGTATCTCTTGCCGATATGGCAGTGGAATGTGTTGACGAAATGATATATCTTGCAAAAGATAAAGGAATAAAAATAAGTATTGAAAATTCCGCTGAAAAAGAATATGTTTGGGGAGATGCCGTTCAGCTCAAAAGAGTAATTATGAACCTTCTGTCAAACAGCATAAAATACGCTTATCCGAATACGGAGCTTAAGGTAAAAGTATATAATGAAGCCAATAATACATGTTTCATGTTTGAGAACAACAGTCCTTACCTGACTCCTGAGCGACGAAAGAGTATTTTTGCGAGATACATTTCATATTCAAAAACACACAGCGGAATCGGTCTGGGTTTGTATGCTTCCAAAAAAATAGTGGATGCTCATGGCGGAACAATATTTGTCAGAAGTTATGAAGACGAAAAAAATATCTTTGGTTTCAAAATTCCAAATGATGACGATTTAAAAAATAAAAAACGCCAGGTAACTTTTTAACAACATTGATTAAAAAAACGGCTTTCGGTATTTTTCCGAAAGCCGTTTTTTATTATTTCATGAATTATTTTTTATCATTTTCATTTGTCGTTGTTGTTGTTTTAAGAACTTGTGCCGGGTCATAGCTTTTATCAATATATTTAATATCAGCATCCTTCATAAGTCTTGTAGTCAGTTTCTTAAGAACGGCAAGTTGTTTTTGTGTTTCAAGATAGTATTTTAGATTTTCCTTAACTTTTACATAAGGAGATGTTCCGGCTTCCATTCTGTCAGTTACCTTAATAATGTGGTATCCGAAGCTTGTCTGAACAAGATCGCTGATAGTATCAGGTTTCATAGAAAATGCTTCGTTTGCAAATTCTTTTACCATAGTTTCTTTCGGGAAGAAACCAAGATCTCCGCCTCTAGCTGCACTTGCTTTGTCATCAGATTTTTGTGCGGCAATTTTTTCAAAGTTTGCAGGGTTTTTCTTTACTTCTGCAAGAATTTTTTCTGCTTTAACTTTTTGTTCTGCCATAATTTTATCAACTTCTGTATTTAATTCATCAGGCGCAATTTCAGGTTTTTTCTCTTTAATTGCTCTGAGTATTTCAAGGAAGTTTGCAGAAATCAAAATATGAGATGCTCTGACTTGTTCACCGTGAGTGAATTCTTTAATGTGTTTGTTGTAATAATCCTTTGCTTCAGCATCGGTAACTTCTGTTTTTTCTTCCGAATCTACAAGTTTTCTGATTTTTACTTGTGTTTTCAAATCGTTTGTAAATTGTTCGTTTGAAATGTTTCTTTCTTTTAGAATTCTGTTCAGTTCTTCCTTTGAACCGACTTTATCTATAACAGTCTGGAGTTCTTTTTTGACATCTTCTTTTGTTGCCGTAATTCCTCTCTTTTTAATTTCCTGATCTAAAAGAGTTTTTATAATAAGCTCATTTGTAATTTTTTCTTTAAACACTGCGTACATCGGATTTTCTTCAGACTTAAGAACATTCTTTGAACCTCCGAAATTTCTAAGAAAAGACTTATCTAAGTTTTTGTCCATTTCTTTGTCAAAATCCGCTTGAGTGATAACTGTACCGTTAACTTCTATTATGCCGGTTTTTTGCATAAATGAGCAGCCTGTAAATAATACTGTTGATACAGCCAAACATACTAATAATTTTTTCATATAATATTCTCCTTAAATCTCTCTTATTTCTGATAATTATTTGCTGTTTCTTTTATATAATAAAACAAACCAGTCAAAATGTTAAATATTTCTTCAAATGTTAAGTATTCGTTATTAATTAAAATGATAGATTTCCCTTCAGTACAGGATTTTGGAGCGACTGTAAATTTAAGCTTTTTCAGGATATCTTTTTCAAGTCCCTGTCTTATAATATTCCATTCATACGGCGTAAACGGAGTATATATTCTTATGTCAGAGCCTGCTTCTCTGATGATAGAAATTCCGCAATCGGTTGCTGTTAAACGGATTTTGATCAGTTTTATGAGGTTTTCCACTTCTTCAGGAATACGTGAGAACCTGTCTTTCCACTCAGAAACTATGTAGTTAAGCTCTGTTTCATTCTTAACATCAGAAAGCCGTTTGTATTCAATCATTTTTTGTTCGTTAGAGCCGACCCATTCGTCAGGAATATATGCTGTCACGTTTATATCAACTATCGCAGGTTTATTTGCTTTTACCTTTTCGCCTTTAAGCTCATTTACGGTTTCTTCCAACAGCTGGCAGTATGTATCAAAACCGACATTAATCATGTGTCCGTGCTGTTTTGTACCTAAGATATTTCCGACACCTCTTATTTCAACGTCACGCATTGCAATTCTGTATCCGCTCCCCAGAGTTGTAAATTCTCTTATTGCCTTAAGTCTTTCGGAGGCTTCTTCCGAGAGCTCCTTGTTCTTTTTGTAGAAACAGTAACAGTATGCCTGTTTTTCGCTTCTTCCGACGCGCCCTCTGAGCTGGTACATCTGTGCAAGTCCCAATTTATCGGCTTCATGTATAATAATTGTGTTGGCATTCGGTATATCAAGACCGTTTTCAATAATAGTTGTACAGAGTAAAATATCGCTTTCGTGGTTGTCAAATCCCACAATAACATCTTCAAGCTGCTTTTCGCTTAATTGCCCGTGTCCGACGGCAATTCTTGCGTGAGGAACGAGCTTTTGAAGTTCAAGCTTAAATTCTTCAATGGTTTCAACACGGTTATACAAATAGAAAACCTGTCCGTCACGGTCAAGTTCGTTTGTTATAGCATTTTTGACCGTCTGTTCGTTATATTCTCCGACATAGGTTTTAATCGGCAGACGGTTTTGTGGCGGAGTGTTTATTACGGAAATATCTTTTATTCCAGAAAGTGACATATAAAGCGTTCTCGGAATAGGAGTTGCCGACATTGAGATAATATCAATGTTTTCTCTGAATTCTTTGAGTTTTTCTTTATGCCTTACTCCGAACCTGTGTTCTTCATCAATTACCAGCAAACCTAAATCTTTAAAGGTTACTTTGTCCTGTAAAAGAGCATGGGTTGCAATAACGACGTCGCACTTTCCCGTTGCAAGGTTTTTAAGTGTTTCGTTTCTTTCTTTTGTTGAACGGAATCGGCAGAGAAGTTCAACATCTATGCCAAATGGCTTAAACCTGTCGTTAATTGTCTGATAGTGCTGGAGTGCAAGTACGGTTGTAGGAACAATAACGGCAACCTGTTTCAGGGATGTTACAGCTTTAAACATAGCACGCATTGCAACTTCCGTTTTCCCGAATCCTACATCCCCGCAAACCAGTCTGTCCATTGGGTTTGGACTTTCCATATCTTCTTTTATCTGATTGATAGCCTTTAACTGGTCAGGTGTTTCAATATATTCAAACGTATCTTCCATCTCTAATTGAAGCGGACTGTCAGGCGCAAAAGCGATTCCTTCCTGCATTTTTCTGCGCGCATACAATCGGAGTAAATCGTAAGCAATTGTTTCAACGGCTTTTTTAACTTTTGTTTTTGTACTCTCCCAATCGCTTCCGCCCATTCTTGAAAGCTTAGGCTTAACCTGTCCCGAACCCCTGTATCGGCAGAGCATATTAATTTGTTCTGCAGGGATATGGAGTTTGTCAGAGTTTGCATATTCAATAGTAAGATAATCCTTCAGCTGACCGTCAAATTCCTGCTTTGTAAGTCCTTTATAAATCCCGACACCGTGAATGGAGTGTACAACGTATTCGCCTTCCTGAATGTCATTAATATTCTCAATATATTCCGCTTTTTCTTTGTAATGTCGTTTTCTGTTTGCAGGAATGTCTTTCTGGCGCTTGTTGAACAGCTCTCTGTCAGTAATCAAAAGGATTTTTGCTGACGGGATAATTGTTCCCTGAGAAGTTATATTTTTAACATAGTTGATATTAAAAATGCCGAAAGAAGCGAGAACTTCTTTTACTCTTTCGTGAAAATCCGTCGCAACAGTTATCTGATAATCCTTATGTTCACTGATAAATCTTGATGCAGCCTCCATGTCGGCATCAAATATCTGAATATTTCTCGTATCAATATCAATAATTTCATTGCTTTCATCAGAAAGGAAATTATTCATGTAAATTTTTTGAAAACCGGCTGTAGTCTGAATGAAGTCATCATAATTAAAATGGTTTAACTCTTTTAGCGGTTCTATATGTTCGGTTTTTAAGCCTTCATTATACTGATTATCAAAAGTTTCCGATATCAGACCGTATTTTGAGCTTACTTCTGCCTGCTCATCAAGTACAATGACATAGTCTTTGAGATAATCAAATACACCTGTCAAATCATCGTTAAAATATGATTGGTATACGTTTATTCCCTCAAAATAACCTTCTGTTTCAATTTGTTCTTTTATGTTTTGCGGAACATCATTTGGAATTATTTCAGGTAATATAAACTTGTAAAGGGGTTTTATACTTATTCCTGCCGTTTTTTTGATTGATTTTTGGGTTTCGTTATCAAAATATCTGATATCAACAATTTCATCTCCCCAAAACTCTATCCTGACGGGGTTTTCTTCGAGAGTGAAAATGTCTGCAATATCTCCTCTTATTGAAAATTCGCCTATATCCGAAACCATTGTAGAGCGCTTGTATCCAAGCTTCAGAAGTTTATTTAAAAGTTCTTTTTGGTCAATGCTGCCACCGACTTTCAGACATAGGGAGTTAATATCAAAAAACTCTGCTTTCGGAAATTTTTCAAGTAATGTTTTTACGGGCAAAATAATAATCTCAGGCTGATTAAGCAGTATACTTATTTGTTTCTGGTAGTCGTAAAAATTTGTATTTACTGTTTCATAAGGTGAAATATTCTGATAGGGAAGGGTTACTGCCTCAAGCTCAAACAACCGTTCCAAATCGGCAGAATATCTCAGGGCTGATTGTTCGGTGGAAGTTATAAAAAGAACTTTTTTTCCTGAAAGTTTTCGTATATATTTTAACAGTAAAAGACGGCTGAAAGTCGTTAATCCGGTCAGAGTAAAAGACTTGCCCCGTTTAATATTTATTGCAAAATTATCAAAAAAACTGCTTGTTTCTAATTTCATTAATCACCTGTGGTAATAATTATACCAAATAATCAGGCGGGGAGTAAACCAAACACTTGTTTATCCCCGCCTATATAAATTATTATTATTTACTCCCTTGTTTTATGTGTTATGGAGTACGATTTCGCCTTTTTCAAGAGTCGGTTTTACATCAATAACTCTTTGGTTAGAGCTTCCTACCCAGTGAAGTTTGGAATCAAGAAGTTCTTCAACAAACTTACCTTCCGCAACTACATCAAGAAGTGCAACTTCAGGAATATCTTTGATTTCTTCCCAAAGAAATCCTGTATATAACCAGATATTTTTGCCGGGAAGTTCCTCGCGGATTTTTTTCGCCAGTCTGAAAACTTCTTCTCTGTTGAACGGATGCAGAGGGTCACCGCCTGAAAAAGTAATTCCTTCAATATAAGGTTTGCTTAAATCGTCAAACAATTCTTTTTCTGCTTTTTCATCAAACGGAATACCGCCTGCTACATCCCAGGTAATCGGGTTTTGGCAGTTATGACAATGATGGGTGCAGCCTGCTACCCATAATACTGTTCTTAATCCGTCGCCGTTAAGCATATCGTCTGTCGTAATATTGTGATAATTCATTCTTCCTCTCCAAGGGGCAGCACAATCTTTTTCCCCAATTCAAAATCTCTCCGTATATTTATAATAACATCCTCAAATCTTTTTGCAAAAGATTAACTTATATTAAAATTTGTGCGCCAAGCATAATTCTGTGAGAATCCTTTGCATTGTCGTTCTGACAGAATACATAATTTAAAATCAATCTGAGAGCCTGTCCTTTTATAAAATAATTCAGACCAAGCGTTATTTCCCGCTGTTTGTTGTCAGAGAATTCTTTGTTTGGGGTAAATTGGTCATAACAAGCCAAAACCTGCAGTTTCTTTGTAATCATGTAACCTATTGTTGTGTAAAAACCCGTAGCGTGTTTTCTCGAATGACCGTAATATCCGTTGTATCCGTTCGCGTTTGCCCATTCAAAATCAGCAGAGAATTTTTTGTAATCATATCCTATATATGCGCCTGTTACAAAAAAGTTATCTTCTCTTTTTCCAACATCAACACCGCCCCCGATTTTAAGTTTGCCGTATTTATTTTCATCAACTTTTGCAAGAGGTTTAACGTTAACCCATCCGACAAACTCAGCTCCCGGAAACCATTCTTCAAAAAATGTTCCTGAACTGTATAAACCGAAATCATAATCTATAAAACTGTAGTCTCCTTTGATTCTTCCTCCAAGCCTTCTTGCCATACCGAAATTTCTTGCTATTTGAGAACGACCCAAGAATCCGATAGTGTATGAACTGCTTCCGCCTTCCATACCGACTTGCGGTCTAAAATGTCCGATTTGTATTCTGTGGTGAGGAATTTTATTTGTTGCTACAAAAACATCTGCAAAAAGACCTTGCGTATAATTTCTTTGTGAATGAACAGGAAAACCGAGCATTACTCTGAAATCACCGTTGTTGTTTTTCAAAAATCCGTCAACACCTACGTTTAAAGCATTGAAAGAAACTTTATCCTGCAAGTTTCCAGTATCGTAAAAAGCCATATCATTGTATGCATTAAACGCTCCCCAAACGTGGATGTTATCCATTTTTGATTCGGGTTTGAAGTTGTATGTCAGCGGTTCTCTGAACAAATATTCGGGGTGATCATATCTTTCAACTTCCAGATTATATACGTTTTTTAATACATCTCTTAAACTTCTGTTTCCGCTTGTTTGAGCTGTATTTTCACTAATTTCAGCAGCCTGAACGGGAGCTTCTTCTGCGGTTTCTTCTGTAATGTTGCCGTCACCTGTTTCAGGTGTTGATAAAATAACCTGTTCAAAAAGCTCGTTACTGTCGATATGTTCGGCTATCAGTTCTTCCGCTTTAACTCTGTCTGCTAAACAAAAAATAAGGGTTAAAGCAAAAACAAAGTTTAAAAACTTTTTCATAATTAAATATTGTAGCACAAATTGTTTTACTGTTCCTCATATTTTCGGTATATATTTAATCTGTTTTTATATCAAAAAAATTTTTTAGAAGTTTTTATTGCAGTATGCGTATATTACCGATTTCATATAATTCTAAATATAATTATGTAAATAATAAAAAGCCCGTTTTTAAGGCACATCCTGATTTTTACAGATATAACAGCACACAATCCTGTTATTTCAGACGAGGCAGTGTTCTTTTATTTCAGCCAAAAGGTTACAGTGAAATAGAAGAACTTTTTTGCAGAATTTTTAAACCAAGTGAAAATATGCCGAAAAAGTTTCTGATTGCAGGAATAGGAAAATCCCAGGAGCCGTTTTCTTACATTTCATCCATAAAAGGAATTTTAAAAGACAAACTTTTAAAAGACAATGTTGATTTACACACTGTTGATTTACAGTCAAAACCAGAACATAACACATTAAAACTGAATGCTTTTTGCGACAAGTTTGATTACCAAACTTTTCCAAAATATGCAAAAAACAGTTTTGTAAAGGACAACATTGACAGGTGGCTGGAGATAGAACATGAAAAAAGATTTTCAAATCCGACAGAAGAATATATGCAATACTATTTACGTTACCGGAAAAAATGGGCGGAATTAGAACAAAAAGGATACGATTTGGAAAATATTATAAAAATATTTAAAGATGAAGAAAGAGAGAAAAGTAAGCGTTGGAGGGTTAATAACGAAGTTTTTGATTTTGTGGAAAAAACATATAACAACCCGCAAAAATCAAAATGGGACAGCCGGCTGCAGGATGTTGTTTCTGAATATTCTGATAATTATTTTGATGTTATATCTGCAAATAATATTTTACCCTATATTGCAGATATAGAAATTCCGCAAACCGTTAAAAATATACTCCGGGTTCTTAAGCCAAACGGATATTTTATTACAGATCCTTATGAAAAATTGCTTCATGTAAAAGAAATTGATTCTTCAGGCAGCATGAATAAAATAAATTCCGGTATTTATCAAAAAAAAGCAGATAAATAATAACAGAGTATTGCAGAATACAAAATGCCGCACCCTGCTGTTTTGCAGAACATGCGAAAACTGACAAATAACTCACTATATAAACTAAAAAACAAAGGAATATTTATCAGATTTGTCTCAATTATTAATTTTTTGTTTATTTTTTAAGGTTTTTTAAAAATCAGTGTTTAAATGATAATGTAGCAAAAATATAAACAAAAAAGGAGATATAAAAATGGCAAAGACAATTGGTATTGACTTAGGTACAACAAACTCAGTTGTAGCAGTTATGGAAGGCGGTAAACCTACCGTTATAGCAAACGCAGAAGGTATGAGAACAACTCCTTCTATCGTTGGTTTTTCAAAAACAGGTGAAAGATTGGTCGGTCAGTTAGCAAAACGTCAGGCAATTCTGAACCCAGATAAAACTATTGCATCAATTAAACGTCACATGGGCGAAGATTACAAGAAAAATATTGACGGAAAAGACTATACTCCGCAGGAAATTTCAGCAATGATTTTGAGAAAATTGGCAGACGATGCTTCTAACTACTTGGGAGAAAAAGTTACTTCCGCAGTTATTACAGTTCCTGCATACTTCAACGATGCTCAAAGACAGGCAACAAAAGATGCAGGTAAAATTGCAGGTTTAGACGTTCTTCGTATCGTTAACGAACCGACTGCTGCAGCTCTTGCCTACGGTCTGGAAAAAGATAAATCAGAAAAAGTTCTTGTATTCGACTTAGGCGGCGGTACTTTCGATGTTTCAATTCTTGAAATCGGTGACGGTGTTCACGAAGTTCTTTCAACTTCAGGTGATACTCACTTGGGTGGCGATGACTTCGACCAAAAAATCATTAACTGGATTTGTGAAGAATTCAAAAAACAGGAAGGTATGGATTTAACAGGCGACAAACAAGCTATGCAGCGTATCAAAGAAGCTGCTGAAAAAGCTAAATGCGAATTGTCATCAGTTGTTGAAACAACTATAAGCTTACCTTACATTACAGCTGACGCTAACGGTCCGAAACACTTAGAATTAACTCTTTCAAGAGCTAAGTTTGAAGACCTTTCAAGAGATTTGTTAGACAGATGTAAAAAACCGGTTGAACAGGCATTATCAGATGCAGGCTTGAGCAAAAACGACATCAACGAAGTTGTATTGGTCGGCGGTTCAACCCGTATTCCTGCTGTTCAGCAGTTAGTTAAAGATTACACAGGCAAAGAACCTAACCAATCGGTTAACCCTGATGAAGTTGTTGCAGTTGGTGCTGCTGTTCAGGCAGGTGTTCTTGCAGGTGAAGTTAAAGACATCGTTCTTCTTGATGTAACTCCTCTTACATTAGGTATTGAAACTTTGGGCGGTGTTATGACAGCTCTTGTTCCTCGTAACACTACAATCCCTGTTTCTAAATCACAGGTATTCTCAACAGCTGAAAATAACCAAACTGCAGTTGATATTAACGTACTTCAGGGTGAAAGACCAATGGCAACGGATAACAAATCTTTGGGTATGTTCAGACTTGAAGGTATCGCTCCTGCAATGAGAGGCGTTCCGCAAATCGAAGTTACATTTGATATCGATGCTAACGGTATTGTTAATGTTTCTGCTAAGGATAAAGCAACAGGCAAAGAACAAAAGATTACAATTACAAACTCATCTAACTTATCTGAACAGGATATCGATAAGATGGTTAAAGAAGCTGAAGCTAATGCATCAGAAGATAAGAAGAAAAAAGAAGAAGCTGAAATCAAAAACAACGCTAACTCTTTCATCTCATCTGCTGAAAGATTAACTAAAGACTTTGAAGGTAAAATCTCCGAAGAAGACCTGAAGAAGCTGAACGAACAAAAAGAAGCTCTTCAAAAAGCATTAGACGAAAACAAACCTTCAGAAGAACTTAAAAAGATGAGTGAAGAACTTCAGCAAACAATGTTTTCTATCTCACAAAAAGCTTACGAAGCTGTTCAGAAAGAAGGCGGCGATGCAAACTCTGAAGCAAACAGCCAGGGCGCTTCAACAGAAAGCAAAAAAGACGACGATGTAATCGACGCTGAATATACAAAAGAATAAAAAATAAAAAATCAGTAATACAAAAACGGGACTTTAATTTTTAAAGTCCCGTTTTTGCGCAATAAAAACTGACTCATTTTTTCTTTTCCCTTTTGAGTCAGTATAAGTATTTTCTCTAATAATTTTGGGAGGAGATTTGGGGATAGTTGATATATGCATGCTATACTAAATCTTTCAATCATGAAATAACATGTCAAGAAAAATTTACAAAACGTAACAAAAATTTACAAAAACATGCTCAAACGCATGTCATGCCTGATTATTTGTATCTGAAAAGTGACCGATTTTTTTGTTTACACTTTGAAAATTTTTAGGTTAAAACATGTAAATTTATATTAACAATTGTCCAAAATTTTTGCACAAAAACTTTACATTTGATTCTCTTTAAAATAGTATGTTACTATAGTGGTATAGTATAGAAAAGAGAAAAAGAGGAATAAACGTGGACAATTTAGGACCGGATATTTTTGGAAGAAAAGACATAAACGCATCAGGCGTAAACGAATCTAATAATAACTATTATCAGGCTCAACAACCGCAGCAGCCTGCTTATGAACCAGCAAGCATTCAGTCATCTGACAATGCTTATGCAGCTCCTTCATCTGCAGGACCGGCTAAAATTAAAGTTATCGGTGTCGGCGGCGGCGGCGGAAATGCTGTTAACAGAATGATTAAAAACGGTTTAACAGGTGTTGAATTCTGGTTGATGAATACAGATTTGCAGATTTTGAATACATCTACCTGCAAAAACAGAATCCAGTTAGGTGCTCAGTTGACTAACGGTCTTGGTGCAGGCGGTGAACCTCAAATCGGCGAAAAAGCAGCTCAGGAAGCTGAAAAAGAAATTACTGCTGCTCTTGAAGGTGCCGATATGGTATTCGTAACAGCAGGTATGGGCGGTGGAACAGGTACAGGTGCTGCTCCTATCGTTGCTAAGATTGCAAAAGACTTAGGAATTTTAACTATCGGTGTTGTTACAAAACCGTTCTCTTTCGAAGGTAAGAGAAGACAAAATCAGGCATTACAAGGTTTGGAAAAATTGAGAGAATCTGTTGATGCTCTTATTGTTATTCCTAACGACAAACTTCTTGATGTTGTTGACAGACGAGTTGGTTTGGTTGAATCATTTGTAGTAGTAGATGAAGTTCTTATGAGAGGTGTTCAGGGTATATCTGACATTATCACTATTCCTGGCTTAATCAACGTTGACTTTGCTGACGTTAAATCAGTAATGGCTGCATCCGGTTCAGCATTGATGGGTATCGGCCGCGGTTCAGGCGAAGGCAGAGCTATTGAAGCAGCTAAAATCGCTATTAACTCTCAGCTTCTTGAAACATCTATCAACGGTGCTTCAGGTGTTATCGTTAACATCACAGGCGGACCTGATAT
Source organism: uncultured bacterium (assembly GCA_902763805.1). Taxonomy (GTDB): domain Bacteria; phylum Cyanobacteriota; class Vampirovibrionia; order Gastranaerophilales; family Gastranaerophilaceae; genus CAG-196. The sequence continues at coordinate 223,490 of CACWTN010000001.1, read as the reverse complement.
GACACTTCACGAAGTAACTGATGCTACAAATATTATCAACGATGCTGTTCTTGATGACGCAAGAGTTATCATAGGTGCAGTTGTTGATGACAATATTCAGGGTGAAATTCAGATTACGGTTATAGCAACAGGTTTTGAACTTAAATCTCAAATGCCTGCAAGCAAAGAAGAAGGACGCACAATTAGTGTAACTGACTTCTTCTCAAACTCATTCAACAATGTTCAGCAGGCAAAACCGGCTAGTCCTGCAGGATTTAATCCGAGCATCGATATTCAGATTCCTGATTTCTTGAAGAAATAATCAAAGGATTATATAAACAAAAAAGCGGCAGTTTTAACTGCCGCTTTTTTGTTTTATATCAATACTATTTTGTTACAACGTAAGAAATCCACTGGTCTTGTGTCAGTGTATCAATAATTTTTAAATCTTCCCGTTTAATTGCTTCAAGAACAATTTCTTTCTTTTCATCTAATATTCCGCTGAGTGACAGTTTTGCATCGTCTTTCATTATGTTTTTCAAATCACCCATAATCTCAAATAAAACGTTATGAAGGATGTTTGCGCAGACAAAATCGTATTTTTCAGTCAGTTTATCTGCGGTTTTCAGTTCAAATTTGCAGACCTCACCGTTTTTTTCGGCATTTTCTATAGCAACATCAATAACTGTGTCATCATTATCGCAACCGTAAGCTGATGATGCTCCGAGTTTTTTAGCTAAGATTGCGAGAATTCCTGAGCCTGTACCTATATCTGCCATTGTGTCACCTTGTTTAAGGTATTTTTCCAGTGCTTTCATACAAAGCTGAGTTGTCTGGTGTGTGCCTGTTCCGAACGCACAGCCCGGGTCGAGGATAATTGTAACTTCATTTTCTTTCGGAGTATAACTAAGCCAGCTTGGAACAACGGCAATTTTATCCGTAACGTGAGTTACTGTCCATTTTTCTTTCCATTTTTTTGACCAGTCCTGATTTTCTTTTTCGTCGAGTGTAATTTCCCAGCTTCCGAGTTCTTCGTCCGTAAACCCTCTTGATTTAAGAAGTTCACGTTCTGTTTTAAGTATTTCGACAGGGTTTTTGTCAATATCAGTCAGAAATACTCTCAAAGTTCCTTCTGTGGTGGCGGTCATAATCAAATCTTTATATGTTTCTTCTGCCAGAACAACGCCTTCACAGTCAAGATTTGAAAAACAAATATCAGAAATGATGTCTTCCATTTCAGGATTAATTGAAATTCTAAGTTCGTAATAATTATCCATAAAAACCTCTTTTTTATTTGATTATATCATACGTATCAAAATACATATATTGGTGTGTAATTTGTAAATTAATATATAATATAATTATGGAGAATTTAGAGCAGATAAAAAAAGCTATTGAAATAGAGGTTAAGTACCAATATATAAATATTAACGGTAAAACTAAAAGTTTTTCTTCGTTTATTTGCTCTGAAATAAAAAAAGAACTTAAATCATCAAAAAATCCAAAGTGGCAAATTTTACTTGAACATTTTCAGCACTATCCGATGGACACTCTGTTTCAGAGGAAAAGGTCGCTTGAAAGGCTTGTTTCAGTTATAAAATCCGATTTGGAACAGAAAAAAGAAGAAAATAACAAGGATAAAAAATTAACTCTTAAATCGGATGTTATGTATCTGAAAGGTGTCGGTCCGAAAATTGCTTATCTGTTGAATAAACTCGGGATTTATGTTGTTTCGGATTTGCTTTATTATTTTCCGCGCAAGCATGTTGATTATTCTGCAAGAACACGCATAAGAGATTTAAAAGCAGGCGAAACAACGACAATTTTCGGCGTAATCAAAAGCGTTGAAGCTTTTAATTCAAAAAATAATCTGGGAGTTTTGAAGGTAAAAATCAATGATAACTCAGGCAGTATTGATTTAAATTTCTTTGTATCAAAAGCCAACCGTTATGCGCTGGAGAGGATGAAAAGTCAATTTCCGAAGGGTTCGGGCATAATGGTTTCGGGACTTGTTAAGCTGAATTCTTATGACGGAAGGCTGACTTTAGATAAACCGACATATTCAATTACGGACTATGAAATTACCGAAAATCAGAACCTTAATATGGCTCGTATTGTACCGATTTACCCCCTGAGCGAAAATCTGAATATTAAATCTTTGAGGAAAATTATTTATAATGCTATTCAGATTTTTAAAGGTGAAATACCGACAGTTTTGCCCGAACATATTGTAAAAAAATATCACTTGCTTGAAAAAAGTGAAGCTATAGAGCAGATTCATTTTCCGAGTGATAACGAAAAACTTCAGCAGGCAAGGTATACACTTGTGTTTGAGGAGTTGTTTTTAATCCAGTTAAGGCTTGCTCTTTTGAGAGCAGAGAACAACAAGCACATATCTTCAATTCCTCTTAAAATAAAAAAAGACGGACTTGTAATGAAGTTTATAGAAGGTTTGCCGTTTAAATTAACCGATGCTCAGCAAAGAGCGGTCAATGAAATTCTGAACGACTTACATTCATCAAAACCGATGCAAAGACTGCTTCAGGGTGATGTCGGAAGCGGAAAAACAGTTGTTGCGACAATTATGTTGCTTGCGGCAATAGAAAACGGCTACCAGGCAGCGATTATGGCTCCGACAGAAATCCTTGCACAGCAGCATTATAACAATATGGTGAATTGGCTTGCACCTTTGGGTATTAAAATTGAGCTGTTTTTGGGAAGTATCGGGAAAAAACAGAGAAGAATTTCGGAAACAAATCTAAGAAATGGTCAGGCGGATATTGCAGTCGGCACGCACGCTTTAATTCAGGATAATGTGGACTTTGCAAACTTAGGTGCGGTTGTTATTGATGAACAACACAGGTTTGGAGTTAAACAAAGACTTGCGCTCAGAAAAAAATCACAAAATCCTCAGATTTTGACCATGACGGCAACCCCTATTCCGCGAACACTCGCTATTACTATGAACGGAGATTTGGACTTAACTATTATTGACGAACTTCCGAAGGGCAGAAAACCGATTATTACGACAATGACAAATTCTCGTCGTCAGATTGCCGATTTAATTCGCCGTGAAGTTAAAGAAGGACGTCAGGCATATATTGTTTACCCCCTTATTGAGGAAAGTGAAACGCTTTCTGCTAAGGCGGCAACAATTGAAAAAGAAAAATGGCAGAATGAAGTTTTTCCTGAGTATAAAATCGGACTTTTGCACGGCAAACTCAAAAACGACGAAAAAGACGACGTTATGAACAAGTTTAAAAACAAAGAGTATGATATACTAGTTTCTACAACGGTTGTGGAAGTAGGGGTTGATGTTCCGAATGCTACTGTTATTGTGATTGAAAATGCCGAAAGGTTTGGTCTTTCTCAGTTACATCAGCTCAGAGGCCGTGTCGGAAGAAGCGATTTGCAGTCATACTGCATACTTTCATCTTCTACACGCTCTCAGGAAACAAAAGCGCGTCTGAATATAATGACACAGACTAATGACGGGTTCGTAATTGCGGAAAAAGATTTGCAGTTAAGGGGGCCGGGAGAGTTTTTGGGAACAAGACAGAGCGGTCTGCCTGATATGATTATTGCGGATATTGTTAATGATGCTAAAATATTGGAACTTGCAAGGGCTGAAGCAATAGATTTTGTAAAAAAATACAATATTGATGACTATCCTATGCTAAAGGATGCAAAAAGTCTGAACTATGATGGCGACCTTTTTGGTGCGGGATAGATTATTTTAGTCCTTGCTCAGGATGTGCGGAATTGGACTTTATTATTTCGTAATATTCGTTCTTATCAATATTTACGCCCATATTTTTGGTATCAATCGTAAATTTTTTCTTCTTTTTTGTACTTTTCGGACGCATATCCATAAGTCGAAAACTCCCTTACGAAATAATCTCGTTATTTTCGCCGACCTGAACAACTGTTGGTTTGTGGGTTTTAATCTCATCCTCCGTCAGCTGGGCATAGGTTACAATAATAATCTTGTCGCCTTTTTGTGCTTTTCTTGCAGCAGCACCGTTCAGACAGAATACCTTTGAACCTCTTTTGCCTTTAAGTGCATAAGTCTGAAATCTTTCGCCGTTATTGATGTTCAGTATTTCAACTTTTTCCCATTCTAATATATTGGCTTTTTCTAAAAATTCTTCATCCACAGTAATTGAACCGACATAATTTAAGTTTGCATCGGTAACTGTAGCTCTGTGTATTTTGGAGTGTAAAAATTCTCTTAACATAATCTGTCCTTCAATACTTATAATATCACAAAGAAAAATAAGCAAAAAGCAGTTGATTTTTTAAAAAATGTAGTATAATGGAAAAAGTGGAGAAAGGGATAGTTATGAAGGTCAGTTCTGTTCAAAAATACAGTTATACCCCAAGTAATAAGGGTTCGTTTGTTAAAGATTATGCGTTTAAGGAGTTGTCAAAAAAACTAAACGGCCCAGAAAAAGACTCGTTTGAAACAATTATAAAAGATATTGAGAACACAACAGACGACCACAGATGGTGGTTTGATACATCAAGTCTGCATCATGGTAAGATGAAAATTGCAAGAATAGGAATTATCGGCAAAGACGGCAATCCCAAAAAACCGGGATATTTTCTGGACAGGGAAGAAAATACTCTTAAATTATTCAGAAAACTGGCACAGTGGTACGAAAACAACGTTGAAGGTTTTAAGAAATAAACCTTAAATGATGCTTCTTTTCAGTCTTTCGGAGCGGTTTTCGCTCAGCAGATTTTTAAGCTTCATAATAGCCTGTGCATGGAGTTGAGAGATTCTGGACTCGGAAACATTTATAGTTTCACCGATTTCTTTTAAAGTCATGTTTTCGTGGTAGTAAAGAACCATTATTGTTCTTTCTCTTTCGGGTAATCTTTTCAAAGCCGCCTCCAACTCTTTTTTTACATCCTTTTCTTCAAGTTCATCGTGCGGAGTAAGTGCGTGTGAATCCTGAATGGTATCAATAATCTCGATATCACCGTCAGATGAACCTTTCTTTTCATATATTGATGTTACGGTCGTGTCATCAGACAAAAGTTGTTCAACTTTTTCTCTTTCAATACCCAGATAGTTTGCGATTTCGCTGTTGGTTGCTGTGCGTCCGAATTTAGCTTTCAGTGTTTCCTGAGCTTCTTTAACGTCTTTAATTTTTCTTCTGACGCTTCTCGGAAGAAAATCCTGTGAACGGATTTTATCAATAATGTTACCTCTTATGCGGACAAGAGCATAAGTTTCAAATCTTGCACCCATCTTCGGTGAAAATTTTTCAACGGCATCAATTAAGCCTTCTACACCGTAAGATGAAATATCTTCAAATGAAAAAGTCGGCGGCAGAGATACTTTAACCCTTCCGACAACGTATTTGGTCAGATAAATGTATTGCAGGATGAGAGCATCACGATACTCTTTGTTATCGTGGTCATCAAAATACTTTTGCCACATTTCGGCAAGTTCTTCATTCGTTACACGTTTTATTTTGTTATAAGATGAAGTATCCTGATCCATCCCTCTCTTCCTTGTCCTTTTTTATTCTAGCTTTTTTTTCTGAAATCTCTATCGTATATTTAGATGAAATTTGTTTTTTCATATTCAAGAAAAAAAATTCAAGAACGGGAGCTTTGTTACAAAACTTAATAAAATTGTTAAAAAACGCAATTTTTATTTTTTTAATGACTTTATATATATACAGGATATAAAATAATCACATTAAAAAGGAGAAATATATGGCAAGAGTATTAATTTCAATGCCTGAAGAATTTTTGGACAGAATTGATCAGGTAGCAGAAGGCGAAAATCGTACACGTTCTGAACTTATCAGAGAAGCATTAAGAAGTTACATGTACAAAAGCAGAGTAAAAGCTACTACAATGGCTACCAAAAACGCAGCTATTTTGGAAGCTTTGTTGGATTAGTTAACTAATCTCAATAAAGTTTCACCGAGAAGTCGGGAAAAGATAAGATGGGCATTATAATGCCTGTTTGGTAAAAATGGCGGAATGAAAATCCGCCGGATTAATAAGGTAAATCGGGAAAATTTAAAACCGCTTTTTTAAGGCGGTTTTTATTTTTTGAATTTTTATTTTTTATTTTGTTTTTTATCAGCTACTTTATCATATCGCTAGATTTCTTCAAAAGAATCAATCCTGATATCTACTATGGCAGTTCCGTTATGTGCAATTGCCTGTTTAATAGCAGGGATAAGTTCGTCTTTTTTGGTAACACGTATTGAAAATAAGTCGTAAGCTTCTGCTATTTTTACAAAATCAGGATTTGTCATCTCAACCTGATAACGGTTATTATAAATTTTTTCCTGCATCTGACGAACCATGCCCAAATATCCGTTATTCATAATAATAATTTTAACGGGTATATGATGTTCTCTGCAGGTTGCAAGTTCCTGCAGGTTCATCTGGAAAGAGCCGTCACCCGTTATATTCAGCACCAGATTATCAGGGTTAGCAATATGCGCACCTATTGCGGCAGGAAGTCCGAACCCCATTGTTCCCAAACCGCCTGAGGTGATAAATTTTCTGGGTTTATTAAAATTATAGAATTGAGCTGTAAGCAACTGATGCTGTCCGACATCTGTTACAACAATCGGCTCAAGGTTACGTGTGTATTCGCAAATTGCCGCAAGTACGTATGACGAATGCAGACAGTCAACGCTTTTGTCATCCGTAATGAATTCTTCTTTAATAGCTCTTGTTTGGTTGAGCCATTCGTTATTTACCTTATAATCGAAAGATTTACTTAAATACTGTTGAATAAACTCTCTTACATCAGCTTTAATCTGGAGTTCAAAGTCTTCGGAAATCAGATTTAAGTTAACGCTGACAATTTTTGTATTAGAGCCGAAGTTTGCTCTCTTGCACGTAGAACGGTCAGAAAACGCTGCACCGAAAGATATCAAAAGGTCGCAGTTGTTCAGAACCGTATTTGCACTCTGAGAGCCGTTTATTCCTATCATTCCCATATATAAATCATTTTCGGATGGAAATGTACCGATGCCCATAAGGGTTGAAACGAGCGGAATGTTATATTTTCCGATAAAACTTTTTACTTCTTCCGAAGCATTTACAGCACCTCCGCCAACAAGAACGAGCGGTTTTTTTGCTGATGATAACAGTTTGTTTAATTTATCTATTGCTCCTGAGTAGTTGTTTGATTTTAAATCATATTCAATAATATTTGTGTTTTTACTTTTGTAATCCGATTCAAGGATATTTCTGGGAAGTGCAATAACAACAGGGCCTTTAACACCTGTGTTTGCAACGGCAAAAGCTTCTTCAACAATTTGTTCAATGTCATCTTTTTGTGTAACCGAAAAAACTTTTTTTGCGCAGGATTTTGTCATGGAGATGATATCTACATTTTGGAAAACTTTTCCCGCTTTGTTTGTTGTCGGTACATCACCTGCAAGTACAACCAACGGTGTTGAATCAGTAAATGCATTAACAATACCCGTAATTGTGTTTGTGAATCCCGGGCCTGAGGTTACGAGGACAACTCCGACTTTTCCGCTTGAACGGGCATAACCTTCTGCGGCATGAATGGCAGCCTGTTCATGCCTTACAAGATAGTGTGTAATTTTATTTGTGTAGGAAAGCTCATTATAAATGCTCAACACAGCCGCTCCCGGATATCCGAAAACGCTGTCTACACCAAGTTTAACCAGTGTGTTAACAAGCTCGCCTGCAACAGTTTGAGTTTCTGTTTTTGTATTGTTTTGTATCTGAGTTTCCATAGCATGGTTATTATACAATAAAAGATTGCTAAAAACTTGATTTTTAACTTTGTTTAATATAATATTTATATGCACTTCGCCTTAGCAATGTAACAAAATCGGGATGTAGCGCAGCTTGGTAGCGCACTTCGCTTGGGACGAAGGGGTCGCACGTTCGAATCGTGTCATCCCGACCATTTAGAAAAGAGTTTACTGAAAAGTGAACTCTTTTTTGTTCTGGAAAAATATGTTATAATAAACCTATTATAAATAAGACAGAGTTTAGGAGCGGAAATATGGAAATAGTTTTAAAGAAAGTTAATGAAGGAAGTTTGTATGTAAAAGCAGCCGGCAAGCTTGATATCGATTCTTCTGCAGAATATGGCATGAAGGTTAAAGATGAGCTTGATGATGTAAAAGATTTGGTACTTGATTTTGCGGATATTACCTATATAGCAAGTATAGGTTTGAGAGTTCTTCTTGAACTCTATCAGCAAATGAGCAAACAAGGTTCTATAAAAATTATTAACGTTCAGGAGCCTGTTCTGAATGTTCTTAAGATGACAGGGTTTAATAAATTTTTGAGTATTTCATAATGTCTTTTAATACGATTAAATCAAAAATTATACTTATATCGGCATTAATGCTTGTTACGCTGAGCTTTTTGCTTAGTTTTTTTGCTTATCTTTACCTTGAAAACGGCAAAACATTGATTTTAAAGGGTTTTTCTTTTCATATATCTAATTTTGCCGAAAAGGTTAATAAAGATATTATCAGTATAGAAAACAATGCCAAAGATCTTGCGCTTCAGGGCGAAATGTTTAACCATATTGACAAAAACAGAAATATGGCTTTGTTTACTACGATAAATATATTTAATAATTATCCGAACTCTCTTGGCGGCGGGATTTGGTTTGAGCCTAATGTTATTGACCCTGCAAAACGCAGATATTGTATTTATGTATACAGAAACAAGAACAATGAGATTATTCCTGATGAACAGTTTGAATCGGAAGAATATGATTATCACAACAAAAGCTGGTACAGAGAGATTTTTCCGAACGTGACCAAAGAAAACAATGTTGAATGGTCGCTGCCTTACTATGAAAAAGAAGGAAGTAACACCCTTATGGTAACGGCAGGTGCAGGAATATACGATAACGGCAGGACAATAGGAATTTCAACCGTTGACTGGGAAATAAGTTCTATTATTAAATCTGTTTCGGAAATGAAACCGACTCCGAACAGTTTTGCTCTTTTGGGCGACAAGCATCATAACGCAATTATTGCACTGACAGATCCTTATATGGAAAAATCTGAGCTGCTTGGCAAACCGTTGGATACAATTCCCTGGTACAACGAAAACTTAAAAGCCATAACATATTTTAATTATCAGAATCAAAAATTTATTCCGTACGTTAAAAATCTTGATAACGGAATGGTTTTAATAATATGTATTCCTAAATTTGAGTTGTTTGCCTACCTTGTAAAACACGTTGTAATTCTGCTTACAATATTTATACTGTTAGGTATAATTGTTTCCTGGTTGTTGTATTACGGACTTAAAAAATATATAGATAATCCGATTAAAAAGCTTACTGATTTGGCTCACAAAATCGGTGAAGGAGATTTAAATACCGAAATTAAGATAGAAAAGCCGTATGAGTTTGCAAAGCTTGCACAAACGTTTAATAATATGGCTAAAGATATTAAAAATATTACCAAAGAACGACAGAGTATTGAATCAGAGTTATCTCTGGCTAAAGAAATTCAGGCATCAAGTCTTCCGAATGTATTTCCGCCTTTTCCTGACAAGAGGGAGTTTGATATATTTGCAGGCATGGAGCCGGCAAAAGAAGTCGGCGGGGATTTCTATGATTTTTATTTTATTGATGAAAACAACTTTATGTTCTTAATTGCAGATGTTTCAGGAAAAGGAATTCCGGCAGCTCTGTTTATGATGACGACAAAAACGCTTATTAATTATATTGCGCAATCTTCAATGTCGCCTGCTGAGATGATAGAAACAATTAACCAAAAAATTTGTGAAAATAATAAACAGGGTTTCTTTATTACTATGCTTGTGGGGATTGTCAATATAAAGACAGGCAAAGTAATCTTTATTAACTGCGGTCATAATCCGCCTCTTGTGAAGCATAATGACGGTGGGTTTAAGTATCTTGAACTTGAGTCAAATATAGTTCTCGGAGCGTTTGCGAATGCAGAGTTTGCTGTCTCGGAAGGAATTCTGGGAAAGGGTGATACAATTTTTGTTTATACAGACGGTATAACAGAGGCGGTTAATTCTTCCGATGAGCAATACGGAGAAGAAAGGCTTTTGCAGACAATTAACAAAGTATCTGATGAAAACATAAGAGAAATTGCAACGGCGGTTAAATCGAATGTAAAAGAATTTGCCCAGGGTGTTGCCCAGAGTGATGATATGACGATGCTTATTTTCAGGTATGAGGGAAGCGAGGAAAACGAAGCGGAAGAAATTCAAGACGACAATTGCAGAATATACAGCGGTATTGCAAGCAAAGAAAACTATAAGCATTATCTTGAATGGCTGAACAACGTATGCAATATGTGGAAACTGCATGATGATATTAAGGGTAAACTTGAGCTTGTTTCAGAGGAAATTTATACAAATATATTTTCTTATGCTTATCCCGAACAGGAAGGCAGAGTAGAGGTTGTACTGGCAAGAGAAAACAGCGCCATAACCTGTATTTTCAGAGATAAGGGTATTCCATATAATCCGCTTGAAAGACCCGATCCTGATGTGACGCTTCCGCCGGAGAATCGTGATGCGGGCGGGCTTGGTATATTCATGGTTAAAAATACGGTTGACGAAATCAGCTACGAATATGAAGACGAATGCAATATTTTAACTATGACAATATTTATGCCAAACTAAATACAAACCACTTGTATATTTATCCCTGAACGTGATATAATCTTGCTATGGCAGGAGAAGAGTTTAAGGTAAAACCGAAAAAGACCAAAAACAAAATGGCAGCTCAAACCAGACTTATTATTACGGGTTTGTTTGTGAGTACAATATTCATTTTGTTTGCGGCTTGGTTTGCAGATTTCAGTATTAATAAAAATATGCTGAATGCATACAGAAACTTTGCACAAATAATTACCAAAACTCTTGCTATTGAGGGAGTTGAAGTTACAAAGGAACTCCCGGAGCTTGCAAAATACGATGCTTTAAGAACAAACTCTTTATCTGTTTTAAAAAGTAACAATGATATTGCATTTATCACATTCAAAGACATTAACTCCAAAATTATATATTCAACAAAAGACGAATACCCTGAACGGGCTGAAAAGACCAGAATTCCGTCAACAAGTTCACCGATGAAAGTCAGGAATGGCAGTCAGGATGTAAATGTTGGTTCTGTTGAGCTTGCTCTGAGCGGTGATGCGGTCGATAATGTTACAAAAACAACAAGGTCTTCTATTGCGTTTGTGTTTATTCTGGCATGGCTTGTTATCGCAGGAATTATATACATGAACTCATCTATTATTACAAGAGAACTCCGCAAACTTCATCAGGGTGTTAAAAAGATTTCTTCCGGAGAGTTTGGGTATACTCTTGATGATAAAGATACGGATAAAGAAATCAAAGAACTGTATGCCGCATTTAACGATATGTCTGAACGACTGAGCAGATATAATGAACAAACCATTGAAAGTCTTACTTTTGAGCGTAACAAGCTTGAATCTGTTTTGATGAGTATTGTTAACGGTGTTGTTGTTTGCGATAACCACGATAAAGTTATCATGGTTAATAACTATGCTAAACGTCTTCTTGAAGTTGAGGAAGATGATATCCTGAACTCTCAGATTCAGGATTTCTGCGATTCAACGGGAGAATTCTGTTTTGCGGATAAAATTGCGAAGTTTAAAGACACTCCGCTTGACGAAGACGGAAGTCCGATTAACTTTAATATAGAAATTGACCAGAGAATACTGAAATGTCTGATATCACCGATGTTTACAAAATCAAACTCTTATGTCGGTTATATCATTATCATAATTGACGTAACCAAAGAGCACGAAATGGATCAGCTCCGTTCGAACTTCATTTCAAATGTTTCTCACGAACTCAGAACTCCTGTTACGGTTTTGAGAAGCTATATTGATACTCTTTACAATTTCGGCAATGATTTTGACTTTAATACTCAGAGAGAATTTATCGGAGTAATGAATCAGGAAATCATAAGACTTAACAGAATGGTTAATGATATTTTGGATTTCTCCCGTTACGAAGCTCAAAACCTGCATCTTGAAAAAACAAAACAGGATATTGTTGAAATTATTGAAGATGCTGTTAATCAGGTTCATGTACTTGCAAAAGAGCACGATTTGACTATTTCAATAATGAAAGAGCCTGATTTACCTGAAATACCGATGAATGTCGACAGTATATCACGTGCGTTCATGAATATTTTATCAAATGCGATTAAGTATTCACCGGACGGAAAACGTATTAAAGTCAGAGCAGAGCGTTCCCGTGACGGCGAATATGTTGAAGTAAGCGTGGAAGATCAGGGACCGGGTATTTCTGAAAAAGACCAAAAACGAGTATTTGACAGATTTTACCGTGTTGAAAATGCTACACATAGCGTTAAGGGTACAGGTCTTGGACTGCATCTTGTTAAGGTTACAATCGAAAAACACCATCAGGGACAGGTTTTTGTAAACTCTAAAGAAGGCGAAGGTTCAACCTTTGGTTTCCGTCTGCCTATTAACCCCAAAGAAGAAGAACCGGAAGAATATATTCCAAAACACCAGCTGCCTGCTGAAAGCGAAGCCTAGGGGGGTAACAAACGCTTCTTTTGTTTGCAGGTTGTTAATCGCACTTGCCAAAATCCGCTGTCTTAGATTATTGGCGGTTCACAACCTTTAACTACGTTTTTGTTTTTCTTACGAAAAACAGTACTTCGTCAGGTTGTTCACAGGGACGTGTCTAGGCTCACTTGCGTTCGCCGTCGCACTTGCCAAAATCCGCTAAAACTGTTCCAAAAATCTCTTATCGTTATTGAAGAACAAACGGATATCATCGATAGCGTATTTAAGCATTGCAAGTCTTTCTACGCCCATACCGAAGGCAAAACCTGTATAAACATCAGGGTCAATACCGACACCTCTGAGTACGTTTGTATCAACCATACCGCAGCCTAAAACTTCCAGCCAGCCTGTTCCTGAACATGTACGGCAGCCTTTTCCCTGACACATAATGCACTGAACGTCAACTTCCGCAGACGGTTCCGTGAACGGGAAGAAACTGCTTCTGAAACGTGTCGGACGAGCTGAACCGAAGTATAATCTGATAAACTCGTTTAATACACCTTTAAGGTCGCCGAATGTAATATTTTTATCTACATACAAACCTTCGATTTGGTGGAAGAAATTATTTTTTCTTGCGTTAATGTTCTCATTTCTGTAAACTCTGCCGGGTGCAATAACCTTAATCGGCGGTTTTTGATTTTCCATAACGTGAATCTGAGCGCCTGAAGTCTGGCTTCTCAGTACAACACCTGCTAAATCTTTAACGTAGAAAGTATCCTGTACGTCACGTGCAGGGTGGTCTTTCGGTACGTTAAGCATATCAAAGTTATAATATTCTGTTTCAACTTCGGGAGAAAGCTCCGGCGAAACAACAGAAAAACCTAAGTTTTGGAAAATTGAAACGATATCATCCGTTGTTGAAGTAAGCGGATGGACTTTTCCCTGAGGAATGAATTTCCCGCTAAGAGTAATATCAATTCTGTCCTTTTGAAGTTTTTCATTGAGTTCTTTCTGATAAAAAGCATCATGTTTTTCTTTTAAAAGATTTTCCAATTCTTCAGTAATTTGGTTAGCAAAAGCTCCGACTGTTCTTTTATCTTCATCTGACAAATCTTTCAAACCTTTTTTTATTGAGTTAAATTCGCCTTTTCTGCTCAGGTATTTAAGTCTTATTTCATCAATATCTGAGATAGATACAGCTTTTTCAATATCTGCTTTTGCTGAGTTATAAATATTTTCAAGTTGTGCTTTCATCTTTTTTCTCCCTTAAGAATAATGATAGCGCGGACAGGGGTAAAATACAAGCATCTGGCGAAAAAACTCTAATATACATTAAACGGATGATGCGGACTTCAACAGAAAGTTTTATTCTGATAAAAGAGGGATAGTGTTGCCTCATTAAAATCGGGAGAGAGAAAAAGATGTTAAATACGGCTTTAGAGATGCCGGAAAGTGATATTTCCAATTCAATAACAAAAAACTGGACAACACAGGCAATTGAGTGCTATAAGCTGAACGGAAATTGTGCACAATGCTCAATTAAGCAGGCTCATTATACATTTGAATGTCAGATGCCGAAAGTTGTACAAATACTTAAACTTATTAACGGCGAACCGGAATACGAAGAATAAATTTCTAACCTTCCGCTAATACTATTGTAAAGTCGCTTCCTACAGAGAAGTTTTCTGTGGGGTCATAAACAAACTGCATCTTATTCAGTTCAGGTACTTTTTTCTGAAGCCAGTTGTAAAAATCCATTGTTACTTCATTTTTATTGGCAACAAATCTTGTATGGGACAAATGCGTAATTTTCAGCATATTAACTTCAAATCCGAGTTCTTTTAATTGCTCCTGAATAACCATAGCATCTTTTTCTTTAAGCGGTGAGTACATAATACCGGCTTTAAATCTTGAAAAATCAGCTTCGACTTTGTCGCGGTAAATCATTCTGTCAATGACTTCCTGTGTTTTTTGAGGGTCAAGAATCCAGTAGCTTATGTAACCCTTTTGGTTTGGCGCTCCCGGCAGTGTTGCGATTTCAATTTTGTTTTCATCAACACCTTTTACAAAACCTGCATACTGAGAAAGCTCATATACACTCATGTCTGTTTTAATATAGGTTTTGCAAATATTCAAAACTTCAGGAAGTTTTGTAATTGTATCGAGTGATTTCATTTTCTCAAAAAGACTTCTGATAAACCATTGCTGACGCTGAGTTCTTCCTATATCACCAAGTCCGTCCTTACGGTATCTCAGGTATCCTACAGCCTGCTTTCCGTTGAGTACGGTATTACCTTTATTCAAATCAATATGAAGATGTCCTGCCCAGTCGTGGTATTTCATTGGTTTTTCAACATAAATAGGAATACCGCCCAAAGCGTCAACTATGTGTTCAACGGCTTCATCGTGAATAATTATATAATGGTCGATTTTTATTCCGAAAGTTTCTTTAAGAGTTTTCTTAACAAGGTTAACACCGCCTATTGCGTGAGCAGAGTTAATCTTTGATACACCTTTATTGTCGGGAAGGAATACTTTGCTGTCACGTGGGATAGAAATGGCTTTAACGGTTCTTGTTCTCGGGTCGATATTTACAACCATAATCGTATCCGAACGTGTGCCTTCCCACAGGTCAGAACCTTCTCCGTTAGAATCTATACCGAGAAGCAATATATTTTGTCTTCGTGGTGAAAACGGTATCTGAAAATCTTTTTTGCTGCGTGAAAATTTGAAAAATCCGCCTGATGCATCTTCGGAGTTAACCGTTATTCTGTCAAGCAGAATAGTATTTTCTATGATTATTACACAAATTATTGCAAAGAAAACAGCTAAAATAAAAGTAAATAAAAGTTTGGCAAAGTTAGATGAGTCTGTAGTTTGCCTTTCTTTTCTGATTTGTTTCAGTAGTGCTCTGTATTCTTCCTGTTGATTATTATTAGCTAGTTTCATTAATTTTCTCTCTGGTTAATTAAATTATATTTCAAGCAAAGAGTAAAATCAATTAGATAAACTCTTATCTTGAACTTATTACGTTTTTCCGATAAAACTTAATTATGAGTGCAAAAAGAAAAAAGATTCTGTTTATAAATTTTGGCGGATTAGGTGATGAAATACTGTTTTTACCATCAATTATTTCAGTAAAAAAAGAATTTCCCGATTCGGAAATTACTCTTGCGCTTGAACCCAGAAGTAAGGGGATTGCCTCGCTTACGGATATTATTGATAAAACGATTTTTGCAGATATAAAAGGCAGGGGTAAATATATTGAGCTTTTAAAACTACTTTTTAAAATTTGGTTCAAACATTATGACATTGTAGTTTCTTCAGGTGGAAACAAGTTCATTTCTTTGTTTTTATTTATGACTTTTATTCCGAAACGTTTCGGATATAATACGGGAAAATTAAGCGAATTTTTACTTACAAAAGCCGTTCCTTTGAATAAAAATCAGTATGCGGTTAATATGTATCACGATTTGGTAAGACCGTTTACGGATAACAATACAGCACTTCCGCAGTTAAAAATAGAGAGAAAAGAAGTTACTCCGAATACTGTGTTAATTCATCCCGGTGTAAGTCAAATGAGCATTAAAAAGGGAATGATAAAAACCGTGTCGGCGGAGGTTTGGGCAGAAACTGCAGAAAAACTTGCCGACAGGGGAAAAAAAGTTATACTTGCAGGCGGACCTGATGACAGGGAGATTATTGATAAGATTACTCAAAAAGTACCGTCAGAGAAAATTATAAATATGTACGGAAAAACAAAAAATCTCAAAGAACTTGCAGAGCTTATATCGGGCGCTGAAAAATTCTTATGCTCAGATTCTGCTCCTCTGCATATCGGAGTTTCTTTGGGGGTAAAAACATTTGTTATTTTCGGCTCTACTGATGATAAAAAATTAATACCGAATAACGGTCAGGTTGTACCGATAAAAGCTCAAAACTGTAATTGTCCGATTTGTCCCTGTCTTTGGGATCATCGTCAGACAACCTGTGAATCGCTTGATTGTCTGAAAATTTCGGCAGACGAAATTGTTGAAAAAATTGTTTAAATTTCGTTTACTTAAACTACAGCTTGTGTTAGTATTAAAGAGGATTTAGGAGATATTTATGGCTGAAGGTTTAGAATTTGATCCCGGTTTTGCTCCATATATTTTGGCATTTCAGGGTACGGTAAATTATTTGTATCTGGATATTAATAAGTTTAAAAATTTTTCCCAGAAAAAAATGAAGTTTAGACAGTATTATAAAAAAATACTTGAAGTTTTTAATAACAATCTCGGGTTTTATGTTGGCTGTCTTATGTGGGCGGCATACATCAAAAGATACGAAGGACTGGAAATACTTAATAATCACTGTCTTGGCGGAAGGTATAATGAGGAAGAAAATACCATTGAAACAGATTATATGATTAATTTCGTCAAGCTTTTCCCTAAAGATATGAAATATTTTATGGGAGAAAATTTTGAGTTTGACGAAGGAGTAAATAAACTTTTGTATGCTTATAAAGAGTTTTTGACGGTAAACAAAGGTTTTGTTAATACGGTTACGACTGATGATTTAATTCTGCCGGAAGGAATGAAAACAGAAGGGGCAGAAGATTTTAAAGAAAAAATTGACGATGCAATTAAGGCAAAAGATTTGTCAAAATTACTGGAATATGCAGATTTAATTTTATAGGAGGATTATATATGATTAGTGAAAAATTAGAAGCAGCTTTTAATGAGCAAATTAACAAAGAACTTTATTCAGAGTATTTGTACCTTGCAATGAAGGTCAAATTTATGGAATGGAATTTGCAGGGTTTTGTAAACTGGTTTAATGTTCAGGTTCAGGAAGAACACGCTCACGGAATGGGAATGTTTGATTACCTTGATGAAAGAGGCGGAAATATTAAACTTGATACGATTGCTAAGCCTGAATTTTACGGAACAACTCCTTTGGAAATTTTTGAAGAAGTGCTTAAACACGAACAGTTTGTTACATCAAGCATTAACCATGTTGCTGATGTTGCGGAAGAAGTTAAAGACAGAGCTGCATTACATCTTCTTGACTGGTATATAAAAGAACAGGTAGAAGAAGAATCAAATGTAGGCGGACTTTTGGCAACATTAAGATTAATCGGTGATGACAAAAAAGCTTTGTTGATGCTTGATAAAGACCTTGCAGCAAGAACATTTGTTCAGCCTGTAATCGGCTAGGGGTAAATATTGTTTTAGAGGCGGAGCTTGCTCCGCCTTATTTTAAGAAAGTATTCTATGTCAGTTACGGATTTATTTGATTTTGATAAACAATTTAATCAGCCCGTTATCGGAACGGATGAGGCAGGGAGAGGGCCTGCTGCCGGCGGAGTGTATGCTGCCGCTGTTTATTTTAATGAAATAACTGACGGATTAATTAAAGATTTGGAAGTCTTAAACGACTCCAAAAAGCTTACTCCCAAAAAGCGGGATTCAATTTACGATGTAATTTTGAATAATACGCTTAATAAAATAGTATGCGTTGAAGTTGATGAGATTGAAAAAATAAACATTTTGAATTCGTCGCTGAAAGCTATGAATATTGCCTGTTCTGCGATTATGCAGGAAAACGCTTTAACTCTTGTAGACGGAAATAAACTGATTAGAAATTACAATTATCCCCAAAAATTTATCATAAAGGGTGATTCAAAATCGGCTTCTATTGCTGCGGCAAGTATTTTAGCCAAAGTTACGCGTGACAGATATATGTTAAAACTTCATGATGAGTATCCGATGTATAACTGGGCAAAAAACGCAGGATACTTAACCCGTGAACATATCGAAGCAATCGATAAATACGGGCTTACCAAATATCACAGACCTTCTTTCCTGAGAAAACATTTTGAATCAGCAAAGCAGCTGTCTTTGATTTAAATGTATCTTTTTACAAAATTTTCAACAGCTTGTCTTCCGTCCGAAATTTTTATGTAATCTCTTACGAACATTCCAACAAGCCCGATAGCTTCACGTTCGGATTCTTTTTCGAGGTTTTCGCCGATAATTTTGTTTTGAGAAGATTCTTCGTATTGTTTACCGGAAACTTCTCTTATTTTTTCCAGCTCTCCGTGATCAAGAAATTTAGCTCCGCACATATTGCATAAATCAATTTGAACTTCTCCCAGTGCAGCTCCCATTTTTGTCATTATCGAACCGCAAACGGGGCAGATTCTGTACTTATTTTTATCAACAGGTGCGAAGTTTTTGCCTGCTACTTTATTTAAAATTTCATCTGCGTTTTCATGATTTTCATCAAATTTTTCCAGTTCTCTGTTATCAAACAATATTCCGCCGCATCCGTCTGTGCAGATATCAATGTTAACATTTGCTCCGTTAATAAAAACTTTTTCCATTTCTTTGCCGCAAGCAGGGCAGTTAATAATTTCTTTAGTATCAGCCATTTTAAAAATTTCCTATATTAAGTTTACTTTTATTTACCCCAAAATCAGGTCGCCGTTCTTTTTTATATGTTCAATAAGTCCGCCGTCTTCAAGTAGTCTAATCATGACATCCGGCAAAGGTTCGATTGCCGTAATAGTGCCTTTTGTAATGTTTGTAAGCGTTCCTGCTTTGATATCCAAATCAAGCTCATCTCCTGCATCAATACCGTCTGTGTCGCATTCAATAGCCAAAAGACCTATATTTATGGCATTACGGTAAAATATTCTTGCAAAAGACTTGGCAATAACCGCTCCTACTCCTGCAATTTTAATTATTTGCGGAGCGTGTTCTCTTGATGAACCCAGACCGAAGTTATTCCCTGCAACGACAAAATCACCTTTTTTCATTCTGCTTGCAAATGTTTCATCAGCATCTTCCAAAACGTGTTTTGCAAACTCTTGCAAGTCGGAACGAAGGTGGAATAATCTTCCCGGTGCTATGTGGTCTGTTGATATATTATCTCCGAATTTAAAAGCTTTTCCCTTCATTGTTTTAACCTCTTATCCTCTTAACTGAACCGGCATTACAAGGTATATATAATCTTCGTCTGAGCAAGGTGCAAAAACCGTTGCAGACAAAGAAGAATTTAACTGGATTTTAATATCTTCTGCTTCAACTATTTTTAAGAACTCAAGAATGAACTTGTAGTTAAAAGCAATTGCAAGCGGTTCTGCCATATATTTTGCGTCAATTTCGTCCTGAGAATTACCTGCTTCGGGAGAATCTCCTGAAAGCTTAAGAGTGTTATCCGCAAACTCAAACTTCACAATACTGTTCTTTTCGTTTACCATAACCGCAACTCTTTCAAGGGCAGAGGTTAAATCGTTTTTGTTCAGCACTGCCTCTTTCGGGAATGTCTGCGGAATGAGCTGGTTGTATTTCGGGAATTGTCCCTGCATCAATCGTGTAATGATTTTTGTTTTATCAATTGTAATAACGATTTTCTTTTGTTCTTTACAGATTTTGATATTGTCAGAATCAACAAGTGTTGCAATCTTGGAAAGTTCTGCAAGAATTCTTGATGAAATAAGCATTTCGAAAGGATTTTCTTCATCTGTTGAAGTGTTTTTAACGACTTCTCTTACTCTTGCAAGCCTGTTTCCGTCGGTTGCAGCCATCTCAAGAATGTTTTTATTAACCTGACAAACAACGCCAGACAAAAGGTTATTGGTTTCGTATCCTGCAGCTGCCGATACAACTTGTCTGATAGCTTTTGTAAACGGCTCTGTTTCAATTTCCATACAGTCATTTTCAGAAATTTGTTCTTCTACAGGAGGAAATTCATTTGCGGAGATACCGATAATATCAAATTTTGATTTTTTGCTTGTAATAGTTGCAGTTGAACCGTTTAGCTCAAGTTTAATGAGTTCATCATTTAACCTTGAGATGATTTCTCCAAGTTTTTTGGCAGGTAATGTATATTTACCTTCAGCTTCAACGGTTGCATTAATCAGCGTTGTAATAGAAAGGTCAAAGTCAGTTGCAGTCAGTTTAACCTGATTATCACCGACAGTTTCTATTAAAACATTTGCCAGAACAGGCTGCAAACCCTTAACAACAGTAGCTCTTTCAACTATTCTTATACCGTTTAACAAATCGTCTTTATTTGCAACAAATTTCATTTATCAATAACCTCCGAAATATCCCTCTAACATTGTTAATTTTAGTATAAAGAGCCGAATATTACAAGAGTATTTGACTTGCAATTAATTTTTATTAAGAAATAGATAACCATGTAACAAATTGTAACGATATGGTAAAAAACTCTAAAGTTTTATAAAAAATTGCCGATATAAAAATTGTAACAAGAAAAGTAACCAGGGCAGAGCATAAGAAAGGATTAGGAAATGAATATAGAAAACGAAATGACAGCGAGATTTAATAAAACGGAAAAAGTGGATATAAACGATTCGTTATCAGTAGAATTGGACTTCTTCTTTGACAATGTTATGGATACAGTTGTCAACTATTTCAAAGAAGAAGTCGCTGTATAAATCAGCAAAACAGTTTCTCTATGTGCAGGGGTGACTATGCTAAACGGAGAAAATTCTCCGGGCGATAAAATGAGTCATAACCCTATAAGACTCAAAAATATACATTTATCATAAAAGGACTTATAAAGTCCTTTTTTTATTAGTTAACAGCTGTGTATTTGCCGGTTTCTTCCAGTTCACGTTTTATATCTTCAACAGAAACGTGCAGAATTTCCGAATGGTCATCTTTTTTAAGGTATACATCTTTTATGCCTGCCTGAACAATGAAGCGTTTGCAGAGAATGCAGATAAAATTATGTCCGTAAATATACATTGTTGCACCCATACAACGGTCTTGCCCTGCCTGAATAATGGCGTTTTGTTCGGCATGAATTGAACGGCAGGTTTCGTAACAGGTGCCTGAAGGAATGTTATTTTTTATTCTGTAGCACTCACCTCTCTCGTAGCAGGATTCTACTCCGCTAGGTGTTCCGTTATATCCTGTTGCTTTAATTTTTCTGTCCTGCCCGACAATTATTGCACCGACTTGCGCGCGCAGGCAGTTTGAACGTGATGAACAGGTTTTTGCCATATCCAAAAAATAATCATTCCAAGCTATAATGCCCATAATTTATCCTTTTTATTTGCCCATTACAAAAACATTATACAACAATGTTGAGGATTTTTTATACAATATGAATTATATTAACCACTCTGTGCCGTGATATAATATTTTTATGAAAAGAATAGCTGTTTTATATTCAGAATACAAGCCTGTTATAGATGCCCTCAAATATACGCTTTCCGATTGCGAAGTCGAGTGTTTGACGGAAATCGGCGGCGGCAAAGACTACGATTTGGTTGTTAATCTTTGTTCCGAAAAGTTTGATGCGTCAGGGATAGTTTGTCATCATTCACTTTTGCCTGCATTTAATTCTGCCGAACCTGAAAAAGAGGCTATTCTTGCAGGGGTTAAGGTTTCTGGAATTACAATTTACAATATCGAAAACGGAAATATTATTACTCAGTACCCCGTTTTTATAAAAAATGATACTCATTACGATGAGTTAAAAAAAGAGATGGATTATCTTGAACAGGTAATTTTGCCTGTTACGGCAAGAAAAATAATTGATAATGAGCAGTTTGATATACAAAGTTTTATGCATGGCGGATGCAGTGGTAACTGCGGAGGGTGTTCATCGTGCAGAAGCTGAATGTTTTAATCGTAAGTACCGAACAAAGTAAATATATTGAACAAATAAAAGGTTCAAAATACCTGAATAAATTGTATGTTACTTCGGAAGAAGAAATTCCCGATACTCTGCGTCTGAGATTTAATACGTTTAAAGAGCTTGCACAGAAATGCAGAACGCTTCAGATAGATATTGTACTTGTAGAAGAAGAAAAATGGATATTGGAAGGCATAGCAAATGTAATGAAACAGTATTTTGTAAATTGCTTTGCGGTTACTACAAAATGGGCAGAGCTGGGTTTGTCCCATAATTATGCAAGAAAAATGCTTTCCGAATATAAGATAAACATTCCGCCGATAATTAATCTGCCGGTTGAGTTTCCTGTTCTTGTTAAGGGGGATGGCATATTAAAAATTGCAAATTCCATGCAGGAAATTATCAGTATAAAAGAAAAAATTTATAATACATCGGGTGAAGTTGCAAAAAATGTTTTTCTTGAAAAATACCTGAAAGGAAATAAATACAAAATAATATCCATTTATGACGGCAAACATCTGCTGACTTTCCCGCACAGAAATATCAGAAAAGATTTGCTGGATGATTATTCGATTAAACTGGAAAAAATGCTAATTGACGGCAAAGCAGATTTTACGGGTTTCATTAACTCCGAGTTGATAGAAGAAAACGGTATTTTGTATAATACAGGTTTTTCATTTGAATTTATGCTTCCCGATTTTGAAGCATGCGATATGACTTGTCCCAAAGATATTTTTTATATATGTATTTCAACAATTTATCAAAAATTGAATGAAATAGAGTTTAATTAAAACGAGAAACTGATTTTATGTTAAAATAATTGCATGGTTCAATTCTTTTCAAAACGTCGTCTGAAAATTGCAGAGCAAATAATAATTGTTATATTTTTTGCTGTGCTGGTTCCTATGACAATAAGCGGAATCATTATCAATAACGTCAACCAGCAATCTACCCGTGCACAGTTTAGAGATGCTGCGACATTGATTTCAAAAATTGTTTCACAGGAAATAGATGTTTTTGAACAATCAATTAACAATGAACTTAATCAGGTTATATCAACTCTGGAGTTTTATAAAAACCCTGAGCAGGAACAGAGATATCTTGACGATGTCATTAAAAGTATGCCGTTTTACAAGGAGCTGACAATTGTTAACTCCAAAGAAAAACTTGAACAGTACAAAGCTTATAGTATTCAGGATAATTATGCTGTATTTGTCCGGGAGCTTAGTGATAAAAGAACCCTTGTGGCAATTTTAGACATGGAAACTCTTAAACAGGACTGGTTTAAAACTCTGACGGAAGATAACCGTCAGATTTATGTTCTTGACGGCAAAACAAGAGAGCTGATTGCTTCAAGCAAATACAACAAAAATGACTTTGAAAATAGTCTTGCCCAGCTGCCCAAGAACCTGAGAGAAGATGAGCCGGTTATTTTTGGCAGTGTAAAAAATAAACCTCTGGTGTACCTGAAAAAATCAAATCCAGACGCATTGATTATTGTAAACACAACAGAGGATATGAAGAAAAATATTATCGACTATAACCGCGATAAAATCATACTTTCCATCATTGTTACAATTCTTTCGGTATTCTTTGTTGTAGGTTTATATACATCATACCTGTATATCAATATTCGTCAGCTTTTCAAGGCGATAATAGCGATATCAAAAGGAAACTATGAAAGACGAATTCGTCTATTAACCAATGTTTTCACGCCTTTTGAGATAGTTTTTCTCGGAACAGAGTTCAACAGAATGATTAACCAGATTCACAAGTCTTATGTTCAAATAAAGAAGAAGAACAAAGAGCTAAAACAGCTTGATGAATTTCGTTCAAATATGATTGATACCGTAAGCCATGAATTCAGAACTCCGCTTACAAGTATTCAGGGTTATACATCAAGGCTTCTCCGTCAGGATATTGAAATAGATGAGGAAACAAGGCAAAAATCACTTAAAATCATTAAACGCCAGTCGGAAAGGCTGAAAAGAATGATAGAAGATTTACTTGTTATACCTGATATAGAAGGCGCAAAACTTAATTTTAATATGGTTAATCTGCCTGTTAATACGATAATAGAAAATTCTATTCTGCTTGTTAAAAATGATGCAGGAAAAGAAATTATAAATAATGCAAGTGAATGTACAACCGAAATTCTTGCTGATAATGACAGAATTGAACAGGTTTTTGTTAACCTTATTGAGAATGCAATTAAGTATGCAAAAGATGAAACGCCTGTAACGATAAACTGCGAAGTTGAGAATAATAAGCTTGTCGTAAGCGTACAAAATGAATACGATATTATCCCCAGAGAAAAGCTGAAAACTCTGTTTGATAAATTTACACGCCTTGATGATTCTACAACCCGTACGACAAGAGGTACAGGCCTGGGATTGTATATTGTTAAAGGGCTTGTTGAAGCAATGAACGGGGAAATCAGATTGTATTCAAATGAAGAAGCGGGTTTTTGTGTAAAGGTGTATATGCCGATTGCTTCTTAGCTTTGCATTTTTATATTTCAGGTTTTATAATATAGTTAAAGAAAAAGGAGGATACTATGTATCAAGTTTATATTGATAAACCATCATATTTTGAGCCTGATATGGCAGGAGAATTTAAAGATTTATCCGATGCAGAAAAGTTTGCGGAACAACAAAAATCCGAAGACAGTGAAGTAACATATACTATAGAGGAAACAAACGGCTGTGTTAACAGCTATGGTGAACAGATTACAACCGTCGTAAAAAGGGGTTGACAGAGTTTGGTCTGTTGAACGAATTTATTGAAAAATTGATAAAAAAAGCGGTGATTTTAAATCACCGCTTTTTTTATTATTCAAACTTTTTGTTATTGCATTCTGTAATCCTGAGCGTATTCGGGACGTTGGCTTGCATAACTGTTTCTGATAATTTCATCTGATTCCATGCGGCGTTTTTCAAGAGCAACCTGGCCGTTTTTAACAATTTCCTGCATTTGTGCAAGGTTTTGTTCAAGACCTGCAAGGATTTGTTCAGACATAGCAGAAGAACCGTCTTTTATTCTGTTTGCTTCATCTATTGCCTGAGTGCGGATGGCATCAGCTTCATCAATAGCTTTTCTTTTGATTTCTTCACAATCATTAATAACCTGTTCTTTAATTTTTTCAGCTTCTTTCTGAACTGAACGCAAAATGTCTGATTCACTCAGTAATCTGTTAGCTTCACCCTGAGCGTCTGCAATGATTTTCTCAGCTTTCTGCTGTGCTTCATACTGAAGTTCTTCTTTTCTTCTGAGCAAAGCTCTTGCTTCTTTTATCTCATCAGGGAGAGCTGCATATAATCTGTCTAACAAATCCATAACTGTATCTTTTTTAACGACAGAAAAATATCCAAAAGGCGAAAAACCTTTGTCTAAAGCATCTTCCAAATCAGCCATTAGTCCGTATATAACATCTTGTTGTGAATTCATTTTCTACTCCGTATATCTGCTTTAATGATAGTTACTAGAATTGTACATCAGTCGGTTTGCAAAAGTCAACGCATGTACTATATAGATTGTTCTTCCAATTTTTTTATATCGCTTTCAAGATTCAGCTTGATATTTTTAAGCATGGTATTCGCCTCATAAAAGTTAATCATGTAATAATCGGGAATAAGTGCAAAAGTTTTTTTCACAAGCTTAGAAAGCCGATTATAACAAGAAACCGAAGGAAACAAATCAAGTTGTAATCTTTTTTTCATAGCATTTTTGAACACTTCCGGCATAACAGCAAGTGTACAAACCAGAAGGTCATCCATTCTGGTCTTTTTTACGAATTTATATTTAAATAAAGTAAAATCTGCATTGTCGATAGCTTTTTGTATTTTTTTGAAATAATCTTGTAATGCTTCTACGTCTTCCATTTTAACTATTCCTTATCTTTTCCCTTTGATATTTTACTAAAAATATCCCCAAATATCAACATGTGTGATAGAATTAGATATATGAACAAAATTATTATATCACCATCAATTTTATCTGCTGACTTTTCAAATCTTGAAAAAGAAATTTCTGCCGTACGGGAAGCGGGGGCGGAATGGATTCATATTGATGTTATGGATGGGCATTTTGTTCCTAATATTACGATAGGCGTCCCTGTTGTGAAATCATTAAGAAAAACAACAGACTTGATACTTGATACCCATCTTATGATAGAAAATCCGGCAAAATATATTAAACCGTTTGCTGAGTCGGGTGCTGATATTTTGACTTTTCATTATGAAGCCTGTAAAAGTTCTGACGAAGTAAAAGAGGTTATTTCGCTTATAAAGAGTTTTGGAATAAAGGCGGGTATATCAATAAAGCCCAAAACGGAAGCAAAAGAAATTTTTGAATACTTACCTCTTGTCGATTTGGTTCTTGTTATGACGGTAGAGCCTGGGTTTGGCGGTCAGGAGTTCATGCACGAATGCGCCATGAAAATACCGCAAATAAAAGAAAAAGCTACGGAAAACTTAATTATACAAGTCGATGGCGGTGTTAATAATATTACGGCAAAAATATGCAAGTCCTTAGGTGCAACCTCTCTTGTTGCAGGAAGTTACATATACGGAAGCAAAGACTATAAACAGGCAATTCAAAGTTTATTATAAACCCAAACCCCCAAGCAGCCAGTTAATAATAATTTGCAAAAACTGAAGTGCTACAAAAGCTATAATTGGTGAAATATCAAGCATTCCTCCAATGGGCGGGATTATTCCCCTGAATATGTTCAAAAACGGGTCTGTAAGCGAACGCATTACCGCAAAAGGCTGTGAATCCCAATCGATATTTGGTATCCAGGTTAGGAATATTCTGATTATTAATAAAAGATAATAAAAATAGAATAACTGATTTATAAATCTTGATATCATAATCCCTCCTAGTGAAGCTGAGAATTCTTTTTGGTATTTCTGCAATCGCACTTGTCATTGTCGACAGGGATTCTTTCAATCATTGTGAATAATAATTTTTTGAGGTTGTGAATGTTATTATTGAATACTTCAATAACCGCACCGTGGGAAACAGGAGGAACATCTCCTACCAAACCTGCGTCGTAGTCTGTGATAAGCGAAATATTAAGCGGACACATATCAGCTTCTTTTACAAGATATGCTTCAGGAAATGCTGTCATATTAATTACTTCCCAACCCTGATTTGTAAAGAACTTTGATTCTGCTTTAGTTGAAAATCTAGGTCCGTTAATAACCACAACCGTACCTGTTTCGTGAACTGTTATTCCAAGCTCTTTCGCTGTATCTATAGCAATTTTTCTGAGTTCGGGGCAATATGTTTCAGCTGCAGACGGGTGTGTTACAACAGGACCTTCAAAGAAGGTTGATTTTCTGCCGTCTGTCCAGTCGACAAACTGGTCGCAAATTACGAAATGTCCGGGTTCAACGTGTTTTTGTAAACTCCCTGCGGCACATGGAGATATAACTCTTTTACAGCCGACTTCTTTCATTGCCCAGACGTTTGCTCTGTAGTTAATAAGATGAGGTAATATTGTATGTTTTCTTCCGTGGCGAGGCATAAATGCAACTTTGTGTTCGCCTATTTTGCCGATAAACAGGCTGTCAGAAGGCATACCGTAAGGTGTTTCTACCTGAACTTCTTTTATGTCATCCAGAAAATTATAAAAACCTGAACCGCCAAAAACACCGATATCTGCCAATTTTTCCATAAATATACCCTTTCTTATTAAATAAAAACCAATATGTTTATTTTAGCATAATTATCCGATTTTGTATAATACATTCAATTACTCCTGCAGGTCTATTGACTGGAGAGTCAGAAATAAGAATAATATTTATTATGGACAAACTTGTGGAAATAAAAAATCTAAATTTGTTTTTTGGTGAAAATCAGGCGCTTTATGATGTAAATTTAATTCTGAATAAAGCTGAAATGAGAGCCCTTGCAGGAGAATCCGGCTGCGGAAAAACAATGACGGCGATGTCAATTATAAGGCTTCTTCCGAAATCTGCCGTTATAAAGAGTGGTGAGGTAATTTTTAATGGTGAAAACCTGCTTTATTCAACAGAAAAACAAATGAGAGAACTTAGAGGAAATAAAATTGCGCTTATTCCTCAGGACCCGATGACTTCGCTTAATCCGCTTTATACTGTCGGAAACCAGTTAATAGAGTCAATAAGGGTGCATACACACGTTTCTCACCATCAGGCAAAAAGGAAGGCAAAAGAGGTTTTGGATATGGTTAAAATTCCTGACGCGGGAACTAAGCTAAATTTCTATCCTCATGAGCTTTCCGGCGGAATGAAACAGAGGATAATTATTTCAATGGCGCTCGCAACAAAAGCAGAGCTGATTATTGCCGATGAACCAACAACCGCTCTTGACGTAACCATTCAGAAACAAATTATGGACATTCTTGATGAAATAAAAAAAGATTTTGGAACAGCTATCCTTCTGATTTCGCATGATTTAGCTCTTGTAAGTAATTATGCGGACAGTATTTCTGTTATGTACTCCGGGCATATTGTAGAAGAAGCCTCTGCAGATGATTTCTTCGCAAATCCGCTTCATCCGTATTCAATAGCGTTATTAAACTCTCTGCCGACACGAAATCCTTTGTTAAAATTAAAAACGATTGAAGGTGCACCTCCGGGGATTCAGGAAAATATTTCAGGGTGCAAATTCCACCCAAGGTGCGAATTCTGTAAATCAGATATCTGCAAAAATAACATTCCTTCACTGCAGGAAAAAATGAGCAACCATTTTTCTGCTTGCCTTATTAAATAAAATTATTAAATATAGTTCATAAGAAGGATGAAATCCAAAAAAAAAGGCATTATAATTATATTAGTAGAGGTGTGAGCATGAAAAAAATACTCTCTTTTATAATAATGTTTTCTATTGTAAGCGTTTGTACAACTGCATGTACAAACCAAAGCAGGCATAAACAAAATATGATACAGTCAAAAAGAAGGTTTGCCCAATACCTTGACAATCAGGAACAGAAAAATCCAAACGCAATAGATTTATCGGAAGGTCCTAAACAAAACTACAATGCAAAATTCGGTCCGAAAAATCCGGAGTTTGATATAAAAATTGTTGATCCATATTAGCGGAGTGTGATTTGAATCGTCAAAATTTACAGGAAATTAATGACAGAAAATTTGTCGGAAGATTAATATATTCCGTTCTGACAGAGCGCAGATGTGTCAGAGAAGCAATTAAACTGTTTCCTGATTCTATGGATAAAAATATTGAATGCGCTTATCACGCGCTTGTTCATTATGAAGCGGATGAAGATATAAGATACCGTGATATTGAATACAGAGAAGCTCAAAATGATTATTTGGAGGAAATTGCGCAAACGCTTTCCGCCGGAAAAGAATTACCGAGAAATATTATTGCGGATTATGAAGATTACTACAAAGGAACTGCATCTCTCTGGCATGACGGCTGGCATGGGTTTTTAAATGAGTTTAAAAGATTTATTAATATATAAAAAGGAATAACAGTGGATAAAAATCTTTCAACAGAAGAATATAACGAATTGTATGCAAAATTTGAATTTGAAGAAGCGGATACAAACCACAACGGCGTAATCAGTACGAAAGAGGAGTATGATGCGCACAAAAATGCTAAAATTGGCGGTTTGCTTAAGCCGATAGTGGGTGAAACACTTGAAGAATATACGGAAAGGGTTCTTGAAATATTAAATAAATACTCAAAAGTGATTAGTGAACAAAACGGAAAGTTTACAAAAATACGAGAACTTCTAAAACGAAGAAGCGAGAACCTTTTGGGTACACGCTATGACTTAAATCAGGAAGTGCCCGATGAGTTATATGATAAAGTGAAAGATATTATGGAAAAATAAATGTATAAAAAAGCCGGGTTTGAATTTTTCAAACCCGGCTTTTTAAATTCTGGTTTGCTCCCTACATAGACTTTCTGTCTGCGATTTCTTCCATCTTGTGGTCTGCAAGACGAGAATCGCCTTTTACACGAGAGTATGAAAGATATCCGTTCATACGGTCAATCTTCGTAAGGTTTCTGCTTCCGCACTTCGGACATACATCCATGTTCAGTTCTTCGTGACCGCAGTCATCACAGTATGAGAGAGAAAGGTTAACCCCTTCATAGAAGCCCATATCCATAGCTCTTAATACAAGAGTTCTGACTGCATCTGTGTTGTAGTCAAGCGGATATTTAACGTACTGGATTTTACCGCCGTTCATCAAATCCCAGAAACGTTTTTCAAGGTCTTGTTTCTGAATAGGTGTAATATCTTCGCTAACGTGGCAGTGGAAGCTGTTTGAAACGTATGGTTTATCAGATACGTGAGATACAACACCGTATTTTTTACGGAATTGTTTTACCTGCAAACCGCACAAATTTTCAGCCGGAGTTCCATAAAGAGCGTAAAGATTACCATCCTCTTTCTTAAACTCAGCGACTTTTTTGTTAATATGTTCCATAACTTCGATTGCAAACTGACCGTCTTCAACAAGTGATTTTCCGTTGTAAAGTTCCTGAAGTTCATTCAATGCTGTAATACCGAATGAAGCTGTTGCAGATTTTAATAACGGTTTAATCTTATCGTGGATACCGAGGTGACCGCCCAAGAATCCGCCTTCACAGTATGCTAACGGGTTAACTGATGCTTTCATTTCTCCAAGGTAATCATAAGTTCTGATATGAAGTTGTCTGATTAATTCCATATAGTAATCAAGTACTTCATAAAAGTCTTTGCTTTCCTGTTTTGCTTTTGCATAAATCATCGGTAAGTGCAGGCTGATTGCACCTATGTTGAAACGACCTACAAAAATCGGTTCATCGTTTTCATCTGCAGGTTCCATACCACCTCTTTCGTACCATGGTGATAAGAACGCTCTGCAACCCATCGGAGATACAACTTTTCCGTATTTTTTGTACATGGAAGCAACGTACCCTTCGCCTGAAAGTGACAACCAATCAGGATACATAGCTTTTTTAGAACATTCTATACCAGCTTCAAATACATCGTGGTTAATTTTGCCTTCTCCGTGCAGGTTTTCATCATATAAGAAAACTATCTTAGGGAATAATACAGGCTTTTTGTTACCTTTTTTGCCCTGACCGTTCATACGGATTTTTAACATAGCTTTTGTAGCCATTTTTTCGTACTGTTCGGTACCAAGACCTGCAGTAACGGTGATGAACGGATAATCACCACGAGATGATGCAACTGTGTTGAACTTGTATTCCCAACCCTGGAAACCTTGTTCAAAATCTTTTTGAACATCAGCTAAAGCAGCCTCTCTTGCTTTTTCAAAGTCCAAGCCTAAGCATAAATATTTTTCATTTTGTCTTTGGAATGTTTTTTCGGCATAAGGAGCCAAAATCTTATCAACTTCCGGAACGGTAAATCCACCGTATTGCTGGCTAGCTGCAGCCATGACAATGTCGCCGATTACATCAAAAGCAACATCAAGAGATTTTGGTTCGTTGTACCAGAGGTTACCCATTTCAAATCCGCCTTTAAGAACAGATGCAACGTCGAATAAACAGCAGTTCATTGTGTCACGTCTTGCTGACATATCGTGGATATAAATGTAACCGTCTCTTATAGCCTGAAGTTCATCTACTGTTAAGAAGAACTTTTTGTATAATTCTTTGTTTAATTCGTTGAAAATCAAAGAACGTTTTGTTGAAACTAATGTAGAATCAGCGTTAGAGTTTTCTTTATCGCCGATGTACATAATTCTTTGAGATTCCTGATAAACTTTGTCTAACATATGAACAAAGTCTTGTTTATAGTTTCTGTAATTTCTGTAGCTGTCTGCAACTTTAGGATTGATGTGTTCAAGAGCTCCTTCAACGAAGTTGTGCATTTCAGCAATTGTGATATCGGTCTTACCACTTTTTGCTATATTAAGTTCTACAAAATCGCAGATATTTTTTACTTCTTCATCGGTTAATTTAACCAATACTCTTGTAGCAGATTTAGATATTGCGTTAACAATTTTTGAAGCATCAAAAGTTTCTTTTGTGCCGTCTTTCTTGATTACGTGAACGTTATCAAGTTTAACAGGTTTAATTTGCTGAGCCTGAAGCTGTGCAACCTGAGAAATGAATTCCCTGTTTGGAATTCCTGAATTATGCATAACATCTGTAGCAGTACCCGCAGCTGCCCTCGTTGATGAGAATTCTACTATGTTTCCTTCTTTGTTTAAACTATTTTGCATATGACCGATAAACCTCCTAATCGTACATTGAGTAAGGTTAGCTATTTTATTTCTATAATAAACTACCTCTAATAAGAGAATAACATTCTCTGTCCCAAATCTAATCCACTATATAAATGATAATTCAAAAAAATCTTCTAATCAAAATTTTAATAAAACTTATCAAAGGGCTAAAACGCTGTGATAACAAGGAATTTACATTTCGAAATATTATTAAATTTGTAACAGTTTTTGCATGTTTTTTTGTTAAATTTCTTGACAGTTTTCGTAACGGTTATCAATTGTCAATCTTACACTTCCTTAATAAAAACAATCAAAAAAATACGGGCATGCTTTTATTAAAAATTTTTTATAATGAAGCATGCTAAGCACCAAAAAAATGCATTTTGGTGTGTTAATTAATGATTTATCCAATCATATAGATTTCTTATTTCACCGAAATCAAAATCTTTTAATAATTCTTTCGTATCAAGATTTTCATTTATGGGATTAATTTCAATTTCTCCGTTTTTATAAACTTTAGTGTAATTTTTACCCTCATGTGCGCAATACGGAACTTTTACAACATTGTCATGACAAATATACGCAAGTCCGTGAGCACGGCAAATAATCGGCCTGAACGGGTAAACCGAACAGCGGTTTTCAATAAGAAACGGACAAGCTCCGCCTTTTACGATATTTTTTATGTTATTTTGAACCGTTATTTTATCTTTTTCGCTTAATGCCGTAAAGCCCTGCATTAAATATTCAAGTTCTATTTGAGAGAGCGGATAATCTCCTTTTTCACAACATGAAGAACACCCCAAACAACAATTAATATGTTCTTTGTGGAGTTTAAAATATTTTTCAAGTCGTTTATCTAAATTATCTAAAAATGCTTTATATGTCATTTGTTGTTTTCTCCCTCGCCCAACGGGAGAGGGTTGGGGTGAAGGGACAAATTACCTCTGTTCCTTTGGAGATGCGGCAAGCCTGCCGAATTAACTATCCCTATTTACCTCTGCGAAAACGTGCCCAAAAACTTTTTGACTCTGTGCTTTCCAGTTGTTCTATGCGTTTGGAAAGTTCTCTGTTATGTTCAATAAGTTCTTTAACCTGTTGTGCCAAAATTTCGTTATCTCTTTTGTATCCGCCTGCTTCAATGAGTTTTTCTGTCAGATTTGAGTTAGTAATGTCGTCGCTGATTTTTTTAGCAACTGCTTCTGCAAGCATTTGTAAAGTTTGGCTTGAAACATCAAGCGTAAAGCTTTTACCCTGCGGCTGCGGCTGAACTGCTGCGGCTTCTGA
Source organism: uncultured bacterium (assembly GCA_902763805.1). GTDB lineage: Bacteria > Cyanobacteriota > Vampirovibrionia > Gastranaerophilales > Gastranaerophilaceae > CAG-196. The sequence goes on along the minus strand of CACWTN010000001.1, from coordinate 189,835 downwards.
TTCAAGCTGCTGCTTTGCTTCCTGAACGGCAAGGTTATTTGTTACTTCTTCAAGCCTGCCTTCAATTTCTTCGCCGTTTTCATCAAGGATAACAGGCTGAACCGGCTTTGGCGGTTCTTCGTATTTTTCAACACGGGCTTCTATTTTGGCGAGTTTTGCAATAATTTGCTCGTCAGTAAATCCCTGAGCTTTCAGCGATATACCGCGTTTGATTTTCTCTAATGCCAAATCGTCATAAAACTCAATACCGTCTTCATCTTCGTATATTGATTCTATTCTCCAGTCCTCAAGAAATAAATCAAGCGAATGCTTGTCAATATAATAATTTTCAGTATTTAAACTCTTTAAAATAGATTCTCTGTTAAACATCCGCTAATCCTCACCTTTTTACAAGTCTTTGAATATCCCGTTCCTGCGTTTTCTTGGTTATTGCTTCACGTTTGTCGTAAATCTTTTTACCTTTTGCCAATCCGATTTCTATTTTAGCAAAACCATGCGATAAAAACAATTCTAAAGGTACAATTGTTACACCGTCTTTTTTTACTTTGTCCTGAATTTTCAGTATTTCTCTTTTTTGCAGAAGAAGCTTTCTCACCCTGTCAGGTTTGTGGTTAAAGCGGTTGCCCTGTTCGTATGGTGAGATATGCATTCCGTATAAAAACATTTCATTATCTTCAATTTTTGCAAAAGAATCTTTAAGATTAACTGTTCCTTTGCGGACAGATTTTATTTCCGTTCCCGTTAACACCATCCCTGCGATAAATTTGTCAAAAATTAAAAAATCGTGAAAAGCTTTTCTGTTTGTAGAAATAACTTTTTTGTCCATACGGGTATTATATTCCAAAACAGGGTAAATGTATATAGTTTTCTATGAAATATTATGTATTAAATCAGCAATTTCTTTTGTTGCATCAGGTTTTGCAAGATAGGATGAGTTTTGCTTGAGATAGCTGATTTTAACAGGATTGTTAATAAGTTCAATAATTGTATTTCTGAGCAAATTGGGCTCAAGCTCTCCGTCTTCAATATAGACACACGCACCGTTTTCAAGCAGGAACTTTGCATTTTTTCTCTGGTGATCTGCCGCTGCATAAGGATACGGAACCAGTATAGGTGCCGCGTTTGATGCACAAATTTCGGAAATACTCAGAGAACCGGCACGTGACATTACTATATCTGCCGCTTTAAGAACATAAATCATATTATCAAAATACGGTCTTATGATAAGATTTTTATCCTGTTCATAAGCCGGATAAATTTGTCTTAAATGTTCAATGATTTCATCATAATTTTTCTTTCCTGTCTGAAAAATTACCTGGATACCAAGCTCCTGTGAAAACTCTTTCAAAAGTTCCACTGTAGCCGCATTAATTGATTTTGCGCCCTGAGAACCACCCATTACGGCAAGTGTAAGCTTTGATTTATCGAGATTAAGCTCCTGTCTTGCCTGTTCCTGAGTTAAAGTCTTAAATTGATCTCTTATCGGGTTTCCCGTAACAATAGTTCTTCTGTTAGGGATATATTTTTTAGCTTTATCAAAAGCCAGAGTTACATATTTAGCTTTTCTTGAAAGTTTTCTTGTAACAAGTCCCGGCATGGCATCGCAGTCGTGCATCATATATGGTGTATGGGTTATCTGACAGGCAAAAACCATCGGTGCCGAAACGTATCCTCCAGTTGCAAAAACAGCATCGGGTTTATATTTTTTTATGTATCTTATTGAAAATAAGATTGCCCGGACAAGCTTAACTCCCCACCAGAAAATTTTCGGGCTTAAACTTCTGGGCATACTTTTTACGCTGACGTGAAGAAACTTGTACCCCTTTTTTGATGCAAGTTCATATTCCATATTACGTTTATTTCCGACGTAATAAACTTTTGCCCCGTCTTCGGTCAGGGCATCTGCAATTGCTAATGCAGGGTAAATGTGACCTCCGGTACCGCCACCGGTAACGAAGTATTTATTATTGTAAGCTTCTGACATTGCCAAATCTTCCTCTTGTTACATTATCTTTAGAAATATTTAAAAGTATTCCGACCATCCATAACGATACCATAACGGAAGAACCGCCGTAGCTGATAAACGGCATCGGGATACCTGTTGCGGGAACGAAAGAGCTTGCAACGAACATATTCGTAAATCCCTGAAAACACAGAGAAAACGTTAAACCCAGCGCAAGCAGTTTTCCGTACATATCCTGACATTTTGTTGCTATATGAAATCCTCTCTGGAGTATTGTCCAGAAAAGGCAAACTATCAATAAACAGCCGATAAAACCATGTTCTTCACCTATAACTGCGTATATAAAGTCGGTATGTGCTTCGGGAAGCCAGGCGAGTTTTTGTTTTGAGCTTCCGTAGCCAACACCATACAGACCGCCTGATGCAAACGCAACAAGCGATTGAATAATATTATATCCTGCACCCAAAGGGTCGGATTCAGGATGAAGCCAGGTTGTAATTCTTGATGATTGATAACCTTTAAGTCCCTTTAATAAAAGCAGCGGAATCATAAGCGCGGCATAGCTGAAAATAAGCTTCCATGAACCGCCTGCGCAGATATATATGGCAACCGATGTTGCAAGCAAAAGTATTACCATACTTAAGTTCGGCTGGATAAATATCAGGCAAATCATAATAAGTATAGGTACAAATGCTGTTGTTATTTTTCTTTCGTCAAGCAAAATTGTATTTTTTGTAAATACGGCAGCAAGAAGCATTACTACCGCAGGTTTTGCAAACTCTGACGGCTGAAGGCTCATAGGTCCTATATTTATCCATCTCTGCGCTCCGTTAACGGTAACACCTGCAACCTTTACCAAAACAAGCATAACTATTACAAAAAGAGCAAACGGCATTGTATAGCCGAGAAGTTTTTTGTAATGAAAATTTGATAAAAACTTTAAGCCTACAAATCCGATAATTACGCCGATAACCTGTTGTATAAGAAATCTTGCGGGATTTACTCCCATCTCAACGCATTTTGGTGCGCTTGCCGAAAAAATAGCCATAAGTCCGATTACAACAAGAAAAACTACGGCAATCATCAGAGGTCTGTCTGATTGCATATTTTGAGAACTTAAATTTTCATTATTTGGATAAGACATACTCTTTGAAAACTTCCCCTCTGTGTTCGTAACTCTTGAACATATCAAAACTTGCGCAGGCAGGTGACAAAAGGACTACATCAGGTTTCAGGCTGATTGCTTTGTCGATTGCGTTTTCCATACTTGTTTCTTTTATTATATTACTAAATCCGTTTTTTATTAAATTTTCTTCAAATCTCTGAGTTGCTTCACCGATTAAAAGAACAGTTTTTATATGTTTGTTAATAGAATGACACATTTCCGTTAAATCCGTGTTTTTATCCCTTCCGCCGAGAATTAGGGCAACATCAACGTTGTTAAACGAATCAATAGCGACAATAGATGCTTCGGGATTTGTTGCTTTTGAATCGTTGTAAAACGTTATACCATCCATTTCTCTGACTTTTTCAAGGCGGTGTTCCGGCGGAGTGAATGACATTATTTGTTCTCTGATATCTTCATTGTTCATTCCGATAAGTTTTGCAATTGCAATTCCGCACATAACATTCTGGTGGTTGTGATGCCCGATTAAAGGACAGTCTGCCAGTGTTATAATTTTTTCACCCCTGAAGAAAATTGCTTCATCTTTAATGTAACAATCCTTATCATCATCAAACATAACAACATTTTTGCATTCTTTTGCGAACTCTGCCAGTTTTTCGTCTTTGGCATTCAGCACTGAAAATTCGGGTGTCTGAACACCAAGGAACAGTTTTGCTTTTGCCCTGAAGTAGTTTTCCAAACCTCCGTGCCAGTCTATGTGGTCAGGAGTAAAATTTGTCCAGCAGGCAATTTTTGCTTTAAATTTTTCAGTCATTTCTGCCTGAAAAGAGCTTACTTCGCAAACCAGATAATCGTGCTTTTCATCAATTAATGATGTTGGAGGAACGCCGATATTTCCGCAGACGGGAGCTGAATATTTTTTGCTCAAGATGTGTGAAACCAGAGCCGTTGTCGTTGTTTTTCCGTTTGTCCCCGTTATAACTATAAAAGGGATGTCCGTATTTCTGTAGGCATATTCTATCTCTGATATTATCGGAATATTACGTTCATGAAGCTTTTGAAAAATCTCTGATTTCGGAGGAATTCCAGGGCTTGTAATTGCGTAGTCGGAACCTTCAATAAAAGCATCCGTATGTCCGCCAGTTTCTATTTTTATTCCGAGTTTTTTAAGTTCTTCTATCTCTTTAAGATACTCTTCTTTCGGCTGTTTACCTTCTGTAATATAAACATCTCCGTTTCTTTTATTTGCGCCTCTTGCGGCAGCAATTCCGCTTTTTGACAAGCCAAGTATTAAAACTTTTTCTTTCATTTCCTCAACTCTCCGATTGTCTTTAATTTTATTCCAAAAATAATAAAATAAAAAGAGATAATATTTATAATTAATATGGCTATGGAAAATCCATGCGGAATGTATTATTATAATAATAAAATAAGGAGCAAAGAGGGGATGTATAGAATAAAACAGTTAATTTTAATTCTGGTATTTTGTTTATTTGTAACGGGTGCAGGTATACCAAATGTATATGCGCAGGATTATACAGTTCAGAAACTTCCAAACGGTCAGACGCTTGTTGTATATGAAATTCATAATAATCCTATTGTCACAATAGACACTTGGATAAAGACGGGTTCAATAAACGAAAATGATGATAATAACGGTATTTCTCATTTTCTGGAACATCTGTTTTTCAAAGGAACAAAGGCACATCCGACAGGTGATATAGACAGAATACTTGAATCTAAAGGTGCAATCGTTAATGCTGCAACAAGTAAAGATTTTACCCATTACTACATAACGCTTCCTTCTGCTGATTTTGATACAGCTCTTGATTTACATTCCGATATGCTTCTCAATCCGCAAATTCCGAGAAAAGAGCTTGAGCAGGAAAGAAAAGTTGTTATAGAAGAAATATCAAAAGATTTGAACAGTCCTTCCAAACAGGTTTATAACAATCTGAACGGACTGATGTACACACATCATCCGTACAAAAGACAGGTCATAGGTACGGCCGAAAATGTCGGTACTATGAGCAGGGAAGAAATCCTGGAATATTTTAACAAGTATTATGCTCCTTCAAACATGATTACTTTTGTAGTCGGTGATGTTGATACGGCCCGTGTTGCCGAAAAGGTGCAAAATGCTTTTAACCAGCCGTATAAAAAACCGGCAAAACAAACATTTGCAAAAGAACACCAGCTGCAGACACAAAAACACAAAATTGAATACACAAATACAAAATCGGGTTATATGATGATAGGATTCAGGGGGTGTGATATCAGTAATAAACATACTTTTGCACTCGATGTTCTCGCGCAGGTTCTGGGCGGCGGAAAATCTTCAATTCTGTACAAAGATATTAAAGAACAAAGAGGACTTGCTTATTCAATATCTGCATCAAACGGAAGTTTTCGTGATGACGGGATTTTGTATATAACGGCAAACTTTACTCCGTACGGGTACGAAAAACTCGAAAAAGCAATTTTTGATGAAATATCAAAAATCCAGAAATACGGAATAACCGAGGAAGAACTCCAGGCTGCAAAGAATAAAATTATACAGGATACTTATTATTCAAGAGAATCAACCGCAAATATTGCATCAGAGCTTGGATACATTATGGCACTGACGGGAGGTTCAAATCTTTATGACGATTATGTTAGCGGAATAAAGAAGGTTACGGCATCCGACGTTCAATTTGCGGCGCAAAAATATCTCGGAGTGAATAAAAGCGCCGTTTCGGTTATCCTTCCGGAATCCATGAAAAATATTAAACCTCAGGAAAACAAAACACACTCTTTTACAAAAGTTTCCGAAAATAACGGTATTACAAAATACCAAATTGATAACGGCACAACACTTTTAATTAACGAAAACAAAAATAACGATATTATAGCCATAAGCATTATTGCAAAAGGCGGTGAGTTTATTGAAAAAGTCCCGGGAGAAGGTACGCTTGCCGCAAAATTAATGCTAAAAGGTACAAAAAAATATTCTTCTCAGGAGCTTGCCCAAATCCTTGACGAAAACGGAATTCAGATAGAACCGGCATGCGATGAGGACTATTTTATTATTGATGTTCAGACAACAACCGCTCAAATAGACAAAACTTTAGATGTTTTAAATGAAATATTAAACAATGCGCTTTTTGATGATTATGAGCTTGAAAAAACAAGAACGGAAATTCTTTCAAAAATCAAACAACGCAGAGATGTTCCTATGAACGTTGCGCTTGAGAATTTCAAAACCGCAATTTATGAAGGAAGTGTTTATTCTCATACAAACAAGGTTCTGGAAAAAACTCTCCCAACAGTTACACGTGCGGATGTTGCAGGGTATTATAACAGAATAAATGATTCAAAAAATATAATAATTTCAATAAACGGAAATGTTGACCCCAAAAAAATGGCGGAAGCATTCGGTTCAATGTTTAAGACAACTTCGGCACCAAAATTTGATTACAAAAATTACGGTGTAACAAAACTTTCTTCTCCGAAATACCTCAACCAAAAAATCAAAGACCTTCAGGCTTCCTGGTTGTTTATCGGCTGGCAGACAGCAGGCGTAAGCGAAAAGAAAGACTTTGTAACCTTAAAAGTAATCAATACAATGCTGGGTTCAGGGCTAAGTTCCCGTTTATACCGCAATCTTAGAGAAGCAGACGGACTTGCTTACCAGCTGGGTTCAAGTTATTCTCCGAAAATGCTAGGCGGAATTTTTATGACGTACATCGGTACAAATCCGAATACGCTTGAATATTCAAGAGAAAAAATGCTTGCCGAGGTTAATAAGCTTAAATCGGAATTTGTGTCTGATACAGAACTTCAGGATGCAAAAGACAGGCTTAAAGGCGGTTTTATCGTAGCTCTTGAAACAAATTCGGAAAAAGCCTCAAATATTGGATTTTTTGAGGCATACGGCTTCGGATATGATTTTTTGAATACTTATGTAAAAATGATTGACGAAGTTACCGCATCTGATATTGTAAGAGTTGCAAACAAATACTTTACGTCAAATATGGTTCAGTCAGATGTCAGGTAGGGGTAAATAAATTTGGTAAATAAATTTCGGCTCTTTGGTAATACTTCCTGTTTTATGTTACACTTGGGGTATGAAAAAGATTGCTCTTATAAGTCACGGCTGTGCAAAAAATCTCGTTGATTCCGAACTCATTTTGGGTATCCTTGCTCAAAACGGGTATGAAATAACGCTTAACGAAGACGAAACGGATATAGTTATTGTTAATACCTGTTCGTTTATTTGTGATGCAGAAAGAGAATCAATCGGGACAATTCTGGAGCTTGTAGAAAAAGGGAAAAAAGTTATTGTTGCAGGATGTCTTGCGCAGAAACATCCTGAGGAACTAAAAAAAGAAATTCCTGAACTTGCGGGAGTTGTCGGAGCAACAGATTTTAACAAAATTATTGAAGTTGTTAAGAATATTGACAAAGATTATGTTTCAGAAGTAAGTGAAAAACCAAACTATATTTACCCTGAAAACGTTGAGCGCCAGCAGATTACGATGGGCGCAAGCTCTTATATAAAAATTGCCGACGGATGTAATTACAGATGCGGTTATTGTGTTATTCCGTACCTCAGGGGTGATTATCATTCAAGAAAAATGGAGGATATTTTATCCGAAGCGGAAAAACTTGTTAAGCGCGGAGTTACGGAAATAATTCTTATTGCGCAGGATACTACGGGATACGGAATAGATATTTATAAAAAACCAATGCTTGCGGAACTTCTCAAAAAGCTGAATAAAATTAAGGGTCTTGGCTGGATAAGGATAATGTATGCTTATCCTACAACAATGAGCGATGGACTTATTGATACGATAGCAAAATGTGACAAGGTTGTTAAGTATGTTGACATTCCGCTTCAGCATTCGCATCCTGAGATGCTTAAACTGATGAACAGACCTTCTTTTGACTACAGACCGCTCATTGAAAACATAAGAAAACGCATTCCGAATGTTTCAATAAGAACAACTTTCGTAGTCGGATATCCTCAGGAAACGGAAGAACATTTTGAACACCTTAAACAGTTTATCAAAGATATGAAATTTGACCGTGTAGGTGTGTTTGAGTATTCACGTGAAAAAGGAACTCCTTCTTACGATATGAAGCCGAGGGTTCCGAAAAAAGTTGCACATAAACGGTTTAAAGAGTTAATGGAAATTCAGCAGGGGATATCGCTTGAAAGAAACAGAAGTTTTATCGGAAAGAAAATCCCGTGCATAATTGAAGCATTTGCTGACAATGGTGAAGTTGTTGCACGTTCTCAGTTTGATGCACCCGAAATAGACGGAATAGTAAGTATAAAAACCGATAAGCATGTTGTTCCGGGTGATATTGAACTCGTTAAAATAATTGATGCAACAGAATATGATTTGGTCGGCGAGTTGTAAAACTTTATTTTATTTCCACCCACTCTTTATCATCGCATAAGCCATAAATCGTATTGCGTTCGAGTTTTATTTTTTTGTATGAAAAATCATTTAACCTTTCTCCGTCGGAATCTAAAGCAAACCATTTTTTCCCGTCACGAACCAAAATGTATTCGCCGAGTTTTTTGATTTTGTCATATTTGATGTCATAAATAATTTTCCCGTTTAAGTCTGCTAAGCCGTATTTATTATATCTTTTTATCAGAATTGTATCGAGAATTGATTTTATTTTTTCACAGTCATTTTTTACCAGAATATTGTTTTCGCTATCAACAATTCCCCAGTATCCGTTGAGTTTGGTTATAAATATTCCGTTTCCTTCCGTAATAAATTTCTGATACTTAAGCGGAACAATTATGTTTTCCTTCAGGTCAATAATGCCGTATCTTTTATCTCGTTTTACAATTAATCGGTTTGGTTTGAATTCTCTAATGCTTGAATATGTTTTTTGAGTAATTCTATTTCCGTTGTCGTCTATGAGATAACAGCCGCCTTTGCAGATTATAAAAAAGTGTTTGTTTTCGTACAAAATATGTTTTGCGCTTGAACAGCCTTCAACAAGAACGGTTCCGTCATTATTATAAACAGTACAGTTTGAAACACTTCTTCTTGAGCCGTCAGAATAGTGATATGTTACGGTTTCAACCACCATATAGTGTTTTGTGCAGTTAGGAAATTTTTGTTCTGTTTTTGAAAAATTTTGACCTACAACGTAAACCTGATTACTGCCGCCGGAAGAACTGTGGCAGGGACGATTTCCGTGGTAAGGCGCATGATTATGTGCGCAGCTGCCATGATGAGGACAAGCTCCGTACGAAACCGTGCAAACAGACAAAGCAATTAAACAACATAAAAAAATCTTTTTCATACATTTTTCTCCGCAACTCTATAAGTATAACGGAGAAAATTTATTTTATGTTCATATTTGGTTCTATTCAGCCATTACAAGGTCAAGTTCTTTAAGCATCTTTTTATCCTGTTCGGATTTTGAACCGCAGGTTGTGAGGTAGTTACCGACAAGAAGCGAGTTAATACCTGCAATAATACCTATTTTTTGGTTATATTCGCTTAATCTTGTTGTTCTTCCGCCTGCGTAGCGAAGCATTGCTTTTGGTAAAATCATTCTGAATATACAAATTGTTTTAAGGATTTCTTCTTCACTGATTTTGCTTTCATAACCTTCAAGCGCAGTGCCTTTAATCGGGTTAAGGAAGTTAATCGGAACAGTAGTCGGGTTAAGTTCTTTGAGTGAAAGAGCCATATCAACTCTGTCTTCTCTTGTTTCGCCCATACCGATAATTACACCGCAGCAGGCTTCCATACCGTGCTTTTTAATCATTTTTACCGTATTTACACGGTCTTCAAAATTGTGAGTTGTGCAAATATGGCTGTGATAATTTTTTGAAGTATTAATGTTGTGGTTAAATCTTTCAACACCAGCTTCTTTGATTTTTATAATCTGTTCTTCGGATAAAAGTCCCAAAGATGCACAGCAGTGAATTCCGTCAATTGAAGCAACTTCTCTTATCATTTCAAGAATTTTTTCAAAATCTTTTCCCGTCGGAACTCTGCCTGATGTTACTATGCAGAAACGGGTTGCTCCGTTTTCTTTTGCGCTCAGTGCGGCTTTTTTTACTGTTTCAACATCAAGAAGCGGGTGGCATTCAATCTCAGCGTGGTTGTGTTTTGACTGAGAACAATATTTGCAGTTTTCCGAACATTCGCCTGTTTTTGCGCTTATGATGCTGCATGCTTCCACTCTGTTATCAAAATTTTCCAGAGTGATTTTGTGAGAAATATTAATTAATTCCTCTAATGGTTCTTCATATAATTTTAAATATTCTTCTTTTGTTAAGTTAGTGTAATCCATAGTTCATCCCTCTTATATTTCCGCTATTGGGGCAAAAATATTTTACCTCCGTTTTTTATGATAACACAAAGAAACAAAATGCTTAAAAAATCTTATACTCTGCTCATAGAAAGTAAAACTTCCTGAGGGAGATAAGTGTTTTTAACGGCAGAATCAGTATTTGCCATAAAGAATTCGACTGTTTCACCCTCTTTTATGCCGAGTTTTTCAAACGGTATACATACGTCTATAACGTCTTCATAAACCATTTTAATACTTTCGGGATTATCCAGTGTCCAGATATCCGGGTGTAAAACGGTTGTAAGACGGAGAGGATAAAGTGTGTCTTTAATCAGCGTGAGTGTCAGTTCGTGTTCAAATTTTTCAGTCAAAATCGGATACGGATTATCCGTTCTGCAGATTAGTCTTATGTGCGCACGGTTTCCGACACGGCTTGCATTTCTTGTGTAAATATAAAACTGATTAATCCTGTCTGCAAAGCTGATTTCGCCTGCACCTTTATTAACGTGAAGTCTTAAATAAATATTATCGTGGTTGCATCCGAAATCAATTTTATCAACATTTTTGTTTTCTCTGAAAACAGGACCGTCGAGCATTGCAATACTTCCTGCGTTGTACCAGTCATCCGAACTTGAGTTTAAACCGTCAAGACGCGGATTTATGTAATGTTTTGGTCTTCTGAAAGGTACTTCTATCTTGGTTATTATTGATGTATCAAGATATTCGGGATACTGCAGTCCCAAAATTGTGTATACGTGTTTTAAGTGTTCTCTGAACATATAGTCGAACAAAAAGTCCTGACCAGAGTTGTTGGGTTCTCCGTACCACCAGAACCAGTCGCTTCCCTGTGCAATTAAAAGTTCCCGTTTTGCGGCAAGAAGGTTCGGGTTGTTCTTGTTGTTTTTCATAAAAGCGTTAAAATCGTCTTTTGTATTTTTAAGCGCAGCCCAGGCCTTGTTCTTTTCAGGTTCACCTATCCAGTACTGGAAGGTTTTGTCTATCCAGGAGCCTGAATAAATCTTTTTAAGTGTTTTTGTGTGCTTGTCGTGTTCAATATAATCACTGATTAAAACTGTTTCAAGCGTGTCGTCCTGTTCAAGCAGTCCGTACATTTTTTCCAGAAATTCTATTCCGTCGTTCTGGTAATTTTCCCAGCAGTTTTCACAGTCTGACGCAATTGTCAGCAAGTGTGTTTCATCAGGCGATACAAGAAGTTTGTTTTGTATTGTTTTGATTTTTTCATACAAATCGCCTGCTGCCATATCGGCATTTATGCCCGCATATTCAAAGTTTATGAGGTTTGGTATAGACCTCTCTCTGAAAATTATTTTAATATTATCGGATTTTTTAGTCTGATAATCGTACACTTTTAAGAGGTGATACGGGTCGCTCAGGTTTCCTTTAAAATCTCTTACAAAATCAAAGTTCAGAGAGCTTGAAAGAATACCTTCATCTGATATTGTCCACTGAATTCCTTCATGAGCAAATACAGTCAGGGTTTTTGCTCCTATACATAGTTCCGGCGGCCACATTCCTTTCGGGCGGACACCGAAGATATCTTCTATTCGGTCTAAAGCTGCTTTTATTTGTGTTTTAGCATCATCGCCCATTCCCAGTCTTTCGGGAAGTCCGACTGACGTAAGAGCTGTTTTTGCGGTGCCTTTTGTGTCAATCAAAATCGGAAGGATTGCGTGGTAGTACGGACTTGTGGTAAGCTCTATTCGTCCTTCCTGAATGTATTTTTTGAATGCCGGTATAATTTCTCTGATAATCTGACGCTGAATATTAAGGATTTCTTTTCTGTCTTCTTGTGTATAACAGTATTTTTTATCCCAAAGCTCTTTTAATCTCGGATATCTTCCGAAATGAACCGGGTCAATCCATACAAGGTTGAATACTGCCATTAAATCGGCATATTCCTGTGCATTAAAATCATCAATATCAAAATTTTCTTTGCTGAAACGTTTTTGGTATAAACCTCTGTATGTTTCATTTTTGTATATCATTGTTTCAAATTTTGTATTGAAAAAATTATTCAGAATAAAGGATTTTTCTTCGCTGGAAAGATTATCGGTATCCATTACGGTAAGCTCAGAATGGATATCATTAACCCCTTTTTCACCATAATCGATAATTGAATCCAAAAGTGCAGGAACAATATTAAAATTCAGTTTAAGCTTCGGAAATTTATCCAAAAAAAGCAACATATCCAGATAGTCCTTCACAGCATGAAGTCTTACCCAAGGCATTAAATATGTTCCCTCCAGCTCATATACGGGTTGATGCATGTGCCAGTATATAGCGAGTGATAGCTTTTTCCTGTTCATCTTAAGACCTATTATACATTATTTTTATAACTTCCGCAAGAAAACATGTTGTAATTATGTTACAATTTTTATTACAGGAAAACGAAGTTCATGGAAAAAGAGAAAAATTACACTACACGAACAGAAAAAGATTATGGGTTTTTAAGAACCGTTCTTAATAAAATTTTTTATTTTCTTTTTGTAAGAACGGCTGCAAAATATATGTATAACCTGAAAATTGAGGGAAAAGAAAATGTTCCTGAAACTTCTCATCTTATAGTTGCGCCCAATCACGTTTCCTATTGCGACCCCGAGTTTGTAACTTACGCTATAGGAAAACTTGTTGCGTATATGGCGAAGCGTGAGCTTTTTCATATGAATTTACCGATGCCGATAAAATCAATTAAGGGAAGAAAAGTTTTGAGATTTCTTGCATGGCATCTGGGTGCTTTTGAAGTTGACAGAGATAAGCCGAAACCTTCGACCTTTAAAACCGTACGGCGGATTTTTAATACAAAATGGTGTTTTGGGATTTTTCCTGAAGGCGGTGTAAGACAGGATAAAAAAATACGTGACTTAAAAAGGGGAGTTGCATATTTTGCAAAAAAATACAAAGCGGATGTTCTGCCAGTTGCGGTTTGCGGATTTACGTGGTATGCAACAAGGCTTTTTCAGAGAAATATGACTATAAAAATCGGAAAACCCATTTCTCACACTCTTGAGGAAAAAGAGATTTTGAGAGAGTGGGCAAGACAGATTTCCGAGATGACAGGGTTTGAAAATCTGGCAGAACAACAGTTGTTAAATCAGGATAAAAGGGTTGCATTAAAATAGTTTTAAGGTTAATATAAAATCCGTAAATCACAATCAATATATAAGTACAGGAGTATGTGTGTATGTCAGAGGTAAATATAATCGGACAGAGTTAAAAACAGGCTGTTCCGTTTGTTGTAAAGCGTATAGATTATGCTAAAATATTAGGTGTACCGCTTATAGCAGGAGGGTTTATGCAAATAAATAATACTAATAACCGACAACAAATTGATTTAAAAGGTGTAAAATATGTTCGGGGAAATAGTCCGATAGATGATAATACCCCAAAAGATAAATCTGATAAATTAATAGGAGAGCTTGATAAAATGAGTATGATTAACAATGTCGGTATTACAAAACCTGAATTTGAGCTTGGTTTAACCAGAGAAGAACTTGAGAAAAGAACTCACAAAGATTATTTAACAACAAAGAAGATGCTTGCTGTTGATGCGCCCGAATATTTGGCGCTTTCAGACGGTGACAAAGAGGCGCTTAAGCATTTGACAAAGGCTGCGGCAAGGCTTGATAAAGTTGAGATGATACTTGACGACCATAATAACCTTGCATTTAAAGAATACCTTGAAAAAGAGATTGCCAAAGGTAATGAAGATGCAAGATTAACAAAAATTCTTTTTGATGCGCAAAAAGGTATTTTTGCACTTGACAGAGATTCTAATATGATTAAACTGGCAAAAGGGCTTGAACCTAAAAAAGGTATCGGTGTTTATCCTTCTGATCTTACAAGAGAAGAATTTCATGCAATTTTAATCAAAATGATGAAGGAAGGAAAAGTAGATGAGGTTGCCAAAATCTTAAACCAGCGCTCTGTTGTAGAAAGAGATGGTGACGAACTTAAAGCAACCGATTATGTTGATTACTTTAAAGAAGATTTCGAATGTATGGCATCCGAACTTGAAAAGGCTGCTGAAACTTCTACAAACGAAGATTTTAACGAGTACCTAAAACTTCAGGCAAAAGCACTCAGAACGGCAGACCCGATGCTTGACGGTTATGCCGATAAAAAATGGGCAACACTTCAGGATACTCCGTTGGAGTTTACTATAACAAGAGAAAATTACTCTGATGAAATGACCGAATCTGTTGTTGAAAATCCCGAACTCAAAAAACTTCTGGATGAAAACGGAATTGTTCCTGTTTCAAAAGACTGTCTTGGCGGTCGTGTCGGTATTGTTAACAAGGAAGGCACGGATGCAATACTTAATGTGAAAAAGTATTTACCTCTTATGGCTCAGAATATGCCGCTGAATGATAAATATATTCAGAACATTTCTGCCGATAAGGAATCAAAACAGACAATGGTTGATGTTGACCTTGTAGGTGTTTACGGTGATGTCGGAGAATACCGTGCAGGGATTACGCTTGCAGAAAATCTGCCGAATGATGATAAACTTTCCGTAAGTGAACTGGGCGGAGGAAGAAGAAATGTTTACCACAGACAAATTCGTCTTATAACTTCCGATGATGCAAGAGAAAAAATGCAGAAAAGACTTGATGCGATTTTAAACAAAGACTTACACAAATATTATAACGATGAAGCAGACCACTGGTTTACAATTGGTCACGAAAACGGACATTCTCTCGGACCGAAATCAGGAACGGAAGGCTTGGGTAAATACAAATCAATAATTGAAGAAAACAAAGCTGATATGGTATCACTTGCAATGCTTGATGTTCTGACTGATGCAGGAATGTATACCAAAGAACAAAAAGAACAAATGATAGTGACTTATGCGGCAGACAATATGCTTATGGCAAAACCGACATTAAGTCAGGCTCACAGAGTTCGTTCGGTTATGCAAAACTATTTCTTCATAAAAGAAGGCGCTATGTCAATATCAAAAGACGGTGTTCTTGATGTTAATATCGACAAAATGGTTGAAACGGCTAAGAAAATGCTTAAAGAAATTATTGAAGTTCAGTTAAGCGGTGATTTTTCAAGGGGCGAGAAATACGTTAACGACTATTTTGTATGGACTCCCGAGATGGAAACTTTGGCTCAGAACATTAAAAAAGTTTCAAAAACACTTAACGGAAAAGTTGAATCTCCGCTTGCGGACAAACTTTTGAGCGAATAATATTATTCAGAATAAAAAAACCGGCGTATCATTTGATACGCCGGTTTTTTATTGTCAAGTTTTTGTCTTAGTATCTTGCCAGATATTTATCGAGTTCCCATTGAGAAACATAGGTTCTGAAATCGTTCCATTCGATTTCTTTTGCTGTTAAGAACTCATCTACAATGTGTGAACCGAGAGCTGTTTTTGCAATAAGCGAACGCTGCATGCAATCGAGTGCTTCGTGCAAACTTCCCGGAAGTGATTCGATTTTCAAACGTTTACGTTCTTTGTCAGAAAGTTTGTAAATATTTGATTCTACAGGTTTAGGCGGTTCAATTTTGTTGCGAACGCCGTCTAAACAAGCTGCAAGAATAGTTGCAAAAGCCAGATACGGGTTGCAGCTCGGGTCGGGTGAACGAAGTTCTACACGGGTTGAAACGCCTCGTTTTGCAGGAACTCTGAGTAATGCACTTCTGTTAGCAAGTGACCAAGCCATATAAACAGGTGCTTCATATCCCGGAACGATACGTTTGTAGCTGTTAACTGTCGGGTTAAGAATTGCAGTGATGCTTTTAATATGTTTCAAAATACCGCCGATAGCGTATTTTGCGGTATCGGATAACTGGTATTCCGCTTTCGGGTCGTAGAATGCGTTTTTACCTTTCATATCAGAAAGTGAAATGTTGCAGTGCATACCCGAACCGTTGATTCCGAAAATAGGTTTCGGCATAAATGTTGCGTGCAGTCCATACTGAGCAGCAATTGCTTTTACCGCAATCCTGAAGGTTACAACGTTATCTGCCGTTGTAAGGATATCAGAGTATTTAAAATCGATTTCGTGCTGACCGTCTGATACTTCGTGGTGAGAGGCTTCAATATCAAATCCCATGTCCTGAAGTGTGCTTACGATATCTGAACGAACTTCTTCGCCCAAATCGTCAGGACCTACGTCATAATACCCTGCTCTGTCGTGGGTTTTTGTTGTGATATGACCGTCATTATCTTTTTCAAATAAGAAAAATTCTGCTTCCGGCCCTACGTTCATTGATAAGCCGAGTTTTTTAGCTTCTGCCATAAGTCTTTTAAGGTTGCATCTCGGGCAGCCTTCAAACGGTGTTCCGTCTGCGTTATAAATATCGCAGATTAAACGAGCGGAATTTCTGCCGTTTTGTTCCTGCCACGGAAGGATTTGGAAAGTATTTTTATCCGGATAGAAATACATATCGGAAGTTTCAATATTTCTAAAACCTTTGATTGATGAGCCGTCTAACATAATTTCGTTATTTAAAACTCTGTCAATGTGTTCGGAAGGTACTGCCATATTTTTTACCTGTCCGTTAATGTCAACGAATTGAAGTTTGATAAACTGAACATCATATTCTTCAATCATTTTTTTTATATCTTCGTCAGTATATTGTCTGCCGTTCATAGGCTGGTGTTTAAAATCTTCCATATACTTCCCTCCTTCTTCTTAATGGTTTAATAATATCTATTTTTGTTTAAAAGGTCAATATATTGCGTATTAAGAATATATTAAAATTTTTTCGTAAATATTTGTTACAAATAGTAGAAATAAAAACTTTTATTTAATAAAATGTAGAAGGAGAAAATATAGAGGGGATTTTGGGCATGGAGACAAGTTCTAGTAAAGTACTTTTACCAAATGAAGTCAGAAGATTGTTGAATATTGATAACAAAGAGATAGTTGAGTTGTGTAAAAAAACTTCAGTAAGCCCTAAGAGAAATAAACTCGGTCAGGTTTATTTTTCGGTAGATGAAGTTAAAAAACTTAAGAGTGCAAAATCCTCATTATTAACAGGAAATGGAATTAGAAAAATGAATAAGAATGAAGCTTTACCCGTTATGACGAAACCAAACTCACAGGCTGTTGTTAATGGCTTGCTGGAAACTTTAAATAAAATGGAAAACAACATTACTTCTTCTGTAACAAAGCTTATAGACGAAAAGCTTGAAGGCATGGATGATGTAGTGCTTGAACTCGTTCGCTGTAAAACAGAAAACGAAAATCTTAAAAATAAAGTAAATGAACTTAATAAAGAAAACTTTAAGCTTAAAAATATCCTGAGCAGCTTCAAACCCTTGTTTGCAGGTTTCTATATTAAGAAAGAAGAAGAAAACAATATATTACTTTAATAACTCAATCACATAAAAGGAGTTTAATATGGCAGTAAAAGAAGAAGAAAAAAACGCTGTTTCCGATGAAAGACAAAAAGCGTTAAAACTTGCTATAGATAAAATTGAAAAAGATTTTGGCAAAGGCGCAATAATGAAGCTTGGTGACAAGCCGTCAGTAAGTGTTGAAACAATCCCGACCGGTGCACTTGCTCTTGACGTTGCACTTGGTGTAGGCGGAATTCCGAGAGGACGTATTATTGAAATATACGGCCCCGAATCTTCAGGTAAAACAACACTTGCTCAGCATATCGTTGCAGAATGTCAGAAAAAAGGCGGTATTGCTGCATTCGTTGATGCTGAACACGCTCTGGATCCTGAATATGCAAGAAATCTTGGTGTAAACATTGATGAACTTTTAATCTCTCAGCCGGATACAGGTGAACAGGCTCTTGATATTACGGAAGAACTTGTACGCTCAGGAGCTGTCGATATAATTATCGTCGACTCTGTTGCGGCTCTTGTTCCGAAGGCTGAAATTGAAGGCTCGATGGAAGACCAGCAAATGGGCTTGCAGGCTCGTTTGATGTCTAAAGCTTTAAGAAAATTAACCGGTATTATCGGTAAAACCAATACAACCGTTATTTTCATTAACCAGTTAAGACAAAAAATCGGTGTTATGTACGGTAACCCCGAAACAACAACAGGTGGTAACGCACTTAAATACTATGCGTCTGTTCGTATGGAAATAAAGAGAGTAGAAGGCTTAAAAGGCGATGGCGAAGATGTCGGTAACCATGTTCGTGTAAGAGTGTTAAAGAACAAGGTTGCTCCTCCGTTCAGAACTGCAGAATTCGATATTATCTTCGGAAAAGGTATCTGCAAAATCGGTAACATCTTAGACGTAGCTGTTGATTTGGATATTGTGAAAAAAGCAGGCTCATGGTTCAGTTTTAATGACGAAAAACTCGGTCAGGGAAGAGATAAAGCTAAAGAATTTTTGGCTGAAAACAAAGACATTCTTGACACAATAGAAAAACTCGTCAGAGAAAAACTGGCAGAGAATGCTTAGGTTAGAAGAAAGCAAAAACTTTTTACTAAAAACGGCGGAGTGAATTTTCACTCTGCCGTTTTTTATATTTATTGAAATTATTTCTTTTCCTTTTCCATTCTTAGGACTTTTTTATCAAATTCTATTTCAACTTGTTCCTGTTCAGGGTTAACATCTAGCATTTCCAGCATTGTTTTGGTAAATAACATAGCCCAGCTATTTCCGATTTTAGTAAATTTTTTCTTCATTTAATCTCCTTTGTTATAACAATAACTTTACAATGTTTAAACAATATTGTATATTTAATTTTGTTAAAACATTGTTTAAATATAACAGGAGAAATATATGAACTACGACAAGAGTTTTATAGAGGTATGCCGTAAATTGGGTGAAAACATACAAAAATGCAGAGAAGAAAAGGGCATGACCATAAAAGAACTGGCAGAAAAAACAGGAATAAGAAAAGAGTATATTAAGAAAATCGAAGACGGAAAAGCTTACGGAGTACTGCTTGACAGGCATATATTTAAAATAGCGGAAGGTTTAAATATTAAGTTATCAAAATTATTAACATTTTAATTCATCCTTGACAAAAGTTCTGATTTCCATCATAATGATAATGATAATAATTATCATTTAGGGAAAGAGATTATGAGGAATTCGAAGCAAAAAGAGATTATTTTGCGTGCGCTTGGTGAACACTGTGTTCATCCGACTGCTGATGAGCTTTATAAATACATTCATCAGGAGCATGCTGATATTGGTGTTGCTACGGTCTACCGTAATCTTAACAAGTTTGCGGAAAAAGGTATTATCCGTAAAATAATCGGACTTGACGGTTCGTCGCATTTCGACAGATGTCTTGAACCGCATTATCATTTTATTTGCAGCTGCTGCGGTAAAATTTACGATATTCCTATGGATATCGGAAAAGACATTATTGCAAAAGCTGAAGAATTCACTGACTGCAAAATAACTTCTATTGATATTACATTCAGAGGGTTATGCAGGGAGTGTGAAGACAGGCACAACGGCAAATTCGTTTTTGACAAAGATGAAACGGAAATGCTGTTAACAGCGAGCATATCATAGTACTGAGCGGAAGGTGAGATCACTTTCTAAAATTGTACAAATGACAATTTATATAAGTTAATAAAGTTGGATTTCACATAGTCTGAGTGGTATAATGAAAGTTCGCACATTTATCATCAAAAACAGAAAATATACAAAGGAGAAGTGTACATAATGGAAGCAACAATTGAGCGATCCGCGGAGGAAAAATATTCAACAACAGAATTTATAGGCGGTAAATGGCAGAAAGAGATTAATGTAAGAGATTTTATACAAAGAAACTACACGCAGTATAACGGTGATTCAAGCTTTTTGACAGGCCCTACCGAAGCAACAAAAAGACTTTGGGAAGAATGCTGTGATTTATTTAAACAGGAACGTGAGCATGGCGGTGTTCTTGATATGGATACAAAAATCGTATCAACGATTACTTCTCACGGTGCAGGCTACATTGATAAGCCGCTTGAAAAGATTGTAGGCTTGCAGACTGATAAGCCTCTTAAACGTGCACTTCAACCGTTTGGCGGTATAAGAATGGCAGAAGGGGCATGCAAATCATACGGTTATGAAGTTGATCCTGAAATCAGCGAAATTTTCACAAAATACAGAAAAACACATAACCAGGGCGTTTTTGATGCATACACGCCTGAGATGAAACGTGCAAGACATGCCGCAATTCTTACAGGTTTGCCTGATGCATACGGCAGAGGCCGTATTATTGGCGACTACAGACGTATTGCTCTGTATGGTATTGACCGTTTGGTTTATGACAAAATCGAACAGCACAACTCAATTGACGGAGATATGACTCCTGAAAAAATCCAGTTGAAAGAAGAAATTTCCGAACAAATCAGAGCATTGTGGGAAATGGCAGAGCTTGGTAAAATATACGGATTTGATATTACAAAGCCGGCAAGAAATGCACGTGAAGCAGTTCAGTGGCTGTATTTTGGTTACTTATCAGCGGTAAAAGAACAAAACGGTGCCGCAATGAGTATCGGAAGAACATCAACTTTCCTTGATATCTTTATTGAAAGAGATTTGCGTGACGGTATTATAACAGAACAGGAAGCACAGGAGCTTGTTGACCACTTTATCATGAAGTTAAGACTGGTTAAGTTTGCAAGAACTCCCGAATATAACTCATTGTTCTCGGGCGACCCGACATGGGTAACCGAATCAATAGGCGGTGTTGGTGTAGACGGTCGTCACATGGTTACGAAAAACTCATTCAGATATCTTCACACGCTGGAAAATTTGGGAACTGCACCAGAACCTAATATGACAGTTTTGTGGTCAAAGAATTTACCGCACAACTTTAAGCAGTACGCTGCTCATATTTCGATTACGACATCTTCTATTCAGTATGAAAATGATGATTTGATGAGACCGATTCACGGCGATGATTACGCTATTGCCTGCTGTGTATCATCAATGGTTGTAGGTAAAGAAATGCAGTTCTTCGGCGCAAGAGCAAACCTTGCAAAATGTTTGTTATACGCAATTAACGGCGGTGTTGACGAAAGACTGAAAGAACAGGTTGGTCCGAAATACAGACCTATTACTTCTGAGTATCTTGACTACAACGAAGTTATGGAAAGATATGAAGATATGATGGAATGGCTTGCAGGATTGTATGTAAATACTCTGAACGTAATCCATTACATGCACGACAAATACTGTTATGAACGTTCACAAATGGCGCTTCATGACAGAGATGTAAAAAGATACTTTGCAACAGGTATTGCGGGTTTGTCGGTTGTTGCTGACTCTTTGTCCGCAATTAAGTATGCGAAGGTTAAAACAATACGTGACGAAAACGGTATAGTTGTTGATTATGAAGTCGAAGGAGATTACCCCAAATACGGAAACAATGATGACAGAGTTGATGAAATGGCGGTAGAGTTGGTTCACAAGTTTATGAACATGATTAGAAAACATACAACTTACAGAAACTCAATTCCTACAATGTCAATTCTTACAATTACATCAAACGTTGTTTACGGAAAGAAAACAGGAAATACTCCTGACGGAAGAAAAGCAGGTGTTCCGTTGGCTCCGGGAGCTAACCCGATGCACGGACGTGACAGTAACGGAGCTGTCGCTTCACTGGCTTCTGTTGCAAAACTTCCGTTCAATGATGCTCAGGATGGTATTTCAAATACCTTCTCAATTATCCCGAATGCTTTGGGCAAAGACGAAGTATTTATGGGTGATTTGGATGTTTGCCTTGATTGCGGATGCTCTCAGGGTGTAAATATTAACGGACTTGATATGTAGAATTAAGAATAATTTATAAAGGAGAATATAATGACAACTCAGCAGGAAGAAAATTTAATAAACTTACTTGACGGATACGTTGAAAAGGGTGGACATCACCTTAATGTAAACGTATTTAACAGAGAAACTCTGATTGATGCACAGGCTCATCCTGAGAAGTATCCGCAGTTAACGGTTCGAGTATCGGGATATGCGGTTAATTTTATCAAGCTTACGAAGGAACAGCAGGACGATGTTATCTCAAGAACCTTCCACTCATCTCTGGGTTCTAAGTCTGCTCAGCCTGTGGAAGCAAAAACGGAAGAAAGAATTGTTGAATACACGCCGGTTGAAGAAACTCATACAGCGCCAAGAACAAGCGTGGGCTCAATGTCTATGCCATCTGATTTCCGCAGTGCAAAGTCGGAGGTAAAAACAGAGGAACGTCAAAAAATATTGCTGGATATATAATTTCAGGATTATAAAATAACTAACCAGGGCAGAAATTTTCTGCCCTGGTTTTTACTTATAAAACTTTGTCAACGTGTTTACATATATCTCCAACTTCTTACTTCATCAGCTGTCATTGCAGAAACTTCCACTGACCAGCCGTCTGCACCGTCAGAGATATATTTAAACAGGTAATGACGGCCGTCATCGCCCATACCTATACTTTCGTACCAATCACCCTTATCAAAATGGTCATAACGATTTCTTCTTTGAGCGTAACATGGACCAACCTGGCTCTTTTGTGCCTGAAAACCGTTTTTGTGGTTTAATTTATTCCCTGTCTTTTTTGTATCACCATCTTGAGAGAGGAACGATGGATTTAAATTGTTGTGAATACCTGCCATAAAAATCCTTTCTTATTATTGTTTTATAGTTATTTTTGTTTTGGTTACTTCTTCAAAAGCCTGTAAAAGCCCGTTTTCCGGATCCGGGGGTGTGTTGCCGTTTGTGTGTACCCAGGCTTTTTCAAAAACATTTTTATCTTTTTGTTTTGCGGAAATTAGAATAATTGAATTTTTTTTGTATACGATAACTTGTAATTCATGCTCGGGGTAATTAAATGTGTGTATACCGTTAACATCTCCGAATATGCTCTGAACTCTTTTATCAACATCATAGTACCCGCTTGTTTGTTCAAGATTTCTTATATCTAACAAGATTCTGTTATCCTGTAGTTCGTTTTGTTGTGATAAATTTGCCATATATGTGTACATCGTGTACTGATTAAACTGTTCAGGCATTCTTTTCTCCGAATTTAATTGTATATATAGATGGTACATGTATCGGCATAAACAATTAAAACTTTAGGTTTTATTGAAAAAGTGTTACAAAAGTTAACGTGTTTATATCGCGTGTTATAATATAAATTATGGAAGAAAAAGAACCAAAAAGAGTTATAGGTTTGATGTCGGGAACTTCGTGCGATTCGATTGATGCGGCGCTTTGTGAAGTACAGCCTGACTTGTCCGTAAAATTAATACAGGGGATTAATCATCCTTATCCTGAGCATATAAGAGCAAAAATTTTTCAGGCATTCAGAAATGAACTCAGTATAAAAGATTTGTGTCAGTTAAATTTTGCCATAGGAAGATGCTTTGCTGATGCGTGCAATATCTTAATCGGGGAGTTTGGGAAACCTGATTTAATTGCAAGCCACGGGCAGACGGTTTATCACTATCCGTTTGATGAAACGCTTGACGGCATTCCGCTAAAAAGCACCCTGCAAATTGGTGAAAGCTCTGTAATTTCTGCTTTGACAGGTTGTACGACCGTTTCTAATTTCAGGGAAAAAGATATTGCGGTTGGCGGTCAGGGTGCGCCATTGGTTTGTTTTGCGGATGAAAAATGGTTCTCAAACTCGCTTGTACAAAATATCGGCGGGATTTCAAACGTAACTGTTGTGTCGGATGACTGTGCCACCTTCGGGTTTGATACCGGGTGCGGAAATATAATGATAGATTATTGCGTACAGAAATTCTTTGGTCAAAAGTACGATAAAGACGGAGAGATTGCGCACGAAGGTAATATTTGCGAAAGCTGGCTTGATTGTCTGCTTCAAGATGAGTATTATTTTCTTGAACCGCCTAAGACGACGGGGAGAGAGTATTTTTCGGTTAAATATATTGAAAATATTCTTAAAACAGCACCGTCTGAACCAAAGGATGTTATAGCGACTCTGACGGCTCTTACGGCAAAAACTATTGCTCAGGCTTATGAAAGATTTATTTACCCTGTTTGCCATGTTGATAAAGCCATAATCGGCGGAGGCGGGGCTTATAATAAAACAATGATGAAATTTTTGAGAACATATCTTCCGCAGAGGATAGAACTCAAAACGCACGAGGACTACGGTATTTCCAATAATTATAAAGAGGCGATGGCGTTTGCGCTTTTGGGGTACTGCAACTATTACGGTATTCCTTCCAATGTTCCGTCTTGTACGGGTGCGCAAAAGCGCGTTGTTTTGGGAAAAGTCTGCTAGAGTTGGCAAAATATTTTTTCACGGGGTTTTATCTTTTTATAAAAGGATAATCCATGAAAGTACAGGGTATCAATCAGATTAAGTATAATAATGCGTACTGTCAAAACAGGGTTCAGTTTAAAGCAAAACAACTGCCGAAACAAATTTCGCCTGTTCAGGTTTTTTCGCTTTTGACTGCGGGATGTGCTACAATCGTTTCAGCATTACAAAAGGGAGAGAAAAATATGAGCGAGTTAGATAAATTTATAAAAATAAGAGAAGATTTTTCCGGAAAACTGGAACCTGTACAGTTAAAAACAGAAAAAGCCTGCTGGGATTTTTATATTAACTCAAACCCGGAAACTCAGACAGAATATGAAAAAGCAGAAGACGAGCTTTATTCTCTTCTGAGAGATGAAAAGACTTTTGAAAAGTTAAAAACTGTTGATAAAAATGCTTTGCCTAAGCACGAGGCAAAACAGCTCAAAGATTTAATTAAGGCTTTTGACGAAGAACTTAATACAGGTGAGGCTAAAAAGGCTTTACGTAAAAAAGAAGCTGATATCGGACAAAAATACAATACTTATGTTCCGCTGATTGACGGAAAAGAAGTTACGAATGTCGATATTATGAAGATTTTTCAGACAGAAACAAATCCCGAACTCAGAAAAAAGGCTTATGAGGCTAAGGTTAAAGGCGGAGATTTGATAGCAGGTGATTTGATTGAGCTTGTAAAAATGCGTAACGAATACGCTAAAACAAAGGGTTATGACAATTATTTTGATTATATGGTTAAGGATAAATATGATGTTGAACCTGAGTTTTTGAATAAACTGGTCAGTGATGTTTATGCGGAAGCGCAGGATAAAATCAAAGTTTTGCAGGAAAAAAGACAAAAAGAGCTGAAAGAGTTTTTCTCTGTTGATGAACTTAAAGGGTATCATTACGGCTTGCTTTTGGACACTGACAGCGAAAAAGGGGTAAACGAGATATTAAAAAATAAAAATATAGAAGATATTTCCAAGAAAACTTATGCAGGCATGGGGTATGATATTGATAAACTTCAGGCGGAAGGAAAAATAACTCTTGATCTTTATCCCAGGAAGGGTAAAAATACACACGGTTTTTGTTTCGGGGTAGAAGCAGGTAAGGATTCAAGGATACTTGCAAACCTTATGAACAATGTACAGAGCCTGGATACACTTAACCATGAACTCGGGCACTGTATGTACGATTTGGGCTTGTCTTTGGAACTTCCTTTTATTGACCGTTCGCCGTCGTCTTCTGCGGTTACGGAAGCCGTTGCGATGATGATGGGCGATATTATGAAAAAAGAAGATGTTCTGAAGGGTATTGTTCCGGACGATTTGCTGGCAAAGTTTAAGGATTCTCTTAAAGATGATGAGGCAAATTTTGTATCAAGAAGTCTTGAGATTATCGATTTTGAACGTGAATTGTACAAAAATCCCGACAGAAATCCTGCAGAGCTTTGGGCGGAAATGAGGGGTAAATATCTGAACAGATTTGATAGAGCTGATAATGAATGGGCAACTATTCCGCATTATCTTACCCATCCGGGATATTATCAGAATTATTTTCGTGCAACGCTTATGAAGGCTCAGATATATAATCATCTGAAAGAAAAACTGGGTAATATTACGGAAAATATTAAGACGGCAGAATATATGGACAAAAATATTTTTGCTCTGGGTGCATCCGTTGAGGAATATGACCTGATTAAACAGCTCACAGGCAAAGATTTTGGTGTTGTGGACTTTGTAAAAGGTCTGCAGGGGTAAATATTACCGTCATACTGTAAGCGAAGTATTTCTGAAACTTTACTTAAGCTCTATTCCCTTAATATATCGGGGTCTTGCTTTTACTTCATTAAATATCTGTCCGAGGTATTCACCAATGATACCAAGGCAGAAAATCTGAAGTCCGCCGAAGAATGCAAGCAGGATAACCAGTGTTGCCCAGCCGCTCGGGGTTGTGTGCAGAATATATTTTTCACAAAGAACTTCAAATGCCAAAACAAAGCTGCCTAACATTGTTATAACACCGCAGGCTGCGATTATTCTCAGAGGTACTATACTGAAAGCAGTAATTCCGTTAAGTGCAAGACTTGTCAGTGAGAAGAAATTAAATTTAGAACAGCCTAATGCTCTTGGTTTAACGTTAAAATGTACATAAGAAGTTTTCAGCCCGATTTCGTGGAAAAATCCTCTCAGGAATAAACCTTCTTCTTTGTACTGTTCAAGTATATCAAGTGCGTGTCTGCTTACAAGACGGAAATCCGAATGGTTTGGCGGAATTTTTACACCTAAAATATTCATTAATCTGTAAAAACAGAGTGCTGTATATTTTTTGAAGAATGAATCCGTTTTTCGGTCATTTCTGATGCCGGAAACAATGTCTGCGCCTTTGTGAAACTCGTCCACAAAGATTTCAATTGCGTTTTCGTCCTGCTGAAGGTCAGCATCAATAGAAATCGCACAGTCGCAGCCGATTTCTCTGACGCTTTCAAGTCCTGCAATAAGAGCTTTTTGGTTGCCGTAATTACGGATAAATTTTGTACCCTTAACTCTTTCGCCGTATGTTTTTCTTAAATCTTCAATAATGCTCCATGTACTGTCTTTAGAGCCGTCATCTACAAGATAAATATAACTGTTGTTGGTTATTTTACCTTTTGATATTATGTTGTCCAATACTCCCAGAAGTGTTTCTACTGTTGATTTAACAACCAGTTCCTCGTTAAAACACGGAATGATAATTGCAAGTCTTGATATTTCGCTCATTGTATTCCTCTCAGAAATATAATACAATAAAAGGGGTAAATATAAAAGGGTTTATTAAGAAGAGCGAGGAAAAGATTTTAATGGGAAATAAAAAGTTTATATTAAATGCAGATGATTTCGGAATGAGCAAGGCATATAATACAGCGATTACCGAAGGTGTTCAGAAGGGTATCTTAAAAAGCGCAAGCCTTGTTGCGAACGGAGAAGCATTTAATGAAGCAGTGGAAAAAGTAATACCTGCCTGCCCGGAATTGGGTGTCGGCGTGCATCTGAATATAATGGAAGGAAAGCCTTTGGTTAAAACACTGACGGGTTTAACGGATGAGGAAGGTAATTTCAATAATTCATATTTAAAATTAATTAATAAAGCGTGCAGCCCCAAAAACAAGGATTTTCTCGAACAACTGGAAAGAGAATTTTGCGCTCAAATTGATAAAATAAGGAATGCAGGAGTAAAAATTACACATATAGATTCTCATGTTCATACCCACGCAATTCCGCCGATTTTTGATTTGGTTTGCAAAATTGCTAAAGATTATGACATTCCTCAAATTAGAACACAATATGAAGAAATGTACACAGTTCCTGATGTAATGATTTATCTGAACAGAACTTATCCGCTGAACCTTATTAAGATAGCTCTGCTGAACTCATTTACAGCAAAAAACAGAAAGCTGGTTACAAAATACGGTTTAAGAACAAATAACTATTTAATCGGAGTCGGATATACTTCAATGATGAACAGCATGACTGTTGCGTGCGGACTTTCTAAGCTCAGCAGAAAGAGAAATATAGTCGTCGAAGCTCTTATTCACCCATGCCGTTACGAAGACGGAACAATAGATAATCATTTTACGGAATACAGAATTACGCAGAGCGAAAAGCTTAAAAACAGAATTGAACAGCTCGGTTACGATATTGTTAACTATTGCACAGAATAAATTCAAAAAAAGAGCGGAAACATTTTAATGTTTCCGCTCTTTTTTTATTTTAATTTTACTAAATCATATTTTTTTTGATTCTGTCTTTTGCCTTATCAATTTCTTTGATTCTTTTTTCAACGGCACGTACCTGTTTGTTTAATGCTGCTCTTTCTGATTTAACCAGTTTGTACTGAGCATCTACATCAGCGTATTTAGTTTTCAGGTTTAATAACTCATTTCTGATGTCGTTCTGAGCGTTTTCAAGCTGCTGAATAGCGTTTTGAATATTGCCGTTTCCGGTTGCTTCCGTATCGGAAATTGTGTTAACAACGGTGTTTGAGCTTCCTGCTGCCCCGTATGACGTATCATTGAAATTCAATGGTGTAAAAGCGTTACCGTCAGCAAAAGCCAGACCTGAAAATGCAAATAAAACGCTTAAGGTTAAAACTATTTTCTTCATGTTAAAATCTCCTATTTGTACATTAATAACATAATACGATAGTTTTTATCATTTGAACATACTACATTAAATGTATAATTTTCTCATCAGGGGCAAAAGAAAACAGGTCGGTTAAATCCTTCCTGTTAAGATTTTACACTAGCCGAAATATAAATAGCAATCTAATTGTACAATAAAATATTAAAAAATACAAATAATACAAGTATCCCGAAACAGACGAAATTGTAATAAAAATGCGTGGTTGTAGCGTTGTAATCCACTAAAAACAAGACATGACAAAACATGAAAGAAACTTTACCCGAATGTTAAGTTATGTAACAAATATATAAGTATTATATAAATTTTTGTCAATTTTCTTAACAAATGTGTTTTTATATATATAGAGAGTTATACCAGAGGATAATATGGACTACCAGTTAAATTCTTTTGTAAACAGAAAAGAGGCAGAGGCTTTAAAAGAGCTTATCTTTAAGAGAGCCAGAGAACGCGCAGGTACAATGACAAGCGACGTTCAGACTGATATTATGAATGTTGCAAGAGAATCTTTTGTAAGCAACAATAATCCTTTCTCTCAAATTGCAGCTCAGACAACCTCTCAAACAGCCGTGAAGGAGGAGGTTAAACAGAAAGCTGAAGAAAAAAGCGGGCTGCACGAATATGTTGAAAAGGTTGAAAAACAGGAAGATATCGGATTTCCGATAAAAGAGTTTAAAGGTATTACAAATCAGAACAAAATTATAAAAGAACAAATTACTGCCGCACAGCTTCAGAATACAATGATTGAAGCACGTCAGGGTTTGTCGGACAGAAAAAGTTTTATGGGAGCGTTGGAATTTTTGAACTCTCGTGCCGCATCATCTCTGCTTAACAAAAGAGTGGGTAAAGGTATTGATGTAGTTGCATAGATTTTATTACACTCTTTTCATTATTTCTTCAACGATAATCCAGTCTGTCGGTTCATCTATTTCATGCAGAGTATAAGATGGAAGTTCGTACGCTGTTATTTTGCCTGAAAGACGGCATTTGTCACGTTTTATGTTCCCGACAGAGTTGATATAGCATGCTCCGTTTTCGGCTATAAGTCCTTCGAAATCCTGTCTGCGAGGGCGTCTGCGGTAATCATAATTTACCGGCTTTAATCCGTTTTTATCATTTACCCCTGCCCATTTGAATTGTTTCTCTCTTACTCCCGTAAACATTGAATCGGAGTCGTTTTGGGAGAATTCTTTGAACATGCCGTCAATGTGTTCTGCTTTAAGCATGGGAGATGTCGCCTGTATCAAAAAGAACAAGTCATCGTCTTTTAAATCGGATTTGTTAATATATTCCAGCATGACATCTTCTGTTGAAGATGTGTCTTTCGCGTTTTCCGTGTCCCTGTCGTAGATTTTTACTTTGCTGAAACCAAAACTGAGAACGGTTGATTTAATTTCTTCCGAATCTGTTGCAACAATAATTTCATCAATACATTCCGCATTTTGGGCAGCAGAAACTGTCCAGTAAACAAGCGGTTTTCCGTTTATCGGTTTTATGTTTTTCAGAGGAATAGATTTGCTTCCGCCTCTAACAGGTATGAATGCTGTGTTCATTATCTTCCTCCTTTATTCTTACCAGGTCGTACAATGTCTGGTTATACGGGGTAGGAATACCATGCTTTTTACCCAAGCGTATTATTTCGCCGGCAAATATATCAACCTCAGTCGGACGTTTTGCCAGCATATCCTGATGCATTGAGGTTTTTCCCTCATCAATTGCTATATTTAGTGCGTCAATTGCGTCTTTTTCAAGATTTTCAAGGTTTTTAACCCCTTCCTGTTCTGCAATTAAACGGACTTCAGCAGTAATTTTTTTTGCAAACTCAATAAAATGTTTATTTCTCTTTAATGCTCCAAAATTCATATCAAGTATTGCGGAGACCTGATTTGAAAAAACATTTAGTGAAAATTTAAGCCACATTGCGTAGTCAATATCTTTCGGAACTGAATAATTTATGCCCGACTTTGCAAAAAACATTTCGGTAAAATCGTCATGCTCCATGACAATTTCTCCCGTTCCGTCCTGAGTTACGCTGTTACCGGCTCTTACGGCGCTGTGTCCTATAAAATATGATTTGAGAATTTTTGCCTTCGGGTAAGCCTCAGATATTATTTTTTCTGAAGAAATTCCGTTAATAAGTGAGATTATTCTGGTTTTTGGCGAAACAAAATTCTTCATATTTGTTATGGCGGATTTTAAGCCGTTCATTTTGGTTGTAATAATAATCAAATCCGCATCAAATTTATCTGTCGGCAGAATGTAGGTAAAATCCTGTTCTTTCCCGTTGAACAACGGTTTGTGAGTTTTGTATTTTTCAATGCGCAATTTATCAGCAAGGATATACAAATCGCATTTCCCTCTGAGTTGTACGGCGTAGGTAAGTCCTACTGCTCCCAGTCCTGTTAAAACAACTTTTGTCATACATTTATTTTAATCAAAAGTTGTTATCTTATCAATTATGTGTTAAAATATCATTGTTGATTTTGTGTTTTAATGTTCACAATTCAGAAAAGAGAGTATATCCAAACGACATTTATCACGACAAACAAGAAGGTATAAGATGAAGCTTTTAAACAGACTTAAAGTTTTTGAACACAAGTACGTATTTTTGAGATGGGCGACAGGTGCGGAATACGGTAAAATTACCTATGTCGGAGATGATTATATAGAGTTTAATATTATTGATGTTGATACAATGGAGTTTAGAGAAACAACTATTATCAACTCATCACTGATACTGGAGGTAATATTTGGCGGAGCTGATATTTCAAGAATTGTTGCAGAAATATCTTCCATGCTTCCCTGAGCGTAAGGTAAACCGCAAAGGCGGATGTTTGATTTAAAACAGGTTTAAACGGTTAACAAAAAAGACTGTCAATATTGACAGTCTTTTTTGTATGTTAAGTCTGTTTAACAACTATGACTTGTTCTGGGTAGCAACACCCATTGCATATCTTGCGGCATAAGCACCATTAACATCTGAAGTGGCTGACTCTGAGTATATAGCATCCCAGTGACCGGGGAATGCCATACCTTTATACAAAGTAACCGGGAATTGATCCTTGATTGCACGTTTTGCTTTATCTTTACAACCCTCTTCTGCGCAATATGACTTTTGGTTAGGACCTTTCATACCGTTTGTATCAACGTAAATATTCCAATAAACATCGTTATTTGCGTTTGAATCTGTTTTCATACCCTGAAGGCATATCGCAGTGTTATCTCTTAACACAATAGTATTTGTACCTTTGCACATATCATCAGCTTCTTTGGCATGGTTAGTGAATCCTACACCGGATGTCTTTTCGTTAACCTGTAATCTGTCATCAAATAAAGCCCACATTGAAATAGTACCAGAATCAGCACTATCTCCTTTTACACCAGTAGTTGATATTGAAAAATCAAAACCGTTCATTGCAGCATTCATTTGTCCTGCTTCTGTTAATGTGTTAATAAGTTTTTTGAATGCAGTGATTGATTGCTGTTCGGCAGTGTTAGTCATCAATGCCGGCAAGGTCAATGTTGCTACAACACCGATAATTGCCAAAGTAATCAAAACTTCAGCCAAAGTAAAACCATTCTTTTTCATCATATAAAATTCCTTTCTCTTCTTGTGCGAAACTAAATTTATATACTCTCTAATTGTACCAAATGTATTGGATAGTGTCAATATAGTGTGAATTTTCTTGTACTTATATATACAATGTAAATTAGCATTACGGTAATTTTATTTTTTTGTAATATTTTGTAATGTTTACAAAACTTCTGTTATAATACCGCCGCCAAGAACTAAATCATCATTATACAAAACTACGGATTGGCCGATTGCTATTGATTTTTGCATATCGTCAAATTTTACTGTGAGTTCATTTCCTTCAACCGTTGCAGTTACTCCGACAGGCTGTTGTGTTGAACGGATTTTTGCCTGAGCTGTGAAAGTCTTTTCTGCCGGTTCGATTATCCAGTTTAAATCAGACGCTTTTAATACATCCTTCATGGTTTTGTCTTTCGGTCCGATTACGACTTCGTTGGTATCTTTTCTGAGTTCAAGAACATACAACGGCTCTGTTGAAGATATGCCGACCCCTTTTCTCTGACCGATTGTGTAGTTCCAGATACCTTTGTGGGTTCCCAGTATTTTGCCGTTAATATCAACAATATTGCCTTCTTTTTCTTCAACTCCTAAAAGCTCATTATAATCGCCGTAGTAAAAATCCTGACTGTCAGGCTTTTCAGCAACGGAAAGCCCGCATTTTGCAGCAATCTCTCTTATCTCTTCTTTTGTTTTATCGCCAAGAGGTAAATAGATTTTTGAAAGCTGTTCCTGCTTTAGTCTGTAAAGGAAATATGACTGATCTTTTTTCGGGTTTATTCCTCTTTTTAAGATATATCTGTCACCGTCTTGTTCAACCCTTGCGTAATGTCCTGTTGCAAACTTGTCAAAATCTATTCCGTTCGCTTTCGCAAGGCGGGGAAGAACGTCAAATTTGATAAGCGAATTGCACCAGATACAGGGATTTGGTGTGTGTCCGCTCAAATATTCTTTCTTAAAATTATCCAAAACGATTTCTTCATATTGTTTTGCGCAATCGAAAACATAAAACGGAATTCCGATTTCTTCGGCAATTTTTCTTGCACCTTCAATATCTTCTTTTTCATCAGGTCCGAAACATGCTCCGTGTCTTTTCGGAAGCTTGTCTTTAAGCTGTTCTTTAACGCCTCTGTCACCCCAGATAGCCATTGTTGCACCGATTACTTCGTGCCCCTGCTGTTTAAGCAAAAGTGCTGTAACCGATGAATCTACTCCGCCTGACATTCCGACTAATATTTTCATTATCTTCCTCCGGTGGTTGTGAGAGGTTTGGTAATCTCAAACATGTTATTTATACATGCCATCGCTTTTTCCGATGTTTCTCTATCAAGAGTAATCTCGTGTTCTTCTCTTAAAAGCGAATTATATATATCATCAAGAGTATTCCACTTCATATTCTGACAAACAAGTGTGTCTTTTAAAAGATAGAAGGTTTTATCTTTGTAATCTCTCTGAAGCCTGTCAAAAACACCTTTTTCGGTTGCTATAGTATATTCTTTAAAATCGGTATTCTTAACATATTCCATAATATCTTTTGTGCTTCCGACAAAATCTGCAAGTGCTGAAACCGTATGGTGGCATTCAGGGTGCGCAAGAATTTTTGAGTTTGGATGCTCTGAACGTGATTTTTCCATATCTTCCGCACGAAGTCTGAGGTGTGTAGGACAAAAACCGTTATAGGTGTGAACTTTAACTGCACCGCCCAACTGTGCCTCAACCCATTTGCCCAGATATGTATCTGGAAGGAACAAAACTTCATTTATACCTTTTTTTGCGCAGAGGTTTTTAACTACATTGAGGGCATTTGAGCTTGTACAGCAAACATCACACTCTGCTTTAATTGCAGCGGTTGAGTTTACGTAACAAACAGCCGGAACGTTCGGATATTTTGCTCTGAACTCTCTCAGTGATTCAATGTTAATCATATTTGCCATAAAGCATCCTGCTTCAAGTCTCGGAAGTAGTACTTTTTTGTCCGGTGAAAGGAGTTTTGCTGTTTCTGCCATAAACGAAACACCTGCAAATACTATGATATCTGCGTTCGTTTCTTTGGCTTTTCGGCTTAAATATAAAGAATCACCTACAAAATCGGCAACCTCGTCAACTTCAACATTCTGATAACAATGTGCCAAAATTACCGCATTCTTCTCTCTTTTAAGGGTATTAATTTTTTCGACTAACGTGTTCATATCTCTGCCTTAGTGTTTATTTTTATCTAATATTATTGTATAGATAGGGTTCAAAGTCAATAAAGTTTGGACTTAAAATTTTATTAAGACAGAAAAGCGTCATTACCAGATTTTGTTTTCGGTTTCCTGTATTTTTTGCGAAAGAATTTGCAAATCATAGCATAAAATCTTTTGCTGATGCTCAAGGTGGTTTAAGGCTTTGTTAATCATGTTCATAATAACTAAAATAAGAATAACTGCGTAAATCATACTAACCTCTTTTCTTTTTTTTTGTGTAATCGGGGATTTCTTTCATATTTTTATTCTACAGATAGGGTACGTCAAATTCGGACGAAAGGATTGAACATAAAAGAAATTTTTAATAATATAAATTTAAGAAGACGGGGATATTGATTTTGGAATTTCTGGTTAATGAAAAAAGTGAGTTATTGAAAAAGCTTGACGAAGAAAAAGCTTTAAAAAGAGCTGAAATGCATTCTTTCCACCGTTATTACGGTAAGCTTATTCCTGCAATTCCCTCTGCTTTTATAAAGAAGTTTACCAAAAAAGGCGGTCTTGTTTTTGATCCGTTTTCCGGCTCGGGAACGACTGCGGTTGAGGCATTAAGAAATGGCAGAAATTTTGTCGGATTTGAGATTAATCCGCTTGCAAAAAATATTGCGGAAGTAAAAACCAGAAAGCTTGATGTTAACCTTTTAAGACAGTTTAATGACAAAATCCTTGATTTAATTTATACAAAAGAATACAAAATTACCGAAAAAGATATACCGTTTCTGATTAACAGAGATCACTGGTTTAAGGATTTTGTGCAGACTGATTTAATCAAAATCAAAAAAGCGGTGGATGATTTTTTTGAAAATTATTTAGAAAATTCTGAAAAAAAAGACGAATATAAAAAGTTTTATCTTATGACAATATCAGCAATTTTGCGTAACGTAAGCAATGCAGATACCCGTCACGTTTTCCCCGGAATAAGCAAAAGAATGCGTAAGCTTGAGGCTGAAGGTAAAATCCATATTGACGTAATAGCTTCTTTTGCCCGTGCAATAAAGAAAAGAGCCGAATATTACGACATCTACAAAGATGATGTTAACGCAGAAATTATTTTGGCGGACAGTTCGCAGGCAGATGTTGAAGCTTTAAGAGGCAAGGTTGATTTAATTGTTACAAATCCGCCTTACATTTCGTCAGTACGGTACATTGAAACTTTAAAGATTGAAATGTATTGGATGGAATATGTTAAAAACAATGTTGAATACTTTACTCTGGCTGACAAAATGCTGGGGAATGACCATCTTGCCAAAAAGGATTATGAAACTGTCGGTTTGACAAAGTATGACGAGATTAACGTTCTTATTGAAGATATGAAATTAATTGATATGAAAAATGCAAAAATAATCGAGGTTTTCTTTAACAATATTGAAAAAGTTATAGAAAAAATGAGCATTGTGCTGAAAAGCGGAGGAAAAGCGGTTATCAAAATCTCTGACAGTAAAATCAGAAAAACCAAAGTCGAAACGGGCAGATTTATGACATTAATTGCGGAACACTACGGTTTTAAATTAAAAGACGTGTTCTTGGATGAGATTAACAACAACAGCCGTTCTTTAACTACCGCAAGGAATACATACAGTGATATAATAACCCATGATTACATCATAATTTGGGAAAAAATGTAATGAACGTATTAAATACCATAAGATATATGGGTATAAAGACACATTTGTTAGATAAAATTATACCTGCAATACAACAAATAACACCGCAGAATGGAATCGTGCTGGATTTGATGGCAGGCTCAAATACGGTAAGCTATGCGCTGAAGGAATTTTTTACTGTTTATACAAATGATGTTCAGGAATATAGTTATGTAATAAGCAGGGCGGTCATTGAAAATCAGACGGAGGTTATATCGGCTTCATCAGCGAAAAACGATTTGTACGAAAATATTCAGGATAATTTGCAAAATAAAAAGTATAACTTTTTTCAGACGGTATATTCCGATACTTATTTTTCTTTTGAACAATGCGAATATATAGATTCCATACGGTATGCAATTGACCAAATAGAAAATGAGTACAAAAAAGATTTATACCTGTTTGCTCTTATGTCCGCTATGTGTAAGGTTCAGTCAACACCGGGGCATTTTGCACAATATATGCCAAAAGAGCACCCGCGAATTGTTCCGCTTCAAAAAATGGATATTTATTCTGAATTTTTGGGAAAATGTGATAATTACAGTGATTTGTGTTTTACAAAAAATAAAAACAAAGCTTTTTGCGGTGATTATAAAGAGTTGTTTAAAAAGGACATTGGTCGTGTCGATACGATTTATCTGGATTCGCCGTATTCTCAGGAGCAGTATTCAAGGTTCTATCATGTACTTGAAACGCTTGTCAGATACGATAATCCCGAGGTAAATTTTAAGGCAAAATACCGTGAAGGCAGATTTCAGAGTGATTTTTGTTATAAAAGCAGGGTAAAACAAGAGTTTGGGAATATAATGTCGTATTGTAAAAAAAATAAAATCAACCTTGTAATAAGCTATTCCAATAAAGGCGTTTTGGCTTCAGATGAGCTTGAAAAATTGTGTAATGAATATTTTAAAACGGTTTATACCGACAAAATCAGTTATACCCATTCAACTCAGGGTAAGGGAATAAAAGAACTTAATGAGCTAGTAATAATTTGTCAGATTTAAGAAAGTTTTCTTATAAGCTCCTGAGCTTCTTCATCTTCCGGGAAAATATCCGTTAATTTGTACAGGTATTCCAATGCTTTATCGTTGTCATCCATTTTTTCGTAACAAAGAGCCAGGCTTCTCAAAACAGATACGTTATCAGGGAATTTTGAAAGTAAATTGCTGAAAATATTTATTGCAGACTGATATTCACCCAGTTCAAAGTAGGTGAGCGCAAGCGTATTCTGGGTTTCAACATCAGGGTTCTGTTCTACGGCTTTTATAAGATATCTTTTGGCATCTTCATATTCTTTTCTTGCATACATTATTCTTCCTGCGCAGAAAAGGATGTATTCGTGATGATGGTTAATTTTCAAAGCCTTCATAATATATTCTTTTGATTCATCAAGCTGATTAAGTATAAGCTTATTTAGTGCCATAAATGTTAAAGCAAGAACATTTTCGGGTTCAATTTCCAAAGCCTTTTTGTAATATTCCTCAGCTTCCGTATTTTTTGAAGTTGAATAAAGGAAATTTCCGTATTCAAAAATAATCTCAAAATCGTTTGGCAGCAGCTCCATCGCAATCTTAAACTCATCATCCGCATAATCAAACAGACGTTTGTTCAGATATATGACCGCCAAATCTTTATGTGCTTTTGCCATTTTCGGGTTCATTTTAATTGCTTTTTTCAAAATCTTCTCTGCGGCATCCGTATCACAAAGGCTTGAAGACAATACGGCATACTGATGCATAACTTCGGCTGTCGGATTATTTTTAAGGATAATATTATCGTAAAGCTCTTTGGCTCTTGCAAGCTGATTTGTCTTTATGTATAAATTTGCAAGTTTTTGTGCCGGCAAAACAAGCTTCGGATTCACGTAAACAATACCCTCAAGCATAAGTATTGCGGTTTGAAAATCACCCGTTGCTTCATAGCAGCTTATCAGGTTATATTTGTAATTTTCTTTTTCAGGATGCTGGACAAGCAGCTTTTTGTAAATATCAATAGCTTCTTTGTAATGTTCGGATTTAACAAGCGACATTGCATAAGTTGTTTTAAAAACTTCGTCTTCTTCATCAAGCTCGATAGCTTTTTTTAAGTATTCGCAGGCTTCAGTATGTTTTTGCTGAATCTGATATGCAGAACCGAGGTTAAAATAAGCCATCGGGTTCTCAGGATACATTTCAATAACTTTTTTGTAGCAATCAATTGCGTCACCGCTTCTGCCGGTTGCAATATATGCTGTTCCCAAACTGTTATATACGCTAAAGTTGTGAGGTGATTTTTCAAGAGCTTTTTCAAGCGGCTCAATACTGCTTTTGAAATCCTTTTGTTTCATATATGCAGTACCGATGATAAAATCGTACAGGTATTCATCAGGCGCATATACCTGAGCTCTTTTGGAAAATGCAATTGCATCAGACGGCATGTCAAGCTTTAACAGTACAACGCAAAGGCTTTGATATGCTTCTTCATATTCCGGTCTGAGCTCAATAACTTTTATATATGCATTTTTGGCAGAAATAAAATCACCCAAATTGTTATAGCAGTTAGCAAGGTAAAACCATGAGGTGGCATCTTCAGGAGAATACTTAACGACGGTTTCAAAGTGTGTTTTTGCTTTGCTCCAGTCTTTTGTGTTAACTTCCGCAAGTCCTGCAAGTTTTAAAAGCTCAACATTATCAGGTTCATCCGTTAATGCATCTGCAGTCATTTTCAAAGCTTCTTCAAAATCTTTGTTTCCGACAAGTTCATTGATTCTATTTATATCAGCCATTCGTTTTTCCTTTTTGTTTTAATCAGCAGGAGATGATTTCACATCTCCGCAAAGTTTCATTTGCCCCTTAACCCCCGAAATAATTTTTCAGACCGGTAGTCATATTTTTGTTTTTGCAAAGCTTTTTAAGTTTAGAAATAGCTCTGTTTTCAATTTGACGTATTCTTTCTCTTGAAACGCCGTATATAGTACCAATCTCATCAAGGGTTTTCTTGTTGCCGTCATTATTCAGACCAAATCTCAAAATCAGAACGTCACGTTCTTTCTGGCTGAGCTGGTCAAGCATATTTTTAATATCTTCAAGCAGGCTTTCCTGAGAAACAATGTTGTCGGGCGCGATAGTAGATTCGTCAACAATGTAGTCAATGATTTTGTTGGAATCATCTTTTTGCCCGGTCGGAGTATCAATGCTTATTGTAGATTGTGTTGATTTTATTATTGAAGTCAGTTTTGAAATTGAGATTCCCATTTCATCTGCAATTTCCTGCTTGTTAGGAATACGCCCGAGTTTTGTGGTTAAATCCATTGTCGCTTTTTTAATTTTGTTTATGGATTCTATTAAATGGATAGGAAGTCTTATAATTCTTGCTTTATCTGCAATAGCTCTTGTTATTGACTGCTGAATCCACCATGTTGCATAAGTTGAGAATTTGTAACCTTTTGTGTAATCAAATTTTTCTGTGGCTTTAATCAGTCCCATATTTCCTTCCTGAATTAAGTCCAGAAAAGACAGACCTCTCCCGATGTATTTTTTTGCAATACTAACAACAAGCCTCAGGTTGGCATTTATTAGAACTTTTCTTGCAAACTCGCTCTGTGTTTCATATATTTTTTTTGCAACTTCAAGTTCTTCCTCGCTTGAAA
The DNA here is from genome assembly GCA_902763805.1 of uncultured bacterium. Classification (GTDB taxonomy): domain Bacteria; phylum Cyanobacteriota; class Vampirovibrionia; order Gastranaerophilales; family Gastranaerophilaceae; genus CAG-196. The sequence continues at coordinate 149,925 of CACWTN010000001.1, read as the reverse complement.
GAAGCGGGATTTTACCGATTTGCTGAAGGTATATTCTGACAGAATCATCCGAGTTGACAGAGTTTAAACTTTCCTGTGTTTTAGGCTCCTCAATCTCAATTGAATCCTCATCTTCTTCCAGCATCTCCATGCTGTTAAAATCAATACCTTCATCAGAAATATCGTCTGCCATTATATTGAGTGTATCGCTTTTTTTACCCATTATCATTTCCTTTTTGTTTTTTTGCTCAACTGAGAGACATATTCAAATAATATTATAGCAGTTGCATTAGAAACATTTAAAGAGTTAAAATTTGTTAACATTGGAATCTTAACTTTAAAGTCCGATAATTTCAGCAACGACTTAGAAATGCCGGCATGCTCAGCTCCCATTATTAAAGCAAAATTCATATCTGTGTAATCAATTTCATAATGATTCTGCTCCGCATGATGATCGGATGCAATTACCCAGTAGTCGCTTTCTTTCAATTTTTGTACTGCGCTGACCAGACTGTTTGTTTTTATTATGTCAATGTGATTTATAGCGCCTGCGCTTGTCTTTTCCACGGTTGAGTTAATCAGTGCGCTTCTTCTGGAGGGAAGTATTATTCCTTTTATACCGGCGCATAAACAGGAACGGATAATTGCACCGACGTTATGGGCATCCTCTACACCGTCTAAAATAACAACCCCTGTTGTTTCATTTTTATGTTTTGAAATAAATTCATTCAAATCAACATATTTTACAGAAGCAACAAGTCCGATAACTCCCTGATGTTTTCCGCTTGGTTCTATGGAGTTAAGTTTATCTTTTGTAACAAATTGAAAAATAACGCCCTTTTGTTTTGCAAGTTTTTTTATTTGTTCAGTCTTAACATCAGACCTTGCACCGTCAGAAATGAGAATTTTGTTAAATTCCCGTTCGCCCTGTTCAAGAGCCTCTATTATAGCATTTTTTCCGTATATAATCGTTGTGTCCATAAGTAATATTTTATCCGCTTAATTTTATTTCAATCTAATACAAACAGAGTATTTTTATTACCCTATGTTAACTATGTGTACAAAAATTAAGATTTATTGTACAATAAAAAAAAAGAGGATAGAATATAGTGTTTAAGAAGAGTGCAGTAATTGGTGTATCAGTATCACCGGAAATGGGACTTGAGATAGCTCAGGTAGATTATGCTTCAGGTACTGTATTAAAATACGGAAGACGTGCAGTTGAATACAGCGCAGTCAAACGAGAAATCGCAGACCTGGATGTGTTTAAGGATGCTTTGCAGGACTTGCTGGAGGAAATGAATATTCAAAAAGGCTCAGAGCTGGTTTTGAATTTCCCGACAGTAGCTTTTAAAGTTGCTGATTATCCGTCAGCGCTTGAACAATCACAGGTGGAAAGCGCAATTGAAGAAGAGTTGTACGATAATCCTTATCTGAAAAGTTATGAACCTTGTTACAGTTATATTAAAATTAACTCAACGCTTCAATTTAACAAATATGCTTACGAAGCACTTCAGAAAACTACGATGATTGAATTGGTAATAGCGTTAAAAGAGATGGGGTACAAAGTTTCGGCAATTGATACCTCCGTAAGCTCAACGCTCCGTTCTCTCATATATTTAAACAGAGTTAATACAGAGCCGGATACAAACTGGGTGCTGCTGCTGATTGAAAACGGATGCTGCAGGGTATTGTCAATGCTCGGCAGAAATTATGTTGATATTTTTGAAGAAAAAATCAGCATAGGCGATGTTTTAAGCGATGCAGAAAACTATGCAACCGTAATCGCTGCGGTAGAGCCGTTGTTAAAGAACCTTCCGTCAAAATATTTATGTGTAGTTTCTAAAACTAATGTTATAAGTGCAGAAGTTCTTTCAAATAAGATTTCATATTCAGCACCGATAATATATCAGGAAGCTAACGGATATCTTAAAGAGCCGTTAATGAATCTTTCACCGCTGGTTGAAGATGAATACTCAAAAACTATTTCGTTAGATGTAATAGGCGCTGCGATTTATGAAGATTATAAGAATGTTTCACTTTTAAACTTTAACCTGTTTAACAAGACATTAGGTGACATATTCTTAAATGAACAGCCCCCGGAATTTTTTGGCGGAAAAATCGTTCTTTCAAATCCGTTTCTGATATTCATAGGTATAATTGCAGCTGCTGTAATTGCAGTGATTGTAGTTTCTGCATCTGGTTATTTCGCATTGCAAAATTCACAAATGAATGATGAAATTTCGCAAATGAAAGCTGAAATAAACAAGATAGATGAGTTCATCGAAAAACATAAGGATATTTCTACGGAAACTTTTGATGAAGGTGATGAAATAAGAATCGGCTTACTTCATAACAAAAATATCTATTCATATTATTCAATAGTAGGAACCGAAATCCCGAAAAAGCTTTGGTTAACACACTTAAATCTTGGGGATAATACTACAATTGAAGGTCAGGCGGATAATATAGAGAGTGTATATTCTTTCTTTAGAAGCATAAAAGATTATAATCCGTCGTCGGATATATCATTACAGACATTGGGTCTTGCAACAGCTCATTCGAAAGGATTTACTGATGGCGAGCTTGATGAAGACTCGCTTCTGACATCACTGGATGCCGATTACTATGAGTTCAGGATATCTGACGCAGAGGATAAATCTGCACAGAAAAAGAAAACTAAGAAATCAAAGAAAGCTAAAAAATCATCAAATTCTGATGTACCATCAGAAACTATAAAAGAATAAATCAAAAGGGAAAATAAAAGATGGATAAGTATAAGAGATTTACGGGTGTAATAATATTTCTTGTTGCAGTAGTATTAATGGTTTTTATTGCAGTAAATATAATTGTTCCGCAGTATAATGAATGGAACGGTTTACGGAATGATATTGTGAGTGTAACAGATCAGCTTGAACAAAAACGTCAGGCAAGAGATACCATTCTCAGAAAATTAAAGAAACTGCAAGAGTCTGTAATGACATCTCAGAAGAAAATATATTCGCCGGTAGAAAATAACCTTGGTGATGATACATTATTCTTTACTCTGTACAGCGACTTGATTGAAATGGTTCGTGCAAATACAATAAAAATCAAATCAATTGATTACAATTATAATCCAGAGGGAGATAACTTTGTAAATCAAAAAGGTTCAATGTATTTTGTATGTGATGTTGATATGGAAGTAATTTCTAACTATGTTAACCTCGGAAAACTTATTCAGGATATATATCAATACCCTTACTATATCAGGATTAATAATATAGATGTTGTGCCATATGAAAAAGATAAAAAAATCTTACTGACAACAATGAGCGTAAGATTATATGCACATACATCACCTGATGAAAATCTGACAAAGGAGATAGAAGAAAACAGCGCTTCTCCAATGGAAGGAGCAACAACTCCGCTTCCTCAATAAATTATTTGTCACTTGAAAAAGAAATGTGTTTAATATAATATAATAGTTGTCAAACGGACGTAGCTCAGTTGCCCAAGCGGAACGAAAGTGTAGCGTATCTGAAATATGCTCTACCAACTGAGTTAAGTCGTAAAAATTGAATATTTTATAAGCGGACGTAGCTCAGTTGGTAGAGTATCTGCCTTCCAAGCAGACTGTCGCGAGTTCGAGTCTCGTCGTCCGCTTTTTTGATGCCAAAATTTAAACAACTCTTACAACAATATCAGTCAGTTTGAAAAGAAAGAACAGCGAGTTTGATAATTATTTTGGTGCAAAAAATGCACCCTACGTACTGAAAATGTAAAATAACAGTCGGTTTGAGAAGAAAGAACAGGGATTTTGATAATTATGTAGGGTGGAAAATGCTTAAAATGATGTATTTAAAAATTATTGAACGCACATTCCCACCATTAAATTTTTGGTGGGTACGCACTCAGAAATTTTCGTCTAAACTTAAAGCAAAATGTAGCTTTACCCACCCTACCAACTTTTTCAACCATAATATGCTCCTTTCGGTCATTAACATTAATCGATTGCATTTACGGAAATCTCAAGTATTTGTGTCTGAATGATAAGTAATTTTCAAATTGGTTGATTTATTTATAATTCCTGATAATATTCGTTTTATTTATGCTAAAATTTCAATTAAATGAGGTATTTATGAGTATTGAAAATGATATTTTCAAAAATTATATTCTTGATATTAAAAAGTTAATTGAATATGGTTTTAAAGATAATAAAACTTCATTTACTTATGAAAAAATATTCCAAGATAATGAATTTAAAACAATTATTGAAATATCACGAAGTGGCAATATTACAGGTAAAGTTCTTGACTTAGAAAATAATGAAGAATATTTGCCACTAAGGGTTGAAAATCAACAAGGAGCTTTCGTAAAAGAGATAAGATATAATTATGAACAAATTTTAAATGATATTTGCGAAAAATGTTTTATAGATCCTAATTCCGTCGTAACCCCTAAAAGTTGGATAGTTCCTGCAAATCCTAAATACTTTGATATAATACAAGCATTTAAAAAAAATAATGAAATTATTTGGAAACAATCAAGTAACATTAAAAAGGGAGATATAGCTTTTATGTATGTAGCAAGCCCAATTTCAGCTATACTCTATAAATGTGTAGTTACAGAGGTCAATATTCCCTATGACTATGAAGATAAAAATCTTAGAATAAACAAAGTGATGAAAATTAAATTATTAAAAAAATATAACAAAAAGTTTATGACTTTCGAGAAGTTAAATAATTATGGTATTACAGCTATAAGAGGTCAAAGAAGCTGCCCTGATAACTTATGCCAAGTTCTAAACCAATAATTTAATGCGTTCTTTTCCATTCTTTTATTTGTTCTAATTTTGTTTTGTATTTCGTTTCCATACCCTGCTCGGTGGGTTTATAATATTCTCTGCCAACAAGAGAATCAGGCAGACATTGCATACTTGTCATTTTTTCTTCATAATCGTGAGCAAATTTATAATCCTTGCCGTAATTTAACTCTTTCATTAATTTTGTCGGAGCATTTCTGATTTGCAGTGGAACGGGTTCTGCAATATGTTCTTTTGCATCACGCCGAGCAAGCATATAAGCCACATCCATAGCATTTGACTTTGGAGCCATTGACATATAAATAACAGCTTCAGTTAAATGAACAGTACATTCCGGCATTCCTATAAAATGGCAGGCCTGATAAGCTGCAACCGCAATTTGTAGCGCATGCGGATCAGCAAGCCCTATGTCTTCTGAGGCAAATCTTGTTACACGCCGCGCAATATATAGTGGGTCTTCACCAGCTTCAAGCATTCTTGCAAGCCAATATACAGCAGCGTCAGGGTCAGAATTTCTCATAGATTTATGCAAGGCAGAAATGATATTATAATGTTCTTCTCCGTTTTTATCATAAAGTAATGATTTTTTAGAGATACACTGTTCTAATGTTTCTTTTGTGATTGTTATTTCGCCGCTATCATTCACATCACCGTTTAAAATAACCATTTCTAACGTAGAAAGAGCTGTCCTAGCATCCCCATTTGCAAATTCGGCAATAATCCTTATAAAATCATCTTTAATATTAATTTTTTCGTTTCCAAATCCACGTTCATCAGTTATTGCTCGTTTTAAAAGGGTGACTAAATCCTCTATTTCAAGAGGCTTAAAAACAAAAACTTTACAACGTGATAGCAGTGCTGAATTTATTTCAAAAGACGGATTTTCCGTTGTTGCACCTATTAAAATAATACTTCCTTTTTCAACATAAGGTAAAAAAGCATCCTGTTGAGCTTTGTTGAAACGGTGAATTTCATCAACAAAAACAATTGTTTTTTGTCCTAATTTTCTGTTACTTTCAGCTTGAGCCATTACTGCTTTAATTTCTTTTATGCCTGAAGTTACTGCTGAAAAGTTTATGAATTCGGAATTGGTTTTATTTGCAATAATTTGAGCTAATGTTGTTTTACCAATTCCCGGATTTCCCCAAAATATAATTGAAGAAATTTTATCACTTTCAATAAGTTTTCGTAAAACCTTACCTTCGCCGATTAAATGTTTTTGCCCGACAAATTCATCTAAATTTCTCGGTCTTAAGCGTGAAGCTAAAGGTTGGTTTGTATCATCTTCAAATAGAGATTTTTGTTCCATATCAAGTTCCTTGTATCTTTATTATACTTACTCTAAAAATCTGTTCAAGTACGCAGAATAAACTGACTTGGTACAAAAAACTGACTAATAAATTATTAGTATATTTTAGCCAGTAGGGTAGACTTCAGTCTACCGATACATTTTGGTTGACTTTAGTCAACCCTACTTATGAGTGCAAATTTGTGCAAAAGTGTGCAAGAATAGTGCAAAAAATGAGTAAAAAAGTGCAAAAGAAGTCACTTTTGGAGCAGTTTGGAATTTAAATCCTCAATCATATTCCGACCACTAGAATTTAGTGGTGTTGGGCAAGAATGCCCAACCTACATTTGTTTGTTTATCGTCAAAACGGACAAAAAAATACACTATAACCCCTCCCAAATTTTCAACAAAAAAAAGACTACCAAATTGTAGTCTTTTTTTAAAATTTGGGCCCGGAGAAGGACTCCGCCCGAGGAGATTAATTATCTCCGAGGGAAGGAGGGGAAGAACCCACTGGGTGAGAAGCCCTCCCAAATTTTTGCATAAAAAAAAGAGCTAAAATGCTCTCTTTTATTAAATTTGGGCCCGGAGGGATTCGAACCCACGACCAAAGGATTATGAGTCCTCTGCGCTACCGCTGCGCCACAGGCCCGTGACGACTTAATATTCAATTGTAATTTCGCTTTGGGCGCTGCGGTAGCTTATGCGCTACCTTCCCTCCTTCTCGCAAGATACTCAATCTTGCTCGCGGAGTCCTTGCCACAGGCCCGTGACGACTTAATATTCAATTGTAATTTCGCTTTGGGCGCTGCGGTAGCTGTTATTTTAACGGCTCCGCTCGGAAACCTGCTCGCCTTTGCCTCCGCAAAGCCGACTCTGTTTCCTCGGCTCCACCTCGCGAAATACTTCGCTCGGCTTGCCTTATCGCTCGGCGCGAGCCCGCTACCTTCCCTCCTTCTCGCAAGATACTCAATCTTGCTCGCGGAGTCCTTGCCACAGGCCCGTGACGTTTTAGTCTTGCCTTGCAAATCTCAAGACCCTTTAATATTATCAACTAAATACTGAAAAATCAAGAGTTAGGATTTTTTGTTTTAAACTATATTGCACCGTATTTCAGAAATTGTTTTGCCAAAAAGGTCAAACTTTCAGGAAAATACCGTTGAAGATTAAACATACGGGCGCCAAGTTCCGGCGCAAATTTTGGTGCAACAAGCTCTCCTGAAAATATCTGGTATCCTTCTGCAACAAGTTCATGCAATTTTTTAAATTTTTCCAGTGAGCATACTGTTAAATCGCTGGTGTTTTTTGATACTTCATAAAATTCTTTTCTGTAAATATTGCCCAGAGCTTTGCTGTATCCTGACATAATTATTGCGTCAACGGCATGTCCGAACTCATGCATAAAAATACCCGTATCATTAACCGTATGTATTATTTTATCGTCATGGTAAAGGCAGTCTTCTGTTGATGTTGCCAGGCGAACCTTAACTCCCATTTTCGAAATCAATTCCAAAATGTCTCCCGGAAGTTTTTTGTATAATTGCATAAGTCTTTTATCAAGCAGTTTCCCATCAATAATGATTTTTTCTTCATTTGGTAATGTCAGTTTTATTTTGTCGTCCCAAAACACCATATTATATGGTTTTCCGTTTAATAAACTTTGGGTACAATGGTCATTTATGGTTTTAAAGCTTCTGGTCTGCATAAACAGGGTATCTCCCTTTTTATCCGTGACTTTGTAAAAAGAACTTTTTTTATTTGGTTTATTGATAATTACTTGAGTTGTTGTCATACCGTTTGGTGATATAAAGTTTTTTCTGTATGAATAACAGTCCGGAGAGTTTAAATCCTCGGTAATATTTGTACTTGCAGTAATATTGTTATCACCGAGTTTTTCTAAAATGTATAAGTCCGGAAAGTCTTTGGAAGGTTTTAGTTTCTCATAGTATAAACGTTTTTCCCCGTCATATACTGCCGAATAAGAATTCTGAATAACTCCGTCTTCTATTCGTGATACGCAATATGTTTGTCTTCCGTCAGAAAAAATGCGTTTTGATCTGAGTATGTTTTTTCCCTGATTTGCTGATAATTTTTCTGTCGACGAATGCTCAAGTCCTTTATCTGTGAGCTCATAATTTTTAATATCGTTTGAAGAAACAATATTTAATCCTGATGGTGATATTTTTACGTTAAACTCACTCCCGTTTTCGTTTAAAATTTTTACAAGTTCGTCCTTTTTCAGAAAACGCTTTTCGTTAATATTTTTGTCATATATTCTTGCGTTAATAATATTGTAAAGACCGTGACTTCCCGTTTTTGTATCGGCATATTCAAGCAGCTCGCATATATCATCAACAGAATGAACAAATTTTCCGTTTCTGTCATTTATTGTGAGCATTGCATTAATTGCGTCACCGCAGTCGGTATGTCTTTTTGCCGCCATTCTGATTTTATGGATATCTTTGCCTGTAATGCCGTCCCTCATGCTGAAATAGTTTAAAAACCATCTGTTAAAACGATAGCTGGTTCCGTCATTTTTAATTGAAAGAAGTGAAAGAATGTCGTCTGCGGATAAATATATGTTATCTCCCACAGGCGGATATTTTTTGTAATCAAGCATGTGTTCAAGTGCTTCAATAAACGGTGTGTTGTCCCGGGCTCTCATATTATATGTTTTTCTTATATCCTCTGTTTTTAGTGTAATAGATTCAATTTCTTCAGGGGTAAAACGTTTTTTGCCGTCAATATACTGTTTTTCCAGCAGCTCAGCTACCACGTTATTTTGGTAACTATCGGCTTTAAAAACGGTATTTTTTACTCCTGAATAATTTATTGCGCAGATTTTCATATTGTTATTAAAACAGATAAAAATTTTTTTTGCATGTTGCTATAAAAAATTTTTTACAGTTGTTTTATAACTTGTTTGGCAATAGCGTGCGGATTATATTTTTTAAAGCAGTGTTCCTGATAACTGCCGTCAAGCAAAATTTCTTCGCCGATTTTTTCAAAAATGTACCCGATATTATTAATAGATTTACCGTAATTTATCAGATCTATGAGAATTATTTTTATCTCGGGAACGGATAAAATACTTGTGATATTCCAAATTAACCAACCGTTGTTTTTTTGAGTTGTGCTTATATACCGTTCAACGATGTCATTGGTGAAAATTTCACCCAGTCTGTCATAAATTACGGTTTTTAAGGTGTCATAAAACTCATCTCTTATACCATCTGCATTCGGGATAAGAAAATCATCTTTGGCCAAATTGCCGCGAATATAAATTTTATACTCATTTTCCTGCAAGGTGAAATTGTATGTAATGTGTATTTGAGGAATTATAAACCCGCATTCATCTTTAACCTCTATTCGCAGTACATCAATAACATCACAAAGCTCTTTTCTCAGGTTTTGTTCCGCCAAATCACTGCCAATTTGAATAAGAACTATATTTTCTGAAAGTTCTTCAAACATGTTATCTATTTTTTCACTGACAGACAGTGCTGTATTTTCTTCTGATTTTTTACCAAATAAATTTTTAATTAACCTTAGCATATTTTTTTCTTAATAAGCAAAATTTAAAAGTCAAAACGAATCTTTATAAATTTATCCTCTACCCCCTTTGCAAAATTAACTTTTTTTGTGTTACAATACTGTTATATAATAGATTGGAAGGGATTTTATAATCGTCTGATTAAAAAAGACTTACGAGGGGGATAAATGACACAAAGTTATGACGCTAGTAATATACGTGTATTAGAAGGTTTGGAAGCTGTCAGATTGCGTCCGGGCATGTATATCGGTTCAACATCTCAAAGAGGTTTGCACCATTGTATTTACGAAATTGTTGACAACTCAATTGATGAATCTTTGGCAGGATATTGTACCGAAATTCACGTAACAATAAACAAAGATAACAGCGTTACCGTTGAAGACAACGGTCGTGGTATTCCTGTTGATATTAAGCCTGATTCGGGAAAATCGGCACTGGAAATTGTACATACAGTCCTTCACGCAGGCGGAAAATTCGGTGACGGCGGTTATAAAGTATCCGGCGGTCTTCACGGCGTAGGTGCTTCTGTTGTTAACGCGCTTTCTGAAAAAATGGTTGTTGAGGTATCCCGTGACGGATATGTTTGGAAACAGTCTTATTTAAGAGGCGAACCTGCATCTCCTGTTGAAAAACTTGCGCCAACTACCAAAACAGGTACAAAATCAACTTTCTGGTTAGACCCTGAAATATTTACGGAAACAACAGAAATTGATGTTGACGTTGTTGCAACAAGACTTCGTGAAATGGCATTCCTTAACAAGGGACTTAAAATTATTCTTCATGATTTAAAAGACAACAAAGACGAAACTTTCCACTATGAAGGCGGTATAGGTTCTTATGTTTCATTCCTGAACCAAAATAAAACAGTAATGTTTGAAGAACCGATTTATATGGATAAAACCGTTGATAAGGTTAAAGTTGAAGTCGCAATGCAATATACGGATTCTTACAACGAATCTATTTTATCTTTTGCAAACAACATTAACACTCATCAGGGCGGAACTCACTTAACAGGTTTCCGTAATGCCATAACACGTGTTTTAAATGATTATGCAAGAGCAAACAAAATCCTTAAAGACTCTGAACAAAACCTTTCAGGTGATGACGTAAGAGAAGGTTTGACAGCAATCGTTTCCGTTAAGATTGAAAACCCTGAATTTGAAGGACAAACAAAAGAAAAACTCGGAAACTCTGAAGTTATGGGCTGTGTTCAGGATGTTGTTAAGGAAAAATTGCAGGAATGGCTTGAATTTAATCCGAAACTCGCAAGGCTTATTATAGAAAAAACGCTTCAGGCGCAGCGTGCAAGAGAAGCTGCAAGAAAGGCAAGAGAGCTGACAAGACGTAAATCCGTTCTTGAAAATTCAACCCTTCCGGGTAAGCTTGCCGACTGTTCAAACAGAGAGCCGGAAAAATGCGAAATCTTCATCGTTGAGGGTGATTCAGCAGGCGGTTCTGCAAAGCAGGGCAGAAACAGGATGTTTCAGGCAATTTTGCCGTTGAGAGGTAAAATCCTGAACGTTGAAAAAGCCCGTCTTGATAAAATTTATGCAAATAACGAAATCCAGTCAATGGTACAGGCTTTCGGTATTACAATAAGCAAGAACGAAGAAGAATTTAATCTTGAAAAATTGCGTTATCACAAAATAATCATCATGACCGATGCTGATGTTGACGGCGCACACATCAGAACATTGTTATTAACATTCTTTTTCCGTTATGCAAAACCGCTTATTGAAAACGGTTATGTATATATAGCACAGCCTCCGTTATTTAAGGTTACGCAAGGAAAAGTGTCAGAGTATTTATATGATGAACACGCTCTTGATAAAATGCTTAAAGAACGCGGTATTAAGTCATTAAGCCTGTCTGATAAGACAAAATCAAAAGTCAAAACAGGTGATGATTTGGCGGAACTTATTGCAAATATGTCAACATACTACAAGGCATACAATAACCCGATTTTGAACATTATTCCGTCGGTAGTTTTGAGAGGTCTTATTCGTTCTGAGGTCAAACCTGAAGACTTTACCGATCAGGCTAAAATGACAGAAGTTGTTGAATATTTGACTCATTATCTTAAAGACCATGCTGAAAACTATAATGTATCGGAAGCTAAAAACTATAAAGTAGAGCTTAAATACAGTCCTGAAGTTGCAAGATATGCTATTCAGCTTGAGTTATTCGAAAATGAGCACGAAATGATTACTGCTAACATCATTAAATCAAACGAATTCAAACGCTTAAAATCAGCTTATCCGCTTATTCGTGATTTCTTAATTGAAGAAGAAGAAAAGCTTATTCTTGAAAGTGAAAACGGCGAAACAGAGATTACGTCATTTGCTCAATTACAGAAAATAGTTGATGACAGAGGTCAAAAAGGACTTCAAATTCAGAGATTTAAAGGTCTTGGTGAGATGATGCCTCAGCAATTATGGGAAACAACAATGGACCCTGAAACAAGAACTCTGTTAAAAGTTAATCTTGAAGATGCTATGATGTGCGACCAGTTATTTGACGTACTGATGGGTGACAAGGTTGAACCGAGAAGAGAGTTCATTGAAGCTAATGCTGTTTACGCAACAAATATTGATACATAATGTCTAAACATACAAACAGGAAAAGATGTCCTTTCGGGGGCATCTTTTTTTATATATAATAAATGTAAATAAATGTAACAGTTTTAAACATGCATGGTGTAATTATTATAGAGTTAGTCTATAATATGTGTATAAAAGGATATGTGATGTATATATACATCTATTAAGAGAGAGTATCAATTAGGGAAAATAAAGCAACTATCACGGTTTCTTTTTGAAAGGTTAGGGTATGCCTGTAGTAATTAAAACAAATATGGAGTCTATGATTGTTCAGCAGAATTTAAATGCTGCGACAAATTCTTTGAATACAGCAATAGAGAGAATGACAACAGGTTATAAGATTAATCAGGCATCAGATAATGCAGCAGGGTTTTCTATTGCAGAAAGTTGGATAACAAAACTCGGCTCATTGGACATAGTAGCTCAGAATACTGCAACAGGAAAAGATTTATTATCAACGGCAGAAAGCAATTATGATTTGTTAACAGGCCATTTGCAGCGAATAAGGGATTTAACGGAACAAGCCTCTAACGGAACATACGGAGTAGATTCCTTAAAAGCTATGCAGTCGGAAATAGTTGCAAGATTGGAAGAAATTACGCGTGTTGCAAATAATGCCGAGTTTAACGGTATTAAATTAATGGCGGGAACTATTGGTACTGCCGGTTTGAATATACAGGTAGGTTTGGATGCTTCTGCAGACAGTGTAATAAATCTGGCATCAACAATATTCGGTAATGCTACGGTAAGCGGACTATTTGGAGGGAATACAGCATTTATGAATATTGTTAAAAAAGACAATAACAATACAGCATTAACTCCGCCGATAAATAATACAAGTAGTTATACGGCAATTGCAGCCGCTTTTGTAGGTTTAAAAAAGAATGCAGCAGGTGTTTATTCAATACAGACAGAGACGGGATATCAGGCAAAAGATACTTTAGCGGCACTAGATACAGCCTTAAAGAATATTGACAGCAGAGTAACAACTCTTGGTGCTACTCAAAACAGGCTTGATTCAGCGGCATCATCTATAGAAGTAAGGACAACAAACCTGACATCATCTTTATCCACAATAAGAGATACTGATGTAGCAAAAGAATCATCAAATTATATACAGGCGCAAATATTACAGCAAGCATCAGCAACACTGCTTGCAACAGCTAATCAGGCACCGAGTATAGCGTTAAGTTTAATATAAAAAATAAAATTGTTGTTGATTGGGATATGTACTTATATATGAGATTGAAGAAATTCAATCTCTTTTTATTGCGGATTTTGGCAAGTGCGACGGTTGTGTAAACAACCTAGTCACGTCCTCGTGAACAACCTGACGGAGTGCTGTTTTCGTAAGAAAACAAAAACGGAGTGTAAAGGTTGTGAACTGCCAATAATCCAAGACTTAAGTTGAAGGATTTTGGCAAGTGTAAACTTTCTTTTAATCTTAAACAATTGCTTTTATCCCATGTTTTTGATAAAGTTAATTTGTTAAAAATAAAAAGAGGAGTATTTGATATGGATTTAATGAAGGGAAAAAAAGGTATAATATTCGGTGTTTCCAACACTCACGGTATTGCTTACGGTATTGCGCAGAAATTGCACGAAGCAGGTGCTGAAATTGCTTTTTCTTATGCAGGTGAAGCAATGGAAAAACGTGTAAGACCTATTGCAGAATCAATGGGTGCAAAAGTTATCGTAAGCTGCGACGTAACTAAGGAAGAAGAAGTTAAGGCAGTATTTGAAGAAGTAGAAAAAGTTTACGGTAAAATTGACTTTGTTGTTCACGCAGTTGCTTTCGCTCCGAAAGAAGCTTTGATGGGCAGATTTATTGATACAACAAAAGATGCTTGGGATACAGCATTGGGTGTAAGCGCATATTCGCTCGTTACTGTTGCAAAATATGCTGAACCGATTATGAACGAAGGCGGTTCAATTTTGGCTCTCACATACTTAGGTTCAATACTTTCTGTTCCGAGTTACAACGTAATGGGCGTTGCAAAAGCTGCTTTAGAATCTGCAATGAGATTTTTGGCTGTTGACTTAGGTCCTAAAGGTATCAGAGTTAACTGTCTGTCTTCAGGTCCTGTTAAGACACTTGCTTCAATGGGTATCAGCGGATTTTCAAAAATGCTTAAGGCTGCAGTTTTAAGAGCTCCTTTGAAAAAGAATGTTGCTCTTGATGATGTAGGTAAAGCAGGTTTATATTTGGCATCTGACCTTTCAAGCGGAACTACAGGCGAAGTTATTTACTGTGACTGCGGATGCCATTCTGCTTATGCTTCAGCAGAAGAAATGGATATTCTCGGTAATGCTGAATAGCAGATAATATTTATAAAAAAAAGAGCGGTTTTACCGCTCTTTTTTTTATTTGAAAGATTATTATCTTCCGCTGCAGCCGAAGGCAATTGTAACGTGTTCTCTCGGATTAATAGATGAGATTTTTTGACCTTTGGCATCAACAAGATAACCGAGTTCGTCGCCTGTTGCCTGTACAAGACCTATAGTTCCCGAAACGGCTGTTCTTGTAAAGTCAACCGGAGCTTTAACTGTTTCATACAGCATATCGCCAACACTTCTTGCTGCGCCGCCGAATTGACCCTGGAATGTTTCACCTAATGCGGTACCCGTGCTTGCTGTGATATTTTCAAGTCCGTTACCGAGGCTTGAAATCATACCGCCTGTCGTACGGCCTACGATACCAAGCATTTGACCTGACCATGTAAGCGGAGCGGTTACAATTCTCGATATTATGTTAGGTGTGTTTGATTTGCTGATGTCAGCATTGAGAATTTGTTTTGGCAGAGTTGCTCTGTGACCGCAATTCTCGATTTCCTGGAATGCAAGTTTAAGAGCACCCTTCTGACAGCCTGACGGTCTTACGACTTCAACAACTTTACCGTAAACATTTGAACCGATAGGATATAACTGACCGTTAATGGTTACGTCTTCCATTGTTTTTGCGGCAAATCTCTGACCAACGTGAGCAGATTTAGCGTTAATCTGGTCTTTGAATTTGAGCTTGAGTGTAGGGATTTGAACAAGTTGTTCTTCTTCTATGAAGGCTTTCTTGTCAACAGGACAAGTCGGGCAATCGTTGTTTGCGGTTACAGGATTTTTGTCGATACCTGCTGCAACACGGATGTTTTGAAGCATTGCTGCTATGTCTGCCCTTGTTGCTTCTGCAAACGGATTGATTTTGTCAGGATTTGGAGAGTTATTTAACGCACCTTTATCCAAAGCTTTTGCTATAGGAATTTGAGCCCATTCAGGAACTTGTTTTCCGTCGCAGTATTTTGATAAGATTTCCTGAGCTTTGCACTTATCGATATTGTCGCACTGAATGCCTTTTGATAAAGCGCACAATGCTTCAACGCGGGTTACATTGTTGTTTGGCAGGAATTTACCATCAGGATAACCTTTGAGTAAATCGTTATGAACAGCAACCGTAATGGCGTTGCTTGCCCAGTGGTTTGTTGGGACATCTGAGAATAATTTTTCAGGTGCACAAGAGTAAGTTTCCTTGTCAAAACCTTTTACAAGCATTGTTGCAAACTCTGCTCTGGTAATATTTCTGTACGGTTTGTAAAGTCTGTCGGGATAGCCTACAACAACGTCATTCATTGCAAGTTTATCGATTTCGCAGGCAGCCCAGTGGCTTGACGGAACGTCAGGGAACATTTGTGACATTCCTGCTGCCGCACCTGTCATACCCTGAAGGTTTGCGAACGGTGACAAATCAAAAGGGGACAAAGTCTTTTTAATTGCCTGAATTGAGTTTGCGGTATGCATTTGAACAGGACAACCCGCACCATCCATTTTAGACTCATCTCTTACAATCGGAGCGCCTGTATGATTTGGTATGTCATTCAGGCACGGAATGTTAGATGCTGCACCTGTAATTGAACCATCTGTTGCAACGGTTGAACCCATTGTCATTGCATTAAGTCCGTTGTTGCGTGTTATTGGCGCAACATTTAAGCCGTAGCCCTGTGCAGAATAGATAGAATCTTTAGATGTTCCGACAAAATTGTTTGTACCGTAAATAGCGTTTGGATAAGAATATACCTGACGCATGTCTTCACGCTGAACTTTTCCTGTGCTTGGACATAAAGCGCAAGATGGCGCAGGATCCGGTTCGCAGACAGGAGCTTCATCACAGCCACAAGTCGGCTCGGGAATGTTGTCGCAAGGGCAGGCGTTACCCGTTACTACAGGTAAATCTTTACACTCACAAGGTGTTTGTGTGACAGCAGGCTGCTGTTCACACGGACATGCTGCTTGTGCTGTATTAAATGAGCATGTTGCGATACCTACGGCAATAGCAGCTGCCACAGTAAGTTTTCTAATTGTCATTCTGACCTCCTTTTACTTAAGTAAACATAAGGATTTATGTTAAGGGTATCTAACCCTGTGTACTTTTCTTTAACATCTAGATTATGTATTTTTTAAGAAGTTAAAACATTACCAAAAAAGGCAGTCCGGTTGGGGGTAAAAGTTATTTTGTCATTAAAACAGATGATTTTTTATATCCCGCATACACCGAATGAAGGATTTTTGCAAAAACAAAATGTTAATAAATGTAAAGATATAATATAATGTTATTAGTACAATTGACTTTTGGTAATATCCCATTAAAACAATGATGGAAAAATAACAGCATCGGGTGAAAAACTTCACTCCGGCCCTCTCTTTAAAGAGAGAGAAAACAAAATATAGGAGAGTACCGCAATGGGTATGGCAGCTTCTCAGGCAAGATATTTAGCACTTCTTGCACGTAAATCAAATTGTGAATACGAAGGACAGCAGATTAACCAATCAAGGCTTGCACTGTCAAATCAGTCTGCAGATTTATTCAATCAGATGATGGGACTGCAGGTTCCGACAACCCCGAGTAAATCGGATTATACGATTCAGACGTATGTGTTTACAGATGGGTTAAATCAGTACACCATGGATAAATGGAACAGACTGGCTGAAGCAGATAGTGACGGTTATAACTATGCTGTTACATATCATTATGATACATTAGAATACACAGGTTATCAGAAATATAAGCTTGACCCGCAGGTTCAGTTCTCAGGAATGGCACCAACCCCATCAGTTAATCCTGATGAACAGGTAAGGACAATTCAACTGGCATTAATAGACCGACAGCAAAAAGAATCGGATATGAATAAGGCTTCTGATGCATATCAGGTGAATAAACAGAAGGCAGGAAAAATATCAACATATCAGGATATTTCTACCATAACCAAAGCAACCTGTGTTCATAATAATAATGAGTACACTATTACTTGTGAAGGTGTTGCTAATCCTTATGTATACAAAAATTTCAATGATTGCGGTGCTTATCAAAATACACTCAAAGAGTATCTGTCAAAACTTATGAACTATGGAGCAATAGAAGGAGATCCTGATACCTTTGATTTTTCAACGATATATTATAACGAAGCTACCGATTCTGTTGCATTCGCGACAGATTTGGAGGCAATGATTGGTGAATACAGAAAAACGAACTTGCCGATATATCATGTGCTTTCATCACCACCGGGCGCTTCTTATGTAAGTATGAAAGAGATGGACGTTGCCGTACAGGAAGCATACAACAAATTTATACAGGCAAAATCGGAGTATGACGCGGTTGCTGATATATACGCAAAATATGACATTCCGACAAAAATAGGTAACATAAAATTAACACCTTTAGCTTCATTAGACGATAATCAATTAACGGCAATTACTCAGATTATTGCAAATATGAAAGATGAGGAAATTGAAACCAAGCTTACAAAGTGTTTTGATACACTTCAAGGTGAATATACAGCAGAAACATACAAAGACAAGGGTGGTATTTATACTTTTGAAATGGTTGGTACGACATATTATACAACATATTATGATTTGTATAATTCTATTGTTAACGGAACCGGTATAAATCACATTGATGATCAGGCAAAACTTCCGTATTATGCTGCGCAGGATATGGAAAAACCTGTTACAAAAACAACGAGAGCTCTTATTGAAAAGGATAAGTCAGGCAGATTTATATCAATGAGATTAGAAGATGATTCTCTTGTATATGATTTGAAATCGGTTTCTGAGACAGATGAGTTGGCTTATGATGATGCAATGAGCGAATACAATTATCAAAGAGCGTTGTATGATAAACAGGTTTCTGATATAAACGCGAAAACATCTATTATACAAAAACAAGACCAAAACCTTGAACTCAGACTTAAACAGCTTGATACCGAACAAAGTGCGCTTAATACAGAAATTGAAGCGGTATCTAAGGTTGTTAAAGATAACATTGAGAAATCATTCAAGACATTTAGCGGTTAATCGGCTTAATGCTCTTGCCGCATAATTAAACACAAAAATATACAAAATACTCTAAAAAAGAAAGGAATAAGATCGCAGACATCTAAAACAAAAGTTAAAAAATTCTCAGTAACTTATTGCATTAGTGACTTAGCGGCTTATTAAGAAAACAATGTCATACAAAAACGATGGATACCTTGTAATAGCAAACAGATTCGGCTCGGCTTCTTCCGATGCTAAAGTAATGCTGTATGAAACTTATGACAGATTAAGAGATTTAGCGGTTGCAGGTTCGGGAAGTTCAGGCTCCGGCTTTGAAGCAGCAGGCGGTTTTTTATACCAGCTTGCAAGTTTGTTTGCTCCGTCTGCATTTATGACTGCAATGGGCGGAACAACAGCAATGAATATTCCGGGAACTTCATACTGGAATCAATATACAGGCGGAACAGGAAGTACAAAAGGAAGCTATTCTTCGTTTGGTGTAAATACATTAGGCAATTATTCAGGGTTCCCGAGCGGTTATGCTGCTAATCTGGGATACAGAAAAGGTTATACAACGGGAGGCGCATCTTCTATCGGAGATTTGCTGACCGGTTTTGGTTCTTCTAACGGACAAACTACGGGTTTTGCTTCAGGTATCGGAAGTATTGCTGATATAGCAAGCACAGCTGCTTACGGTATAGGTACTGCAAACGGCTACGGTATAGGAGCAAGTAACTGGGTTATGCCTCTTGCCGGTATAGTGTCAGGCTGGGGCGGTATTATGACCGCTGCTGCTCCGTATTTGGGCGAGTTTGGATTACCTGCGGTTGTTATGGGTAACTTAATGCAGGGTACAACATCTGCGGCTCTCTCTGCTTATCAGAGCGTTTCAAGTAATATTGTGGCAAATGCCGATACTATACTTTCACAAAAAGTTGCAAATATTGAAACAGTTTGTAAGATGCTGGATACACAAAGTGATGTTGTAAGAAAAATGCTTAAAGATGATATTGAGTCTAAGAGCAAAGACATTCAGGATTTAGGAAGCTAGGAAATTGAGTAAATGAGTTTATCTCTATGCTCAGATAAAGAAATATGCAAAAGAGAACTTTTATACGGACAATGCTTGATATAGTTTTTGACAATGCCGTGGTAAGAACCGTGGTATCTCTTGTAAATTTTTGTAAAGAACAACTGTATTACAATCGTCATGAGCTAAAGTTTTTGAAAAATTTGCCGATAAATAAAATAGAAGTTACACCGGTGCAAAACAAATTTGTATTTAAGGTAAATAAATAATGCTGTAAGCAGGTGAATAAATTGTTAACAATTGTAACAAAACCAGTTGAAAATAAGCAATTATCAGTTCCGACATGTTTTATAATACATGTAGGCTTGGAATGCATAGGAGTACATGCTTATGCGTGAAGAACTACAAGAAAGTCTAAAAAGGTTAGTGAACTTTCTGAATTTTGCGCGTTCGTTTTTCAAACGCAAAAATCCGTTGAAAGAACTTGCCGTTAGTCTTATCACAAGCCTGAAGGAAATGATGACCATTCGCCAAAAGCTGAAAATGGCAAAGTACAGGGTTAGTTATCATCAGCACCAGTTGCACAAAATGGAAAGCTTGATAGCAGAAAGCAATGAACACACATTCCTGAAGGCAAAAAACTTGAACGAACTAAGATAAAGGAATTTTGTCATGGGATTAATTGCCTCAAGTTTCAGAATGATGTACCTGACAGCGTACCAGATTTCGTTGGAGTCAAAGATTCAGTGGATTGCATCTGCAAAGATGGAATTGGTTGCATCTTCCGATGAGATTATGGCTCTCGGTAATGATTTGGATCCTGAAAATCCTGCCGTAAAACAGATGGAAGCCCGAAGGGACAAGCTGACTGTTTTGGAAAAGAAACTGGATTTACAAATGCAGGAATATCAGAGCCGTCTGCAAATGGTTGAAAAAGAACTTGAATCAACCAGAGGTGCTGTCGATAAAGCAATTGACAGGTCATTCAGCTTCCAGTTATAGACAGCTAAACAATAATTAAAATAACCTCCTGTGCGCAAGGGTTTGTACACCCTTGCGCACGGTGCTGTTTTTATGCCTGAAATTGCTCTGCATTAACGCACATGAGTTCGTTAAACTCTCTTATAATATCCTGAGGAGTAATTTTTTCTTCGTCACTCTGATTAAGTATTCTTGCGGGATAAAGATTTGTATCAGAACCGCGTGAAGAAGCAAGTCCCGAATAAAATACTTCGGTTACGGGTATATCAAGTGCGTTTGCAAGGTGCAAAATTCCGTTGTCAATGCAAATACAGCCTTGGCTGTTCTTAATTATATTTGCAAGTTCAACTGCGGAAGTACAATCCACAATATCAATAAAATCAATACAGCCTGCCTGTTTTAACTGAATAACAAATTGTTTCGGGATGTTACCTTTCCCCGTAAAAACAGGAGTATAGCCGTTCATTTTCAGCAGAACGATAAGCTCTTTGCAGTCATCAACTGTCATATTATTTTGTGCGTGTCTGCTTGTAACCGAAAGAACAACAGGTTTTTCCAGTTTTTTAATTCCTTCGGTAAGTGCGTTGTTTATTTCCGGCGGAATGTATTTTACAGGCAGATTTTTATGTTCGTTTGTAAGCGGTTCAATCAAACTTCCCAAAATATCTTTTATATGGTTGTAGCTGCGCATATCATATTTTTCATCAGTGTTCCAGAGAAAGAATTTATGATGGGAAATAACGTGTTTAGAACCGATTAGTCTTGAGATGAGCAATTGTTTTTCATTTGAATGTGTTACAAATGAAGCAAACGGTTTTTTGTTCGGAAAGTTTTTAATAAAATCAAAAATTCCTTTGGGTGTGTTTATTTTTTCTTTGTCTGCAATAATTACACCGCTTACGCCCGCCTGATATTTTGCAAAATCTTCCGTTTCTTTATTGCAAACAAACATAATTCTTGATGAAGGAAAATAGAGTTTGATATTTTGTACAAGCGTATTTGTAACGAGAACATCGCCAATACCCTCAGTATTAAAAATTACGAAAACTTTTTCTTCCATATCCTCATGCATTATACAAAAGACACGGTAAAATTTCTATGTTATAATATCAGCATAGATTAGGAAAAGGAGAAGATATGAATACAGCAACTATCATCGGCAGAGCAGGACAGGATGCGGAAATAAAATATTTTGAATCAGGCAAAGTAAAAACAACGTTTTCTTTGGCTGTAAACCGTTTTGACTCAAAAACAAAAACAGAAGTTCCCGATTGGTTTAACATAGAAGTTTGGGATAAACAGGCAGAGTTTGCAGGCGAGTACGTAAAAAAAGGCAGACAGGTTGTTGTAGACGGAAGAATTTCTATAAGTAAATGGACCGATCAAACAGGGGAAGAAAGAGAAAGATTTTTGGTTGTAGCAAATCAAATCAGACTTTTGGGCTCAAAGAGAGATACAGAGGAACAGATATAGTATATGATTTTTACGGATTTAGTCGGAATAATTGCAGACGATCTGACGGGTGCAAATGATACGGCTCTGCAGTTTCATAATCAGGGTGCAAAAACAAAAATTTTGCTGGATATGTCTTATGTTCCCGACAGAAAAGATTTAACCGAAGTTTGGGCAATTTCAAGCGAATCAAGGAATTGTGATGAAATAGAAGCTTTGAGCCGCGTGGAAAAAGCTGTGGAAACATTTGTAAACAACTTTTCTTTTGAGTACTATTACAAAAAAATTGATTCCACCATAAGAGGGCATATTGCTCTTGAAACACTTGCTGTGCTTGATATTTTAGGATATGATGCAGCAATTATAATCCCGGCTTTCCCACAGGAAGGAAGAATTACGGTTGGCGGATATCATTTGTTAAAAGGCGTTCCGATAGGGCGTACGGAAATTGCAATGGACCCTCATTCTCCGATTTCAGAATCGTATATTCCAGCACTTCTTAAATCACAACTTAAAGAAGAACAACAAAACTTAGTCGGTACTCTTGATTTGAAAACCGTTATGAACGGAGCAGGACCTATTCTTATAAAGATAAACGAGCTTATTAAAGAGGGTAAAAAGTTAATTATAGCGGATTCCACTTCAATTACGGATATTGAACAAATTGCTCTTGCGATTAATAAGAGTGATAAAAAGCTTTTACCGACGGGTACTGCAGCAGGAGCGCAGGTATTCGGGAAATTATGGCTTGCTGATATTGAATCGGAAAGAGAACCTTTGAAGCTTCCGAAGTTGCCTAAGTTAATAATTTCAGGTACTGCAACCCAAATAACTGCGGAGCAGATTCAAAAACTTGAGCAGTCTGATGATTATGATAACGTAAACTTTATTCCTCTTGAGTTCAGGGATATTTTGTGCGGGATAGATGACGAGCTTGTATCAAGAATTATCACAAATCTTAAAGCCGGTGTTACGGTTTGTGTACATACTTCGCATCTGATTACAAACTTTGACGGCTTCTCTGATGATTCGCTCACTGCAGAGCTTACAAAGGAAAAATTTGCCTCGATGATTACGGACTATCTTGCTGACCTGACAAAACAGGTTCTTGCAGAAATTGATGTAATGCTTATAACGTTGGGCGGTGAAACATCATACAAGTGCTGTTCAAAAATCGGTTCAAAAATGCTTAGACTTGTAGATGAAGTTGCGCCTGCAATTTCTATCTGCTCTGATTCAAATAATCAGTGGATAGTTACAAAATCAGGAAATCTGGGTAAGAGCAAAACTCTTATAGATATACTTGATTACTTTGGATACCATGAGGGGTAAGCATGAATAAATATTCAAATAAAATTGCAATAACAACGGGCGACCCGAACGGAATAGGTGCTGAAATTACTATAAAAGCACTAAATATGCTTAATATTCCGCCAAAAGATATTGTAATAGTTTCAAACTCTAAAGTTCTGAATACGTACGGTTATATTCAGAACAATTATGAAATCATTGAAGTTGATTATAACGGTAAAATAAGACCGGGTGAAGTTTCTGCAGATGCCGGAGATTTTTCATTCAGACTGCTTGAAAAAGCGTGTGAAATAAAGCCGAAATTTATCGTAACCGCACCAACTTCAAAAGAGGCAATGAATCTGGGCGGACATAAATTCAGCGGTCAGACCGAAGTTTTGGAAAAGTTTTTGGCGCGTGACGGACAGAAAGCGGAAATGCTTTTTGTGTCCAAAGACTTCAGAGTTTTGCTTTTGACCCGTCATATACCGTTAAAAGATGTCAGCAAGGCTCTTACCAAAGGACTTATCATTGAAAAAACGGAACGCCTGCGCAGTTATTTTCAGAATAAACTTTTTATTTCAAGACCGTCTTTCGCTTTGTGTGCGCTGAATCCTCACGCAGGAGAGAACGGACTTATCGGGGAAGAAGAAGAAAAAGTTATGCTTCCTGCAATTGAAGCGGTAAGAAACAGAGGAATAAATATTACAAATCCGCTTCCGGCTGATACTCTGTTTATTAACGGTGTACAGAATTATCTGAAGGGTGAAAAGCTCCCCTATGACTGTTATATAGCTTGCTATCACGACCAGGGATTAATTCCGATTAAGTCTGTGGCTTCAGAAAAAACGGTTAATATGACGATAGGACTTGATATTATAAGAACATCGCCAAGCCACGGAACAGCATTTGATATTGCAGGTAAAAATATTGCAAATCCCGAATCAATGATGGAAGCTGTTAAGTATTGTTTATACTAAAAAAGAGCGGTTATAACCGCTCTTTTTTTAACTAAGTTTTTAACTTAAATTCTGTTGTGCCAAACTCCGCCGTTTCTGTCAACTAAAGCATCGTAGAAAGACCAAATTCTGAAAACACCTGTCAGACCCAATACAGCATGAGTTACGTCTTTTTCATAATTTTGATCGTTTACTGCCTGACCTATACCCGGCCAAATAATAAGCGATAACAAGCTTGCTCCGACAGAACGTCCGCTTATTTTCCCGTTAACCCCGTGAGTTCCGGCAAAAGCAGGAGCTGACATTGATAAAATACCCAAAGCCATTAATGATACTAATAATTTTTTCATAGTTTCCTCCTATTTTTCAAAAGCCTCTGAAATAGATTTGTTATAATCAGGTCTTAATATGCCTTTTTCTGTGATAATACCTGCTATTAATTCGTGAGGAGTTACATCAAAACCGGGGTTAATTATGTTAACACCTTCTGCGCAGATACGCTTTCCGTTAATATGCGTAACTTCTTCATGAGAGCGTTCTTCTATCGGAATTTCTTTACCTGTTTTAATAGAAGTATCAATAGTTGAAAGCGGAGCAGCTATATAAAACGGTATATTGTGGTATTTAGCTGCAATAGCAACTGTATATGTTCCGATTTTGTTTGCCGTATCACCGTTTGCGGCAATTCTGTCGGCACCTACTACTACCATATCTATCATACCTTTGCTCATAAAATATGAACACATTCCGTCCGTAATCAGAGTTACGGGAATACCGTCCATTGCAAGTTCAAAAGTTGTTATTCTTGCACCCTGCTGGCGTGGTCTTGTTTCGTCTGCAAAAACCTGAATAGTGTTATCTTTTGCATAAGCGGAACGAACTACGCCAAGCGCTGTTCCGTATCCTACTGTTGCCAAAGCGCCCGCGTTACAGTGTGTGAGAATTGTTGCTCCTTTCGGAACTACTTCTGCACCGTAATCGCCTATTTTTTTGTTTATTTCAATATCTTCATTTTCAAGTTTGATACCGTTTTGTTTAAGTTCTTCGACGATACCGTTAATATCTGATTTTGAGTTTCTGATAATTTCAATCTGTTTCTGACACGCCCACATTAAGTTTACAGCCGTCGGACGGGAAGTCTTCATGTATTCGGCTTTATCAATAAGCCAGATTTTAAAATCTTCAACATTAGTAAACTTTTTTGCACCTTCCTGCGCATAAAGAACGATACCGTGTGCGCCTGCTATTCCGATAGCCGGTGCTCCTCTTACTATCATATCTCTTATTGCGTGGAACATGTTGTCCCCTGTCGTTACATTAATAAACTTGTATTCGTACGGTATAACCGTCTGGTCAACCATCTTTGAATAGTTATCAACCCATTCTATTGTTTTGATTTTTGATTTAAATTCCATTTCTCTTTCTCTTTCTGCTGTTTTTAATACTGTCTCTTACCATTTGTGCGCCTTCAAAATAAGCTTTTTGAGCTATGCTGTCAGCTTTTATTGAATCGTTCATTTTGTTAAATTCGTATTGCCAATCCTGATATGAAAGCCTTTCTACTTTATCATTCATAAGCGAATCATACAGTTTTGGAGATTTTTGTGCAATTTCTGTTTTTATCTCGTTGACGCTTTTGCAGTTTTTGGCATCTTTAGCCGTATTATATGAGCCGTAACAAAAACAGCCAATCGCAAGCGGTAATGCTATTGCGTTAATATATTTCAGTCTTAATCCCATTTTTTGTCCTATTTAATTTCGAAGTCTATGCTGTTGTTTTGATTATTTTCTTTTTTTTCGCCTGTTATAAGTTCGTATACCCAGGCGGTAACAAGTCCCGTAAAACCGTTAAATAAAGCACTTATGCCTGCCATTAAAATCATAAGTAAAAACATTACGATAAGCGAGCCGAAGCTGTTAAGGAAAAATCTTAAAAATCCCTGAGTGTATGAAGGAATAAGCCAGCCAAGGAGCATGCTTACAGGTGTGTATACAACAGAAAATGCGATAAATGATACGAAACCGATTACTGCACCATATATACACCCTTCTCTTATATTTATTATTCCTATCAGGTCGTTTTGTTTAAGGTAAACAATAATAAATGCCGATAAAAACAGCAGAAGAATCATAAAGCTTATAAAGCTTATGTACGGAATAATGGTAATTAAACCGAGTGCAATTCCTGCGAATACGCTTAATATTGCCAGCTGTTTTAATATGATTAAGTTCATTTTTTCTCCTTAAGTTATTGCATTAATTTTGTAACCGTTTATCTGAAAATATTTACCTCTATTCTGCCGAGATGTATCCTCTGAGCGCAGTGTATGCGGCAACATAAGGTGATGCCAGATATATAAACCCTTTTGTGTTGCCCATTCTGCCCTGAAAGTTTCTGTTCTGAGTTGCAAGACAAACTTCCCCGTCGCCTAATATACCGGCATGGACACCGACGCAAGGTCCGCAGCCCGGAGGTAAAACAGATGCGTTTGAGTCAACAAATATGTCTATCAAACCTTCTTTTAAAGCCTGTTTATATACGTCTCTTGATGCGGGACAAATCAGCATTCTTACATCTTCGTGAACTTTTTTGCCTTTTAAAATTCCGGCAACAACCCTTAAATCTTCAATTCTTCCGTTTGTGCATGTTCCGACATAAACCTGATTAACCTTTATATCTTTAAGTTCTTCAACTCTTTTTGTGTTGTCAACTGTATGAGGACAGGAAACGGTATGAGGAACATCTTCCGCATTAATCTCAATAATTCTTTCATATTCGGCATCAGCATCGGGAAGAATTTGTCTGAACTTATCTCCTCTGCCTCTTTCTTTAAGGAATTTTTTTGTTTTGTCATCAGCGATGAATAAACCGCATTTTGCACCTGCTTCAACTGCCATATTAGCAAGCGTAAAGCGTTCGGACATTGTCATATTATCAATTGTGTCACCCGTAAATTCAAGAGCCTTGTATGTTGCACCGTCAGCGCCAATCATACCGATAAGATGAAGCATTAAATCTTTTGAGCAGATGCCTTCTCTGAAATTTCCGTTTACAACGATTTTAAATGTTGCCGGAACTTTTAACCAGGTTTTACCCAGCGCCATACCAACCGCAATATCCGTTGAACCCATACCTGTTGCAAAAGCACCGAGTGCGCCCGATGTGCAGGTGTGTGAATCAGCTCCGATTAGAATTTCTCCGGGGTTGACAAATGTTTCCACAAGTCTTTGGTGGCATACGCCTGCCCCTGTATCGGAAAGAACAGCTCCGTATTCTTTGTGGAAATCTCTCAGTACCATGTGAGTGTTTGAAAGTTCTTTTCTGGGACTTGGCGAAGCGTGGTCAATGAATAAAATCGTTCTTTCGGGATTGTTTAATTTATCTTTGCCGAGTTTCTTAAATTCCTGAACCGTAAGAGGTCCTGTACCATCCTGTACCGCTGTAACATCAACTTTTGATATAACAAGTTCTCCCGCGTGAACAGTTTTGCCTGCATGCTCGGATATTATTTTTTCGACTAAAGTTAATCCCATAATCTTCTCCTTATCAACATGACTATTTTACCATAAATTTGTCTGTTTTGAGTATATGTAATCTGATTTTTTATGGTAAAATCTGAATATAATAAGGTATTAAAGATGACAAATCCGTTAAAGTATACATGTTTGTTCGGCGGTGGTGCTATAAGAGGGCTTGCTTATGTAGGTGCTATCCGGGCAATGGAAGAAATCGGTATTGAGTACGATATCATAGGCGGTTCTTCTGTTGGTTCAATTATTGCTGCACTTGTTGCTGTCGGATATAAATCATACGAAATTGAAAACTTTTTTATGAAAGTAAACTTTGATCTTTTCAAAGATATTCACTTTGGTATAGGTAAGCCGTTTGCTTTATCCAAAGGTGAAATTTTTATGGATTGGCTTAACGAGCTTCTAAAAAACAAGGTTGAAGGCGCTCTCGGGAAACGCATTTTATTCAGAGATATAAATAAAAAGTTAATCGTAATAACGACGGATTTAAAACATTTTGCACCGCAGGAATTTTCCAAGAAAGAAACTCCTGATTTTGAGGTTGCTCAGGCAGTAAAAATTTCATCAAGTATGCCGGGACTTATGGCACCCTTCGTTTACGAAGACAAAGAGCTTGTTGACGGGGATTTACAGAAGGCATCTCCGATGTGGAAATTGTCTGAACAATTAAATTCATCAGAGGACAGAATTTTAGAATACCGTCTTGAAGGCGACTACAATAAAGATGAGAAAAATCCGATTTCTTTTATTAATACGATATACAGCTGTGTAACCGATGCAGCAACAAAGTTTGTAACAGAGGTTTATGGTCAGAATGACAGATATGACTGTATAACCATTAATACAGGTGATGTTTTCTTTGCAGATTTTAATCTTGACAAAGATTCCCGCAGAAAGCTTATTAATCTGGGTTATGAACAGACAATGAAATACTTTACGGAATTTCTGCCGTCTAAAAAAGAAAAACTAATCAGCGTATATTCAAAAATCTCTAAATTTCTGAAAAATGCCAAAAAAGGCCTTAAATCGAAAAATGTAGAAGAAACCCAATGGTGGTTTGGCGATATATTCACGCTTCTTTGCGAGAATAAAGAAATTGTTGATCCTTTTATTTATTCCCAAATTGTTGATTTAAAAAATGAAATCAGTAATAATATATCAAACTTTCTGTTCTTTTATACGGCATTCAAAAACACAAAACATCTTGATGAAATGTTTTCGGATTTAATATCTGCGACAGATACAAGAGTAGCAGAATCTATTCTGTACATTAATAAAATAAAACCTGCATCTATAGCAGAAGAACCCGAACAAGAAGAAGCGAGCAACGAAAACGCTGAAAACAAGTAACGGCAAGAAAAACCGCCAAATCTCACTCTGCATTAAATATTAAGTTTTGTAAAAATTTCTCAAAAAACGGGGTATTTTTGTAATAAATCTTAACAAATCTATTGAAATAAACATATACATAATATATCATAAGTATATAAGGATTGTGTTTATGTTTTGTGTATCGCCCCCCCTGATAAATCCTTAAAAGTAAAACTTACATTTACCCATAGGAGTTTAAAAGTATGAAAGAACAAATTATTAATGTGAAAGATTTTGGAACATCAAACCCGTTCAGAGAAGACTATGTTTCTTCACCAAGTACAGACAGCGAGTACAATGCTTATTTCAGAAAAGCAAACAGCTATCCGAATTTAAGCGCTGAAGAAGAAAAGGTTATTGCGCAGAAGGCTCAGCAGGGTGACAGCAAGGCTAAGAAAATTATGGTTCAGTCTAATTTGAAGCTGGTTTTAACAGTGGCAAGAAAAGCTATTCATGTTTCAAAATTACCTTTAATTGATTTGATACAGGAAGGTAATTTAGGTCTGATGGTTGCTGTAGAAAAATTTAATCCAAACCTCGGGTACAGATTTTCAACCTATGCAACCTGGTGGATTAAACAGGCAATGTTCAAAGCTATTTCTGAACAGGGTCACTGTATGAAAATCCCTGTATACGTTCAGGAAACTTTATCAAAATTTTCCAAAGTTAAGGCTGAAATGGAAAAGACTTACAACACTTCTGTTACTGTTAAAGATGTTGCAGAAAAAATGAATATTGAACCTGAAAAGATTAATTCATACTTATCAGCATATACTTCAACCGTATCTATCGAGGGAAGTTATGACGGAAAAGACGGAAGCGAAATGTCTGTTGCGGACGTTGTTGCAGATACAAAAGCAACCGTTGAAGAAAATATTGAATTTGAAGAACTTAAAAAAGATATAAAAGAGGTAATTTCAGCACTTAAAGACCGTGAACAAACTGTTATCAAAATGAGATTCGGTCTTGAAAATTTTGCAAAAACAACTCTTGAAGACATAGGCAAAATGTTTGGTGTAACAAAAGAATGTATCAGACAAACAGAAATGAGAGCATTAAACAAGATGAGAACAAATCTTGCATCATCTTGTTATGCAGGCTAGGTGTATATAACTACTAATCAATATAATCAGGCAAAATTGGTATCGGAACAAGTCTGGAATAAAATTTATATTCTAAGAAACTTTCGGGAAGGGAATTCCAGTATCGGTATATGATTTTGCCTTTATTTTTTAATTGTTTAACAAGTTTATCGGCTTCTTCAGTTGTTTTTGCCAAATATGGGTAAATAAATGGTATTGAATCAGTGTCTATATTCAACAAATTAGTTTCGGAGTATTTTCTGTGCAGTTTGGTAAATATTTTTTGTCTTTCCGTTGCTTTATTATCAATATCTGTTGTGCAGGTTTCTGAACGGTTGTCTTTTATCCACAAATAAGAGTTCTTATATCCGAATTTGTGTCCCGCATTAAAACAAGCAAAGCCTGTCGGCTCATCATAATATGCGTGAGCATTATCAATAATTAGTTTGGGGTAAATATCAACAAGTTTTTTGACATTTTTTCCGCAAACACCCCAATAGTTTGGATATAAAATGTAGTCGTTTTTATTAAAATCCGCATCAGGGAAAAAGTTGTCATCAATATGATAGAAAACAGGTTTGCACCCTTCTTCCGCAAGGGTATGTCTTACCACATCACAGAGATAATACGGGATATGCATCTTTTTTATTCCGTATGTTTTTATCAAATATCTGACAGCTTCTCTTGCCAGTTCAAATGTTAAAGTTTTATACATAATTAAATTATACTAGCAAAAATTATTATTATGGTTTTTATAGAGAGTATGAATATTTCACCGATTACATTTACTCCAAAAATAGCATTTAAAAGTTATTATAAAGATGACGGAATTATCGGATATGATGACGCTCAGTCTGAGGCAAACAGAAATTTTATCCGTTCTCATTATAATAGTTGGAAAATGCCATACCAAAGCATATATGAAAAAGAACACCGTTTAACCGATTATCAGATAAAACTTATTATTGATTATCTTGAGAAAAACCACGAAATGCAAAAAATTGAAGGCGCTGACAACATATACAGAGGGCAGACGCTTGTTGAAAAAACCGATTTTCTGCAAGCTGTCAGTAAAAAAGGAATAAAAACTATAATCGATTTGGTCGGTTACGGAAAAACTTATGAAGAAGCCGTAAAAGATGCCGGCATGGATTATTTTGTGTTTAATATTTATGAGAATTGGTGGGATACAAAAAATATACTGCCCGAAAACAAGAACAGGCTTGTCAGGTTTTTGAAAAAGATGCAGGAAGGTAATATTTATATCGGCTGTCAGCATGGTGCTAACGATACAGACGTAGCTTTTATCCTTAATGACTTCTTTAATCCGCTGCTTGAGGGTAAAGCGCAAACCCGTATAAAACCAAACGAAACGGATTTCCCTATAAAGTTAAATATGTATTATGACCTGTTTACAAAAAAAGACAAAAAACTTCTGGGCTGGACACAAGAGTTTGAACAAAGATTAATAAAAAAGTTGATTTCAATATAAAAAAAAGAACTCCTTTTAAAAGGAGTTCTTTTTAGGTTAAATATCTTTACCCTAGCCTTTTAATTGGCTCATAACTTCATCAGCAAAGTTATCGTTTCTCTTTTCAAGACCTTCGCCAAGAACGAATCTGTCGAATTTAACGATGTTTAATTTGCCTGTAATAAGTTGTTCGATAGTCTGGTCAGGATTTTTAACGAACGGTTGTTCGATTAAGCATCTCTGAGCCATTAACTTATTAACACGTCCTTCAACAATTTTAGCTCTGATTTGTTCAGGTTTCTTCTGAAGGTCTTCTTTACCCATTTCAATTCTTGTTTCTTCTTCAATAACTGAAGCAGGTATATCAGCTCTTGAAACGAATTCAGGAGCAGAAGATGCGATGTGTAAGCAGATGTCTTTTGTTAAAACTTCGTCTTTAGAGTCAGTTAATAAAAGAACACCGATTTTGCCGTTGTGAATATAAGTAGAAGCGTTGCCTTCGTATCTTACAAATCTTCTTACGGTAATTTTTTCACCGATAGAAGCGATTTTTTCTTTGATAATATCAGCAATAGCTTTGCCGCAGCTTTCGCAATTTGAAGCAAGAAGTGCATCAACGTCAGCAGGGTTTGATTCAGCGATTTTCTTTGCCAAGTTTTCTGTTAATTCGATGAATTCAGCATTCTTAGCAACGAAGTCTGTTTCGCAGTTAACTTCAACCATAGCGCCAACACCGTCAGCGATATATGATGCGATTCTGCCTTCTGCAGCGATTCTGCCCATTTTCTTATCAGCAGATAATATACCTTTTTGGCGGAGAACTTCCATAGCTTTTTCCATATCGCCGTCAACTTCAACTAAAGCTTTTTTAGCATCCATCATGCCTGCGCCGGTTTTATCACGAAGTTCTTTTACCATTGTAGCTGTAATGTTCATTTATTTTCTCCTTATTTATGAGTGGAGGGGGAATTATTTTCCCCCAGTCACATTAATTATGTAAGTTAGTATAAACTACTATACATTAGCAGTTTCTTCAACGCCGGCATCAGCAGCTGTAATTGCTTCAGCCTTGTTTCCTGCTGCTTTGTTTTCTCTCAGTTGTTTGCCTTCAAGAACTGCATCAGCAAGTTTTGAAGTGATTAACTTGATTGAACGGATAGCGTCATCATTACCCGGAATGATGTAGTTGATGCCGTCCGGATTAGCATTTGTATCTGCCAAGCAGATAACAGGAATACCTAATTTGTTAGCTTCTGCGATAGCGATATCTTCTTTAGCCTGGTCTACAACAAAGATAATATCAGGTAAACCGCGCATTTCTTTAATACCGCCTAATGTTTTGCTTAATTTTGCTAACTGTCTGTTAAGCTGAGCCTGTTCTTTTTTAGGTAATTTTTCAGCGTGACCTGAGTTGATGAAATCTTCAAGTTCTCTTAATTTGTTAACTCTGCCTCTGATTGTTTCAAAGTTAGTTAACATACCGCCTAACCATCTTCTGTTGATATAGTAAGCGCCTGATCTTGCAGCTTCTTCTGCAACAACTTCAGCAGCTTGTTTCTTAGTACCAACAAAAAGAACGTTTCTGCCCTTTGCAGCGTATTCTCTGACTGCTTCATAAGCAGCATCCAATAAACCTGTAGTTTTTCTAAGGTCAAGAATATAAATACCATTTCTTGCTCCATAGATATACGGTTTCATTTTTGGGTTCCAGTGTTGTGTTTGGTGTCCGAAGTGAACGCCTGCTTCGAGTAATTCGATAAGTGATGCTGTTGACATCTTTTGTCTCCTTTTGTTTTAACTGTGTGTTTTACTACGGGTATTACAACTCCATCGGGTGACAATATAAGTGAAAATGCTATTTATCGGCTTATATTGGTTTAAGGCTTTTATCCCTACCCGACTAGGGCGTACCTATCGAGCTATAAAACCAATAAAATCGTATTACAAACAAGGGTAAATGTAAAGAGGGGGAATGTATTGTAAATATTGGTTTTTACATGTTTAATTTTGTTATAAAATAAAGTTATGGATATTTTCATAATAAAGATTTCTGATTCTGATAATATTAAACCTGAGCTTTTGGAGGAGTTCAGGCACAAAGAGTTTGCAGATAAAAAGAAACAGGCAGAACACTGCTTGTCATATTTAATGACAGATAAAATATTAAAAGGTGTATACAATACAGAAAACAGAGAGCTTGAGTTTATAAACGGCAAGCCTTATTTGAAAACACGTGAGAAGTTTTTCAGTATAAGCCACAGCGGAGAACATATTGCACTTGCATTTTCCGGCTGTGAGTGCGGAGTTGATATTGAAAAAATGAAAGAACGTGATTTTGTTTCAATATCAAAACGGATGAAATTTAACTCAAATACACTCAGGGAGTTTTATTCGGAATGGACAAAATATGAGGCTGAATACAAGCTGGGTGAAAAATATAAAAGTATCAAACAAATTGAGTCAGAAGGCTTTATGATTACTGCCGTAAGCTCAAATCCTCAGGAAACATTTGAAATTTATATTATAAACGGAGAAACTTTTTCTAATGCATAAACCCCATTCTTCTCAAGTTTATTTCGATTTTGCCGATAGCTTTCCTGTAAGGGAGAACAGAATATGGCAAAAATTATTGATTACGAAAATAGCGGACGAAGAATTATCAGACTTTCAACGGCTGACGTTTTGTCGGTTGTAAGGGAATACCAAAACTATGTTCATATACGTTCAGGGTATGAACAAACAAAAGATACACTACAAAATGTTGTAATTTATATTCCCGAAGATATTTGATTAATCAGCCATATCGGCAAGAGCATTTTTTGCCTCGGTAAATGTCGGATCCTGTTCAAGGATTTCCATATACAGTTCTTTTGCTCTGTCACGGTTATTACCTTCGTACAAAATAGCAAGATTATATTTTGCCTGAATTAAATCGGGTTCATACGTTATAGCTTTTTCAAAAGCTTCCTCTGCATTTTTAACATCGTGGTGAGCAACATACATTAATCCGAGTCTGTACAAACCTT
This sequence comes from uncultured bacterium, assembly GCA_902763805.1. Classification (GTDB taxonomy): domain Bacteria; phylum Cyanobacteriota; class Vampirovibrionia; order Gastranaerophilales; family Gastranaerophilaceae; genus CAG-196. The sequence continues at coordinate 115,205 of CACWTN010000001.1, read as the reverse complement.
CAGCATTCTTTTCATCAATATTAAGCAGGTCTGACAAAGCTTTTTTCTCTTCAAAGAAGTTGCCCAGTTCGTGCTGCGCCTGTGATAATATAAGCAAATACTTAACGGTATAGACTTTATCTTTGTCATAGTTAAGTGCTTTTCCGATGAACTCAACCGTATTTGTCCAGTTTCTCTGTTCAAAGTTTGTGTATGCATAATAGTAATAAACTTCAGGGTTAACTGGACTGTACTGAGCTGCCAAATCGAGCAATTCCTTAACTCTGACGTAGTCTTTTGCATTTAAAGCGGGTTGTGCCCATTTTATGTATAAGTCACCAATCAGAGCGTTAACCTGTTTTGCTTCTTTTGGTGTTGCTTTATCAAGTAAAATCAGATATTTATCTAAGGCTTTTTGATATTCATCACATGCAATGTATGCGCTGGCAAGTTCTGCTGTTATATCAAAAGCATTTTGTGACATCATCGCCAGGTCTTCCAGTATAACTATACCGTCATTCATTCTTCCCATTTTTAAGTTGTACTGTGCAATAAGTTCCCTGACGGAGAATTTGTCAGAGCCGGGTGTATCTAAAAGTTTTTCTGCATAAGCAATAGCTTTTTCATAATCTTCTGTTTTTTCATACAAATCAACCAGCGATTCAAATATCCACAGAAGCATTTTTGATTCCGTAACAAAGCTCAGCATAAGCAATAATGTTTCAATTGCCATAGGGTGATTTCCTATTTTCATGTAAAGCTCGGCAAGTTTTTTATTTGTATCAACATCCTTCGGATAGATTTCAAGTCTTGCTTTATATGCATCAAACGCTGAAGGATAATCATGCATTTCTTCACAAAGACTTGCTATAACTAACTGAAAAGCTGCGATTTCTTCCGGTTTTTCCAAAAGGCTTACGAGTTCTTTATACGCTTCTACTGCCATATATAACTGGTCAGTACGGGTATACAATTCTGCCAGAGTCTGAATAACCTCTTTGTCTTTTTTATTTTTGTCATAAACAATGTTGTATTCGATGATTGCTTTATTCAGAAAACGTTTTTTAACATAGCATTTACCCAAAACAAAGTGGGTTTCAATATCATTAGGGCGTCTTCCGAGAATGATGTTACAATGTTTTATTGCCTGATTATATTTTTTGTCAGCCAAATATGCCTTAGCCAGGTATTTTCTTACCTGAAGATGGTCGGGAACTCTGTCTAAATACTTGGTTGCCAGTAACTCTACCAGTGCATATTCCTGTTTGCTGTATAAAATATCAACCTGATCCAATATATTTTTTGTTGTCAGCTGTAAATCGTCACCCTTTGAAGAAATTCCCTGAAATAAAATAATTGAATACAAAGCATATATAGCTGCAATAGCAACTGTGCAGGCAACAATTATTAAGATTATATTGGAACTAATCATTAAATGCTCTCATTTTACGTAAACAATAATTCTATTATACATTATATCTAAAAAATTGAAAATGTACTCATATAAATAATTTAAAATGTCATATTTTTGAAGGTTTTACTTTTGGAAGAAAATCGTTATATTTGTACTATGAGGAAGTTAATCGCATATTTGATATTTTTTTCATTAATGCTGAGTCCGGCTGTTTTTGCGGATGATTTTTTTGATAATTATACCGGCATAGACCGTGCCTGGGACGGGCAAAAGCCAGTTACTGATACCGAATTTGAAGAAGCGATTAATGTTTTAACCGAAAAACAGAAGAAAAAAGAAGAAAAAGCAAAAAAGAAAAAAATTAAGAAGGTAAGCGGCGGGGGAACAAGTCTACACAAGGGACTTGAACCGACAGGCGAGATTACTACACAGGATACTCTGAAAAAGAAAGGTGAGTTTGACGGTCAGCTTTTGAGCATTCCCGTAGACTGTGTTATTGACGGTAATATATTAGAAAAAGGTTATTACAACGTATTCGGGGAGAAAGATAAAAACGGTGACGTTTATTTATCGTTTTATCAGGCGCATTATTTTAAGGGAAAAGTTAAGGCTTTTGTAACGAAAAATGATTTTAATGACGAATTTCTTGATTTTGTAAAAGCGGAACCATACGACGAGCAGTATATCAGAATAATGTACGGTTCTCTGGATTTTAATGCTTATGCATATTTAAGGTATATTTCGCAATAAAAAAAGAATAAAGCAGTTCATAAGCCGTGTTCTGTTTCTCAACCTTGCGGTTGGGGGTTAAAAACCCCGATAATCATCTGTCTGGTATCAGGATTACTCCTAATCTCAAGCGATTTTTTCAGGCTCGGCGGACACCTCAAACGCCTGATTCAATCTTGCATCCGCCCGGGGGTTGCCTGGCCTGTACTTCTCAGCACAGCCGGTGAGCTCTTACCTCACCTTTGCACCATCACCTGTAATATAAAATCCATCGGTAGTCTTTTGGGTTAAACAAATCAGAAATAATCCGAATTATTTACCCCCTTTCTGTGGTCCGATCCACCGGCTCACGCCGTCCGGAGTTTCTCCGGCGGGCTGTCCTTGGATGCACGGACTTTCCTCACCCTTTAGGGCGCGATTATCCGGCTGCTTTATTCTTTGATTGAATTATACTATAAAATTATGCGATTTTATATAAATCAGTTACTTCAATAATATCTTTTGCGATATCGTTTTGCTCTCCGTTGCAGTCTAGATAAACACCGTAATCTTCGGGAGATTTTCCGAGGATTTCCATATTAGAAAGCATTAGCGGATAGTTTGACATCTCAACTTTATGCATACCCGGACCCGCATAAATCGGGATGTTGGGTTGCCCTATCTCTGAACAAACTTTTTTCGCATACTCTATAATCATATCTTTTATTTTTTCGTTATTTTGGAATTTTGTTTGCAGTTCAATGTCATCGAGAACTAATGCCAAATGCTTTTCGTCATCTTGATGAATATCTGCCAAATAAATCATTGTATTACCAACCGGCTCTCCGTCTGCAAGAACTTCTATCGCACTTATGCATCTATTCAATATATAAAGAGGTGCGGAATATTCATTTGATTGGCTTCCTAATCCTGTGCAGCAATGAGAATGATTTCCCAAACATAGTGAATGTTTTATATCTGCCATATTAACTTTTTGAACTTTTACATTAACTGTTTCACTATCTTTTAATTTTTTAGCACAGTCGATTTCCTGTTTTCTTTGGAGTATAAAGTGGCAGTATATTGTATCTCTTGCTTTATCAACGACTTCATTGCTGCTTTCAACTGACCAAAATTCATTGTTACTCAGTTCTGTTTTTATTGCAGACATTATCAAATCCAAATCTTCAAACTTAACATCTCTGCCGTTTATTTTTACTTCGTTTTTATTAACAGTTACTCCGACTTCGCTCAATGCTTTATACAAACTTTTGCGAACTTTTGCAGGAATGATTTTTAAATTCTTGCTCGTAATATCATCACACATATTTTTTACGGCTTTACGTTTTGCATCTTCTGCTTTAATTACAACAGGACTTTCTATAAACGAGTCTTTATCATAATGCGACCACTTGTCATAATCGATTTTTCTTTCAGTAAAGATTTGTTTTGTTTCTTTGTTGTGATCCAAAGCATCTAATGCATCATCAATACTCTTATTCGGGTTAACATAGAGATACTCGGCAATTGCTTGCAAAAACTCTGTCATATACGCCCAAAAATCATCATCTGATACAATCAATTCATTCAGATATTTACAATTTGCCAAGTCAATTTTATCGGCATATTTTGTGCTGTATTTAAGATTTGCATACTCATATAATTTTTTATTAATATTATTATTCCAAGCCTTGTCGTTTTCGGGAGATGACGGCTGAATTAAATCTATTAATTCTTTAATATCTTTATTAAGTTTTCTTTTATGTTTTCCCATATAAGATTTGTAGTCATCACCAATGATTTCATACATTTTATCCGGAGATATTATGTATTTATCATCTTCAGTAGCTTCTCCTAATGCTATAAGCTCTTGCAGTTTATCCTGATATAAATCATACGGCAGCGAAACGTGGTTTGTATCATAATGCGGACTTGTTGATATAGATGCAATTGTCCATACTTTGTTTATAATCTCCTGCGGAGAGAGTTTAACTTTTTGGTTAATAAGTTCTTTCTTTTCTCTTTGCTTTTCATTTATTCCTGTCATTAAAACGGAAATTTGTTCAGCATTTTCGCAGTTTTTATACAAGTCTTGGATTTGTCGTTTTAAATCTTTTATTTCTTTTACTTTTGTTTTATCGCCTTTCATTGAATTAATTTGTGCTAGAAGTTCTTTCCTTTTTTGAGAGTTCTCTTCTCCGAGCAGTTTACCGATTTCTTTTTTTGATTTTCTTATTTCATCTTCCAAGTTTTTGTATTCATTGCTGCTTTCGGGGTTAATTTTCTTTTTTAAAAGTTCTATATTTTGGTTTGAAATATTCTTCTTCATATCGGATATATTTTCGCAGAAGTTTTCAAATCCCTGAATATCAAGACTAAATGCTTGTTCAAGAACACCTTTACCTAGCAAATCTAACGCATGTATTACTTTTGAATCCATAAATGTGTATGTAAAAGTATAATCATCTAATTCCGAGTATCCGCCTCTTAATAAAGTTTTATTTTTATAAGCATCTTTGTATAACTGCCAATGCTTATCCATAATCTTTTCATCTTTTGTATCCAGATAACTTGAACTCAATAATGCTTTTGCTTGCAGGAGTGCAGCATCTTCGTCAAAATCGAGATACTCATCCATAACAGCTTTTTCTTCATCACTTAAATTTACACCATCTTTGTCTTTTTTATATGCCATAATACTTGCCATAGCAGAAGCCCCCATCCAAACGAGGACTTTCTCAAGCTTTTTGCCGGAGTCACTATTCCAATCTACTTTGATTGTTCTTGCCGTAAAAGTGGGTTGATGGTACTGTACGAGGGGTTTATTATATGTATATAAATCTACTTTCATACAGATAACAAAACTTATAAATAAAAAATTTGCTATTATTCAAACAAAGCCTGGATAAATTCTTTTGAGTTAAAATCTTTCAGGTCTTCCATTTTTTCGCCGACACCGACAAGTTTAACAGGAAGCCCGAGTTCTTTTGCAATAGCAAGAACGATAGCGCCTTTAGCAGAACCGTCAAGTTTTGTGAGTGCAACAGAGGTCAGATTAACACATTCTTTAAAAACTTTTGCCTGCTGAAGTCCGTTTTGACCTGTGTTTGCGTCTATAACCAAAATACTTTCTCTCAAATAATCAGGGGCATTTTTATCAATAACGGTTTTGATTTTGGAGAGTTCTTCCATTAAATTAAATTTGTTTTGAAGTCTTCCTGCCGTATCAACAAGAATTACATCATATTTTTCATTTAACCCTTTTTGAATAGCTTCATATACAACCGAAGCGGGGTCAGCCTTATCCCGCCTTACAATATCTGCGCCCGAACGTTTTGACCAGATATCAACCTGTTCTTCTGCAGCGGCTCTGAAAGTGTCACCTGCTGCAATTAAAACGCGCTTGCCTTCCTGTTTAAATCTGTAAGCAAGTTTTCCGATTAAAGTTGTTTTTCCCGCACCGTTGACGCCGGTTATAAAATAAATATTCAGCTCGCCGTCTTTAAATTTGAGTTCTGATGTTCCTGTGGTATCAAGAATGTTAATAAATTCATTCTGCAAAAACTCTTTTACCTGTGACGGTTTGATTTTGTTTTGTCCCCTGAGCTTGTCTACAAGTTCGGAAGCATAGTCAACGCCTAAATCAGCACTGATAAGAGTGTCTTCCATATCGTCTAACACGAATTCCGAAAATTCTTCTTCTTCGCTTACCGTGTCAACAACATTTCCGACAAGAGCCTGTGCTGTCTTAGAAACAGTGTTTTTTAATTTATCAAAAAAATTGAACATATATCTATTCCTTATTGTTCTCCGTTGTATATGTAAAGGTATTCAAAAGAACCAAAATCTTTTTCCAGTTTGTATCCGAGTTCTGTTAAGAAAGCATTGCTTTTATCAAAAGAATTCGGAAAACTTTCGGTAAGAATAAGAGGTTTGTGTTTTTTTACGGTAGATTCGGCTCCCTTCAGCACTTCATAATCCATTCCTTCAACATCAATTTTTATTAAATCTATTTTTTCTTCTTTTATATTTAATGAATCCAGTGTCCTCATCGGAATTGTGAATTGTGTGTTGCTCTGTAAAACCTTCAGTGTAGTTCCCCCGAGGTTTTGTTTGCAAAAGGATTTTATCTCACCCTGACATTTTTTATCGGCAAGTCCGACGTTATATAATTTAACCCTGTCTTCAAGATTATTAATTTTAATGTTCTTTTTTAAGATTTTGAAGATATAAGGAACAGGTTCAATTGCATAAATCTTTTTTGCATTTTTTTCGTTAGCCCAAAAAAGAGTATGATTTCCGATATTAGCTCCGATATCAATTATAACAGCGTTATTATCAAGGTAATCATCCAAATTTTTCAGAAAATCTTCTTCAAAATATGAGTGAGTTGAATACATCCATTTTTGTATCAGGTCAATATCATAATTTGGAAGGTAAAACTTTGAGTTATGAATGTCAACAGTCTTTCTCTTTTTCTTATAATCTTTAAACAAATCTTTGTCTGACAGAGGACAGGTTTCATCATCAAATAATGATATAATTACCTGATCTCCGGCAGTCCTTATATATGGCGACATTCAGAACCCTCTATTTTAAGCCGTTTTCTACAATAACTTTTGCCAAAATACCGTTAACAAAAGATGAAGAATCTTCTGTTGAATATTTTTTTGCAAGTTCAACCGCTTCATCAACGATAACTTTAACAGGAGCTCCTTTTGTGTAAAGCAGTTCTGTTATTGCAATTCTCAGGATATCCTTGTCAATTTTAACAAGTCTTGAGATATCCCAGCCGTTTGAATAATTTTGGATTTGCTCATCAACGGATTTATTATTTTTCTTAAATTGTTCGGCTATTTCTATTGTGTAATTTTGTACTTCTGATTGGTTTTCCAGAGTTGTAAACTCAGCGATTTCCAGTGCCAAAATTGCCTTTTCTGCAACATCAAGCATTGTATCAACTTTACTAATCATCTCATCTGTCATAGGAATCTGAACGGGTTTGTTTTTAACACCCATAGGACGGGACAGATTTGTTTCGTGTTCTGCTTCGTAAGAATCAATAGCTTCTTTGATATCAATAAGCGAACCAACTGTCAGGTTGAGTTCTTCCATTGCGGAATTTGATAATATTCTTACGGATTTAACCATAATATCTTCAAAATCTTTTTTTGAATATTTTGTTATTTCTTTTTCAAACTGTGAAAATAATATAAGTGCAAGTTCTCTTGCAGCACGTCTTGCTTGCATTGTATTTCTCCTTTAATTTTTATTATAGGATAATGTTAACATGAACAGAAAATTTTCAAAACAGAATTCTTGTGGTAGAATATAGACGATACAGCAATGGAGAAAAAATGCGTAAGTTATTATTGTTAATAGGTATACTTGTAATCAGCGCTTCGACCGTTTTTGCAGCAAAAATCCCCGAGGATGTAAGAGGATATATTGAACAAAATATTCCAAATGCCGAAATCAGGTTTGACGGCGTTATTATTTTCCCGTCTAATACTTTATACTTACCGCTTTATCCCTCTTTATTTTCAGACATAAAATCATTATCGGTAAAAAAAACTTATCCTAAAGGTTTGAGCCTTGCGCAGGAGCCTGATATCGTAATTTTTAACAATGATTTTGTCCTTATGAAAGTTTTAACAGACAACTCAGGAAAAAGAAGTGTTCTTCATCTTGCAGAACCTCCCGTTGAAGTCAGAACGGCGCTTTTACCGCAGGATATGCTCGTTCCGAGCGGTTTGATTATTCCTGAAAATATCAAAGGTATTATCGGAAACCTTAAAATTGATACAAAAGGCGAGGATATAATAAGAGTTAATAACGAAGATACTTTTGAGGATTTTATAAAAGAAAGTATTCCTGTTCACCAAAAGTTAATTTCTGAACTTGCGGACAAAACAGTTTTTGTAACCACAAACTACTCAAAAAATATTCAGGTTGTTGAGCCTGCAACATCGACACCGAGTTATTCTCTCGCTCAAAAATCAATACCGATTGATGTTAAGGCTGTTGCTGACGGAAAATTTTTAATCGTTACATCTTATGACAGACCTTTTATTGATATAGTTTCGGTTGCTGATTCAAGATTTATTAAACAAATCTCTCTCGGTTCAAATCCTGAACAGGTGCTTATTGATGAAGATGCGGATAAAGCTTATATAACTTCACCTTCAGCATCTACAATTTTTGTCCTTGATTTGAAAACAATGTTGCTTACACAAAAAATAAAGATTAACGGGTACTGCGAACATATTTTCCTTGCTGAGGATAAATTGTTTTACGTTGACAAACTGCGCAATGAGATTTGGGCAATTGAAATAAAAGATGATTACAGACTCAGGGATATAGGCAAATTCCCGAATATATCGGCACTGGCTTTTGCAGATAATAAACTGTTTATCGCAAGCAGAACAAAAAGCCGTATTGCTGTAATTGATTATGATACATTGGGTTTAACCAACGAGTTTACAACGGTAAACAAGCCTGTTTCAATGCTTCTTTACGGAAAAACACTGTACGTTTTGGGTTCGCAGAATAATGAAATTCAGGTTATAAACACTGAAGACGGCAGTATTAAAGATACAATAAAATTGGGAACGGGCGGTTTCTCAGGCAGTCTGTCAAGAGTTTCGGGAACTGATTTGGCTGTGGTAACTGATGTTAAAAACAATTATTATTCAATTTTAAATTTACCGTCAGGAAAAATTTTGAAAACGTATGAACTCAGTATTCCCGTAAAAGATGTTATTATCGCTGACAAAGTAAGATTATTTGAATAGGGATAAGGAAAATAAAAAGGGGTAAACCTTTAGTTAAATATGGATATTATACTGGACGAAACAACAAACGAAATAATGGCAGAGCTTGAAAAAACTCAGAAAGAGTTTTGGAATATTGCCCGTGAAACCGGTGTTATGCTCAATATGTTTATCAAAATGATGAACGCAAAAAGCGCTTTGGAAATCGGTACTTCAAACGGGTATTCGGGATTGTGGCTCTCAAAAGCGCTTAAACAAACGGGCGGGCATCTTACGACAATTGAGTTTTACGAAAAGCGTCAAAGTGTAGCCATAGAAAACTTTAAAACCTGCGGAGTTGATGATGTAATAACTCCGATTCAGGGTTCTGCAATTATGATTCTTGAAAATTTACCCGAAGATGCAAAATTTGATTTTGTGTTTATTGATGCAAACAAACGTGAATACATAAAATATTTCAATCTGATAAAACCGCATTTAACTCAAAAGTGTATGATTACAGCTGATAACATTTTATCCCATGCGGAAAAAGTACAGGATTTTGTTGATGCAGTTAATGCTGATGACGAGTTTCAGTACGAGATATTAAATCTACCCGCAGGACTTCTTGTTGCGTACAGAGGTTAGTAGTAATTTTTTGTTAAAATTTTGCAATATTTTATTAATGAATACGCAATTCTCAAACAGCAAAATAGTTTATTAATATAAGGGATATTATTTTTAATTAACACAAGAGGATAATTAATTGTCTTATATTAATGACATAACTGGAAAATATTCAAAAGAATATGAACAATTCGGGAAAAAGATTATTGCGGAAAATCAGGTTATATTGCAGAAAGCCGGAGTGATTCCTCCCATTTTTAATTCTGATATAAAAAATACTGAAACAGGCGCTCCGGTAATAAAGAAAACCGCAGAAGAAGATAAAGAAGAAAAAAGCAAAGAGACAAAAAAGAAAAAATCTTATACAGAAACCTCTATAGAAAAAAACCAAACTTTATCTGATGTAAAATCATCTTCCGGATTTTTAAATACTGTGTATAAAAAAATAGTAAGAACGAGTAATTATCATACACAAAATGACTCAGACTCGCTTGCTGCTGATTCAAAAGAGCTTTTGTCTTCACTTGAAGAAACTAACGGAAGCGATGACAATGACGATATGGAAAACTTTATGTCAAGTGAGTATCCGGATGGGGTGCATATAAACGGCGGCGGATATGTTTATGTTGAATCCGATGATGATAATGTGACAGATGCCCTAAATGCCAAGTTTGCAGGTACTTATAAAACCAAAGATGAAAAAATTACATTAAGTTACAGCGGTTCTGTTGAATATTCGCATATAAAGGACAAAAGTAATAATAATTCTGAACAGGAACAAACTGTTATTTTGCCTGACAACATCTCAGGCGGAAGTAGCGCAACTGGAAATGCTGTTTTAATGGCAAAATATAAAACACCTGAGTTGACTTATGCAGGCGGCGGAACAGTTGATATTTACGATAACAAATCGAAACTTTATAATCTCTATGCAGGGGTATTGCACAAATCAGGTATTGCAACGACATTAAGACGAAAAATTCAGGTAACACGGGATGAAGAAGGTAAAACGATTACGGATAATCAAACCGATGTGAAATTAAATTTCCTGAAACCTAAAAAAGCGGATACTCCGCAAGCTGATGTCCCCGACATTCCGTCACCCGATGAAACAAAAGAAGGCGATAATCTTGTTAATACTGAGAAACAGGAAGTCGAAGATATTGCAAAATCCGACAGTTACGGTTGGAAGGCAAATTTAAAACTATCGACCTCAAGCTGTAATGATGAATACGGAATAGAGTTTATTCGTCCTACCTTAATTACAAAAAAAGAAGATAAAAATAAAAAAATTGTAGTAAAACCGTATTTGGGTGTTTATGACTATCATCCAAACTCTGACGAAGGTCTGAAAGTTCGTACGGGAGTGATGGGAACTTTAAATTTTAAATCTAAAAATAATTTGCAAATTGCTTCTAAAATGATAATAGACAACAAACGTATAATGCATCATGGCTCTTATCCGGTCAATACTTTTATGACATCATTGGATACAACGGTCAGTAAGGATAAACTTTCGGGAACACTCCTTGCAGGATATATAAATTCAAGTTCAGTTCTTAAATATTCATTTGCAACTTTATCGCTTCAGTACAAAATGAAAAGATCATCATTAGCGCTTAATGTAGGTTGTCAGGATATAAATAACAATAAAATCGTGCATACAGGTGTTCAATACAAGACAGGGTTTTAATGAGATAAAAAATTGAAAGTTTATCTCTTGGTGTGCAAAAAACAACAACAAAAACCCGCTTTTTATGTTATAATCAATATAGAAAGAGGTATGAATGTACGAATTCCCGTTTGAGCTAGACGATTTTCAGAAAGAAGCGTGTGATTATATTAGTAAAGGAAAGAGCGTTGTGGTTTGTGCTCCGACAGGAGCCGGCAAAACCGTAATAGCTCAGCATGCTATTCACTGTGCGTTAAAAGAAGGTAAAAGAGTTTTTTATACTACACCGCTGAAAGCACTTTCTAACCAAAAATTCAGCGATTTTTCCGAACAGTACGGCGCTGATAAAGTTGGTTTGCTTACGGGAGATACTTCTTTTAACCGTGATGCTCAGATTGTTGTTATGACTACCGAAGTTTTCAGAAATATGCTTTACGGTACAAACTTTGGTTCTGTCAAGGATAATCTGAAAGAAGTAAGATACGTAATTTTAGACGAAGTTCACTATATGAATGATGAACAGAGAGGCACAGTCTGGGAAGAAAGTATTATTTACTGTCCGACAAATGTTCAGATTATTGCACTGTCGGCAACGGTTGCTAATGCAGATAAGCTTACGGAATGGATTAATACAGTCCATTCAAAAACAGAACTTGTTAATACGGATTTTCGCCCCGTACCTTTAAGATTTTATTATTTTGATTCATCACAACCGAATACAATTTTACCGCTTTTAACACCGTCAGGAGCGTTAAATAAAAAAATCAGACCTGAGAAAAAAGAGTTCAGACGCGGGAAACCCGTTTCAAAAAGAAACACCGTTAAAGATGTTGTCAGAGTTTTGCATGAAAAAAATATGCTTCCTGCAATATACTTTACTTTTTCCAGAAAAAAATGTGATGAGCAGATGGAAAAATGTGCCGAGTTATGTCTTGTTACCAAACAGGAGCAGGAACAGATAAGACAAATAGTTGATGACTATATAGCTGAAAACCCTTATTTATACAGAAATAAGCATATTGAGTATCTGCTTTTGGGTGTTGCGTCTCACCACGCCGGACTTCTTCCCGGCTGGAAAATTTTGGTAGAAAAATTATTTCAAAAAGGCTTGATAAAGGTTGTGTTTGCAACCGAAACCCTTGCTGCAGGAATAAATATGCCTGCCCGTTCAACGGTTATAAGCTCAATAAGCAAAAGAACCGACGAAGGACACAGAATGCTAACTCCGAGTGAATTTTTGCAGATGTCGGGACGTGCCGGAAGACGCGGAATGGATGAAATAGGCTATGTGACGATAGTCGGAACCGCATTTCAGACTCCCGAAGAAGTTGCAGAGCTTGTTCTGAGTGATGCCAATCCGCTTGAAAGCAAATTCTCGCCAAGCTATTCAATGGTTTTAAACCTTCTGCAGAGGTTTACGCTTGATGAAGCAAAAGAACTTGTACTGAAAAGCTTCGGGTATTTCTCTTCAAACTCAAGAGTTGAACCGCTTTTAAAACAACAGGCTGAAAATCAGAGAATGATTGATGAATGTAATTCTTTCCGCTGCTTCTGCAACCGTACAAATCAGGATTTGCTTGATTATAATAAAGTGAGAGAAATTTACGTTCAGAACAGAAGAACTTTTAAAACTATACAGAAACAGGAAAAAAAGAAAAACAGACCGCTGAGTGCTGAGGCGCACGAATTTGGCAAGCAGAATAAAATTATGCTTGAAAAAATGCACGGATATGAATGTGATACGTGTAAGCTGTTTAAAAAGCATATGAAATCAATTGAAGTTTTAAACAGGTATGAAGCAAAACAAAGGCATCTATCAAAAGAAATCGAAAAACAAAAAGATATTTTCTGGAACAGATTTTTGTCGCACAGAGCCGTTTTGCAGGAATACGGATTTTTAAAAGATGATTATCCGAACGAACAGGGTGTAATAATTTCACAACTGCGTTCAGAAAACGAATTGTTCCTTGCGTTGGTTGTGTTCTCGGGTGTATTAAACGGACTTACTCCTGCAGAGCTTGCCTCAGTTGTTTGTGCGCTCACAACAGAAGATATGAGAGCAGACCTGTTCTCTCAGCTTCCGTTCTCGCCGACGGTCAGAAAAACGCTTAACAAGATTAAAGACATTAAACGTGCGCTTGATAAAAAACAAAAAGACCACGATGTTGATGACCCGATGTATATTAACGGGTTCTATTCTCCGCTTATAGAAATGTGGGTAAACGGTGCTGAATGGGAATCTATTGTTGATGAAGTTGAAATGGGCGAAGGTGACATCGTAAGAACCTTTAAGCGTGTAATTGATGTTTTAAGACAATTCTGCACAATAAACAACATTCCTGAAGAACTTGTGTTTACGGCAAGAGAAGCAATTGAGCAGATTAACAGAAGTCCTATTGATATTGATTAGGGGAAAAAGGGGTTGTATGTCCATTGAAAGCAATATCTTTAAGCGTTATGTACCCGACAGGAAAAAATGCAAAAAAGAGTATGAAAAAATATTTTTGAATAACTCTTTTAAAGCGGTTGTAAAAATCGGCGATGACGGGACGGTAAGCGGAACGGTCTATGATTTGGAAAATGATGACGAATTTTTGCCTCTCAGAATAGAAAACAATGAAGGCTCTTTTGCGGCAGAAGTCAGGGGAGAGTACGAAAAATTTCTGACGAAACTCCGTGATAAGTATTTTATAAAAAACTATTTTATTTATCCCCAGTCTAATCGTATAACCCAGTTAATCATTGAAAAATACGGGAATTATCCTGAGTTTTTATGGGAAAAATTTGACGGAAGCGGAATTTTCAGAAACCCCGAAAGTCAAAAATGGTATGCAGGAATTCTTGATGTTGAAGGAAGTAAAATTAAAAAAGGAAAATCCGGCATTATAGAAGTGCTTGATATAAAGCTTGAACCTGATGAAATACAGGAGCTTCTTCTGCTGCCTGATTTTTATCCTGCCTATCACATGAACAAAAAATCATGGATTACGATAATACTGGATGAAAGTCTTTCAGATTCAGTTATAATGGGCTATATAGAAAAAAGCCGTCAGCTTTCTTTTAAGAAAAAATTTTATTAAGTTTTGTTGCAATCATATTGAAGTGGTTATATATATTTGATATAATTGCTGTGTGAAAAAGGAGATGATGTTATGTGTGTGACTCCGATTCATCCAACTATGTTCAGAGCCGGAAAAATCGAACTTGATGCAATTCCCCAAAAAGATTTGCAAAATTATACAAGCTTAGAGACACTTGCAAAAAAGAATTTTTGCGATTTGCTTATAGAAAAAAGCCAAAACAAAAAAATCCCGAAAGATTATAATGTTTTCAGAATATTGGCAAGGCGCAAAGGGCTTGACCAGAAATATGTATTTGGTGATGATACCGTAACGGTGCGTAAAAATACGCCAATCGAAGATGTGGCACAGAAAATTTATGATGCGTCTGCAAGAGCAATAAAAATCACAAAAACAAAAGCTATGCAGATTGCAAAAACGTATATAAAAATATAATTACGTTTGCCAGTTAATTTCTTTTTCGCCAAGGCTTTTGAGAATTTCGTTTGTAAGCCTGAAGTTTGGTGTCTGAGTAAATGCGCCTATTTTTCCGTCTTTTAAAACGGAGTTCTTCGCGTTACCCATATTCGAAGGGTGAGAAGAACGCAAGATGTAAATGTTGTTCTTTTTATATTCTTCTTCTTTTTCAAAAGAAAACTGTTCAATGTCGTTGGCCGGATTTCCCCACAAAATTATTATCAGCGTTTTTTTGCGCTCCAGAAGTTTGTTAATGATTATATCAATTACGGGCAGCCAAAATTTGTTTCTGACAGCTAAACTTTCGTTTTTGGAAAAGGTTAGGGCTCTGTTAAGAAGCAGAACTCCCTGTTTTGCCCACGGAGTAAGATTTCCTGATACATTATTTACTCCTGTATCTTCTTTTATTTTTTCAAAAATATTTTTTAAACTTGCGGGGATTTTTCCTGACAGTTTTGAAAACGCAAGTCCGTGAGCGTCTTCTTTATTAGGATAAGGGTCCTGTCCCATAATCAAAACTTTAACTTTATCAAACGGTGTAATATTCAGCGCATGGTATATTCCGCTGTTTTCAGCTTCATAAGGTAATATTTCCTGCTCTTTTCTTTTCTCTGAGATGATTTCAAATTTTTCTTCAAAACATTTTTTTTCATCATCTGAGAGAACGTTATACCAGGACTCACCGATTAAATCTTTTAACATATAACCCCTTAAATATTATCTTTTCTTTTCTTGTGCTTTTTGTTTTTTGGTTCTTTCTGGTTGCAATCAAGAGCTTCATTCAGGTGTTCAAGAAGTTCATCAGGGTGTTTTGTAACTGCGTGCTGAGATTTGTGGTGGATATCAACCAGATGGTAGTGCATTGCCCGTTCAACCTGAATGAGTGATTTATTGTAGAACGTTAAACTTGTGATATAGTTTTGCATCGCTGTGATGTAATCTTTTCTTGCATCCTGAAGTGCAACATAGTTTAAAGCTCCGCTTTGATAAAGTTTTTCAACGGTATTAATGTTTTCAAGAGCCTGTGTTGCGGTGTTTTGTGCATAGGGAACATCGTCTGCAGCAAATTCTATATTATTGAATGCTCTCTGAACTTCATAATACAAATCTTTTTTAAACAGACTGATTTCATTATCAGCTATTTTCAATTGGGCGTCAGCACCTTTAATAGAATGTTTAAGTTCCATTAAATTAACGTTTGTTGAAAGGTTAACGCCAACCTGCAGACTGTTGTTTGAAAATTCGTTTGAGTTGTTGTAACCGTATCCTACATTGGCGGAAAGTTCGGGAAGGTAGGTTCTTTTCACATATTTTAAAGCCTGTTCCATTGCGCTTTTTGTTGATTCCAAAACTCTTAAATCAGGACTGTTTGTGTAAGCTATATCAACAGCTTTGTCCTTTGAAAAATCAAACCTGAACGGTTCAAATACGGGCGGAATGGTTTGTTTTTCGTATCCGTAGTCGTGATTGTAAGCAAATGTTTTTGTATTTATGATATTGTAATTCGGAGCATTGTCAATGAACATTGCGTTGCTCAGGTCTACTTTTGCGTTCTTCAAAACTGTTTTTGCATAAGCAAGCTCAAACAAAGCCTTGCTTAACTGAACCTGAGCGGTTGTTTTATCGGGAGCACCTTTTGCAATTTTAAGGTACTTTTTGCAGATTTTAACGTTATCTTCTGCAATAGAAACGAGAGCCTGAGCTTTTAAGACATCATAATATCGCTCTTTCACGTTAAACAGGGTTGAACAGAGAGCGTCCATAAACTCGTATTCGGCACCGATTTTGTAAAACTCTTCCATCTTGATATTTGCGGTAGATTTACCGAAATCAAAAACGAGTTGATTAACTGTTACTCCGACATTCGGAAGTTCTCTGTAATGACCGCTGAGGTTTTTTGTATTTGAGTTATTTTCGTTGTAGAATCCGACTCCTGCACCAATTACAGGGAAGAAAACCGACCTTGCTTTGCCCAAATTACTCTTTGCCAAATCAAGTTCGTATTTTTTATGCTTAATTTTAGGACTGTTTTTGAAAGCAAGTGCAACACACTGAATCATGTCCAAATTTGTACCGTCATTGACGATAACTGTTTTGAACAATTCTGCGTGTTCGTCGTGTTCATCGTGAGCTATTACCTGCATGTTTATGCTGCCTAATAAAGCAACGCTTATCAGCAGGGCAGCCAGTGTTCTTTTCTTCATAATTTTATTATACCACACCCGTCAAGAGGAAATTTTTTTTTGGGGGGGGAGCAAATTTTATTTTTTCTGTTTTTTATAGAAACAAAAGGAGTTTACATGGATTTTTTCTATGGTTTGTATCAAAAGCGTGAAAATATTAAATCAAATGCATTCTGGTCAAAATTGGGCATATACAGAAATCCGAAAGTAGACAAGGGTTGTCTTGAAAACTATAAAAAGCACCTTGCCGATTGCGAAACATGTCCGACATTAGGTTTGCTTTCACGCAGAAAATACTTAACAGGAAAGAAAATTAATTATTCAAAAAATGCCCGGAAAAATTTAAACTATTTGGAAAGACAGCCTGGTGTTGATATTTTGCGTAAAAAAGTTGATGACAAACTTCAGGAATTATACCCGAGAACAAAATACGCAAGACTATTTATAATAGATGAAAACAGAGTTCTATTAGATGAAGTTAAACCTGTAAAGAAATACGGTCTTATTGACAGAATGAAACTTCTAAAAAGATTTTTTAAAAACGTTCATTATTAATTGTAAATGTAAAATAACAGTCGGTTTGAGAAGAAAGAACAGAGATTTTGAGAATTATTCTTTATATAAATATTTAATAAGATTAATTATTGAAAAAATTTGACTATAGGTTTTTTCAAAACATTGAGGATTATATAAAGAATGCTTTAAATCTAAAATTCCCAAAAATTTTTTATTTGTTCCTATTGCTACTATTGTTTTATTTTCAAAGTTTGCTATTTTTATATCTTTGGTATCATAAGCATCTTCAAAGTTTTTTAATATTTTATAAAAATCTATTGAAGAAAATTTTTCTGCTTGTTTCGCATCAAGTGATTCAATTGCATATTTTTTTGAAAATTCTTTATTATTAATATTTAAACAATCTTGTTTATTTTTTATAAAGAAAATAATAATTAGAAATAATATAACAGGAAGAAATATAAGCTTTTGAGTTTTAAAGAGCATAATGAAATTGTCAAATGGAATACCAGATAATATACCAAATATCATTACAACAAAAAGTAGGATGAATATTAAAATAGGTTTTGATTTTAGAGTTTTTGAGGTTATTTTTGATAATAGATACTCTTTGTCATTTTTATTTTCTATTTCAATAATAATACCATCAAATATCAACCATTTGTGTGCAATTGAACCAGTTGTTAAAATTATATCTTCTATATGGATTTTATTATTTTCAAATATAAATCCGTATGATTTATATGTATCAATTGCATTAAAATCAAAAAATAAGTTACTTTTTTTTAATAAAGAAAACATTCTATCCCATTTAAAAGGAATCGCAGTTTTTATTCCAAAACATTCATATAAAAATTTATTGTAATGTTCTTTAAGTTCGTCTGTATATTTTTTTGTATAGTTTGTTTTACATTTTATTAGGTTAAAAATTAGCATTATAACCAAAAATAAAGAAACAAAAATCAAAGGAATTGTATAATCTAAAATAGGTATAAAATACCACATACCAATAAGTGTAATAATAGATAACGGAGCATATAAATATTTAAAAAGTTTGTACTGTATTATTTTTTTTTGTCTGAATTGTTCGTACATACTAAATAAATCTACGTATTTATTTTTATATACATCAGCAAAATCAGCAAATGTTGTTATTGTATTTATTTTAGATGTTACATCTTCAATTTTAAACTTTTCAGCTTCTTCTTTTAACTTGTTATCATAGTCAACAATATCTAAACCACAAACTGGACAAAAAGAAGAACTTTCATCTATATTACTATTGCACTTTGGACAAAACATATGTATTCCTAAATTAAGAATTTATATAGTATTATACTAAATTTGAAATGTTTAATCAATAAAATATTTCAAATTACCTATTTTTGTCCTTTTGTGTGATCTAGGTCTTGTCGGCATTTGAGCCAAATATTTGCCCCTTCAAAAGTCTTTTTGCAGACATTTTAGTTACCAAAACCGGACATTTCGGACTTTTTTAATCAACCAACTTCCGTGTACATAGACATGCAGGTTGATATATATGAACAATTAGTATGACTCTTTCATGGTGGTGCAGGCGGGAAACGAACCCGAAAATTTGATTATTAAGTCCCTGACTTGGTTTTATCTGTTCGCGGTTTTGATTTTCTGCGAACCCAAAATTATAAAACAGACAGTTTGCAATTTTTGGGATAGTTATACTTCATAGTTTTAAATATTAACAACTGTAAACTATTTAGTATTTGTCTATTGAAAAATGCTTGCTTATAGTTTATACTTATAGAAAATGTAAACTATAAACAATGAGGCTGCAAATGGATGACTCTATAAATTCACTATTATCAAAGATTGCGAGCAAAAGAAATAAATTTAAAAAACTTTTTAATGATGATAAAAGCAAAGAGCAGTTGTATAAATGGCTGAAATCTGAACTTGCCTACACTTCAAACAATATTGAAGGGAATACTTTAACAAGAAAAGAAACAAGACTTGTTATTGAAGAAGATATAACATCATCTTCAAAACCCTTTGTGCATTATCAGGAAGCAGTAAATCACGCTAAAGCATTTGATTATATAATTGATATTTTGAAATCAAAAGCGATAATAACTGAAAACGTTGTACTTGATATTCATAAAAAATTATTATCGGGAATTGATAATTACAATGCAGGTTTTTATAGGAATTGCCCTGTTAGAATTTCAGGCAGTCGAGTAATTTTGCCTAATCCGATGAAAGTTCCGGATTTAATGAAAGCATTTTTTCAAAAATTAGATAGTAATAAAGGTGTTGAAGATATAATCAAAACCCATCTCGATTTTGTAAGTATCCACCCGTTTTCTGACGGCAACGGAAGATGTGCAAGGTTACTAATGAATCTTTTACTTATGCAAAACGGCTTTTGTCCGATTATTATTCGCCCAAGAGATAGAAAGCGTTATATAAATTCAATCGAAAAAACACAATTATCAGGCGATATTGATGATTATATGAAATTTATGGTTACGAGATTATCTCAATCTTTTGATACTATATTTGATATTTACGAGCCTAAAAAAGAAGTTGAAAGTGCAAAACTTATGACTATTGCCAAGTTTGCTAAAGCCGTAAAATTGCCTGTATCGACTATCAGATATTGGGTAAAAGTCGGGAAACTAAAACCGACAATGTACACCGAATCCGGTTATATGATGTTCTCTCACGAGCAAATAAACAAAGTACAACGCATAAATCAAAAATAGGTGCAATAATGGCTTATCATAAAATTGATTGGGAATTGATTTTACAGACATAAAAGAGTAAAAGATTGTGCGGAAGAATGGGGTATTTCGCAAAGGCGAGTACAGATTTATTGTGCTGAAGGTAGAATTGAGAGAGCTTTTAAATGCGGACAATGTTTGTTAATCCCCAAAGATGCACAAAAACCGCCCGAAAGAGAGGGGAAGAGGCTTTTAAATAATCATAAAAATAGATGATGAAATTTGCTTAACATTTCTTTACAATTGCTGTGGAATAAAGTCTGTTTACAAGTTTGTAAAGGATGGTAGATAGTTATGACTTTTGATATGAAAGATATAAAATTCCCAACCTATAATGGTCTTGAATCGCAATATGAACATGTTATTTACAATTATCTTGATGAGATTTTAACTAAATATGGCTATACTGTGAAAATAAAAAAAACTGAATATGAAAATGTGGATAAAGCATTAACAACATCTGGGACAAAAAGTTGTGATGCATATATTTTTAATAACAAAGATGCAAAGGATATGGGACATAACTTATTTGCTTTATTTGAATTAGAAAGCAATTACCCGAATTCTAAATTAAAGGATGGGATAAAACAAGTAAAAGAATATTGTGCTATCTTATCTGCCAAATACGAGCAAAAAATATATCAAACAGAAAATGAAAATATATATTCGATCGTATTTGATGGTGAAAATTTATGCATGTGGAATTATAATATTAAAACAAAAAATATTATAAATATAATGGGTGACCCTGACAATAATTCAGGTGTTAAAATGTCTAATGTAGATAATAGATATAAATTTTTAGATCAATTCCCTATAATTGAAAGTAAGAAAGATGAAGCGTCTGAAACAAAAACAATTAATGATATTAAAAACCATATAAGAGCCAAATCTGATTTGCAGAAGAACAAATCATTTCTTATGACATTATTATCTTCGATATACGGGAAAACAAAGACTGATCAATTTGAAGATGCATTAGTTAAATTAAAAGAAGATACACTAAGCAATGAATCAAAAGGGATTATAAAAGAATGGGAAGAATTCGTACCTATAATCAAATATGAAAAATCCCCAGAAATTAAATCAATTATCAAGGAAAAGTTATATAATGATGCAAAATCACTCTGGTTATTGTCACAAAACAAAAATATGGATTTATATGGTTTTATATATGAGGAGCTAGCAGAAGAAAAAAGCAAACAAGAGGAAGGAGAGTATTATACCTCTAGACATATAATTGCTCCAATAATATCAAGTGTATTGAGAAAATATTTATTTAAAATATGGGGTATTGACAATAATATTGTTCCAAAAGAATTAGTTAAAATATTATGTTCTAAAAGGATTCTAGATCCTTTCTGCGGCAGTGGAGGTTTCTTATATGAATTCTTACGCTTCTTTAAAAATTATTATCAAGTTGATGATGCAAATTTAAATAAAATTTCTAAACATGCTTTGTATGGATTTGATAAAAATGATACAATGGCTGCTTTTTTAAATATGTATTTAATTGGTGATGGAGAAACTAATTTATGTCAAGTCACTTCCAGCATAAATTGGCAAAATATGTGGAATTATAAAGTTAATGACGGGGAGATTAAGTTAATAGAAAACGAAACAGAACAAGAAAAAAATATAACTAAAAATAAACCTACAATAAAATATTTTATTAATAGCCTTATTGATTGGGAGGATATTAAGAAAAAATTTGCAATCGAATTATCTGACTTCAATTATGAAATTCTGGAAAAAGAAATTTGCAAAAAGAAATCATTGCATGAATTTATGTACGGTCTAAAAAAATATAATAAGGAAAAAGATTGTATATTAAAATACTTTTATGATTTATTTATAGAATTATCCTCAAATAGTAAATTGTGCCCTAATTTTGAAGAATTTAAAAAGACTTTAGGTTGTGTTGATTGGATTGTTACAAATATTCCTTATGGTAAAGTAGATGACATCAGATTATCAACAAAAGAAAAAGGTACATTAGAAGCTCTTTCCTTAAAAGAATGCATTGATTTACTTAAACCATCAACGGAGAGAGTATGTAATGCATCTGGAGAAGAAGACCAAAATGGCACAATATATAAATCCAATAACGATGGGGGTATTGCAACAATAATAGTCCCAAATGGAATTTTTGAAAGTGAAAATAATAAAGACATAAGGGATTATTTATTTGAACATTGCAATATTCTTTCCATTGTGAAATTGCCAATTAAAGCATTTGCCCCATATGCATCAGTTCAAACCTTTATAGTAACAGTTCAAAAGAAAGCTATTTTTGAATTTAACAATAGTATGCAAAAATGTAATACCTTTTTCTACATTGTAGATAATGACGGTAAAGCAAATTCGGATAATCGATACCCCACAACATTGATTGATTCTATGCCTATTGAAATTGGAAATAAAAAATTAATGATAAATGAATATTTGCATGATGATCTTGCAATTAATATAGAGCAATATCCTGAAGGATATATGTCCAAACTGGAAAGAGCGTGGATTCATGGAAATAAATTTGTGGATTCAAGGGTTTGGAATCAAAAAAGATATAACGAGGTCTGGGATGGATCAAAATGGCATGATATTACAGAAACAGGAATAAAATGGACTTTTAAATCTCTTGAAGAAAAATTGTATGAAAAACGAATAGAAAAAACTAATAAAGATACGCAAAAAGTGATTGAAAAGATATTATTAAATAACAATGTTTTCGCACAATTAAATATTGAGGAACAAAAAGAACAAATAATCAAATATGCAAAGATATCAATTATAGATGATATTGAAAGTATAATTTGTGAAAATAAAAATAACAAATTATTAGTTGATATAAAATCAAGAACTGGTAAAAATAAAAAATTAATTAAAAATATTATTTTCAATAATTATGAAAAATTAAAAATATACAACAACAAATATATTGACATAGAAACATTGGGTAATATCGTAATCAATACTAATATAAATATATTTCCTAAAACCATTATAAATATAGGTAATTTTGTAAATGAAATTGATGAAATAGAAATTATAGATGATAACGTATCATTTTATTCAAAAGAAACATATAAACAATATTGTCTTGTTCCAGAAAACTATTTAGAACCTAAAGAAGATTTTATGAGTAATGATGAAATCTTTTTAAATATACGAAGATTGAGAACAATGTTAAGAGGATGATAATGAAATTCTGTGAAATTATAGAAAAAGTGATATGCAGAGGTGATTTTGTTTCAAATAAAATGATTTACGAAAATCATGGTGAATTTCCAGTATATTCGGCAACAACAACAGGACCAGTCGGCTTTTATAAAAACTATAATTATATAACAAAAAGTAACTCATTCATAATATCACTCAATGGTAATGCTGGTTTTGTATCATTAGTTAAAGAAGCTTCAAAAGTCTTTATTGGTTCAGATTGTGGTGTAATTGAAATTAAGCAAAATTTTTTAAAAAAATACAACAAAGAAATAATAGCAATTTGGCTTCAAGATTTTTGTATAAAAAATAGACATGTAAATGGTACTCAACCAAAATTTGCAATAGATAGAAATTATAACAAACAAATAAATGAAAATATTCTAAACATAATTAATAATATAGACTTATCTGCTGAAAATATTGATGACCAAATATATAAAAGAATAGGAAATTTAAATTTGGCACGAGATTTTACTAGTAAAAAAATTTTATTAAAAGATATGATTGATAAGTATAAAGAAAGAGGTAAACGTTTAGTAAAGGGACGAGAATTATATTATGAACGAGGAAATGTCAAAGCTATAAGTTCTACAACAACTGGACCAATGGGATACTATAATACGTCAAATTACAATTTAGAAGAAAACGACTTTGTTTATTCTATAGATGGAGCAAATGCGGGTTATATTTCTTTATACCTACCACAACCGGTTTTTATAACAGATCATGCTGGTGTCATAACTATCAAAAAAGAATATGTACAGAAATATGGAAAATTGGCGATCAGCTTATTTTTACAGGATTATTTTGTAAAACAAGCAAGCAAAGGAACTCAACCAACATTTTTACTAAAAAATAATTTAAATCTTGAATTAAATCTTGGCAAGTTAGAAGTTTTGTCACAGTACATAAATGATAGTTTTTTATCCATAAAATAAAACAGTAGTAAATTCTGTTTTTTTGTAAAATTTTTCCTATATTTTAGCTTTTCTGACTTCCTTCATGTATTGTGTTTCGTGATAGTCGGAGGGGATTATGGAAGAAGCAGGATACAATATTACAAATAAAGAATTTAAGCAGATTAGCAAATGGGCAGAGAATGTTTATAATATAGCCGTTATCGTTGATTATTTCGTTAGCAATCAGCCTGAAATTGAAGAATGCTACAATCTTGCACCTGTGATTAAAAATTTAAGAGAAAACGCAGATTTATTAAATGCATTTTTTATTGATAACGAAAAATGATTTTTTTATTTTCACATCGCTGTAAAATATCAAACTAACCGTAAACTATCAAACTGCCGAAAAGTATTGAAAATAAAGTGAAAGTACAAGCAGTTAAAATGCAGATAAAGTGCAAGAAAGATTAGTTTGATATTTTTTAAATCAACCTGCTTCCGACCCTCAAAATCCCTACAACGAGGGGACTTTGCCAAAAATTATCAAACTAACCATCTCTGTCAAACTGATTGTCTTACTACACCGAGCAAATGTCTTGTTAAAAGGTACAGGCTCAAAATAAACAAGCAGGTAACTTATGTTACCTGCTTGTTTATATCGCGCCCAGAGAAGGACTCCGTTGGCGAACAGGAAAAGGTGACTAAACGTCACGTTTTCCGTAAAAAAATACTGTTGTCTGTGAATATAAAAAGCCAATGGAGGGGAGAACCCCCTTTTGCGGAGCAAAAGCGGGTGCGAATCCCAACAAAAAAAGACTCCATACGAAGTCTTTAAAATCCGCGCCCAGAGAAGGACTCCGTTGGCGAACAGGAAAAGGTGACTAAACGTCACGTTTTCCGTGAAAAAACACTGTTGTCTGTGAATATAAAAAAGCCAATGGAGGGGAGAACCCCCTTTTGCGGAGCAAAAGCGGGTGCGAATCCCAACAAAAAAAGACTCCTTACGAAGTCTTTAAAATCCGCGCCCAGAGGGATTCGAACCCCCGACCTCCTGGTTCGTAGCCAGACGCTCTATCCAGCTGGGCTATGGGCGCATCTTGTAAATAAAAATTTATTTACCCCTTGAATATATCAGCAACATAAAAATTTTTCAAGTTTAATAAAATCTCTTTTTCTTTTTTGAACGATTTATTTTGTAACTTTATTTTACATTTTATTGTACTGTTTATTCGTTTTATATAATATTAGAACAGAGAGAGTCTATCACTATCATACGTTATACAGGAGTATAAAATGGAATCATTCGGAAGAAACCCGTTTATGGACTACAGAAACCGTGTTCCTTTTATGGATTTATCAGGTTTTGTTATGAAACAGCCGGCTGAGGTTGAAAATTGCCCCGCAGCATCATTAAAACTGCAATTATTAAAGAAAAGATGCACTTCTATGATTAATTTAAGAAGGCTTAAATATCGTGCAATGTGTGAAGCTTATCAGGGAATCAAAAGAACATAGGGGTTAAAAAGATTAGGGGGAATTTTGGAGGATAATTTTTCTAAAACAGCATTCAGGGCAAAATCTGCATCTAAAAAACTTGCCGTTTTATCAGGCGAGATAAAAGACAAGGCGCTTTTGCTCGTTGCTGAAAATATTGAAAAAAACAAAGATAAAATTTTTGAAGCAAACAGGCAGGATTTAGAGAGTGCAAAAAATCTTGTTGAAAGCGGTGAAATCACTTCATCAACTTTTAATCGTCTAAAGCTCGACGAAAACAAAATGAGAGATATGGTTCAGGGGATAAAAGATATTGTATCTTTGGAAAACCCTGTCGGCAAAGTCCTTCTGAAACGTGAGCTAGATGAAGGATTAGTGCTTACAAAAACCTCCTGTCCGATAGGGGTTTTGGGTATAATTTTTGAGGCGCGTCCTGATGTTATATCACAGATTTCTGCTCTAGCAATTAAATCTTCTAATGCGGTTATTCTGAAAGGCGGAAAAGAATCAATAAACACAAATAAAATGATTATGTCTGTTATACAGGAAGCGTTGGATTCTGTTCCTGAGTTTCCGAAAAATGTGTTAAATCAGGTATTTACAAGAGAAGATGTTGCTGAAATGCTTAAGCAGGACAAATACATTGACCTTATTATCCCAAGAGGCGGAAATAAGCTTGTTAAGTTTATAAAAGAAAATACAAAAATTCCAGTACTGGGTCACGCTGACGGAATTTGCCACATTTTTGCTGACGAGTCTGCAGATTTGGAAAAAGCCAAAAAGATTATTATTGATGCAAAAACTCAGTATCCGAGTGCGTGCAACTCTGTCGAAACGCTTTTAATACACAAAGATTTTCCTTTCAGAGATGAATTGTTAAACGCTCTTAAAGAGGCAGGTATTGAACTTATATTTACTCCCGAAAGCTGGCATAAAGAGTACGGGGAAAAGAAGCTTTCGGTTAAAACGGTAAACTCGCTCGAAGAAGCAATTGAGCATATTAACGAATATTCTTCGGGACATACGGAGTCAATAATTACCGAAAACAAGGAAAATGCAAAAATATTTATGAATGCTGTTGATTCGGCAGGTGTGTATCACAACATATCAACCCGTTTTGCAGACGGGTTCAGGTATGGTTTCGGAGCAGAAGTCGGTATCTCTACAAACAAAACCCACGCAAGAGGACCAGTCGGTTTAGAGGGGTTAACGATTTACAAATACACAATCGAAGGGAACGGACATATTGTCAAAGACTACGCAGAAGGTGTAAAATCATTTCATCACAAAGATTTAGGGGTATAACCGATTTGCTAAGGAGCTGTATCGGCTGACGGAAAAGGGGTTGGAAGTTAAAATGAGAATAGGTGTTATAGGTTTAGGTTTAATCGGCGGTTCAATATTTAAAAATCTGCTTGAAGGGAAAAAACATGATGTTATCGGAATTTCGAGAAGTGTTAACGAGTTTAATGTAACCAAAGACTACAACAACCTCAAAGGCTGCGATCTTGTTTTTATCTGTACTCCGATGAATGTTACTCTTGAGATTTTGGATAAGTTAAATGATATTCTTGATGAGAAAACTGTTGTAACGGATGTTTGTTCGCTGAAAGAGTTTGTATCCAAAAAGAGTTATAAATACAAATTTATACCTTCCCACCCGATGGCAGGCACAGAACATCAGGGCTGGGATTATGCATTCCCTGATTTGTTTGAGGGTGCGGTATGGGCGGTTACTCCCAAAAATGATACGGATATGAAGGATTTTGAACTCCTTAAATCGGTAATCGCAGAGCTTGGTGCGGAAACGGTTCTTACAACACCGCAGGAACACGATAAAGCGGTTGCTCTGATTTCTCACGCACCGATGCTTGTAGCTCAGGCTCTTTGCAAAAATATTGAGGATAACGAGCTTGCCCAAAAACTTGCAGCTTCAGGGTTCAGAGATACAACCCGTCTTGCAATGTCTAATGTTGAAATGGCAAACGATATGGTTGTTATGAACAAAGAAAACATTAAAGATGTTGTAAATATGTTAAACTCAAATATTGAAAAACTTTTCGGTTCGGATTACAAATCAGAGGCGCAGGAAATCAAAAAATTCAGAGAAAATTTGTATTCATAAAATCAGGAGATAATATGAAAAACTACGGTATAATACTTGCATCAGGAACAGGAACAAGATACAAAAGCGATATCCCAAAGCAGTTTGTAAAAATTGCAGGAAAAACCGTTCTTGAACACACTCTTGATATTTTTGAAAAAAGTCCGTCTATAGATTATGTCATTCTTGTTATTACGCCGGAGTTTCGTCAAATAGCGGAAGATATTCTTCTGAAAAGCAATTATTCAAAAGTTATCAAACTGCTTAACGGTGGTGAAACAAGAAAAGAAAGCTCTTTTATCGGCATTTCTTCTGTTGAGGATGAAGAAGCAAACGTTATTATCCACGATTGTGCAAGACCGTTCTTAACCGAAAGAATAATCAGAGATTGTGTTAAAGCTCTTGAAAAATATGATGCAGTAGACGTTGCGATTCCTTCTGCCGATACGATTATTAAGGTTAAAGATAAACTTATTGAACAAATCCCGGAAAGAAAAACACTTATGAGGGGGCAGACTCCGCAGTGCTTTAAGCTTTCTCTTATTAAAAAAGCGCATGAATTGTCTAAGGGTGAATCGAATTTTACTGATGATTGCGGACTTATTGTAAAATATGGTTTGGCTGAGGTTTATGTCGTAGAAGGTGAAACCGAAAATATAAAAATAACCTATCCTTCTGATATTTATATGGCAGACAGACTGTTTCAGGTAAGAAGTCACCTGTTCCCCGCAGAAAACAATTTATCTGAGCTTAAAGATAAAGTTCTCGTTATTTTCGGAGGTACAAGCGGTATCGGTGAAAGCATCTTCGAGATGGCAAAAGAATATGGCGCAAAGGTTTATGCCTGCTCAGATAAAACAGGTGTTGACGTAACTTCGTACGATGATATAGAAGGTTTTTTGAAAAAAGTTAGTGATGAAACAGGAAAAATTGATTACGTAATCAATACGGCAGGCGTTTTAAAAATCGGAAAGCTCTTAGACAGAGATATTGATGATATTAAACAGGAAATTGACATAAATTACACAGGCTCTATTAATGTAGCAAAGGCAAGTATTCCGTATCTGAAAGAAACAAAAGGGTGTATGCTGATGTTTACTTCAAGCTCATATACAAGAGGACGTGCAATGTATTCAACATATTCTTCAGCTAAAGCTGCTATCGTAAATCTTGTGCAGGCTTTGTCTGAAGAACTTTATGCCGACGGAATACGGATTAACTCAATAAACCCCGAGCGTACCGCAACTCAGATGAGATTTAATGCTTTCGGAAGAGAGCCTGCTGATACTTTGTTAAAAGCGGAAAAGGTTGCGGAAGCCTCTTTAAAAACCCTGCTTTCTGATTTAACAGGACAGGTTATAGACGTAAGAAGGGATTAGGGGTAATGGGGGTTCTATGTTCCTAAGCTTTAATTCTAAAAAACGTAATAACTGAAAAACAAACAAAAAGCCAAAAAGTGAAAAGTCTTTTTGCTTACTTTTTCTACAGAAAAAGTAAGCGGACGAAGGGGCTGTCTTGAGTCGCTCGCATTAAACGGCAATTACGGATTTTGCTTCAAGAACTTACATTCTTTTCGCAAAAGTCCTTCAGCCTCTGCTCGCTCCTCGCTCGAACCCTGACAAGACTTCGTCTTGTGGAGGGTCCTCGCCCTTTCCAAAATTTTACTCAAACAAAAAGCGGACGAAGGGGCTCGAACCCTCGACGTCAACCTTGGGAAGGTTGCATTCTACCACTGAATTACGTCCGCATCGGTTTTATTATAATTTAAAATTTTCAAATCTTCAATTACTCTTTATTTATAAACATACAGTCGCCGTAACTGTAAAAACGGTACTTATTCCTGATAGCTTCTTCATATGCCTTAAAAATAAATTCTTTTCCGGCTAAAGCGCTTACAAGCATCAACAAAGTTGATTTCGGCAAGTGAAAATTTGTAATCAGTTTGTCTATCACTTTAAACTCGTATGGCGGGTAAATAAACAGTTCTGAAGCTGATTTGCAGGCTTTTATCTCACCAAATTGTTTGTATGCCGTTTCCAGCGTTCTGACCGTCGTTGTTCCGACTGCAACTATTTTCTTGCCTTGAGCTTTTGCTCTGTTAATCAAATCTGCGGTTTCCTGAGAAATTTCAAAACTCTCCGAATCCATTTTGTGGTCCAAAACGTTATCACATTTTACGGGACGAAATGTGCCGATACCGACATTCAGTGTGACGTACCCAATCTCAACTCCCTTATCAGCAAGTTTTTTTAATATTTCCTGTGTAAAATGCAAACCTGCAGTCGGTGCTGCAACAGAGCCTTCATCTTTTGCATAAACTGTCTGATAACGTTCAAAATCAAGCTTCTTCAACTCGTCATTTGTCATTTTTCTTTCTATATAAGGTGGCAGAGGTATATTACCAACTTTATGTAAAATCTCTAAAATATTCCCCTCATATATCATTTTGACAAGCCATTTGCCGTCATCAGGAAGCGGTTTTAAAACTTCAACAGAAAGTTCGTCCGCAATTTTTACTACAGTCCCTTCCTTAACCCTCTTAGAAGGCTTTATCAAAACTTCCCATTCTTTGTTTTCGTGTTCTTTAAGCAGAAAAACTTCAATCTTTGCGCCGGTATCCTTATATCCGTACAAACGTGCGGGAATAACTTTGGTGTTATTCAGAATAAGAACGTGATTATCATCCAGCAAATCTACAATGTCATAAAAGTGCTTATGGGAAATGGTTTTATCATTTACCCCCAGAACCATCATACGGGAATTATCCCGTTTTTCGGCGGGTGTTTGTGCTATAAGTTCCTCCGGCAATATATAATCAAATTCTGAAACTAACATAATTTAATTATATTACAAACAATGTGTCAGTGAATCTTGATATTCATTATTTTTGTCTATAAGTTTTTTATAAGCCTCTAAACCCTTGACTTTCTCACCAACAGCTTTTAGAAATGCCTTAGGGCTGAAACCGAAAAGATTTGATAATTTATTTTCTCCAAACCAGCGGAATGTTTCACGGAGAGTTTCATTATCTGCGTCTTTAGGATTTGATATCCATACCTGTGCGTCCAGTCTGTCGCCAACTTCATCAGCTTTGTCTAACAGAACGGTTACTTTGCTGTCTTTGTATTTTTTTACAAATTTATCAATTTCTAATTTTCTTTTTGCTGTAACAAGCCCTTTTTCTATATCATTTTTTAAAGCCCGTAAAATTTTTACGCCTCTGAAATTCGGTTGGTAATTTGGCTGATAATCTACGCTGTAATTAGTATTAACCTGCATATAAACACTCCTTTTTTATACCATTAAATCGCGTCCGCCGCGACTTTTTTTGCCAAACACAGAAAATTCTTTTTGGTCGATGATTTTGCATAATTTTTCTAAAAATTTTTCGGAACGGTTAAAGACACTTGATAAAATTGTTTCTTCCACATATTCCGGTTGGATTTTTGCTCCTGTTTCAGCGGACAGACTTTGTTTAATCTTAGCGCATAAACGGGAACTTTCTGCAGAAACTGTATCAATAACTATGTCAAACGGAGATGCTTCGTATTTTTTTGCAAGCTTTTCCTGTATAGATATAAACCTGCCGGAAGGCATTCTTTTACTGAGTGCACCCAGTGCTTTCGGTGTAAAAGTTAATGCTTTGAAACTTGGACTAGTAGAGTCATTTACCTGCATACAAACACTCCTTTACCATTCTTTGCCATGTTTAAACCCCGTGAATATGAAAATTTGCTTAAAAAATAAAAACAGGTTTACAAAACTTTACACACTAACCTGTTCTTATTTTTATTAATTATTTTTCCTGAATTTGCTTAGCGTTAGCTAAATCAATATCGCTTACTTTATTTTCCTTCTGAGCATCTTCAAGTTCTAATTGTTTGTTAATTATAACAGTCTGAACAACCTGGAAGCAGTTGCTTGCAACAAGATACAAAAGTACGCCGGCAGGGATAGGAATAATAAAGAATGTGAAACCCAGCATAAGCGGCATAAATGTATTCATTGATTTTTGCATAGCTGCCTGAGCCGGATCCTGATTAACATTCTTGTTCATTGCCATCATTGCTTTTTGCGACATAACCATTGTAATCATAAACAGTATAAGCAGTGCAAATACGTCCCAATGGAAAGCCGGTTTGACTTCTTTTGTCGGAATTGTGCTTATCAAAAGACCGTCTTTTCTTTCAAAAGTCATATTTTCAACTTCTTTTGTATTGATATCAGTTACGGCAACCTCCGCTTTTTCTATTTGGTCTAACTGGCTGAATTTAAGATTTAAGCTGTCAAGACTGATTTTGAAATCAGCAGGTTCGCCGGGTAAAAGCGTTCCCTGAACTTCTACAGCTTTATTCGGTTTTTCTATTTTTACGTTATCAAGCGGTTCTAAGCCTGAATCTGCCTTGAAATAAACTTTTGCAGATTTACCAGTCATAAACGTATCGTATTTTGAAACACCGAAAACACCGTCATTTGATATCCCTGCGGAGGTTTTCATTGTTGCATCAAGTCTTTTTACGAACAGGAATTGAGAATCCCCTGCCATAGAAATAAACTGAGGGCTCATCAAAGATGAATACAAAAGAATGAAAATAGGCATCTGAATAAGGAGCGGGAAGCATCCTGCCATAGGGTTAAACTTATGTTCCTTGTAGAACTCCATCATCTTCTGCTGCATAACCTGAGGGTTGCTTTTGTATCTTTCCTGAATAGCTTTCATTTTTGGCTGAAGCATTTGCATTGTTCTCATTGAACGCTGTTGAGATACACCCAAAGGCCACATTGCCGCTCTTACAATTATTGTCAGTAATATAATACCAATGCCGTAACCGCCGACAAAGGATAACATTTTTAAAACTTTGATAGTCAGTGTTATAAAATCCATAATTTTCTCTTCCCTAAATATTTATTTTTCACGAAATGCACGACAAATGCACTATTTAAGAATACTTAAAACATAACTCTAAGTCAATTAAACAATCTTTCAAACTGTCCTGAAAAATCACTGTCCTGCATGTTAATCATTGGTAAATTGTATTCTTCCGCAAGTCTTTCAACTTTGGGGTCATAGTTTATTGCAAGTGTCTTAACTCCTGCTTTTATTCCGATAACGTTTGCATGAAATCTCATTGCAACAAGGTATTCCAGGTTAGAAATTATATCAATTGCATCATTTACGGAAAGCTGTTTTTTTACCTCAATATTCTCCATGCCTTTGTTTTGAAGTGTTTGGGCAAATTGTTCGCAGACAGGTAAATCTAATTTATCCTGTAAAGAAATAATCTGAATATTTTTGTCGGAAAATCGTTGTGAAATAGTATCAGCAAGCCTGTTTAAAAATATCTCATCAACACCGTTAAAACTTCTGAGCTGAATTCCGACGGTTCCTGTTTGATTTTTTGGGGAAAGTTCTATATCAAATACGGGGTCTTTAACAAGTTCGGATTTAATGTTCCAGCTGTTTAAAAGCTCCTGAGATTTTCTGTCCCTTACTGTTATTTTATATGCTCTTTTTAGTGCAAATTTGGTTAAAAATCTGCCGAAAGAAGAATTAATAGGTCCTATACCCTGAGCAAATATTTCTACTTTTTTTCCTAGAATAAGAGCGGAATATATTACACCGAGATAGTAAATCAGACTTTTTACACTGGTAACATCCTGCAATAAGCTTCCTCCACCTGAAATCAGAACATCCGCTTCCAGTAATGACGGCAAAAATTTAAGCATTCCGCAAGAATAAACTCCGTGAAGCTCTGATGTTCTCTCAGGGTTTGAAGATATCAGTGTAACTTTTTCCGCACCTGACTTTTTTAATTTTTGGGACAATACGTGAGCAATAGCTTCATCACCAAAGTTGTCAAATCCAATGTAGCCTGATACTACATATTTCATGCGTCCAAATTCTCCATAACTGTTTTTAAATACGGAATAGACTGTATTGCACCATAGTTTTGTGTCTGCAAACCTGATACAACAGATGCAAATTTAGCAGCTTCATGAGGCTGGTAACCGTTTGTTATTGCGTACAGAAATCCGCCGTTAAATACATCGCCTGATGCGGTTATATCAATTGCTTTTGCTGTATTATAAAACTCGGTAAAATTAATTGTTCCTTTGTATCCCGTGTAGTATCCGTTATCTATGTGGGATTTTATAACAATAATTTTTACACCTCTGTCCCAGAAATATTTCATTATTTGCTCAACGGAGTCTACTTCATATAATCTTACCGCATCACCTTTAAGGCTTAAAAATATGATATCCGTATAGTCTACAATTTCTTCCAAAAGCTCTTTCGTATCAGAAGAACTCATAAAGCACGAAGTATAATTCGGGTCATAAGCCGTAATAACTTCATTTTCTCTTGCAATTCGGAAACTTTCTCTTATAAGTTCTCTTGAACTTGCGCTCAAAGACTGAACAATGCCAGTTGAGTACAAAAGCTTTGTCTGTTTGATAAAATCTTCAGGCAAATCTTCAATTGTAAGTTTTGTCGCAGCAGTTTTGCGTTTGTAGTACAAAAGTTCCTTTTTGTTTTGGGTATTGGCAATAATATACATGCCGTTTTGTTCATCATTTGTCTTAATGAGAGATGTATCAATATTTTCTTTCTGAAGGCTTGAAATGATAAATTCGCTGAATCCGTCATTCCCGACTTTGGTAACGTAACTTACATTACTGCCCATTCTTGCGGCTGCAACGGCTGTTGTTACGGTATCGCCTCCGAAATATTTATTTAAAGTAGAACTCTCTGCAAGGCTGCCGTTAGAAGTTAGTTCGATAAGGCATTCGCCGATTATTGCGATATCTGTTTTCTGTTGGTCCATTTTTTGTATTCTCTTATCTCTTTTAAAATATCTCTGGTTCTCTGGGTTATAACTTTAGGCTCAAATCCCTGATAAAAATCACGTCCGACACCGACTGCCACAGCACCGGCTTTAATGTATGTTACCACTTCATTCAGTTTAATATTTCCCATCGGAAGAAGCTTTAAAAACGGCATTTGTCTTAAAGTGTCTTCTATATATCGAACTCCGCCCATTGCCTCTGTCGGGAAAATTTTAATCAGCGGTATTCTTGATTTCCATGCATTGTATGCTTCGTTTGCGGTAGTTGCACCTGCTATAAACGGAACGTGTTTGTTTTTGGAAATCTTTATCAGGCTCATCTGAAAAATCGGGGATGAAAACATGACAGCTCCGCTGTTGAATGCGGCATCTGCCTGAAGTGAAGTAATTATTCCGCCTGCGCAAACATGTGCAAATTTTGAAACTTCTTTTATGGCTTCATATATTGAAGGATGTTCAATATTCATTTCTATTACACGTATTCCTCCATCTACAAGCGCCTTTGCGGTGTTAATTGCAAACTCAGCGTCTGCGCATCTTATAATCGGATAAATTTTATCCTCTGCTACCATTTGAATATAATTATCACTCATTTGTATGTATCCTTTTTCTTCAAAATATTATAACATGAAAAAGAGATTATCCATTCAGGGGAATTATGAAAAATTTAAAAATTACTTTATTAAGTCTGATAATTATCGGATTACTGAGTTTTATAGCATATATAACCTACACTTTTGTTGAACCGAAAGCGTATGATTATATGGTTAAGCATGTAATGACAGAACGTTTGCCGTTTGATAACGGGAAAAATATATACGGTCATGATAATGTCGTTCTTGTTGTTATTGATGCTGAAACTATGGAAAAGTACAGATGGCCGTGGAAACGTGATTTAAACTGCAAAATCTTTGATTATTTTAACGAATATGCCAAGCCGAAAGTATTTTTTCACGATGCAATTGTAACATCTTTGGATACGGATAATCCTGAGTCAGATAAAAAGTTTTTCAGAACGTTAAGCAGGTTTGACAACCTTGTTGAAGGCTTTATGTATGGGGTTAAACCATTTGAAGACCAAGAAAACGGAATAAAATACAGTAAGATGTTTACCGATAAATATTCGGTAAAAAATGCTGAGATAAAAGTTGAATTCCCTCAGGTATTTTACAGTATTCTTATTTCGCCTCAGGAGTTCATTGATTCAGTTAAACACATCGGTTCTATATATATGATTCCGGGATTCTTGAACGGTAATCCGGTTGACGATACCTACAGAACAGGACTTTATTTTGTTAATTATGGAAATATGCTTATGCCGTCACTGGCAATGGAAGGTTTTTTGTTATCACACGATAACCCGAAAGTTGTAATTGATAAAAAATTTATTTCTTTCCCTGAGCTGAATTACAAAATAAAACACACAATGTCACCTTATATATACACATCAGTTGTGCCGATAAAATATTATAAACGGCTGTCAAACAGCGTTTATTCCCACAAACATTATTCTGCATTAGATATCATGGATTCCTACGACAGTATCAAATCCGGGAAAAAACCAAAAATTGACCCTGGTATTTTCAAAAATAAATACGTTTTACTTGGGGTTAACGATCCGTTAAAAGACGGACTTAATGATAACAAAAGCTCCCCGATTGCGGTAAATCATCCTGCTTTGGATATACAGGCAACAAGTTTGGATAATATTGTTAACCGCGATTTTATAATCGTACTTCCGGCATGGGTTAATCTTCTGATTGCCTTAGCAGGAATGCTTCTTGTATATTTTACAATAAGGACACACAGGCTTGTAAAAGCGATTATCTGTTCGGTTTGTATTATTTTGTTAATTCCCCTGATTTCTGCAGTCTGTTTTTATTATTCCGTTGCAATTAATATGATAACGCCGGTTGTAATGTGCGTTGTAACAATGATTTTTGCATATATTCACCGTTACATAATTGAGGCAAAAACAAAAGAAAAAGTAGAAAATGCAATGGGTAAATATATGTCCGAAGACGTAATGAAACGTGTAATCCAAAATATAGATAATTTGGGGCTTGGCGGAAAAAAAGCTGTTGTTACCGTTCTTTTTTCGGATATAAGAGGTTTTACTGCCATGTCCGAAAAAATGTCAGCGCATGATGTTTCACAGCTTCTGAATGAGTATTTTTCGGAAATGGAACCAATAGTTACCAAATATAACGGGATTATAAACAAGTTTATCGGAGATGCTGTTATGGCGGTATTCGGAGAACCGATTAATGATGAAAACCATCCGCTCAATGCTGTCAGATGCGGATATGAGATGCTTCAAAAAGTTCAGGAGCTGGATAAAAAATGGCAGGCAGAAAATAAACCCGTTATTGAAATAGGTATCGGTATTAATACCGGCGAGGTTTTTGTCGGAAATATCGGCTCTGAGAAACGTATGGAATATACGGTTATCGGTGATACCGTAAACCTTGCGAGCAGACTTGAAAGTTATAATAAAACGTATAATACACACATGCTTATAAGTTCAACTACCTATGAATCCGCAAAGGACTTTGTAACGGCAAACAGAATTACAGACGTTGAAATCAGGGGAAAAGCGGAAAAGATGAACATATATGAAATAACAGATTGTATATTGTAAATATATACTTTGTAAATATTTGTAACAAAATTGTTTTAAAAGCTAAAGATTTAAAAAAAAATGCCGATAAAAAAATTGTAGTCATAATATTAGTAAAGTATTCTAAAAGAGGTTATTTTTAATGAACGTCGCATACAAATGGTACTGTCACAATAATAACATTATTCAGTTTTATTCTGATTATTCACCGTCACGCATAATTTGCAGTCAAAAAGATAATTTTGACAGAGAAAGAATAGATGCGTCTTATTCGTATGCTTCTAACCTGTTAATTATTCCGGATGAAATAAAACTTATTTCCTAAGTATTTTCCGGATTTTCTCCCTGCGGCTTTTCAATTTGTCTTCTGAAAGAGCATGTTCTGCTTGAGCAAACTTCAAATTCGCCGTTTTTGGTTGTTTTCTTTAATAAAAGTTCGCCGCATTCAGGGCAGGTATTTCCCGTCGGTTCATCCCAAAGTGCATACGAACATTCAGGATAACGGTTACAGCCGAAGAATATTTTGCCGTGTTTTGATTTCTTTTCAATAATTACGCCTTCACCGCATTTCGGACATTTAACTCCTGTTGAGCGGACATATTTTTTGCGGTTTCCGCATTCTCTGCATTCATAATATTTTCCGTAAGGTCCTGTTTTGAGGTTCATTGTACCTCCGCACTTACCGCATTTTTCGTCTGATATCTGCTCAGAGTTTTGTTCGGAGTTTTCTTCCTCATTAGTGCTGTCCAGTTCATTAATATTATTAAGAGAAATAATGGTTTTGCATTCGGGATATCCTGAGCAGCCAAGGAATTGCGTTCCGAAACGGCTTGTTTTTACAAGCATTACACGCCCGCAGTTCGGACATTTTTTGTCGCTCTCAATTGTAACTTTTTTTGCATCTTTCATTACAGACTGTACAACTTCCATAAACGGGGTATAGAATTCCTGTAAAACAACATTCCAAACAGCTTTCTTTTCTGCAATAAGGTCGAGCTTTTCTTCCATACCTGCAGTGAATTTGTAGTCCATAATGTTAGAGAACTGTTCAACCAGTTGTTTGCAGACGGTTCTTCCCAAAAGTGTAGGGATAAGAGCTTTGTCTTTTTTCTCTACGTATTTTCTTGTCTGAATAACCGTAATAATGGTTGCATAAGTTGACGGACGACCAATTCCGTGTTCTTCCAGTGCTTTAACCAGAGATGCTTCATTAAATCTTGGCGGCGGCTGAGTGAAGTGCTGTTTCGGAGTTACTTCTTTGCAAACAACTTTGTCACCCTCGTTAAGGTCAGGAATCTTAGCTTCGGCCTCCTGTTCTTCCTCCTCCGCATCATTATACAGCTTTAAGAAGCCGTCAAACATAACTTTGCTTGTTCCTGCTTTAAGGTTATAATCACCGGCCTTGATGTCAATCGTTTTATTGGCTATTGTTGCTGCCTGCATCTCAGATGACATAAATTTTTCCCAGATAAGTTTATATAAACGGTACTGGTCATTATCAAGGTATGGTTTTAAACTTTCAGGGGTTCTGTTCGGATAAGAAGGTCTTATCGCTTCGTGAGCGTCCTGAACGTTTTGTTTTCCTTTTACATAAATATTTGTTTTTTCGGGATAATATTCTTTTCCGTAGTTACTGAGAATAAAATCTTTTGCTGCAGCGTGTGCGTCATCTGATATACGGACACTGTCCGTTCTCATATAGGTAATCAAACCGACAGGCGTTCCGTCAATTTCCATACCTTCATAAAGTTTTTGTGCAACCTGCATCGTTTTTTGTACGCCGAAACCGAGTTTTGTACTTGCGGCTCTTTGCAGAGTGGAGGTTATAAACGGAGCAGTCGGTTTGCGTTTGGTTTCCTTCTTCGTAACCTTTTCCACAACGCATTCTGTCTGAGGATTAAGAAGTATTTCCTTAATTTTTGCGGCTGCATCTTCGTTAGCTATGTCAAATTTTTTGCCTTTGTATTTATTAACTTCCGCTTCAAAACACTTACCCTCTTTGTCCATAATTGCGTGAACAGACCAGTATTCTTTCGGTACAAAAGCTTCGATTTCTTCTTCTCTTTCGCAAATCATTCTGAGAGCAACAGACTGAACACGTCCGGCTGAAAGATGGTAGTTGCCTAATTGTTTCCATAAGACAGGCGAGAGTTTATAACCTACAAGTTTATCCAGAATTTGTCTTGTCTGCTGGGCTTTAACCTTGTCCATATCGATTTCTCTTGAATGCTCGACAGCATATTTAACCGCTTTTGGAGTAATCTCGTTAAACTCTATTCTCTGAACTTTTTCATCGCTGACCGGCAAAAGTTCTCTGACGTGCCATGCAATAGCTTCTCCCTCACGGTCAGGGTCTGATGCAAGTAAAACTCTGTCAGAGCGTTTTGCAAGTTCGCTTAATTTTGTAACAACTTTTTTCTTGTCCGGGATAATTACATAAGTCGGTTTAAACCCGTTATGAACATCAAAACCGAGTATATTATCAGGCAGGTTTCTGACATGACCAAAGCTCGCTTCAATTTGGTATCCGTCGCCCAAAATCTTTTTAATGGTTTTAGATTTTGCAGGTGACTCGACTATTACCAAAACTTTTTCTTTTTTTGATTTTACTGTTTTGTTATCTGCAAGTGATGCTGTCATGTTGTTTTAAACTATCTCCTCTGTTTACCCCTTTTATATCTGTCGCCGTCAGTTTGCTCTATGTAACCTTCTATTTCCATCAACGTAAGGGTTTTTAAAAGTTCCTCAGTATCCAGTCCTGATGCGGATTGCAATTTGTCAAATCCGCAGGGTTCAACTTCTATTATATCTAAAAGGGTTGAATATTCAAGAGGAAGGGAGGAGCTTGTTTTTGTGTCAGTTTTTTCAGTATTTATAATCCAGTTAAGTGCATTTAAAATATCTTCTCCTGAAGTTACCATTGTTGCACCGTTTTTGAGAAGTTTGTAAACTCCTTCCGTATTCTTATTATTAATAGAACCCGGAATACACATCAGTTCTCTGCCCTGTTCAAGTGTTAAGTTTGCCGAGATTAACGCTCCGCTTTTAAGCGCGGCTTCGCCGACAACTGTTCCGTAAGAAAGTCCCGTAACAATTCTGTTTCTTTGCGGAAATCTGAATTTTATGGGCTCAAAAGTCGGATAATACTCCGTAACAACTGCACCATCGCCTTGTTCTAGTTTTTCGTACAAATCTCTGTTTGAAGACGGATATTTAAAATCAAAACCGCTTGCAATTACGCCTATTGTTTTAAGATTGTTTTCTATTGCGCTTCTGTGTGAAACAGCATCAATACCTTCCGCAAGTCCTGATACAATACAGATATCGGTATTTCTGAAATCGTTTATTATTCTCTTAACACTATCCCTGCCGTCAGTGCTTGCCCGTCTTGAACCCACGAACGCAACAGTTCGGTCTAAGTTGCAGGAGAATAAATCTCCTTTATAATACAGGACAGCAGGAGGGTTATGAATCTCTCTGAGCATTTTCGGGTATTTTTCGTCATCATAAGTTAAAACTTTTATTCCTCTTTTTTCAACTTCATCTGACGTTTTATCGGGGTCAATCTTATCTCTCAGACGCAAAAAATTGTCTAATTTCTTTTCGTTGATTTCAATATCACCCATCTCAGAAAAATCTTTTTTTGAGCAGTTAAATGCACGCTCAATATCTCCGAAATACTCATACAGAGAGCGGACGAATGCAGAATCAATTTGCTCTATTGAAGAAAAACCAATCCAAAATTTTTGTTTCATAAACAAAATTTTAGCATTAAAAGTTATTTATGCAATTTAACTTGATGACCAAGATCTGCAATTGCTTCATGAACTTTGCCCAAGAACTCTTCCTTGATTTTTAATTTGTCATGGAGTAATTTGTACCCTGCAAAAAACGTACTATTTCCTGTAGGTCTGAACAGGCTTTTGAAGAAACCGAGTCCTTTTTTGAGAGGTTTTACATCAATATCCAAAATTGCTACATCAGGCTGGTTGCAATATAGAGAGGTTAATCTTATATCATAATATTTTCCCAGCAAATTTAAACGTTTTAAATTATCTTTAACAAAATTTTCTCTGTCCATAACGCTTACGCAGGAATAGTCAACTGCTTTGAAACTTTGTGATTGTTGAACGGGTGCAATATTCATATCAAACTCCTTTTTTTACATGTTAATAAAAACGTAAAAATAAAATTTGCTAGTTTTATAAAAGACCAATTAAAAAAATATTATATTTTTGCTTTAACGCGTTCTATTAATTTTTTAACGCTTTCTTTTTCTTCATCAGGAATATCAAAGTCCATGTAGTTTTCAAAATATTCAATTGCGTCTTCATAGTCTTCTCTTGCAAGGAACAGGATACCTGCTTTTTTATATGCAAGCGTAAATTTATCATTAACTGCAATTGCCTTTAAATAATTTGAAATAGCTTTATCTATCTGGTTATTTGCTTCATAAGCCTGAGCAAGTGCATAGTATAAAACTTCCGTATTTTGGTTGTTTTCATAAGAAAGTACATTTTCAAAATTGTCAATAGCAGTTTCGTAATCGCCGAGTTCGAAGTAAATATGACCAAGATCGTAATATGCATCATAATTATCCGGTTCACCATCTAAAACTCTTTCAAGTTCGACAATTGCATCATCCCATCTTTGGTCTTCTATATAAACTCTTGCCAGAAGATGTGCTATTGTTAAGTTGTCCTGGAGTTCGTAGCTTCCTCTTTGCAAAGTTCCGACTGCTGATGCCAAGTCCCCTGCTTTGTAATACAAATCTGACAGGTTAATGTATGCCTGAGCAAGTTCAGGGTCAAGTTCGATTGCTCTTACATAACTTTTTTCGGCGCGGTCAAAATCCCCGACACAGGAATAAGCTACACCCATATTGTTATAAATGTCCGCATTATCCGGCTCTGTTTCCAGTACTGAACTAAATGCATCTATACATTCTTTGTATTTGCCTTCTTTAAAAAGGCTCATTGCCTTATCTATTTTTTCAGACATTATAAATCACCGTCTTTCGTATTTATATTATGGATAATTGTTCTTACATTGCCTTCTGCCGTGAAGTCTTTAGGATTCATTGTCATTTTTATTTTGTCAGCAATTATATCTTTTTCCTGCTGAACGATTTTTGAACGTCCTACAAAGTATACAAGATTTGGTTTGTTTGTTTTGGAGTCAGGGAATACAGAAACCTTAGGACCTTGTGCATAGTAGTCATCATACCAGATTTTTACGTGACCGCTTCCTATATAGGAGTTTTGTTTTTTATTGTACTGCTGATAATCAGAGTGAATAGTAAGTTTTTTACCGTCTTCTGCTACAACAATTGTTTTTGTATTACCTTCAACACTCATTTCATCGGTTACTGCATTATAAACAAAGTGATGACCTTCTGATTCGTTTTGCGCCTGTTTTACCCGTGCGTTTCCGAAAAGGTCGATTTTTTTAACTCCGCCTTTTTCGTCTGCAATGATTACAGCTTTGTCTGAGAAGGTATCAATGTCTTTGTACTTCATTGTTACGGCACCTGTTGCAACCATTACGCTGCTGTTTGTGTCGTATTCCTGAACATCTGCGTTAATAATTATTATAGGTGTGTTACCTTCAGTGATAACGGATTGGGTTTCACCTTCAGCTCTGACAACTTTGTTAATCAGCGAAACCTGCAAAATATTTGATTTAACCTCTCTTTTTTTATTTCCGTTAATTTCTACAGCGAAAGGTTTGTTATAAAAAGTTACCGTATCAAGTTTGTTGTTACGGCGGACTGATACATCAGCGGTGTCGCTTTGTACGGTTAAGTTGTCAAGTTTAACTTTGACATCGCCGTCAAGTTTAATCTTATGTTCGGAATCGGAAAATACCTGAGTTTTTGATTCAATTACCAAATCGGAGGCAATTACTCCTGCGCCGATTACCGTTAAAAATATTCCTAAGATTATTAAAAACTTTTTCATTTTTATCCTTTCACGTCTTGG
Source organism: uncultured bacterium (assembly GCA_902763805.1). Lineage (GTDB taxonomy): Bacteria > Cyanobacteriota > Vampirovibrionia > Gastranaerophilales > Gastranaerophilaceae > CAG-196. The sequence goes on along the minus strand of CACWTN010000001.1, from coordinate 71,891 downwards.
GTTTACTTTTTGCTAAAAACCTTTGTTGTAGTTTTTCCTTCTATTTTAAATTTGTCATATCCTGCGCCAATAATACATTTATTTGCCGTGGATTGCATTTCGTTGCCCTTTTGTATAACAACATTACCCTCTGCAACAGTTTCTTTGTCGCTTCCTGACCAGATTAGTTTATCTGTTTTTAAAGAAACTCCGTCTTTCAGTACAATGTATGTATGGTCATACAGGGTAATAACGCCGGTGTTTTCGTCATACGTACCTTTTGAGGATTGAAAACTCATTGACACTTCGTTATCTTTATAAAAATTACCTATAACATTGTTTAGTGTTGCAATGCTGTGGTCGTTGCTGTAATGACCGGTTTCGCCGTATATCTCAAAATATTTTTTACCTTCTTTTGTTTCGGTAATGATTATACCCAAAGCATCGACTTTTTGTTCATTTTCTTTGTTTTTAAGCTGAACACGGTTGAAGTTTGAGGTTATAACTCCCGCTGAGATAAATGCCCATAACATAACCAAAACAACAGCAAGTATTGCAATGGTGTATGCCTTTTTTTTTCGGTCAAAACTTTTATATTTCTCTAATATCTTTATTGCGAATTTTTTAAGTTTTTCCATAGCAACATTTTACCACATAAAAAGGATTTTATTGAAAAATATTAAATATGTAACTTTATTAAATGTACAAAATTATGCAATTTGGTGCATAAAGTATATTTTAAATCATAAATTGTTATTCTGAGGCAGAGTTTTTTAATTTAACTAAGCGCTGAAGAATCTCTGATATTTTTATATGCCCCTTTCTTTGACCGCAAAGAAAGAGG
>CACWTN010000001.1:51717-71052 GCA_902763805.1 uncultured bacterium | reverse complement strand
GAGCTGAAACCGTCAAACTCGCTTACGCTCAAACAATGACGGTTTTGCTGTTTTCTCGCCTACATTGTTTGCTCATTCCGTTATGCCCCGAACCCCTTACAATTTATAAAGATAATTTTTATGCACCAAATTGCATATTTTGATGCATTAGTATTAAAAAATACATTAAATATTAATAAATGATTAATTTTCCCTGATTTTTCAAAAATAACATTAAAATAATAATATACGGAGTTAAAAATATGGTTAATTTTGAAAAATTTACTAATTATTCTCAAGAAATTATTTTTGCTGCAAATGCAAAAAAAGATTTTTACAAGAATACGGAAGTTCAGCCGGAACACATTGTTATGGCAATGATTGAGGACAAAGGAATTTCCAAAGATTATTTGGAAGAACTTAAACTTTTAAATCAGGATTTTATTAATGCTATTGTAGCCAAGATTAAAGAATTTCCGACTATATCAGGAGCTCCTGCAGGACAGCAGGTATTTCTGTCCCGTGATACAAACGCTCTTTTAGAGATTGCATCACAGGAAGCGCAAAATCTTAAAGATGAGTTTGTCGGAATTGAATGTATTTTAATCGCTATGACAAAACTCGAGGGGTCAAATATCAAGGAACTCCTGAGAAGGCACCGTGTTGATACAAATGCTGTATTAAATGCTATGAAAAAAATAAGAGGTAATAAAAAAGTGGATACTAAAAATGCAGAAGAAAATATGAAGGCTCTGGAAAAATATTCAACTGATTTAACCGAACGGGCAAGAAAGGGTAAGTTAGACCCTGTTATCGGCAGAGATGAAGAAGTCAGAAGAATTATTCAGGTCTTAAACAGAAGAACAAAAAACAACCCTGTTCTAATCGGTGAACCGGGTGTAGGTAAAACTGCAATTGTTGAAGGTTTGGCTCAGAGAATTATCCGCGGTGATGTTCCTGAAAGCCTGAAAGATGTTAAACTCATCTCTCTTGATTTGGGTGCATTGGTTGCAGGTGCAAAATTCAGAGGTGAGTTTGAAGAAAGACTGAAAGCCGTACTTAAAGAAGTTCAGGAATCGAACGGCGAAATAGTTATGTTTATTGATGAACTTCATACCGTAGTAGGTGCGGGTGCAACAGAAGGTTCTATGGATGCAGGAAACCTCCTTAAACCAATGCTTGCAAGAGGCGAACTCAGAACAATTGGGGCAACTACCGTAAATGAATACCGTAAATATATTGAAAAAGATCCCGCATTAGAAAGACGTTTTCAGCCTGTATTGGTAGATGAACCTTCTGTAGAAGATACTATTTCAATCTTAAGAGGATTAAAAGGCAAATACGAAGTTCACCACGGTGTTCGTATCTTAGACAGTGCGCTTATTGCCGCTGCACAATTATCAGACAGATACATAACCGACAGATTTCTTCCTGATAAAGCTATTGATTTAATTGATGAAGCAGCTTCGGCTTTGCGTATTGAAATTGACTCAATGCCTGAAGAAATCGACGTAATGATGAGGCAGAAAATTCAGCTTGAAATTGAAAGAGAAGCTCTTAAAAAAGAAACTTCTCCCGAAAGTATTGCCAAAATTGATAAGTTAACTTCCGAAATAGATGAACTTAACGGTAAAATTGATACTTTAAAAGCTCAGTGGGAAGTTGAAAAAAACACTATTACAGGAGAGGCCGGTATCAAAGACGAAATTGATAAGGTTAAGACAAAAATTGCAGAAGCTGAACGCAACACCGATTTGCAGACGGCCGCAGAGCTTAAGTACGGTAAACTGATGGAGCTTGAGAAAAAACTTCAGTCAATTCAGGGTAAAGAAAAGAGCGAAAATCGTCTTCTGAAAGAAGAAATTGACGGTGACGATATTGCGGCGATTGTATCCAAGTGGACAGGAATACCTGTTACTAAGTTAGTAGAAAGTGAAATGCAAAAACTTCTCCGTATGGAAGATGTTTTACACAAGCGTTTAATCGGACAGGAAGAAGCTGTTAATACGGTCTCTGATGCTATCCGTCGTGCCCGTTCAGGTTTGAAAGACCCAAAACGTCCTATCGGTACATTTATTTTCTTAGGCCCGACAGGTGTTGGTAAAACAGAGCTTGCAAAAACTCTTGCAGAGTTCCTGTTTAATGATGAAGAAGCTATAGTAAGAATCGATATGTCAGAATATATGGAAAAACATAACGTTGCACGTCTTGTCGGAGCTCCTCCCGGATATGTCGGTTACGAAGAAGGCGGTCAGTTAACGGAAGCTGTCAGAAGAAAACCGTATTCTGTTGTACTTTTTGATGAAATTGAAAAAGCACATCCTGACGTATTCAACATTATGCTTCAGATTTTTGACGATGGCAGATTGACGGATTCAAAAGGAAGAACGGTTGATTTCAAAAACACCGTAATTATTATGACATCTAATATAGGAAGTGACATAATCCTTGAAGATTCTTTGAATAATCCGAACGGAAGTTTTGAAGAAACAAAGGAAAAAGTCAATGCGGTTATGAGAGAACGGTTTAAACCCGAATTCCTGAACAGGGTTGATGAAACAATTTTCTTCAAAGGTTTAACGATGGATCAGTTATCATCAATTGTTGATATCCAGATAGAAAATCTGAGAAAACTTTTGAAAGACCACAATATGACCTGCGAAATAACAGAAGATGCAAAAGAACTTCTTGCGCGCAGAGGGTTTAATCCGATTTACGGTGCAAGACCGCTTAAAAGGGTAATCAGACAAATGGTTGAAAACCCGTTGTCAAAACTGATATTAAGCCAGAAATTTATTGATGGCGACTGTATCAAAATTAACTCAAACGATGATGAAATTGTTTTTGAAAAAGGTTAATCCAAAATACAAAACGGACCTTACGAACAAATTCGTAAGGTCCGTTTTCTTATTATAAAGACAACATATAAATAACAATTGCGCTAATTAACAAAACAGTCATTATAAAAGCAAAGCCGACCGAAATTACAGGATTAAACCCTAATTCGTTGTTATTATCCATATTTGCCTGTTTTACAACTCTTTTTATGAAATCCGGTTTTGATTCGTTTTTTGATTTTTGAAAGGATTCCTTCATGAGTTTTCTGATACGGTAAGCATCTTCAAGTTCTTTACGTGCTTTTTTGTTTCCTATTGTATATTTTCTTATTTTCACATTTTCCTCCTCGGGAAGTTCATTGTCCACATAAGCAGAAAGGTTGTTTCTGAAAAACTGATACTGGCAGGATGAATGTGTATTAGTCGGGTATGTATCATCATCGTCAGAAGGGCAGTATTTTTTCTTAACGTCAGAAAACAAAGAACGTATAATATTAAGCTTTGCACGGCAGACAGGACATTCTTTTAAATGTTCTTCAACCTTTGTTTTCAACGCTTCAGACAGTTCTCCGTCTATATAAAATGATATCAGCACATCCATTTGCAAACAGGTTATTTCCATTTTGTTATATAAACTCCTTTAGTTGTTCCTGTAATTTTATTCTGGCTCTTGCAATTCGTGACTTCACAGTCCCCAGGGTGGTGTTTGTGAGCTTTGAGATGTCTTCGTAACTGAGTCCTTCGTATTCTCTCAGCAGAATTACTATCCGCAGATTATCGGGCAGACTCAGCAGAGCGAATCTTATTATTGTGTCGATTTCCGAAAAAAGGCATTTTTCTCCGGGTTCGCATCCGATTTTGTCTTTAAGTTCAAGTAATTTGTCTTCGTCATAATCAATTTTTTCGTCCTTTGCTTTCCTTTTTGTGTAATCGTAATATGTGGTTGTTACGATATGGTTAAGCCAGGATTTAAAACAGTGGGAATCTTTCAGCGTTTGAATACATCTGACCGTTTTAAGCAGTGCTTCCTGAGTTAAGTCTGCTGCATCCTGTCGTTTTCCCGCAAGATAACTGAACATTCCGAAAATATTTTTCTGAATGCGTTTGACTAACTCTTCAAGGGCCTTGATGTCGCCTTCTTGCGAGAGCTTAATTATTATATCCATTTCTCCTTTTTTGTAATCAAAATCGGACACAACAATTTCTCCACCTGCATTATTATACGTGGGTGGAACCCTGAATAAATCAGACAATTGGGGATAAATAAGGTTTAATTATTTCCTTACTATAAGGGTTATATCATTGAACACTACAAATATCATTAATATTATGAGCAGTGAGAAGAACACCATTGAAACAGCTTCAATAACCTTTTCGTTAACAGGTTTTCTCATAAGTTTTTCTATGGTAAGGAACATTAAATGTCCGCCGTCAAGAGCAGGAATCGGAAGAATATTCAGGATAGCAAGGTTCATTGATATAAGAGCTGCGAGCAAAATCCCGGAACTTTTACCGCTTCTGTCTATCATATCGCCGCCTATTTTTGTAATGGCAACAACTCCGTGCATATCTTTAAGCGGAATATTTCCCGTAAACAACTGACCCAAAGAATACATCATAGTATATGTGTTATCCCAAAGGTAAACACAACTTTCTTTGACCACGGCTACAGGATTTTTGGTTTCAATCATTGTCTGTTTTGTGGTAAGTCCGATACCTATAATACCTTTTTCATCAGGGTAAATCGGATTAAGTTCAATGGTTTTTCCGTTTCGTTCAACAACAAGATTAATCGGATGCGAGCCATTTGAAAGAGCTTTAGCAATATCCTCCAGATTATACTTTCCTTCGGAAATATAAACGGTTTTTCCTTCAATTTGTTTGACAAGATCCAAAAGTCTTTCGTCTATTTTTTCACCGTTAGGTTTAAAATATTTAGCACCCTTTGCAGCATATTTGTCCATCGTTACAACTTCCTGTGACAAAGCTTCAGGAAGTCTTATCGCAAGCCCTTCGGGGATTTCTTCTTCCCTTGTTAAGCCGGGATTTAAATTCTTTAGTTTTGTATAATTTGTTTCAACCGTTTCGGCTGTAATTATACCGTTATTTTTTGCGCTGTTTTTAACGATTGTAACGAGTGAATAAGCATTATTAATGTCACATCCGTTTGCCTTGAGAATTCTGTCGCCTTTTTGTAAGCCTGAAGTCCAGATGCTTGCATCTTTAGGCGCGCTGATTTCTGCGGTATAAACCTCATAATTGCCTGACGGAAGTTTGCCTGTGAATATTGCAACCACCATAACAAGTGCGATTGCACAGATAACGTTTGCAATTACACCGGCAGATACGACTACAACTCTCTGCCAAATTGGTTTGTTTACAAAACGTTCGGGAGAATCTTTCGGAAGGTCGCAATCCTTTTCATCATCAGGAAAAGATACATAACCGCCTAAAAGAAAAGCGTGAACAAGAACTTCCACATCACCGATTTTTGTTTTATAAAGAGTAGGCCCTACGGGAAGTCCGAATCCGAATTTGTCAACTTTTATTCCAAACGCTCTGGCTGCGCAGAAATGTCCTGCTTCATGTACAAGAATGAGCAAACTCAGTAAAAGTATCATTATTAAAATTGACATATAATCTCCCTCTTTTTTCATAATTTTAACACGAAAATATTACATATAAACAGGATTGTTTATTTATTATCCTTTTTTCCGTTATATTCATCTAAAATTATTTTCCAGCTGTCCTCATAATCAAAATCTTTGCTGGCAATTTCTTCCGGAATACCGGCATGGTGAATTTTCGGCAAAAGTTCTTTTTCGCTCATTTCAATAGGTTCAGCTTTATCATCGTCAGAATCCTGACAAATGAAAACAAGCTCTCCATTCGGTTTTGTCTTGTAACTTACAATTGTAATTTCGTGTCCTGCAAGTTTGTTATCATTTGCAGGGTCAGGCCATGTATATCCGATATTAATATTGTGTCCTGCGTTTAAAGTTGCAAGGAGTTCTTTTTTTATTGTTGCAAAATCTTTTGTATATCCGCTCAAATGACCTTGTTCATCTACATTCTGATAAATAACGGAGGTTGTATTTTTGTCTTCAATAACAGATTCAACAAATGTTTTTTCAAACTCAATTAAGCCGCCCGAATCTTGTGTCCACTCATTAGGCTCACGCTTGTCAATGAGAGAATTATAGGTTTGACGTGAACCAAGCTGCATAAAAGTAGACTGCATAAGAACATCTATCATTGAGCGTTCGCCTTTGTCTTTGTAATTATTTTGAATTCTTGCTCTGATTATTGCATGTTCATCAGGTTTTAACAAAACGGTTGCCGTATCAAAATTTTCTTTTTTCCACGGAGTTTTGAATTTGTTCAGAAGCCAAACAGCGTTGAGTGTATCTTCTGACAAACTGTCAAGCTTAATTTTCTTTACTACTTCATGTTTTGGCGAAGTTAAACCTTCTACAATACGGAAAAATTCTGCGGTATGTTTTGTCGCCAAATCAAACTCAATACTTGCGGCAGGACAAGTACCCGTGTACATATTGTCGAGCTCCCATTTAGTCTGTAATATTTTTTCCGGGTTTGTGTCCAGATTTGTAATCAGTCCGATTACGGATTTTTGATACTCTTTCGGTATATCTTCGCATTTTTGGGTAATTACATACGGATTTGCCAGTATATCCAAGCATTCTAACAGAATAGTGTTTTTATCAAGTCCCGGGTCGCGGTCTTCTTTTATAATCTTGTATAAATTATCCAAAACTGTGCTTTTGTCGTTTGAATTGTCTTTTAATAATTTTCCTGATTTAAGAGCATACTCAAGTTTTCTCTTATATTTGGGTTCGACAATCTCCTCCATAAGCTCTTTATATTTTTTCTTCTCATCTTTTGTGGATAAATGTGTACGAACCGTTACCGCAGAAGTATAAGCAGCCGGTCTGTATTCCTGTGTTTTGACATGCGGTGCAGCAGGATTTGTAACCGCACTTCTTTGATTACGGTCAATCTGCTGAATATTTTGCGGAGAATTAACTCCAATATTTCTGAATTGCACACTATCCATACTTATATAAAAACATTTTGGCGGTGATATTTGACTTATTGTAAACGTTTGTAACAATTTTGCATTATTATTAAAGTTTTTGCCCAAAAAGGCCGTTAATACATGGAGTACAAGCGTTAGATAGTAAGATTATCGGATTAAGAAAAGGAAAATGGGAACTTCTGATTTTTGGTCACAAATGAATAGTTATAATCAGTTTAAGCCTGATATGTTCAAAAAAGATGAAAATCTTGATTTGGATGAATTATCAGAAAAGCTTAACATTAACAAGCTTATGCTGCATTCATTGTTTTTGCAGGCAGATACTGACGGCGACGGAAAAATCAGCCAAAATAACAGCGAACAGCACAATGAGCTGCAATCATTGTTAAACTCGCTTAATGCAAAGTTTACAACAAGTGTCGGGAAAAAAGCTGATGAGAGCAATGTATATGAATATACTGACAGTGACGGAAATCAGGTAACAGAGGAATATGATAATCTCGGTAATTTATTGAAAAAAGCTGTACAATTAAAGGCTTCGGATAATCCTGCCGAAGTTAACAAAGAAATTACGACATCTTACAATCAGGGCAAAATCGTTAAAAAAGAAGTTAAAAGAGATGGGAAAACAATTGAGAAGTATACATATACTTACGATTCTTCAGACGATAAAACAGGTTTTGTATCCATAAAATCCGAAAAGGAAGATGGTTCGGAAGAAACCATCAATACTATCTACGCAGATAAAGAGGGTAATACTTATGGTTTTGCAATCCTTTCATATTATAAAAAGGATTCAAACGGCGAAAAAACTGTTGTTAAAACAGAACAGGGAGTTCAGGAAACCGTAATCGGCAAAGACGGTAACGGAAAAGTTAAATTATACCGTTCTTTTGATGCTGTAAATTATTCAAACGGAGCATTGCTGGCGGAAAGATATATCAAAGATAATAAAGCGTACGACGTTCAGTATGACGGAAAAGGAAATTCGGTAGTTTTTGCCAGAAACAACGACAGCATTGAAGCTATTGCGAAAAGATTTAAAATGACTGTATCGGAATTACATGAACTAAATCCGAAACTGAAAAATCTCAAAATCGGTGATGCAGTTGTTGTTAAAGGTATTTACACTTCTGATTCAAAAGAGGTTCAGGCTCAGGGCGACAGAAATATTGAAATGAAAAAATACAACAGGTATGTTGCTGAACCTGAATATATTTACACGCATAATTATTCAAAAATAGACAGAAATATTTATGACCAATTGAATAAGACTTTCAAAGTCGGTCAGGATAATCATATTTTCTATTTACGTTTCAGCGAACTAAAACCCGAACAGCAAAGAAATGCTTTAAATGTTGTTAAGTATTGTGTTTCCAAAAAGATAACCAATCCCGAACAAATTAAAGCAGAGATTTTAAAAATATTCCCGGAAATAAATTTGTTTGATTCAGGACTTTCGATTTCTGCCAAAAAACAGGGTGCTGACGTACCTGCATTTCAAAGAACTGCCGAAGTTATGTCCCTGGAGCAATTTATAAAAGATGTTTTAAAGCTGGATATCAAACAAGGCTTGGGTGAAGAACTCTATAAACGCTTATCTGCCCAGGGACAGGAAGCTCTTAACAAAATTTCTGCAGATGATTTCAGAAATATTACTCCTGCTTTTGGAAATATTGCAGACAAATTAGCTTCTCTTGGCGTAAATATCAGAAATATACACGAAAAAAGAGTGAATGAACTTTCAGCAGCAGAGAGAAAAGACAAATTAAATACAGAAAAACGATTTGCTGCTCAATTGCTTTCCAATATATACAGACAAGCTGCACAAATGCTTCACAACCATCTTCATAATAAAGGGATTGCATCTCTTGCAGTGGAAGATGCAAGAATTATTGCTGATACGTTTGCTCAGCATTTTACGGATTTCTTTGAATGTGAACCAAGACTTATAGCTGAGTACGAAAAACTTGCTGACAAATTTGATAAAATAGCAGATTCAACAGCATTTGCCCATGAATTTGAAAAAGTAGCAGGCGTTCCTTTCAATGAAAAAGCTGTACAAAAACTGATGAAGGTTTTTGAAGAAACTAACGGAGATATGAATTCCGAAAAATTCAAACGTGCATGTAACGAAGCTTTTGGATTCAGAGGTCTGGAAAATACCGAAAACAAAATTTCATTAGAAGATAATGCAGGTTTTCTGGGTGATGCAATACTAATGGTTTATACAATGGGAGTTTATGCAGAATCCAAGACTGGTCAATACTTTACACAAGGCTTAAAAAGAGGTTTACAGGAATTATTAACAAGCCAGGTAGGTTATGGAAAAGCAGGGCAGTACGTTGCGCAAAAAGGCGCTGCGATTGGTGCAAATATGCTTGTAAGCATGGGAACAATGGGCGGATTTACAGGCGTATCCAGAGTGCTTTTGAATTCTTCTGATTTACTCGGTGCTGATTGGGATTCTGCCTGGACAGAGATGAAAGGCTCAATCGGATTCGGTGCATTTGCAGGTGTTTGGGGAGAAGTTGCGGTTGCTCCGTTTATGAAAATGGTACAAAGAGCTGTTCCGAAAACTCAAAAGGCAGTAACACAGTTATTGAAAGCTAATAAAAATATGAACGGTAAACAAGTTATGGACTTGTTTATCAAAAACCAAAACCCGGGCGCTCTTGTTAAATTATCAGGTTTGTTGCCGGAAGCATTCGGTTTCGGCGGATATGAAGCAGCTCTTATGGCAATAGAAAACGAACCTGATCCTGAAACGGGCAAAAAGCTTTCTGATATGAGTTATGACGTAGCTATGGACTATGTAAAAAGGTCTTTCGGTAATCAGATTAAACAATTGGGCGTGTTCAAGGCTGCAGGCTGGTTTTTAATGTTAAGAAAAGGCGGAAGTATGCTGCAGAAAGCAGCGCTTCAGCACATGATGGAAGAAACTAAGGTTCTTAGCGATGTTAATATTAAAACAGAACGTTTTAACGGCGAAGAATTTTATGTTGTAGAATCTCACGGTCAAAAATTTGCAACAAAGAATATTAATGATGTAATCGAATTTTGCCAGGTTTCTTTAGCTCACGGAACTTTTGCGCCGATAATTATGACAAAAGGCGAAGAAGGTTACCGGGAAGCATTGAATTTTGATGCTGCAAAACAAATAAGAGAACACTTTGAAACAAGTGATGATGTGTATAAGATTGACGAAAACCGTTTTATATCAAAAAGTAAAGACGGTAAATACCATTTGTGGACAGAACTGGACGGAAAAAGATACCAAAGAACAGCAGATGACGTAGTTGAATTCTTCCAAAAAACCGAGGCAAAAAACGAAGGGCTAAAAGAAGAGGTAACAAACGGTGAAGCCAAAGGAAAATTAAAATCCGCAAATGATAATGAAATGGCTGAGATTAAAGCAAAATTGCAAGAAAAAAGGAAAGATTTTGGAGTTATTGATTCTGATTGGGAACTTCACACAAAATATGTTCTTGAAATAGCTAAAATTGACGTTGATGTAGCAAATGCAATATTAAACAGACGTGATGTTATTATAAACAAATATGATTCAGACCAATTAATAGAAGCTACAAAATTAAATAAAGATTTTACTATTGAACTTCTAAACATGCGGGAATCAAAAACATTAAAATCTGTTATAAGAGGTAAAAAAGCCAATCAATTATTTTGTCACTACTATGACGTTTTAGAGATTGTTAAATTAGCACAAACAGATTATGAGCTAACAAAAGAAGTAATTGATTTTGCCGTCAAAAATAAATTAAATGTTAATACTACAATTCAGCATGTGGTTGAACTTGCAAAAGTTGATAAAGAATTTGCTTTAAGCGTATATAAAGAAAAAGGGTATATTTCAAATTATGAATCGGCTGATTTTATAGAAAGTATCAAAATTAATAAAGATTTGACGGTTGAACTTTTACGCTTAAACAAAAAAGGATACGGAGACTTCGCAAGCAGTCAAATATACAGAATTGTAAGAGCAACGAAAAAATCGCCCGATTTTATGTCTCAAATACATGCCAAATTTTTATCAAAAGAATTGAAATCAGGAGAGTATGACGATGTTGCTACTGCAATTTTAGAACTCGGTGAAGATTTCGCATACAAAACTGTAGATGAATTAACTCTTACACAAAAAAGAATATTATTGAACGAAATCTCAACATGGAAAGGTGCAACAGGAAGATCCGAAATAATTGATGAAATGTTCCCATGCTTACCCAAAAAACACGATACAAGAGCAATTGTAAATTTAATTAATCGTTTAACAAAAGAATTAAATTCTAAACCGGAAACTGTTTCAGATGAGAAAATTGCAAAATTTAATACAAGCATTCAACAATTATTTATAAAGGCTGATAAAAATGTTATTAAATCATTAGCAGAAGAATATTTCCCTGAATATAAGAATATTATTGATAATAAAACTTTATCAAATATTGCAAATATGGTAAATCGTACTATTAAAAACAAAGAATTTACCAAATTATCTGACAATGATAAAAAAATAACGGTTATTTCATCTATATTATCAAACTTTAAACAAAACGGCGAAAAACAAAGGGATATTGCTTTTAATGGATATAAAACAGCAATAAAGCTTGGATTTGACGAATATGATGCGCAAAAGGTTTATTCAATAATAAAATCTGCAAATTTAATAGAACAATTTATGGCAACAAATAAGGACAAAATACAGCATGTTTTTGCCAAAGAATATGATATAACTAATCGAGAAGCGGTATTCAATAACCTTGCATTTCAATTAAAAGAAGGGAATACCTTTGATTTAGCTAAATTAGTTTATTCAAGTGTCGAACAAGAAGGGTTGACAAGATTCTTAGATAATTTATTGAAAAATAGAATTAATGAAATGAAAGCAGATGATTTTATTCTTTATCAAACACCTATAGAAGAATATAAATCTAAGGCTCACAGAGAAACTATCACTGGTCAAAGCGGTAAAAACTACGATGTAATGGTCGTACATTCTGATGAAATTGAAGATTTTTACGCAATTGGTCATAATCCTGATGGTATTTCATTTATTAAAGGTGATAGACCGGCAGAACAAAGATTTGCCAAAATTAAAGCATTAGAAAATATAACAAATGAGCAAGCTTACTGCGGTTTTTATATTGACGGCGAAAACATTTGCGCTATAAAAGACGGATTTATTTTTGTAGTACCAAATGATAAATTTTATGTCGGAACAGGACACGATATCGGTTCATCAGGAAAAACTGTAGAAGCAATTATAAAAGAATATTTTATACAGAATGATGTAGTTGCAACAACTCATAATCGTTCCGGAGAACAAGAAACCAAAAATGAAGAAAGAAAAATGGTTTCAAGAAATATAAAACAAATCATGGGAATTAGTGATGAAGAATATATCAGCAGATTAGACAATATCAAATCTAAACTTAGAGGAAAACCGTTTACACCGCAAAATGCAAAAACAATAGATCCGGAATTTGGTAATGCATACGAAAAATTCCTTTCAAAAGTTAATCACGACGGCACAAAAGGAAAAGAAGCTTTGCTTAGCGATGGCGGATGGAATGAAGTAATTGTTTCTAACCCAAAAATTGGAGGTATTTATACTACTGATTTAGCAAAAATTTCAGAAGATATGCTGATTTTTGCAAAAGAAAATGATTTACCAATAATAGTTTTAAAACCAAAAACTGCAAAAACTGAACAGAAACTGAAAATTGAAAGCCAAAGAACAGACTCAGAAAAAGATTTCGCAGGAAAAATATTAAGAAATAAAGATTTAACAAGTAAATCAGTCCATGAATTATTTGACGGAAAATACGATAGACCACTTACTTCGTATGACAAAATCGGGAACAAGATTTTTGAAGTAAAACAGGATGATTTATCTAAAAACCCCGAAAAAATTAACGAAATCAAAGCTGAAATAGAAACTCTCAAAAAAACGGAACCGACGAAAGCAGGAGAACTTGAGATGATTTTAGAAGTATTTACTAATCCTGTGATTGGTAAAAATGCATCAGAAAAACAAATTGATGCGGTAGTTAATTACCTGAATGAGCATTACGGTATTTTAGAAGATTATCTTACACTACAAGCCGGCGAAATTGGTCTTTCCGATGAAAAAATCGGCAGATTCGGACACCGTATGAAGGGTGAATGGTCTACAAGAGATAAAATAGTAAATTATATTAAAGATGACATAGAAAAAGAACAAAAAGCAATCGAAAATGGTAATACATACAAACCTGCAACGCTTTTGGATGCTATGAAAGATGTTCGTGACAAATACGCATCCAGAACTGTTTTTGAAAAAAGTGATTATTCAAAACACCCCGAAATAGTAAAAATCCTTGAAGAAGGTAATTATTCTGATGAAGCATACAGAAAGGCATATTTGCGCGCAGCAGAACTTCAATCTCAGCCGGTGGTAGAGATGCTTAAAGAAGCTATGAGAAAAGCTGTACAGGAAGGCAAAGACCTGAGAGCAATTCGTATTTCTAATTATGCTTCAAAGGACGGCATTTCCGTACTTTCAGAACGACAGCTTGCAGATTTAAAACGTGAAGGTGCAAAACTGGGAATAGACGTCAATTTTATAAGACTGGCAGAAGAAATAGACCCGGCTTTATCCGAAAACGAACGTAAAACTGAAGAAAAGAAGCTGACAACAAAAGCTCAGCCTTCAGGTTACACTGCTTTACAGATAAATTTTGTCACAAAAACAGGTGAAGTTATTGAATGGCAGTACAGAGGCGAGCTTGTTAATATTTTTGCCGAAGCAGAACACCTTCCGTACGATTTAAGAACAGGAAAACACCCGTGGAATCAATATCCTGAACTTAAAGCTTTGTATAAACCAATAGCAGACCTTTTGAACGAAAAGAACATGTCTGAAGGTGAGTATAACATGCTTAACAAATACTTTACGGATTATTATACTCACCTTCGTAAACTTGAGCTTGGTTTTGAATCAAAAGAACCGAGATTGGAAGATTACGAAAAATATACTGATGAAAACGGTGTTGTACACACATTCAAATTTGACAAGCGTCTGAGTGCGGAAAATTTGGGTAAATTACACGAATACGGCGAAGCTATAAAAGACGGTGTGATTACCCCGGAACGTGCACTTGCAGAATATAATGCCGAAATACTATTTCCGTAATTTACATTTGCCAAACGATAATATAAAATAAGGATACAGATATGGATAACAGAATTAATCACAACAGAACAACAAATACACAATTCAGCGGAGTTAAGCCCAAAATGAACGAGGTTAAAAATATGGACGAGCTAATCAAAAAAATGGTTTCAGACCTTCTTGCCCGTGCAGAGAGAGAAGTGCCGGAATATGGGGAATTCAGAGTTGTTTGGGAGGAATTCAAAAACCCTGACAAAACTCTTGGTGCTACAGATTTTCTGCTCAAAATAACAAAACCTCCGAAAACTCTTGAAGGCAGCGAAAAAGAACGCTATCTTGAGCTTGCAGCTGTAAAACGGGGCACTCCATACGGTGCAGAAACTGTTATTGGCTTTGGTAACAAAGAAGATATCCTGAATAAGCTCAAGGAAAACAATTTGTGCGATAAAATCAAAGAAAAAATAGTTCAGCTTTCAAAAGATTTGGAAGATATTTAATTTGGCAAAAGTAATTCAGACAATTTCCCGAATTGTTCAATGGAAAGTTTTTCGCCTCTGATATTTTCATCAAGGTTTAGTTTTTTTAGTGCGTCCTCGACTTTGCCTTTTTCAAAACCATTGCTTACAAGGCAGTTTTTGAGAGTTTTTCTTCTCTGTGAAAAAGCGGCTTTTATTGTTTTTCTGAAATGAGAGTAATCTGTTAAATTTAGTTTAGGTTCTTTTCTGACTTTCAGCGATACAAGCGCAGAGTTAACTTTTGGTGCGGGATAAAAAGATTTTCTTCCGACCGTTCTTATGATTTCGCACTCTGCCCAGAATTGTGAAAGAATTGTCAAAAGTCCGTATTGTTTGCCGGAGCTTTTTTCTGTCGCAACGATTCTTCTTGCAACTTCCTCCTGAACCATAAGGATAATATCCTTAATCTTGTTTCTGTTTTTATTGTTCAAATCATCAATTTCGCCCAAAAGGTGCGCTATAATCGGTGAAGTTATATAATAAGGAATGTTTGCAACAATTTTTATCTGTTCATCGCAAAGTGCTGATAAATCTGTTTTAAGAATGTCATTATGAATAATCTCAAGATTATCACATTCAAGTTTTTGAAGTTCTTTAACTGCTTCTTCATCAAGCTCTACAGCAATAACTTTTTTTGCATACTTAACAAGCTGCTCCGTTACAAAACCGACTCCCGGACCGATTTCAAGAACAATATCATCCTTTGTGATTTTTGCAAAATCAATAATATCCTGAATAACTTCCCCGTTTATAAGGAAATTTTGTCCAAGACGTTTTTTTGTTCTGAAATATTTTGCTCTGCTGTAGTAATCCACCATGGTTTTAATAATAGTACAAAAGGGTAAATGTTTAAAGAGGGTAAGTGTTGTATAAACTAACTACATCAGAGAGTTTTTATAGTATAATTAGGGAAGGAGTTTAATTGTGAACTATTGCGAATCTAAAACAAATAATCGTTTGGAGTACAGCCAGTTATTGGAAGAATTTCTTCTGGGGTGCAAAAATACGCAAAAAATCGGGATGGAATACGAACGTATTCCCGTTCATAAATCAAACGGAGAAGTTGTGTCATACTACGGTGATTATGGTATGTGCGAGCTTTTGAGAGAATTCGCAAAAGAAGACAACTGGGATTATATTTTAGACGACGTGAACATTATCGGTCTGAAAAAGCTTCACGACACAATTACTCTTGAACCCGGCTGTCAGTTTGAACTTAGTGTTGAACCTCAGGAAACGGTTACGGGTTTGAAAAATAAAATAGAGGAAATTAACACTAATCTTAAACCGATATTGAATAAATTCGGTATAGAACTTTTGAATAAAGGAGTTTCTCCAAAAACCACATACAGAAATATTCGACTTATACCAAAGCAAAGGTATACAGTTATGGCAAATTATCTATGGGGAATACTTTCAGATGTAATGATGAGAGAAACGGCAGGAATACAGGTCGGCATAGACTATAAGTCCGAAAGTGATGCGATAAGAAAATTTAATCTTGCAAATCTTATGATGCCTTTTGTAACGGCAATGTTTGCCAACTCGAAAATCAGAGGCGGTGTTGATACGGGTTATAAATCATTCAGGGCGCTGGCATGGCTTAACACCGATAACGAAAGATGCGGTTTTGCAACAAGATTTCTTGACGGAATGAGTTTTAGAGATTACGTTAACCGTCTTCTGGATACGCCTATGATTTTTATTAACAGAGAAAATCGAACGGTAAGTCTTAACGGAAGACTGACTTTTAAACAGTTTATGGAAAAAGGGTACGAAGGATTTGAAGCAAATATTGATGACTGGAAACTTCACGCAAATCTCTATTTCCCTGAAGTCAGATTAAGAAATTTTATCGAAATCAGAAATCACGATTGCGTCGGAGGCGGTCTTGAATATTCAATACCTGCTTTGTACAAAGGGATTATGTATAACGGTGATGCTTTAGATGAAACAGAAAGGCTTCTCGGCGGGTATTTTTATAATGAAATTAATGAGCTCAGATATAATGTCGCAAGGTACGGAATTCACTCAAAAATCAGGGGGGTAAAAGTAAGTGATGTGTGCAAAAAATTTGTAAATATCGCATACAATTCTCTGCAAAAACAAGGTGATGATGAAGAAAAATATCTTGAGCCTGTACTTGAGCTTTTAAAAAGAAACAAAATGCCTGCGGATTTTTAACGGACATATTATACAAATCTCTTGTCATAATTGATTTTATGTACTATAATTAGACATAAGAAGAGAGATAGGAGATTATATGCAGACTTTAGAGAAAAACGAAGGTATAATTACGCAAATTATCGGTCCGGTTATTGACGTTGAATTTGCACAGGGTGAATTGCCCGAAATCTACAACGCTTTGAACATAACCTGTGATGACGGAACTGTTATCGTTGCGGAAGTTCAGCAAATGCTGGGTTCTAACAGAGTAAGAACGGTTGCTATGTCATCAACAGACGGTCTTAAAAGAGGAATGAAGGTTGTTAATACAGGTGAACCTATTAAGATTCCTGTAGGAAAACCGATATTGGGCAGAATACTTAACGTAATCGGTCAGCCTGTTGACAAGGAAGGTCCTATTGAAACAGATACATACCTTCCTATTCACAGAGAATCTCCGAGACTTGTTGACCAGAATACAGATGTTGAAATTCTGGAAACAGGTATTAAAGCTATTGATCTTATTCAGCCTTATCAAAAAGGTGGTAAAATCGGTCTGTTCGGTGGTGCCGGTGTAGGTAAAACCGTATTGATTATGGAACTTATTCACAATATTGCATCAGAACACTCAGGTGTATCAGTATTCGGCGGTGTCGGCGAAAGAACCCGTGAAGGTAATGACCTTTGGAACGAAATGAAAGAATCAGGCGTTATCGATAAAGTTGCTCTTATCTACGGTCAGATGAACGAACCACCGGGAGCAAGAATGAGAGTCGGTCTTTCAGCTCTTACTGCTGCTGAATATTTCCGTGATTTTTCTAAACAGGATGTATTGTTATTTATTGATAACATATTCAGATTTACTCAGGCAGGTTCCGAAGTATCAGCACTGTTGGGACGTATGCCTTCAGCAGTTGGTTATCAGCCTACATTGGCAACAGAAATGGGTGAATTGCAGGAAAGAATTACTTCTACAAAAGATGGTTCAATTACTTCCGTTCAGGCAATTTACGTTCCTGCCGATGACTTGACTGACCCGGCTCCTGCAACAACATTCTCTCACTTAGATGCTTCAACCGTTCTTTCAAGACAAATTGCATCACTGGGTATTTATCCTGCGGTTGACCCGCTTGCATCTAACTCAAGAGTTCTTGACCCGAATACAATTGGTGAAGAACACTATAATGTTACAAAGAGAGTTTTGGAAATTCTTCAGAAATATAAAGAACTTCAGGATATCATCGCTATCTTGGGTATGGATGAATTGTCTGATGAAGATAAATTAACGGTTAACAGAGCAAGAAAAATCCAAAGATTCCTTTCTCAGCCGTTCTTCGTAGCCGAACAATTCTCAGGTATCCCGGGTAAGTACGTAAAACTTGAAGATACTATAAGAGGCTTTAAAGAAATTATCGAAGGTAAACATGATGACCTTCCTGAACAAGCCTTCTATATGGTTGGTACAATTGAAGAAGCTATAGAAAAAGCAAAAACATTACAATAACTGATTAAGTGAAAGATATGAAATTAAAAATAATAACTCACGAAAAGATAGTATTTGACGGTGAAGTTGATGAACTTGGAGTTAATACGACAAGCGGTACGATAGGTGTTTTAAAAGACCACATACCGATTACAACTTCTCTGAAAATCGGTGTTACGAAAGCAAAATGCGGAGATGATTTTAAAAACTTCGCAACAATGGGCGGTGTTTTTCAGTTCAAGGATAATAATGCCGTAATTCTTACCGATGTTTGTGAAGAAGGGTGCGATATAGACGTAACAAGAGCAAAGTCTGCCAAAGAAAGAGCAGAGGCTCGTCTTGCCGAAGCTAATGCGGAAATTGATACGCAAAGAGCTCAGGCGGCACTCGCCAGAGCTCTTGCAAGACTTCAAGCTGCTATGAAGTAGCTTTAATATTCTATAGTGTACGTTAAGCCGCCGGTTTTTTGATATTTTTCCAAAATGCTGATAGCTTTGTCTTTGTTTATTTCTTTACCTTTCTGGTTACGGAAACTTCCGTTTTCGTATCTCAGGATTTCATTGCCGTTACTGTCTTTGACAACAGTATATCTGCACTTTTGTCTGGGCATATCATTACTAAGCAATAATACGGTGTTCATGCCGAGGCTGCTTTTGCTCCTCTTTTCGTATTGATCCATGCTTATAGATTTATTTTTCAATTTACCGTTTACATAATTTTTGGTTTCAACAACGCTGACACCTCCGTATTGTTTGACCGATTGAGTTGAGATAGGTGTTTTACCGTCTTTATCATATCTGTTCCACAAAGGCACTGGTACAGTATCAAGTCCCAGGTTGCCGGTTTTCATCTGTAAAAACGTACCATCTGCTTGTTGTTTTATTTCGGAATTTTCTGTTTTTTCGCCACGAAAACGATTGTTTGAAACTGAAATTTTGGTTTCAGAACTGCTGTTGAAAGTGGTTGCATCAGTATCTTTATTTTCATCAGCTTTCTTTTGCGCCTCAAGTCTTTCAGCTTCAGCTTTTTTTTGAGCTTCAAGTCTTTCCTGTTCAGCTTTCTTTTGCGCCTCAAGTCTTTCAGCTTCAGCTTTTTTCTGAGCTTCAAGCCTTTCCTGTTCAGCTTTCTTT
>CACWTN010000001.1:0-51682 GCA_902763805.1 uncultured bacterium | reverse complement strand
TTGAGCCTCAAGTCTTTCAGCTTCAGCTTTTTTCTGAGCTTCAAGTCTTTCCTGTTCAGCTTTCTTTTGCGCCTCAAGTCTTTCAGCTTCAGCTTTTTTTTGAGCCTCAAGTTTTTCCTGTTCGGTTTTATCTGTTTTGGTTTTTATTTTATTTTTAAGTAGTTTTGGATCTTTAATCGGTGATACTATGTCCTCAGTTTTTTGTGATTTAATTCTTTTGGGGTCAACTGGCGGTGGTGTCTGAACATTTTCTTCCGTAAAAGCGGAAGGACGATTATCTTTTTCTACTGATTCAGGTGATGCAAACTCTATTTCATATTCACTCCATTCGCTTTGCATTTTATTAGCAAAAGCTTTATTTGCATCATCTCGTGCCTTTTGGGCTTCCTGTTCTTTTTGTGCCTTGGCTTTTTCCAGTTCAGGTACAACCACTTTTTTTGTCAGGTCAAAAGCAACCTGATAAGGATTATTTTTCTTTACTGCAGCTTCTGCCTTAATAGTATCTGCTTTTTTATCTTCAGCAGGTTTTGCTTCATCTGTTTGTTTTGCCTGAGATTTTTTATGAAGTTCAATGCTGTTTGCCCGATTTTTTACATCATATTTTTCCAGAACTTCTTTAGGAATTTTCACCTGCAAAAATCCGCCGCCGTTATCTTCTCTTACAAA
This sequence comes from uncultured bacterium, assembly GCA_902763805.1. Taxonomy (GTDB): domain Bacteria; phylum Cyanobacteriota; class Vampirovibrionia; order Gastranaerophilales; family Gastranaerophilaceae; genus CAG-196. The sequence continues at coordinate 51,016 of CACWTN010000001.1, read as the reverse complement.
TTTGCCTCTTTTGGCTGCTTCCTGGTTAGCTTCCTCCATCGCTTTTTTGATTTCGGGATCGCTATAGTCAAGTCCTAATCTCATAAGAGTTCCAACAAAACTGTCACCCGGTTTAAATGTTGTGAAAAGATTGCCTGCTTCATCATATTGCGCAACTTTTGTATTTTTAAATTTCGTTGACAATACAACTGCTTTTGGAGGTACTACGTAATGCGGATTACCGTTCTCATCGTACTCATATCGGTTGCCTGACGCAGAAAAACTTGCAACTGTTTTGCCGTTTTTTCTGGCTGTAACTTCGCCGCTGTCATATACAAAAATTTCTCCTTCTTCTTCTGAAAGAACGCCGTCATCTTGAGCATTCAGTTCATTGAAGATACTTATAATCTGTTTTGCATTTTTAGCTTCAGGGTTTGCTTTTAAAAATTCATTAAGATTTTTAACTTTTTTAACATTTTCTGGTGAATTACCATCGCCTGAAATAGTATTGGACATAACAATTCTCCTTACCTTACATAATCCTATCTAATTTTATAGTTATTAATAACGGCAGATTTTTTAAAAACTTTAGAGGAAATAGAAAAATTTTAACAAAAATTTACAATTATTTTAAAATTCATTTAATTATATAATTTGATGTATAAAGTATAAATTGTCATTCTGAGGCAGAGTTTTTAAATTTAACCAAGTACCGAAGAATCTAATACTTTTATATGCCCCTTTCTTTGACCGCAAAGAAAGAGGTGAAAGAAACTCTCGGGGCTCGAACTCCACTCGCTCAACAAAAGTACGGCTCGAACTAAAACCGTCAAACTCGCTTACGCTCAGACAATGACGGTTTTGCTGTTTTCTCGCCTACATTGTTTGCTCATTCCGTTATGCCCCGAACCCCTTAATTTTATATTATATCGCTGTTGCCCCCAAGCCTTACAAAGCGAACAATCAAAGTTAGTATGACAACATCAAATTATATAATTTGACGCAAAAAAAACCCTAATCTTTTGAGATAGGGTTTGGAATCTTTTTTAATTAATTCCTCATGTGTAGAAGGTTAGTGTGTAGGTTGTATGAAAGGTTGTGTTATGTTCTCTGTTAATATCTTTGATATATATATAAAGTATTTCTGATTTAAATAATTGCGCACATGTTTATTTTTTGTAACAAAAGTTAATAAAAATTTTTACCAAAAGTCAGAACCCAATAAAATTAATGATTTTGGAATTTAAGTGTAACAAATTGTAACGATTAATTTAAAAACTCTAAAGTTTTCAAAAAAATTGCCGATAACAAATTCGTAAGGTAAAAAAGAATGAATTGATTATTTAGTATAGTTGTTTTTTAGGGAACATAGGTAATCAGGTAAGTATCAGTTTTAGAAGGAGTAAAAAAATGGAACTTTTAGACGAACAAGAAATGCTAATACAGTATTCAGAAATGTCAGCATTCGATTTTAATTCGGAAGAGTTCCGAAAAATCAGAGATGACTACATGGAATGTAAAAATTTCATTCAAAAATTTGTGTTAAAAGTTGCTGAATTTTCAGAAAAAATCAGACCTGTTAACGCATAACAGCCGGTATGAGTACTAATAATTTTGAGGATAAGTGTATGACTACAAAAGAGGATTTTAACAAAAACTGCTTTTCGCCAAACTGGCTTGAAGTTGATTTAAGCGAGGCTGCGGAATGCAATGACACACTATTAAATAAGGAGGTCAGCCTAGAGAGCGAACGACGTAAAGACTTAAAAACTTTATTACAGGAACTTGATGAAATCAAGAGAAACATTGAAAAAGCTGTAGAAAAACAGCACAGACTGGCAAATCTTGTCGGATTTTATACCGGTGAACTTGCGCAATAGCCGATAATTTGCCCGTACGATTTTAGAGCAGAAGCAGACGGAAGTTATGAGATTCCGCCTGCTTCTGTTTTGTGATATTATTGAGGAAGGGGGTATGATTTTGAATCTTGGAGAAAATTTGTATTTTGAAGGTGATAATTTAACCGTTCTAAAAAATATGCTGGAAAAATTTACCGGCAAAATCCGTATGATTTATATTGACCCGCCGTATAATACCGGGAATGATTTTGTTTACAAAGATTCTTTTAAAAACTGGGCTGATATGATTGCACCTCGTCTTGAACTGGGACGAAAACTATTAACCGATGACGGTGTAATTTTTATTTCTATCGGAGAAGAAGAAGTTAGTACGCTTAAGGAAGTTTGTAACAAAGTTTTTGGAAAAGAAAATCATATTACGACATTTATTTACGAAAAAACCCAGCATTTCGGACGGCAGAAGCTTAACGCATATTCAAATGCAGAGTACATTTTATGCTATGCCAGAGAGCTTGTTAAAAACGGAAAAATTAAAGAACTTTTGGCAGAAAAAATAAACACGGATTTGCTTGATGCTCCTTTATACAATGCTTCTAACAGAATTACAGAGGTTAAATTTCCTGCCAAAAGTGTTAAATTCAATCTTAAAGACGGAGTTTATCCCAAAACCAAATCAAAAAAATACGAACTTTTGAATAAAGTATCTGTTAAAAACGGGTTTAATTCAGATGAGTTTGTTCTGCGTTTTCGCTCACGCTGGTCAGCCCGGACAGTAATGGAAGAATATAAAAAGGGTACAACTTTTCTGATAAAAACGGAAAGTTTTGCGGTAAGAGCAGTTTACCATGACGGGAAGTCAACCGTAATTGCTCCGAAGCAGATTATATTTACCAATCCCAAAAATCCTACTATATCAAGATTTGGAGAACGGGTTACGACAAGCGAAACCGCAACGGCGCATTTAGACAAGCTTATGGGGGGTAAATTTTTTAATTATCCTAAAGCTGTTTCTTTGATTTCGTACTTGATTTCACTCATATATGACGAGAAAACAAAATCTTTTCCGAATAATTTTACTGTTTTGGACTTCTTTTCAGGTTCGGGAACGACGGCGCATGCCTGTATGCACTTAAATTCTCTTGATAAAGGAAAACGAAAATTCATTCTCGTTCAGAAACCCGAAACGCCTTTTGAAAACTCCCTTGCTTATAAAAAAGGATATAAAACTATTTGCGAAATAGGCAAAGAGCGGATTATTAAAGCAGGGAAAGAAGTTAAAATTTTTAATCCGAAGGTTGATACAGGTTTTAAGGTTTATAATTACAAATAAGCACTTCCTGAGTTTCTTTATCCTTGTTTTTGCGCTGATAGCTTGAGTTACTGTATGTTTTTTCTATGTATTTAATATGGTATTTTTTACTCCATTTAATAAGGGTGTCATTTGTCATTCCTTTGTGGGTCAGGACATTTGAAAGCGCAAAATTAACATCTTTTTTATTAAGGTAATCAAGAAGTTCAAGAAGCTGGGTTTCCTCTTTTACCCCCCAGTTTTTGAATCCTCTTTTTCCGTCGTTATACGAAGCATTAGAGATTAAATACGGCGGATCCGCATAGACAAAATCTTTTGCACCTAAATCTAAATCATATAAAAACGTAAAGTCTTTGGAATAAAACTCAATATTTTCGTTCTGCAAAGAGTCTATAAAATGGATTAGGTTCTCCTCTATTTTTTTATTATAAGCACTTCGATTTTTCCCGAACGGAGTGTTAAATTCGTGGTGAGAATTAAATCTGATTTGATGATTAAAGGAATAACAGGTTAAGATAAATAAGTCCAAAATGTCCTTGTTTTTGTTGTAATTTTTTCTTAACTCCAAATACCCTTCAGTGTTTTCTTCGCTTAAGTTATATTTTGCGATACGGGAATAAATATCATCAATAATTATTAAACCTTTTTGCTTAAAATATTCAAACATTTGAGATAAAAACACGTTGTGGTCATTGTATATTATTTTGTCTGCCTCAACATTTACCCCGACATTAAAACCGCCTCCGAAAAGGTCAACAAAAGTTCCGATATTTATGGGAAAGCAGGGAAGGATGTCACCTAATATTTTATATTTACCCCCTGTGTAGTTAAGAGGTGATTTAATGTATTTGCTCATTATACCTCTTTCCTTACGTAAAAAATTAACTCTTTTAAATTGCTGTCGATTTTACTTTCCCTGCTTTTAAACCGCCTGTAATCAATTTCATAAAGTTTGTAACCCGTTCCGTATTTGCACATCACTTTTTCAATATCATTAACCCCCATTAAGCCTTCCGTGCTGTAGCTCATAATGATATGTTTAAACTTTGCGTTTTTAATCAAATCCTCAAAAGAATTAAGAACGGAGTTCTTTTTGCAGTAATCCGACTTAGCATCGTTGCTTCTAAGCCCCGTTACACCCTTAAGTGTCGGAAAATCATATTTTGCAACGGTTTCAAGCAGATGATAATTTGATGAATATTGTCTTTTATTGTACGGCGGATCAATGTACAAAATATCACCGTTTATTTGTTTAATAAGTTCGTTCCCGTCAAGATTAAAAGCTTTATTCTCTTTTCCGTTATCCGATATTTCCGGCTCTTTAAGGGTTAAATCCTTCAAAGAACGTTTGTCCCAGAATTTGTTATAAGCTCCGTATGTTCCTGAAATGTTTGAAACAAAAGGAATTGCCTCAATTAATACAGCTATAAGGTAATAGTATTCGCTGTTATTAATTAAACATTCACTTTTCCAATTTTCAACAGTATTCCTTATATAATCTGTTTTCAATGCGTTTTTTTCGCTCAGATACATTCTTCCGCCAACGGGAGAAAAATTATTCACGCAAAATCTTTGTTCCTCAGGTAAATCGTTTAGTTTAACAGGAGTTAAGCCGTTAAAGTATTCAATCGGGTTAAAACCGAGTTTTACAAATTTCGGGCATGAGTTATTTTCTATTACGGCTTTTTGAATACAGTATGAAAAGTACATTAAGTCATTAGTGATAATTTTGTATTTGTTCTTAAAATAGCTTCCAACGCAAACAGTGCCAGAAAAAATATCGCAAAAACTGCCGGCGGATTTAATGTTTTCATCAATAACCCGTTCAATATCCCCTAATAATAACTTTTTACTCCCGATGTAGCGCATGATTTAATTTTAGCATAAAGTTGAAAAAATGCCCGTTATCTGGGATAATACAAGATATGGCAAGGAAGAAAAAAGTACAAAGTATAGGAAAAGGCAAAGTAATCAGTTTTGGGATTACATTTCTTCTTATGGCAACGGGTTTGTACTATATAGGACTTAACTATGTTCCGCAAAAATGGTACGAAACACAAACAATGATGCCTAATCAGGTTGAAGGATATTATGTCAATCAGTGGTGTACGCCTGATTTTGGAAGAAAAGAAGCTGTTTTGTGGGATATGACAAGAGTTGATTGTCTTACAAAAGACTATGCAATTGAGTTTGATTTTGCAAAAAAATGGGCTGAAAGCATCGGTCAGGCCCTTTATTACTCCAAGATGACAGGCAAAGCTCCCGCTGTTGTTCTTATATTAACCTCGCCAAACGATTACCATTATGTAAAGCGTGTAGAACGGCTTGATAACGGTATCAAAATATTTCTTGTAAAAGCCTTTTAGAGTTTAACCCCTTAGAAAGTTGGTAATCAGTCTTTTTGTTTTACACCACAGACATGAATCTTTCGGAAGCACTTCCTTAATCTCCGAAATTGAATACGGTTCCGGCTGTGGAACTCTGTGATATTTCACTGCAGGCTTTCCGAGAAGCATTGCATAAACAGGTGTGTAACCTTTTGGGATTTCCAGTATTTCACAAAGCTCAGGAAAGAGTTTTATGCAGAGTTCCGCATATCCGCACCAGCATGTGCCTATGCCGATACTTTTGGCATAAAGTTCAATATAGCTTAGTGCAATAACAGGGTCCTGAGGAGCGCAGGGTGCTGAAACAGGAGAAGAAACGACTATCATGTGCGGTGCTTCTCTGAATATAATATCCTCACCTCTTTCAAAAGAATGTTTATACACTTCAAAATGTTTGACTAACGGTGATAATATTTTGTTATTCAGCAGTTTTACAAATCTGGTGTTAACCTTGTTTTTCAAAGCTCTCATAACCGATTTTTTTTCTACAATTGAAAAATGGAGTTTATGTGAGTTACAGCCCGTCGGTATGTACGGAAGCATATCTTTAATCTGCTGAAGTTCTTCTTCTGAAAGTTCTTCATCTCTGTACTGTCTGATGCTTCTTCTTGATTTGATTAAGGATAAAATGTCTTTTGATGAAACTTTTTCGGAATTCTCAGGGGCTTTGTCATTAAAAGTTAATGCTCCCTGAGGGCATATCATCATACAGTGCTGGCACTTTAAGCACGCCTGTTCAACTTTCATATACGGAAAATTGTCTTTGTTCATATCAAGACATTTTGAAACGCAGTCGTTTACGCAGAGTCCGCATTGAATGCATTTTTCTTTATCAACGGTTATTGTATTCATAAAAGCTCCTTTGTAATAAATTTAGCACAAAAATCCGAAAATAAATAATAAGTTTTGTAAAACAGAGAAGTATTTTTGATATAAAACAGGCAATTTTTCCGCATGAAAATACTTTATATAAATATAAGATTAAGGATGTTCAGGGGATAACATTTTGGGATTTGAAATATCTGATACAAAAGCGTTAAATCCGAATACGCATAAAACATTAAAAAAAGAAACAAATGTCACAAAAGTGGCTTTGTGGCAGCTTCCGTATGACAGCAGGTATGCAGATTATGATACCGATAATACAAGCTGGTTTGAATCACAAAACAAACAACATAGTAATGAAATTAAAAAGGCAGAACGGGCGCTTAACATTAATCTAAAAGAATATGAGGTGTATACCAAAAAACTGGAATATGATGACAAATCCGTTACGGAAATATCAAGGTTTCCGAACGGTAATATTGTTAAAACCAACAGAACAAAAAATTATGTTTCTGTTGAAATAAGGGATAAATCCGGGCAAATTACGGCACAAAAGTTCTACAATTATTCCTCAAAAGACGGAAGGAAAACGGTATACAAAAATATCACCAAGGGCGGTGATACATTTACCGTTGTCAGAATATTTTCATACGACAGAACAAAAAATAAAGCGACAGACATCATTAACTACGGGTACACATCTCAGGAATTGAATTTTCTTGGCGGATGCTCTTTTGAGAATGAATATTATACTCTTAACGGTAAAGAAGTAAAAGCTGAACTTAATGAGAAGAATGAATATTGTGTAAAGAACGAACAGGGTGAAACCCTCGTCTTTGCAGCAGAATAAATCGGATGTAAGATTTTTTTACCTGCGTATACAAAAGCGCAGGTCTTTTTTATTTTCGGATTTTATGGTAAATTTTAGTTATGTTAATCTCGCTAATTAATAAAATAAATGAACTGAATGAATGGTTGTTTGCCCCGATAGACAGTGCCGTTGAGAAACTGCCGTTTGCAGATTGGGCTGTAGATGCCATTTGTGACAGTATTCATCTTTTACCGTTTTTATTCATAGTATTTTTAATAATAGAACTGCTGGAGTTTTATTATGCAGACAGGATAAACCATCTGCTCAAAAAAACAGGCAAAAGCGGAGTTTTGGTCGGAAGTCTTGCGGCAATAATTCCTCAGTGCGGATTTTCCGTAATTGCAAGCAGTTTATATTCAAAAAGGATTATTACAAGAGGGTGTCTGATAGCAGTATATCTGGCAACATCAGATGAAACAATTCCTATTCTTCTTGCAACGCCAGCAAAGGCATATCTGATTATACCGATTGTTGCAGTAAAACTTGTAATCGGACTTGTTGCAGGATATCTGATTGATTTTATAAGACCTCAGGCAGTTGTTGAAAACGAAGATTTTTCAGTTGATTTTGTCGAAGAAGAAGGCTGCTGTAAACACGATATTGAACATGGGCATAAAAGAGAAATTTTAATCCACCCCGTGGTTCATACGACAAATGTTTTTGGATTCATTCTTGTAATTACGTTAATCCTTAATTACTGTCTGGAAAGTGTTTCAATAACAAATCTGCTTGTGAGCGGAAAGTATATTCAGCCTGTAATCGCAGCATTTATAGGCTTAATTCCGAATTGCGCAATATCAATAGGTGTAACGATGATGCTGATTAAAGGCTCTATAACGTTTGGTGCTGCGATGAGTGCGCTTCTTTCAAATGCAGGACTCGGATTGCTTGTTTTATTAAAGAATAATGATTTTAAAGACACAATGAAAATTATCGGATTTTTGCTCGGTATAAGCATTCTGTCAGGTATACTGCTTACTGTTTTTATATAAATGCTGATTAAATTTATTGAAAACTATTAAAAAATACGTTAAAATATAATTATTGGTATACAACCCCTAAGGATTTTATGAAAAAGATTTTATTATTTGCTGCGGTTACAATATTAACCGTCCTTTCTGTATTTGCGTTATCTACTCCGCGATGGGAAAATCGCCCGATTAAAGTTTATATTCCCGGAAATAATTATACAAGCACACTGATGAAAAATGCATTTTTGCAGTGGCAAACCAGAACGTATTCTGCTGTGTGGTTTACGTTTTTGAGTTCCGATAGGCAGAATGAAGCCGATATAACCGTTCATTTTGTGGAAAAAAATACAAACTGCGGAAATATTTCCGCAATTGGCTGTGCTCATTACAGAGTAAAACCTAATGGTTTTTACGCACATAATGATATATACATTGCATCAAAATCAGTTACACAGCTTGTTGGGGATGACGGAACCGTTGCAACAAAAACGGAAGTTATTCCGGCAGAGCAGGTATACAGAGTAATGCTTCACGAAATCGGTCATGCAATAGGTATATCAGAACATTCATCAAATCCTAACAGCGTTATGTATATGTATTCTATGAATGATAAAAATATCCCTCAACTTTTGACCGATGAAGATTTAAAGTTCGTTTATAATGTTTATAGATAGTTGACTAATTGAGCCCCGGGGAAAAACAGTTAATAATTTTCATATGAAAATTATAATAATAGGCGGTGTTGCGGCAGGTGCGAAAACCGCTGCAAAAACAAAACGTTCGCTCCCTGATTCAGAGGTGCATATTTATACAAAAGATAATTTTGTATCTTATTCTGCGTGCGGAATGCCCTATTATATCGCAGGAGATTTTCAGGATTGGCACCAGCTTATAATCCGTACCAAAGAAGAATTTGAAAAAAGCGGAATACATATTCATACAGGAAAAGAGGTTATAAAAATTATTCCTTCCGAAAAGAAAATTATGATAAGGGATACGGTTTCCGGCAATTTGCAGTTTGCTGAGTATGATAAACTTGTTATTTCAACCGGAGCAGAACCTGTTATTCCTGATTTTGTTAAAAATGCCAAAGAAAAAATTTATACCCTCAGAACACTTGATGACGGGATTAAACTGAAACAGGGCATGCAAAAAGCAAGCCACATTACTATAATTGGCGGAGGCTATATTGCAGTTGAGCTTGTAGAGGCTTTTATGAAAAATAATAAAAAAGTTACTCTCCTGGAGCGTTCACAGTTTGTACTTTCTATGCTCGATGAAGATATATCTGCGCTTGTTCAGGAATATATTCTGGAACATTCTGAAGGAAGGGTCAAAATTATTAATAACGATACCGCATCCGATATCCGGGAAAATGACAAAACTCTTACAATAGAAACCTCTAAAGGATATCGTTTTGAAACAGATATAGCAGTTATTGCATCAGGAGTTAAACCCGTTGTTGATATTGCTGCAGAAGCAGGAATTGCGCTGGGAAAAACAGGCGCAATTAAGGTAAATAGCCGAATGGAAACAAACGTAAAAGATATTTATGCTTGTGGTGATTGCGCAGAAAAAAACAATATGGTTTCTAAAACCCCTGTATGGATACCGTTAGGTTCAACCGCAAATAAAGAAGGACGTGTCTGCGCCATAAATGTTTCAGGCGGAGATGAAAGTTTTGAGGGGGTTCTTGGTTCTGCAGTTTTAAGATACAGGGATTTGAACATATCAAGAACAGGTTTGACAGAGAAAGAAGCATTAAAACTCGGGTATGATACCGCTTCTGTAATGATAACAAAACGTGACCGTGCAGGATATATGCCTGAGGTTAAAAATATCACCCTGAAACTTGTGGCAGACCGTAAATCACACAGACTTCTCGGAGCACAGGCAATCGGGTGCGGTGATGCCGACAAAAGGGTTAATACTGTTTCTATGGGACTGCTTAGAGGCATAACCGTAGAAGAATTGATTGACGCAGACCTTACTTATTCTCCTCCGTTTTCTACAAGCATTGATATTCTTATATCAGCTGCTCAAATACTGAAAACAAAACTGTCTTAGCGGTATGCTTCTGTTTTTATCTGATGCCGAGAACTTCTTTTGTGCATTCTAAAGCAACATCGGTTACAAAATCCATGTCATTTTTTTCAATAATAAGCGGTGGATTAAAGTAGATTACATCGCCAAGCGGTCTTAATATAACACCTTTTTCCAGAGCTTTTTTATAAATCTGGTATCCTGTTCTTTTTCTGTAATCGAAAGGTTCTTTTGTGTCCCTGTTTTTTACAAGCTCAATTGCATTAACAAGACCAATAGAGCGAACTTCTCCCACGTTTTCAAGCGGTAAAAATTTTTCTCTGATGATTTGGTTAAAATATTTAGCTTTTTCAACTGCTTTCGGAATAATTTCTTCGTCTTTCAAAATGTTCAGAACTTCAATTGCAGCGGAGCAGGCAAGCGGATTTCCCGCATAGGTATGAGAATGCATAAAGGCCTTACCCTTTAAGTAATCGTCGTAAAATGCATCGTAAATCTTTTGGGTAGTAACACAGACAGACATTGGCATATAACCGCCCGTAAGTCCTTTAGAAAGACACATAATATCAGGACTGACGCCTGCGTGGTCAAATGCAAACATTTTTCCTGTTCTTCCGTAGCCTGTTGCGATTTCGTCGGCAATAAGGTGAACATTGTATTTGTCGCAGAGTTCCCGTAGTTTTTTAAGATACAAAGGCGGATAAACTTTCATACCGGCAGAACCCTGTAAAAGAGGTTCAACAATTACGGCAGCCGTTTCATCTGCGTATTTTCTGAATACTTCTTCTGCTTTAACAAAACATTCACAGTTGCAGCAGTCTCGGCATTTACCCCACTGACAGCGATAGCAATCGATGCCTTCTATTCTTATGACATCAAGCAAAAGCGGTTTATAGAGTTCAGAATATAAATCAACTCCGCCTACGGCGAGTGCGCCTAATGTTTCACCGTGGTAGGCATCAGCTAAAGCCATAAACCTTTTTTTCTGCGGATTTCCTGTCTGGTAATGGTACTGAAAACTCATCTTCAGTGCCATCTCTATTGCAGCAGAACCATTATCCGCAAAGTTGAATTTGCACAACCCTTTTGGTAAAACTTCGGTTAATTTTTGACATAAAGTAATGGCTGTTTTATGTGTGAAATTAGCAAAAATAACGTGTTCAAGTGTATCAAGCTGTTTTTTCATGGCAGCATTAATCCTTGGGTGACAATGTCCCAAAAGATTACACCACCACGAGCTTATAACGTCTTTATAACATTTGCCGTTAACGTCATACAAATTTATTCCCTGGCCGCGTTCAATAACAACAGGCGGCAAGGTTTCATAGTCCTTCATCTGGGAGCACGGGTGCCAAATATACTTTAAATCCTCTTCCTGCCAATTCATAACATACCTCATCTATACCATTATTATACTCCGCTGAATTTGATAATGGTATATTATGAATGGCAGATAAACGGGAATACCTATTTCTTCTTTTGTCTGAACCAGTTTACAAAATCGTTAACGATATTGTCGTGCGGGATTTCGTTTTCAGGGATTTCAGAAAAAATAATTTCATTTTCTGTTTCGTCTGTTTTGTGTTCAAACAAATCTTCTTCCGGCTGGTCTTTGCGTTTTTTTTGCTGCTTGAAATACATTCCGCCGCCGCCCATGCCGCTTCCGTCCTTGTATGCCGCTCCTGCTTTCATTGGGGGGTTGATATTTGATGAAAAATCAAAAGACATTTTCTTTTCTGCCTTAGATTTGTACGTTGCATGTATATTATAACCCATGTTTGAAAAAATTTCACTATTTCTGTGATAAAATAGGGATAACGATAAGGGGTAGAATTGTGATTAATATGAAAAAAATATTCGGCTTGTTTTTTGTTTACTTGTTTTTATGTACAACAGTTTTTGCAAAAGATTTAAGATTTATTCAGATTACCGATGTAAGGTATTCTCAAGCAAATAACTCGGAAATCCTTAAACAGGTTATAAAAGACGTTAACAAACAAAAAGATGTCGATTTTGTTGTATTTACGGGTGATAATATCCAGAAGCCGGATAAGCAGGAGTTAAATAATTTTATATCTGCAGCCAAAAAACTAAATAAACCTTTTTATGTTCTTATCGGTGACAAGGATGTTAATAAGCATAAAGATTTGAGCAAAAAAGATTATCAAAGAATATTAAAGAAAAAACTCCATACCTGCAAAACCTATGATTTGAATTATACGTTTGAAAAAGGCGGAGTTGTATTCATGGTTGTTGACGGTGCAAAAGACGTTATCCCGGGTACAAACGGATATTATAAAGATGATGTGGTTGAATGGGTTGATAAAACCCTGAGTGAAAATTCAAAGAAAAATGTTGTTATTCTTCAGCATTTTCCGCTTATCCCTCCGGCAGAAAACGAAGGCTATGTTACATTCAAACCCCAAAAATATCTTGATGTAATTGAGAAACATCCAAATGTCAGAGCTGTTGTCGCAGGACATTTCGGTGTTAATAAAGAAGAAACGGTTAATGAAGTTAAGTATATTTCGACTGCTCCTGCTCCTTCGTACAGAATAATTGATATTATTGATTGTACTTCCAAAAACCCGTCGGTATGGGCGGAAGTCGTCGAGCTTAAATAACATTTAAAAAGGGCAGGTACTCAACAAACCTGCCCCCTTTTTCCGTAAGCGGAGACGAACAACTCAACTCCGTGGAAAACATGTTCTCCACTTTCCGCAACCTTTGAGAAAAACTCTTTTCTCCTAAACTTGAAAACACAAGCGGGAATTTGCGAAAAACTTACATTAATAATATAACTTTATTTTCGCGTTTTTTCATTAAACTTTCGGATAATACAAAAGTATATAGTTTGTTTGTCAAAAAATTTTTTTACGATTTTTAAATAAGGTATGAGAATATCACCTGTTGCACAAACTCCATATCAGCCGAGATTTAAGTCCAATGCCCGATGGGTGTGTGACAAATATGGTAATGAGCTTTATAAAACAACAACATATTTTTTCAGAGATGATTTGGATTGGAAAAGTCTTATAAATTATTTATGTCTGAAATACAAAGATGTTCCGAAGGTGAATTTTATTAACCACGTTTGTTCTAACGGTCTTGAACCGCTTTCGTTTTTAATGGGATTTATGGTTCATGCTCCGGAGTTTGTGAAAAAAATTATTCCGATTGTCGCAAAAGATATCAACGCAGATAATATTTTTATGGCTAAAAGAGGAGAGTGCGGTGCATCATCTGATGACTTTTTGCGATTACATGAGCTTACCAACGGCAGATATCGTGAATTTCTGAACCTGAACAGAAACCTTAACAGCGAAAATTTGTTTACGCTTTCTCCGAAAAAAATCTTGACGGATAACATCGTTTTTGAGCAGGGTGATATTTTTGATGATATTGAAAGCATTCCGTCTGAAAATACTTTCCTGTCCTGCAGAAACTTCTGGGCATATCTGCCGTTTCAAAAACGTCGTGAGCTGGCAGAAAGATTAAGTGAAAAATTAAGTCCTTCTTCAACCGTATTGATTGGTTATCATGACCTGGCAGAAGGCAGAGCTGACCTTCATCTGGAACTGAGCGGATTTAAAAGGTGTCCGGTTGGAACTCCTTATGTTAATCTTATGTATTCCAAAGCTTAAACGGTTGTATCAATATTAGAGCCTATTTTTACGAAATTTGAATAATAGTGGTTAAATACCAAAACTCCCGTATACGTTGCAAAATAGAAATTAATCAGTGTGAATATGAAGTGTAATATCACGTTATTGTTGGTTAACACTGAACCTAAAGATATGAGCATATACAGAACAAAAATCAGCAGAAATATGCCTGCATTTTTGAAAAATCTGTGTCCAAAGGTGTCCTTCAGTGCTATGAAAAAAGCTTTAAAAGGATTTTTGTTCTTGAAAAATACAACGGCAGGATACAACATTAAAATAAATGAGTTGATAATCATTGCAAAAAATATCAGCATGTTCCAGTTATTTATTTTAATAAGCTGCTCCTGACTAAGTGAGTTAACAAAAGTTTTCATTGATTCAACATTAACAAGAGCCTGTGAAAACTGCTCGTATGAAACACCGGGTGCTCCGATAAATTTTTTGCCGGCTATGAATGCTGCTATCATAATAAGAACAGAAATGACTACTGTCTGAAATATTATTCCCAGTGCTGATAAAAAGTATTCTCCAACTCCTGACGGGAAATCCGAAAAAATCTGACCGCTTTGTATATCAGGTTCTTTTACGGCTCTGGTTATCATAAAAAACCAGCCTGAGATAAAAGCTGCCGTCATAAGGAAAAACAAAAATACGGAAAAAAGAATTCCTGCTTTGCTTCCTGATGCGGAAAAAATCAGATACAGCCCCGAAATCAGCGAAAATAATATAAGAGGGGTTGCAATTATAATATTATCATTTGTTATTTTTAAACTTTCTCTTGCTGTTTTAAACATTTTTGCTCCTGCTGAAAATTTAAGTTTGATATCATATTCAATATACAACAATATTTGCTTAGGGGCAATTTATTTAACATTCAGTATTTTGTTAATATCATTTTTCGGAGTAGTTATTCCCGAAACAGAAAAATCCGCTTTCAGACAATCTGTAATATTCGGATTTATAACTGTGCGGTTCCAATTCCCCAAAAAAACTTCACATTGTTCGTGTCCGGCAGAATTTATGATAACCGATAAAATATGTCTGTCAGAGTGAGGATAAATTAGCGTTATTTTTTTTCGGCAGATTTTAAAAATTTCATTGATAAGCCTGTTTGTTCCGTAAATATCATTTGATGCATTAATACAAATAACATTACTCTTGGGTTTGCAGCAATTAAGAGAAATAACCAGAATATTTTCCGGCAGGTGTTTTAAAAGAGTAGAAAAATATTCCTTTTCCTCATTTGTATATCCTTCGGAAGCAATTATTACAACCTGCGTGTAGCTGCCGTATTCAAGGCTGTTTTTTATTTTTTCCGCTGCTTTGCCAAAAGAAAAACCCACGGTTTCAGGTTCACAAACTTTACCTGTTTTAAACCCTTTTGATTCTTCGGTAGTTTTTATTACTTCGGTAAAATCGTTATTTTCAATCTTAATAACACCTTTGGAATACGAAAAATCAGTTGTGAACAATCTGCCTCTGTAGAGGTTTTCGACATTAAAAAGGGAGTATCTGGTAAATATTATAGGTCCCGGAAAGGTTGAAAAATCAAGCAGACAGTTTTCCATTCCCTGACCAAACTGCCCTTTCAGATTTTTGTATTCTCTGAATTTGGGAAAAGAGTGCGCTATTATCATGTTGTCGTGAGTATAAATATCGGTATTCTTATCTTTGAATACATCCAAAATCTGTTCAAGCTCCCTGATATTAGAACCGACAACCAACACTGCTTTACCCTTTGTTGTTGAAAAAGAAACAGTATGCTCATCTTGTTCTCCATATCTTTCTTCACGCGCAATACTGATTTTTGTCATCAGGTTGCTGTCTTTCTCGGCAAAATCAAGAATGAGTTTTTTTAGCTCGTCCTTTGATTTTTCCTGCGTATTAATCAGGTTGAGGACTTTATAAACAGATAAAATTTCTTCATCAGCACTGTGTTCATAACTCTCGTAAACCAGAATATTTATACATATACTCTTTATCAGAATAAAAAGTATGCGGTACAAATTGCGTTCGTCGTTTTCAATGTTCTGAAGCTTTTTGTTAAACTCTTTTTCTCCAAATCTTATGTATTCATTTAGTTCTGTTTGTTCGCTGGGTAAGTTAATATCCGGTTTTTCAGTGCCGCCGCAGGCTTCATTGTAGTATTTTATCGATTTTGGAAGCTCTGTCTGAAAGGTTGAATTAATCATACCAAAATTAGCTTCTGATATTTCGTAATTTGAACTCAAAACCGCAATAGTGTTCAGAATAAAATTTTTTAACCGTTTGTCTTTTATTCCGCATTCTTCAAGTTTCAAACCATAGAATGATGCATATTTTAAATATAAGAGAATAACCTCCTGAAGCGAAGCTGTTGCAGGATTTATTGAACAAATCCCTCTGGAGATGCATCTGTTGTATTGATAATCTTCGTGTTTTTCATTTACCATAATCTTTATGCATAATACATTATAAAAATGTATTTTTAATTACCCTTCGAGGCAGTATTTGTTATCAAATGTAAAAAAATATTGCTTGATATATTTACAAATACTGTCATTTCGGCTATAAGTATGGAATATGTTTATTAAACAAGGGATATATGATTTGAAAAACCAACTATCCGAAATGATGAATCTTCTAAACATACTGATAACAAAGTATGAAAATGTTTTGGAAGATGTTTTGATGCAGTATGGCATTATTGGTAACAGAAGGGAGTATGAAAGGGGTAGATATTGCCCCGCCGAGCTGTGGATAAGCGGCCGGTGATGATGAAAAGCTATTGAGAGAAGAGTAGAATAAAGAACAATAGCTATCAGGAGAGAGGAAAAAAGAATTGAATCACAAAAAGGTTCAATTCTTTTTTATTATGGTACAATGGGGGTAAATAAATTTGACTGGCTTTATAGCCATAAACATACCGCTAGAAAAAATTAAGGAGTTTAAATGTTTAGTACGGATATTATTTATGAAGTTGTTACTTTTGCTATCGGGGATACGAAATCCGGGACAAAAATGGGTAAATTGCAGTTAAGAGATACCGAAAATGATGAAACTTTGAACTGTATTTTGTGGGAAGAAGCTTTGAACAGAATGGATTCTAAACTGTTCAGATGCGGTAATCAGCTTCGTATAGTATCAGGTTCTTTTAACGAAAAATATAATAATTGTCTGGTTCAGTCTTTGGAACTTGTAAAAGAAGCAAAAACGGGACTTTCCGAAGATGAAAGAGAAGAAGAATACAAGGCTTTGGTTTCTTATATAGACAAAATTTCAGATGAAAAACTCAAAAAATTTGTATCAGACATTTATTCTGAAAACAAAGAAGAAATCCTGATTGCTCCCGCAGCAAAACTTATGCATCATAACTACATTGGCGGACTTATGGTTCATGTTCATGAGTGTCTGAGATATGCGGAAGCTATGTTCGGAATCTTTTTCCAGAGAGTTAACCACGATGAAGTTTATGCGGCTTGTCTTTTACACGATATCGGCAAGATTTTTGAATACACGGTTGACCTTGAATCAGGTTTGATAGACTATGATGAAGATTTCAGAAAAGAATGGATATCTCATTCTCAGTATGGTTTTTGTATTTGTATGAATGCAGGGTTTAAGCGTGTTGCAAGAATGATTGCGGCACATCATGCAAGAGCAGACTGGGGTGCAATTATTGACCTGAATGAAAAAGATATTGAACCGATTTTGTATCTTGTTCATCATATAGATGACTTATCGGCAAAATTCGGTAAAATCAATGTTGCTATGCTCGGAGGATAATTTTCGGGCAGATGAATAAAAAAAGATGCAGGTGTAAAATATTTACAACCTGCACCGTTTTGTTCGTTAAATGATATACTTACCTTAAAATCTTTCACGCGGCGGTTGTGGCGGAAGTTCTTTTCTGTGTTCTTCAAAGTTCTTTCTGCCCTCTTTTTTCATGTTTTTCAGAGTTTTCTTCTGTTCCTTTGTTAAAATGGATTCGAAGTCCTTCATATTTTGTTTTCTGATGGTTTGAGCCTGTTTTTTCAGTTCAGCCAAATCCTTGTCTATTGCAGTAAGCTTTTCTTCTTGTTCTGTTACAGTGAGCTTGGAGTTTCTGACCATTTCTGCTTCCTGCTTTTTGGTTTTAATCTGCTCCATAACAGGTTTCATTTTTGCGTGTCCGGCTTTTCTGAGTTCTCTGGCTTTAAGCTTTTGAACTTCAGTAAGACCTAATTTTTGTTCAAAAGCAGCTTCATGGGCTTTTCTCATCTGTTTCATTTGTTCTGGATTTGGACGTTTTGGCATTACCTGCTCGCAACCAATACCTTTTTTTGCAAAATCAGGCTTGTTAACCGGTTCGTTTGCGTATGTAACTCCCGTTAAAACACACATTGCACATGTTAATATCAATAGTTTTTTCATATCGTTTACCTCTTTAAATTAAGTCATTTAAAATAACTGCCAGTTCTTTTTTTGCATTAAAAATTCTTGATTTGATTGTGCCTATCGGACAATTAAGTTTTGAAGAAGCTTCTTCGTACGTATATCCGTATATTTCGCACATCATAATTACTTCTTTAAACTTTGGTTTTAATTGTTCAACCGCATCAATTATTCTTTTTTGCCTTTCTGTAGTTATCATTGCATCTTCGGGACTTTTCTTTCTGTCGCGTATGTTAACAAGAACGTCTTCGTCTGCAGTACAATTCTGTTCATTCTTAACAACGGCTGATTTTAAGTAGTCTTTTGATGCATTTTTCGCAACAGTATTAACCCAGCTCTTCATAGAACCGCGTTCTTCATACTTGTCCGAGTTCTTCCATAACTTGATATATACTTCCTGTTCTATATCTTCGTTATCTTGTTTTGTTATCATTCTGATAATGTTTTTAATATTTTGTTTGTTTGTTTTTATTATTTCGTTAAAATTCATTCATCTACCATCAGCAATCCGTCGGAATCAACCGGAAATCCCAGGTCTTCCGCAGAAAGAGTATCTCCGTATTTAAGTGTGTCCATTAAATCATCGTCGTTTAATGCCCAACCTGTCACGGATACCAGTGAAAATACCAGAAACATAACGGCACAAGCAGCCCTTAGCCTTACCATACGCTGTTTCCGTTTTGCATAATAATACAATTTGACTTCATCCAGCAACGATGAAACTTTTTGCTGGACATCGTGTTCCTTTTTGCATTCTTCACATTCCAAAATATGTTTCTCCAGCTCCTCGCCGGAGGAGTTGATAAATAATTCTTCGTATTTTGAACATTTATTTTCCATTGTTTGACCTCTCTACTATTATAACGAAATGCAAAAATTTTTGTTCATTTTTTATTTTACTTAACAAAAAATATATAATTAATTCATGTAGTTAAAGTTTTTTGCGGTTTATTTTGCGTTAATTACGTTTAATCCTTTAAACTCAAATATATTCTTTGTTTCGTTGTTGATTTTTCGTTCGGCAAGTAATACACCCACAATAGCTTCAAGTTGTCCCATCGGCATCATATTGGAAGGGAGTTCATCAAACCCGTGTTCGTACCTCAGAGCTGATTGTAAAAACTTACAGTCAGCAGAGGAGCGTTCTTTATAGTTGGAATATAAATTTAACTTTTGTCTTGTAAGATATACTTCAAATCTTGTTATATCTGCACCCTGTTCTGCAAGGTTTGAGAACAGTTCGCATCCCCTTGTGGAAAATCTTTGCATCCAGTTATCACGGTTTAAAAACAAATCTTCATCGTTGTGAATAAGCTGGTATTGTTTGGAAAGAACACGCCATTTGCCTTCCAGCATTGTATTATCCCACGGAAGTGAAATGCAGAATGCGGAATTCTTCAGAGAAACATAATTATCGAAAAACAACTGAACATCACTTATGGAAAACAGCTTATCTATGTATATAAGTTTGTGTGAAGCAAGCTCCATTACAGCAACGCCGCTCTCCACAGACGAGGAGGGACCCAGTGATAAACCTACGGCATGAGTTATCATATACCAAAATCCTCATCTTCCGGTATATTTGTGTTAAGCTTAATTACCGGCTTTTCTAGTTTTGGTAAATCGGATTTATCCTCAGCATTATTCTCATTCTCAAGTTTTATGTATATTTGCATATTCTTCTTGGATAATTTTTCACTTTTTTGTTTCTGAATAAGCTTTTTCCTGTTTTCCTGTAATAATTGTCTTGCTTCTGGTGACATAGCTTCTTTTTCAACTTTATTAATAATTTCGGCTCTGTCTTTTTGTATTTTTTCCTGCTGCTCTGTTGTTAGAGACATTACATTATTAGCTTTGAGTTCATAATCATCTCTGTAGCTGTTTTTGACAACGAGAATTTCAACACGTCTGTTTCTGGGGTCATTCTTTGAAAAAGAATTTTCGAGAGGTCTTGTATCGGCAAAGCCAATGGCACTGAACAAGTGTGGCCCGAAATGGAATCTCTGTATTAAGTATCGTACAACAGAAGATGACCTTGCAGATGACAATTCCCAGTTTGAAGGATAAATAGTGCTGTGTATTGGTTCACTGTCCGTGTGGCCTTCAATGCGCATTGAGTGAAGGACGAATTTTTTACAGATTAGGACTCCGACTTTGTCAAGCAGATTTCTTGCATTTTGGTTTAATGCAGCAGATGCCGGAGCAAAAAGATATTTGTCGTCAAATGTGATTAATAAACCTTTTTCCGTTAATTTGGCAGATATGCCTTCCAGTTCGCCTGCCTGTTTAAGTTTTTTAATCTGTTCTTCGATTTCTTTAAATGCTTCATCTTCGTATCTCGGACTTATTGTTTCCATCATCAGTCCCGGAATAAAAGAGTTGGATTGGTACTGATCGAAGATATCCTGGTTACCATCCAAAATCATTTCCTGAGCATCAAGAATGTTAGACATATCAAAAACGTTCTTTAATGCTTCTTCTAATTTTGCATAATCATTGGCGTCTGATTGCGCAAGTGCATACAATACTACGAAGGTAGCAAACAAAAGGGTGATAAAGTCACCGTAGGAAACAAGCCATCTTTCAAGGTTTTCATGCTCTTCTGGCGGTTTCTTTCTAGCCATTTGCTCCTTCCTTCTTCTCTTCTAAAATAAATGAGCGAAGCTTACGTTCGATTAATACAGGGCTTTCGCCTGCCTGTATCGATAAGACACCTTCAATAATCATGTTTTTGTATAAAAATACATCTTGATAAACAAACTTAATACGAGTACCCAAAGGAATCATAACGAGGTTTGCGGCAAACAGACCGTAAATTGTTGCAACGAATGCAACCGCAATACCTGCACCAAGTTTTGACGGGTCAGATAAGTTCTGCATAACCTGAATCAGACCAAGTACGGCACCGATGATACCAAGTGTCGGTGAATAACCGCCGAATGATTCGTATACTTTTGCGGCGTTGTGAACCTGTTGTTCTTCCTGGCTCATCTGGTTCTCCATCATTTCCCGAACCAGTGTAGGATCCGTACCGTCCGCAACAGCTCCGAGACCAAGGGTTAAAAGCGGGTCAGATGCATTATTCGCTTCTTTTTCTAGAGCAATGATACCTTCTTTTCTTGCTTTTGTTGCAAATCCGCCGATTTCGGTTATTAAAAATTCAAAATCTGCTTTTGGAGGCATATATACATCTTTTAAGTATTTTAAAGCAGATGCGAGTGTTTTTGCCGGGAAGCTTAAAACAATTGCACCGGTTGTACCGCCTAATACGATGAATGCAGCTGTTATTTGCAGTAACTGTCCTATGTTACCGCCTTCCATCGCTTGACCTGTTAAAATGAAGCCAATACCAAGAAATGTACCTATAACTGCAAATATATCCATAACTATCTCCGCATTATATACTATTCTATGTATATTAAACTATATTTTGTTAATTATTAAATCCTTTAAATAGAGGAAGTTAGGTCTGTTTCTAAAAAGAAAGAACCTCAAAAATGAGGTTCTTTCTTTTTTGTTATTTATCTGTCTTTTTTGGTTTCGTTTTAGGTTTTACGGTTTTTTCTGTTTTCGCTGCTTTTGCCGATGTTGTTGTTTTGGCTTTTGTTGTCGTTTTTACGGACTTTGCCGCTGTTTTGATTTTTTCTTCCGTTTTCTTTGGTGCTGCTTTAGGCTTAGCGGTTGTTTTTTGGGCAGTTGTTTTAGCCGGCATTTCCTCCTGCGGTTCCTGTTTGCTCTGCTTATTTTCTTCAATAACACGCGGTGCAGGCTGATATCCCTGTTTTTTCGGCGCAAATATCATGTTGGTTTTTATTTGGCCGACAACATTTTTTGAACGGATTTTATCGACTTCTTTCAGGATTGCTTCTACCGGAACATTCCATGCGTCTGAAGTCGGGCAGGTAAACGGTCGTATGCTCTTATACCAGACAATGTCATCACCATCTGTTTTAAACCATCTCCATTCGGAAATGGTGTTAAATATACCGAAGGTTTTTATGCCGAGTGCGCCAGCCAGGTTCATAACACCATTATCGGTTGTTACCATTAAATCCATGCAATTCATAGCGCATGCGGTATCTTCCCAGCTTCTGAATGTTTTTCCCAGTCTTATCAGTTCCGCTTCCGGCGGAATTCTGTCCATCTGGCGGCTGAGGTCATCTACCTGGAAGTTATATACTTCTACGTCAGGAAGCATCATTAGCGGGTACAAATATTCGAGAGGTATATCACGGTTTGTTTCTTTACTTGCGAGAGTACCTTCGTATGCAATACCGATTTTAAGCTTGTTGTTTTTATTTATATACCGTTCTCTGTATTCATTAATTTTTTCCTGCGGAACTTTCAAATATCCTTCTGCTTTTGGAATGGTTTCAGGTTTTGTTTCGCAAACAATCGGTAAATCCATCATAGGAATCCAGTAGTCATATTTAAGATTTGGGATGTCTTGTTCTGTGTATATCGGCACACCCAAATCTGAATCTTTCAGCAGGCTTACAAGTTCTTTTTGTACAACCAGCATAACATCTCTGCAGCGTTTCTTGATTTCATCAATAAACCTTGTGAACATTATTGTGTCGCCAAAACCCTGTTCAAAATGTACAAGAATGACTTTGTTGGAAATATCCAGCTTCATGTTCCATCTTTTCTTTTTGGATTTGAATATTTCAGGGAATGCAACATTACCTAAATCTTCTTTTTGGAATCTGTGTTGAAGGAACTTGAAACCTTCCGCAAACCGTTTGTGTTTAACAAGATAAGCACCGTATGCGTGTAAGTCCGAATGAGTCGGGTTCAGGTACATAAGTTTTGCGTACATTTCATCCGCTTTTGCTTCTTCATGGAATTTACCGTATACATAAGCAAGGTTTTTAACAACAATTCTGTTATTCGGTGCAAGTTCAAACGCTTTTGTAAGATAGTAAATTTGTCTTTCTTTGAATTTATCCTGATAGCAGGTTGAGTACAGGTGACCCAGCATGTTGTAAATAGTATAGTTATTCGGATATTTTTCCAATGCTTTTTCATAGTATCCGATAGCTTTTTTATTATCTTTAATATCAGTATATGTAAGATCGCCCAGGAATATATAAACATCTTCTTTATCAGGAGAAATTTCTTCAAAGTGTTCAAGGAATTTAATTGCCATGTCGGCATTTCCTATCCGTTTCATACAAAGACCAATGTACTTATATACAGAAACCGGGAAACCTTCAAAATCAAGCATTTCTCTGTACATTTCCAGTGCTGCCAGAATTTTGCCTTCTTCTACCAGTTTCTGTCCGCATTTCATGGCATAATTGATGTATTTATTGGTTACATCTCGTCTTTCGTTTTCATTAACAATCTTTGGAATGGTTTCTCTGAATTTTTTCAAACCTATGGGAAAAGCACCGACTTTACAGTATTCTTCTGCCATAGCGATATCCATTGATGTTAAAAGTTCTGCTGATTTTATAACATC
The DNA here is from genome assembly GCA_902763805.1 of uncultured bacterium. GTDB lineage: Bacteria > Cyanobacteriota > Vampirovibrionia > Gastranaerophilales > Gastranaerophilaceae > CAG-196. The sequence continues at coordinate 27,230 of CACWTN010000001.1, read as the reverse complement.
AAGCTGAACTTCTTTTCTGATAACAAGACGTTTTGAAACCTGCATAGTTATACCCTTTCTGTTATTTATTTGCATAATAACATATTTTTCATTTAACGGGAAGATTAAATACCGATAAATACACTATAAAAACTAGAACAAATTTAATTGAGGGGTTAAATTTTCAGTATTAATTTCTGTTTCTTTTTTCCCTTTTGAAAGGTTTTTGGAGTAATCTTTCTGCATTTTCTTCATAAGCTCACCGGAACGGGAAATTACGGCTTTCGGAAGTCCTGCCATCTTTGCGACCTGAATACCGTAACTTTTGCTTGCTCCTCCCGGAACAATTTTTCTTAAAAATTCTATCTCACCGTTTTCTTCGCTCACTGTAATACGGAAATTTTTAATCTGAGGGTAAGTATTAGCCATTACGTTAAGTTCGTGGTAGTGAGTTGCAAATATACATCTGGCTTTAATCTGATTTGCAATATATTCGGCAACTGCCCACGCAATGGCAACGCCGTCATAAGTGCTTGTACCTCTGCCGATTTCATCAATAAGTATAAGACTTTTTTCTGTTGCATTATTTAAGATACAGGCTGTCTCGGTCATCTCAACCATAAATGTTGATTTACCCAGAGTTAAATCGTCACTTGCGCCTACGCGGGTAAAAATCTTATCAATAATACCGATTTCTGCATAATCCGCAGGAATAAAAGAACCGATTTGAGCAAGAATTGCTATAAGTGCATTCTGACGCATGTAGGTTGATTTACCTGCCATGTTCGGACCTGTTAATATCATAAACTGAGTTTTTGTACTGTTATTTGCCGAAAGCTCTATATCATTAGGTACATACGCTCCCAACGGTAATATTTGTTCCAGAACGGGGTGTCTTCCGTTTTTGACTACAAAACCGTTGCCATCGTTTAGAACCGGGCATACATAATTATGTTCTGCCGCAGTCGATGCAAAAGATGTGAATACGTCAAGCTCTGCAATACATTCCGCAGTATCACGGATTATTGACACATATTCTTTTGAATAATTTCTGAAGTCGGAATATAACTTGTATTCAAGCTCATACGCTTTAACCTGTGCAGTCAGAACTTCATCTTCGTGTTTTTTGAGCTCATCTGTTATAAATCTTTCCCCGTTGGTTAATGTCTGTTTTCTTATATAATCCGGCGGAACTTTATCAAGATTTGAGTTTGTAACTTCTATATAATACCCAAAAACCCTGTTGTAACCGACTTTGAGAATGTTAATCCCTGTTCGTGCTTTTTCTCTCTGTTCAAAATCTTTCAGCCAGTTTTCGCCGTTGTACATTAAATCCCTGAGGTAATCCAGCTCCGCATTAACCCCTTCTTTAATCAGACCGCCTTCTTTTAGCTGATTAGGCGCATCTTCTTTAATAGTTCTGTCAATTAAATCTGCATAATCACTCAAAGAATCAAGTTCATCTTCTATTCTGTCAAAAATTCCTAAACCTATAGATTTTGCTGTTTCTACAAGCTCAGGCAAAACACTGAGTGATACTTTTAAACTCAGAAAATCCCTCGGGTTTGCGGTTGTGTTGCTGAGTTTTGTTGAAAGTCTTTGGATGTCATATATATTTCTTAACTGTGTTTCAAGTTTAAATCTTTCATTCGAATGTTCAAGAATAAGTTTTACAATTTCCTGACGCTCCAGAATTCTGTTCAAATCTTTTAACGGCTGGCAAATCCAGGATTTTAAAAGCCTTGCACCCATGTTTGTAACGGTCTTGTCAACCGCCCAAAGGAGTGAACCGTATTTGCTTTTTTCACGCATTGTTTCGGTAAGCTCAAGATTTTTTCTTGTTCCGGCATCAATCGAAACGTATTCGGAAAGTTCATATGTATCAATTCTTTCAAATTTAGGAAATCCATCCTTCATGTTTTCCCATATATATGCAAGCAAACCTGCTGCAGTTCTGAAACCCAAAGGACAAGCATTGTACCCTATAGAATCAAGGGAGGTAATTTTAAACACCTGTTTAAGGTTATTTTGTGCAAAATGTTCTTCAAAAACTTTTGCCGGAACTTTCGAGCAGTTGTACACATTAAGAATTTCATCAGGCAAATCTGCAGTTTCTTCGGGAACTATCTGGAACGGTTCAAGTTTAAGTTTTTTTGCCTGAGCAATAATTTCAGAAGGCTGAATACGTGCAAGTTCGGTTAACAAAGTGTCGTAATTCAGCTGAGTTGCTTTAAACTCACCAGTTGAAATATCGGTATATGCAAACCCCCATTTATCCTTTTCTTTATACACCGCACACATATAGTTGTTGCTGTTTTTGTTCAGAAGGTTGCTTTCAAACAGAGTTCCTGCAGTAATTATTCTGACAACTCCCCTTTTTACGATACCTTTTGCAAATTTTGGATCTTCCAGCTGCTCGCAGATAGCAACTTTTATATCTTTGTTAACCAGTTTTTCCAGATACCCGTCCAGTGCTTTTGCAGGAATTCCTGCAAGCGGTATTCTGCCGAGTTTTCCGCACTCACGTCCCGTAAGAGTAATCTCAAGCTCTTTTGACATCGTAACTGCATCTTCGAAAAAAGTTTCGTAAAAATCACCCATTCTGTACAGCAGCAAACATTCCGGATTTTCTCTTTTTGTTTCAAGAAAACGCTGCATTGCAGGTGTTAAGTCTTCCGGCAAGACTTCAGAAGTATTGATTAAATTTATCTCCGTTTTCTCCATAACAGGATGTTAACACATCAAGAACGGAATAAGAAAATAAATATGTAAACAATTGTAAAAATCTTTTTGTGTTTAGGCAATTTTTTTTCTTGATAGGATTTAATAGAAATGAAAAGTGTAGTTGAAAGGAATAAAAAATATGGTACAGCCACTTGATTTTAACAAACCGGTTTACAGTGCGGTAAATATAAGCATTAAAAAACCGGAGGTTGATGCGTCAAAAAATGTTTCAAATCCATTGACAATCAATAATGATAACGGAATCTATAATGCGGTGAAAATCGATATTGATAACCCAAAAGTCAATACAGAACCGCAAAAAGTATATGATTATCCTGAAGCAGACGGTATTGTTACATACGATATGTTAACAATAAATCCTGTTGCACTGCCGGAAGAAAAGGCAGAAGCTCCGAAAGAAGAAGCGAAAGATGAAGCAGCAGTTGAAGTTCCATCTCCGAATTTTACTACTGTAGAAGAAGAAAAAGCCGATACTGAGGAAAAAAAAACTCCTGATTCAGTAACAGCATTATCTTTCAGAGGAAATGAACCAACGGTAAAAAAGCCTGAGATAGTTCCTTCAGAACCTATTTTACCGAAGGTAGATATTGCGCTTGTATCCGAAAATCTTGCAAGTCAGGATAAAGACAAACAGGCTCAGCAAATGGAAGAAATTGTGCGTCTGGCATTAATGGAGCCTGATAAAGCAAAAGAATATCTGGTAAGTGATGTTTTCTCTGCGTTAATTAAGATTACCGAAGAAGACGCAACTAAATTAGTTCCTCCTTCAAAAGAACAAATAGAAGCAAGACAGAAATTAATTGCAAATATCGTAGCCGTTGAGAAAGACCCAAAAGCAATGGAAAATCTTCCTTACAAAATGAGTGATGACGAAGTTTCTTTTGCAACATCTCTTTCTCCGATGGAACTTACCGAAAGAAATAAAGAGTACGCTATAACGACTCTTGGTGCTTTGGCAGAGTTGTTTATAGAAGATTATCAGGCTAAAGAAGGAAAAATTGTTCCGATAACCGATGCACCCGGCATAACAGCAATTGTTAATGCTCTCAGGAAAGATCCTGATTCAGGAGTGAAACTTGCTGCAATAGATGCTTTAAGACATATCCAAAGACCGGAATATAATGAAGAACTGTCAGCAATTTATTCTCTTGCAAAAACTGATCCTAACCAGCAAGTTTCAAAGATTGCAGATAAAGCGCTTGCAGAATTAAAATAGACCACTTTCAATTAATACTACACAATACAAAAATGAACCGTTCATATGAAAATATGAGCGGTTTCGTTTTTTGGGGCGCTGTTCGTTTAAACTCTTTTTAATTCATGATAAAATATAGTGCAGAGAGGAAAATCTTATTATGATAAGAATGATAAAAATAGTTTTTAATGCCACAATTATCGTGCTTGCTCTGGTAGGGTTCAATGCTATCGGCGGTCAAAAGTACGTGGAAGCGATTAAAGACGGAATAGGGACTTTTATTGCACAGCATAATGCAGACAGTGTAAAGAAAATCGGCGATTTTTCGAAAATGAATGAAGAATTTATCATTGACAATACTATGAGTATAGCGGGATATAAAGCCGTAATCGCGGAACACAAAGCTTCCGGACAAAAAATGGTTATTCTTGATTCCGGCAAAAAACCGATTTTGACAAAAGATGATATAAAAAATCCTGACTTTGGCGACAAATTGAAAGATGTGTCAAAGAAAATTAACTATAAAGGTGTAAAAGTTCAGGATATAACGGTTACAAATCGTGGGATTATGGAAATCTACGGACAGAATGTTCCGTATGCAAAGTTTGATGCTAAGGTTACAAGACTTCCGTTTTCAGATATTTCAGGCGTAGTTGCAAGTGTTAAAACCTCTGACGGAAATGAGAAACTTGCGCTCTCCCTCAGCGAAAAGAAAAGATATTCGCAGCTTATAACAAATGAGTTTTATAAGGGAGTTAATGAGTCCTTGGCAAGTGCAAAATAAGGGAATATGAAAATGAAAAAGATTTTTTCTTTATTATTAATTGCTTTTTTAACCGCAAACCTATCTTTTGCGGCAGACAGGTATTCTGTTGAATATTTGCAGGGCAAAAATCATTTTTCTTTGACAAGAAATATAGCTGAGTTTTCTGTGAAGCGCGCACTCAAAAAAGCGCTTAAAAAAGAAACAGGCTCGGATTTTGATGTTAAATTTGAAGGATATACTCTTTCAAGTATTAAAAGAGGTATTTTTAAATCAATAGAAATATCCGGTGAAAATGTAAAAGTGAAAGACATTACAGTTCCTTATATTCACTTGAAATCTCTTGATGATTACAACTACATAGACTATACAAAAAATCCGATAGAGTTCAAGTGTGATATGACTTATGCGTACGACTTACTTTTAAGTGATGAGGTTATTAATACGGCACTAAAAAAATCAAGTTACAACAAAACACTCGCAAAAGTTAACAAAATATCAAGTCCGTTTTTTATTGTAAAAGGCGTAAGGACAAAAATAACCGATAATAAATTGTATATTATTACAGATTACAGTTTACCGCTTTCTGTAACAAAAGACCGTTCGTTTGTTGCTCAGTCTGATTTTGAGGTTGTAAGCGGTAAAATAAAAGCAAAAAATGTGAGTATAGATACCGCTTACGGAAATTTAGGGTTAAATAAGGTTGCCAATCTTATTAACTACCTGAACCCTTTGGAATTTACCGTTGATCTCCTTGAAAGCGGTAAGCAGAAAATAATTATTGAGAATGTTAATATTGTTGACAATAAAGTAAAAGTTAGTGGTAAAATATATGTAAAACAGACGGCAAAAGGGTAAACGGCAAAGATATTTGGCAAATTAAATTACAGGGGTAAAATATGAATTCTTCTCAAAAAATAGGTATTTTTTGTTTAATAGCAATAACTGTTGTGTACGTTTATTTTTCGTTTTTCAGCGAAAACGGCTTTCATTTCCCGAGAACACAATATGTTGAAAAACCTGCTGTTGATATAAATGATGTTCCTAATCCTGCAGAAGAACAACCTGAAGTTGAACAGCCGCAGAAACAGGAAATAAAAACTGTTAAGGTATATGTAACCGATTCAAAAGGAAAACTGCGTTCGGTTAACAGAAAGTGTGATACTGCTGTTGAAAAATCCTGTTTTGCGTTTGCTATAAAAGAGCTTATATCAGCACCTTCAAAATGGGAAAAGAGCAAAGGTCTTTCATCTGAAATACCTTCAAATACAAAAATCCTTTCCGTAAGAGAAGGTTCAAACAATATTCTTATTGACCTTTCTTCGGCATTTGAAAGCGGCGGCGGTGCTGAGAGTACTTATATAAGAGTCCATCAGTTAATTAAGACTGTTCAGGCTAATACAAATCTGCCGGTATTTTTGTACATTAACGGAAAACAGGCTGATGTAATAGGCGGAGAAGGTATTATGATTAAACAACCGTTATCAGAGAGGTCGCTGGATGACTAAAGATTTGGATTATTATATGAACCTTCCGTGGACATTGGTTGAGGGAACTGACCTTGATTTTAACGGGCAGCCGTATCATTATATTGAAATAAAGGAAATTCCGAGTTTTGCGTTTTGTGCAAAAACAAGAGAAAAAGCTCTGGAAAATTATAAAAAACAGTTAAGGCTGTCGCTTATGCTTATGCTTGAAGACGGCGACCATATAGTCGAACCCGGAGAAGAAACGGAAGACGATATCGATTGGGAGAATATATGTCCGTAATTAACATTGATGATATAAAAATATTACCTATGACAAAAGATGATGTTGAAACCGTGGTAAAAATTGAAGAAGAAGCTTACGGCAAACACCATTGGGCAAAGTCATCTTTTTATGATGAAATGTCTAATAATCTTGCAAAATACTATACTGCAAAAGCTCCTTCGGGAGAAATTGTCGGATATGCAGGAACGTGGCATATTATTGATGAAGGACACATTACAACTATTGCGGTAAAAAAAGAGTATTTGAGAAACCATATCGGCGAAGCAATTATTCAAAAAATTATTGATGATTGTTACAAAAATAATATTAAATATCTGACGCTTGAGGTCAGAGTTTCTAATACTCCGGCTATAAAATTGTATGAAAAATACGGTTTTCAGTCGCTGGGTACACGTAAAGGATATTATCAGGATAACAATGAAGACGCTCTGATTATGTGGACTGAAAACATCTTTTACGATAAATTTAAGAATAATTACGAAGAAAACTGCAAGAAATTAGGGAATTTAGTTAAATAAATGAGTAAAAGAGTTGCGGAACAAATTAACAGTTTCAGGTACAAAGGCGAACCTATAAGAATAACCTTTGGCACTCTTGTTATGACTGCGCTTTGTGTCATTCTTCTGATTATAGCAACATTTACCCAGATTACCGTTCACCATCCGTATATTCCTTATGACGGATTATATTATCTGAATCAGGATCATACGGAGATAGAAATAATCAAGCATTTTATGAAAAGCTATGACTATATTCCGCAGATACCGATGATATTTTTTATTGTCGCTCTTATGGGCAGAAAATTCGGAATTACTGCTATTGTTGTGTATATAATCCTCGGAATGTTCTTCCCGATTTTTGCTCTGGGAGGTGGAATAAGCTATCTGTTTGAATACGGATTCGGATATATTTTGGCTTATCTACCGGCTGTATTTTTTGCGGGAACTCTGCTAAAAGGGAGAACGGACTACCTGAGAATTCCTGTAATATCTCTTGTTGGAGTTGTTACAATCCATGTTCTCGGTATTCTGTATATGTTGTTTATCTCAACGCTTCGTCAGGCACCGTGGGAAATTGTTTCAAGCTGGATTTCTTCTCAGAGCGGTGTACAAATGCTTTACGATATATTCTTTACTATAATTGCCGTTATTCTCGGTAAACAGCTCAGAAAATTACTTTGGATAGTTATGTGTTAGGAATAATCACGGTAAATATAAGAAAACCTTTGTTCTTATGACTGACAAAAATAACATATTTCCACTTACTTATTTATTAATTTTGATATAAAATAGTTTGTAAAGAAGGAGAATAGTTATGATAATGCTTGCCGTAGGATTGCTTTTAAGTTTGGTTTTATGCTTGCTCTTTGGCGTTCCGTATATAGATTTCTTAAAGAAAAAAACAATTGGTCAATATGTTTTGGATTTGGCTCCGGAGGCTCATGCAAAAAAGCAGGGAACACCTACAACGGGCGGAGTTTTTATAATTGCGGCAATTATTATAGCTTCAATTGTTACGCTGTTTATGGCTCAGCAGATGAATAATGCAGCCTGGATAATCCTGATAACTCTCGTATTTATGGCATTCGCCGGACTTCAGGATGATTATCTCAAAATTAAGGGAAAAGAAAATAAAGGGTTAAGCCCCAGAGGAAAACTTATCAGACAAATTTTAATCGCCCTGATTCCTACTATATATGCAATGCAGCATTACGGAAGCGTCATTACGTTAGGTTCAAAAAGTTTTGATATCGGAATATTTTATCCTTTATTATCGGTATTCATTATTACCGGAGCTTCAAATGCATATAATTTGACTGACGGACTTGACGGTTTGGCTGCATCAACAGGTATTCCTGCATTTTTGGCTTGCGGAACGCTTGCGTTTTTAAGCGGACATACTGATGTGGCAATAATTGCATTAACGGTTGTCGGTGCATTAACAGGATTTTTGAGATATAACAAACCAAAAGCTCAGGTGTTCATGGGCGATACAGGCTCTCTTGCTTTGGGCGGTCTGTTAGGCTCGCTTGCGGTTATAGGAAGATTTGAACTTCTGCTTGCGGTATTCGGCGGTGTGTTTGTTATGGAAACTTTGTCAGTTATGATTCAGGTTACAAGCTATAAATTAACGGGTAAAAGAGTTTTTAAAATGTCACCGATTCACCACCATTTTGAACTTTGCGGACACAGTGAAGTAAGAATCGTAAAAGAGTTTGCACTCGTTTCTCTGATTCTTTCCGTGATAGCTGTTGTTCTTAATTTTGTATTCTAAAACTGCGCTAACGTATTTTATACAAGAGTAAATCGGTTTTCTCTGGAAAAATGTTCTGCTCTGAGTTCGTTAATACGTTCACGGGCAAAAACAGAATCTTCTGAAAATCTTTTGATTTCCAAAAACTTCTTGTAATAACGAACGGCATCTTTGTATTTTGCCATTTTATCAAAACTCATTGCAATTCCAAGGTAAGCTTTATAGTAATCAGGGTTGCGTTTAATGAGCTGGAAGAAGGTTCTTGATGCTTCCATATACTGTCCCATACCCATAAGCATTGCAGCTTTGTTGTAATATGCTTTTAAAAATTCGGGATTTGTTTCAATAAGTTTGTTGTATATCATTAAAGACAAATCTGTTTCTTCAACAAGTTCGTGCGCAATAGCCAGCTGTATTTGCGCTTCAAGATTTTCCCTGTTGATGAGAATTGCTTTTATCAGATACTGAATAGCTTTTTCAGGGTGTCCGTCAGAAAGGTGGCAAACGCCGAGTTCAAAGAAATAATTGTCATTTGAATCATCGATGCTGATTAGTTTTTCAAATGTTTTGATTGCCTTTTTGTATTCACGTAAATACTTATATGCACTTGCCAGACCAAAATATGCCTTTGTTTCGTTTCTGTCGAGCATAATTGCCTGAAGATATGTTTGAACAGCGTCCTGATACAATTTTGCAAACCTTAAAGCATCAGCCTTAACGCAAAGATTATAAGCCTTTGACTGCGCCGGTCGTGTAACGGGCGAAGAAACTTTTGCCAGATTTTTATTTACGGATACTTCCAATTGCATAACTCTCTCCCAACTATATGTTAAACAATCGGATTAAAGATGGTAACAACCAAAGGATTGAACTTTATAGACCATTAGGTCTATTTTTTTTCTTTGACATCCCTGAAAGATAATACGTAAATTTTTGTAACAAAATATAGTATTTATGGGCTAAAAGACTAAAGTTTTTTGAAAAAATGCCGATATACATATCAAGGTTTTTATAAAATTTCATACATTTAAAGGGTTGAATTATATAAAAACATAGTTTATAATGATATATATTATATATATGGATGTATATACTAATTTTTAACAAAAAGGACTTTGATTTATGACAATTTCATTTAGCGGGCTGGGTTCCGGCCTTGACACATCTTCATGGGTAGATGCATTTGTTTCCGTAAAGAAACAGGATCTAACCAAGTTACAAACTCAATTGGCTTCAAAGCAGACAGTAAAAAGTTCATTGAGTACAACAAGAAGTGCTGTTTCTTCTTTAAGAACTGCTGTTGAAAAGCTTACTGATGCTAAGTTCGGAGGAACATTCGACCTTTTTGCAAAAAGCAGTGCAGTTTCTTCTAATGAAGATATTTTTACCGCTACTGCAGATACAAGTTCCAGAAGACAAAATTATGATATATACGTAAAACAACTTGCAACATGTACAAAAGCAACATCAAAAAATGCAGCAAGTGCAGTTGCAGATGACAATACATCACTAAAACAACTCGGTATAACAGGCGGAACACTTACCGCTTATGTAAACGGTGTTAAAAACAGTATTAACATAGAATCTGACCATACAGTCGGTGATTTAAAGATAAGACTTGCGGCTGTAGGTGTTTCTATGAACATAACAGACAAGGGCGAAATTCAATTTAAGGCTGCAAGTGATGGCGATGATATTCACATCGGTGCAACAACAGATTCTTCGAACTTTGTATCTTTGGTTGGTTTAGACAGAGCTGAAGACGGAAGTTATATTTCGTCAAATTCTATCTATAAAGCTACCGTTGCAACAAAATTAACCGCTGAAGATTCCGGGTTTAATCAGAGAATTACCGCAGGAACATTTACTATCGGTAATGCAGAATTTAACATTAACGAAAATACGACATTGTCTTCTTTAATATCTGCTATTAACAATAGTGATGCAGCACAGGCAACTGCTCGCTGGGATGATTCAACAGGTAAGTTAACTCTCTTGTCAAAAAAAGAAGGCGCTTCTTTTATTAATATTGAAGCAGGTACAAGTAACTTTACTGACGTAATGGGACTTACCGAAACCGAAAGGGACAGCGAAGGTAACGCAATGAGTTCAAAAATGTTTACCGATGCACAGGAACTTGGTAAGAATGCTATTGTTTTAATTAACGGAACAAGCATCACTTCAACATCTAACACTGTTACATCAGATGTTACAAGAATGTCAGGCGTTACGCTTACTTTAAAAAGAGTAAATACTGAAGAAGATGGTGCTACAAGCCTTAACGTAAGTCAGGATACAACATCTTTGAAAGATGCTGTTAAAAACTTTGTTTCTTCCTATAACAGCATGGTTGAACAAATTGACAAAGTTACCGCAAACGGTGCTGACCTTCGAGGTGAATCAAGCTTAAAAAGTATTAAAAACAGCGTAAGAAGTTATATAACTTCTGCAAATACAGCTAACGGTGGTGTATACAGACTTCTTTCAGAAATAGGTATCACAACTACGAAGGCTGACTCTAATAATTTATCTGCTGATACCACAGCATTAAGCTTTGATGAAAGTGCTTTTGAAAAGGCTCTGGAAGAAAATCCCGATTCAGTAAAATCATTATTGGCAGGTAAAAACGGTGTTTTCAGTATGATAGAAGATACTGTAGAACAGAGTCTTAAAGCTTCAAGCGGCTATTTTGATATTAAAACTACAACGCTCGATTCTGATATCAAAAAGATGGAAGAAAAAATTACCAAAACAAATAAGAATGTCGAAGCATACAAAACTCAGCTGCAAAAGAAGTTCCAGGCTATGGAAAATGCTATAACCAAAATGCAGCAAAACTATGCAAAATTTACCGGTTATACAACCGGAACTGCTTCATAATTTGTATTACACGATATTTTAACTGTTTGCAGGAAGTCCTTATAACTAAGTATTCTTGTTTGAAAATGTCGTGGAAAATTTTGTTAAATTTGTTTTAGAATATTTATCCTCCCACTTTAAAAACATGGAAAAATATAGTACAATAGATAATGTAGTTATTAGGAGGTGTACATGCATATACACGTAAATGGTAAGAACATTGAGATTACTGATGCTATTAAGGCTTACGTAAAAGAAAAAGTCGGCAAAGTTGTTAATCACTACGACCAAATTACAGCAATAGACGTAATCCTGTCAGTTATCAAAAACCCCGCAGCAACAGGCAAACACGTTGCAGAAGTATCCTGCAAAATGAACACAGGTGTTGTTCATTGCGAAGAATCAGCTGAGTCCATGTACGCAAGTATTGATTTACTGGCTGACAAATTAGACAGACAAGTTAAGAAGTTTAAAGACAAATCTCTATCTTCAGACAAGTCAACTATCAGAAATAGTGAAACTCCTGAGGTAGTAGAAAGTTAATATATAGTTTTTTTAACGAGATTTATCAAACTCCGCCGATAATATATTTTATCGGCGGTTTTTATGTTTTTATATTATACTGAAAGGGTAGCAAAAAATTTTTTGTGTGTATTTTAAATAAAGTATAAAAGTTTTCGGAGTTTAGAATGTATTTAAAGGTTGATTTATATAAACCGTATTACTGCAATTCTGTATCAAAAAGAAGTACAAAAATAAGCGATATTAATTTTTGCGGTGTAAAGAAAAATGCTTTGCGCAATATCGGATACTCTCTTTTGGCTGTTTCTATGATGGCATGTGTATCCTGCAATAATAACGGTAAACCGCTGAAAAACTCATCCGAAAAGGAGCAATATGACAGAGAAAAAGCATCTCTTGACCTCAAGATTATGAATGAACCAAAAAAATATTATCACTATGATCCCAGCGATAATAACAACATTGACGCCAATTCATATTCCTGGACAGAAACAGTCTTTCCTGACGGTTCCGTAAAAAAGGACAGTTTGGGATACCAGATTTCAATTGATCCGCAAGGTTTGAGAACAGTTGTTCATTCCGAAACTGATGAAGCCGGAAATACAATTACCGAAACAGAGCTTCCCGACAGTACGAAAATTGTAAAAACCGAATATCAGTCAAATGATTCAAATGAAGTAATTCAAACAGAACAAATATTCTGGCCGAACGGAAATATCAAAGAAAACAGATATTACAGCGAACATCCTGCCGACAGCAGTAATATTAATTCGCAAAAAATTAAGGAAAACAAAAGAAAAGAATATAATGAAAACGGGGTTTTAATATATTGGGAGTCAAATTCCACTGAGCCGGAAAGCAACGACAGTAATAATATTTATGACAAGCATGGGCGAATTGTGTACGATGATGTCAGAAACGAAAAATTTCAGTACAAAGGTAAAAACAAAATCCCGTACCGTTCAACCTCAGAGTGTGACGACTGTCTGAGAATAACCGAATACAACAAAGACGGTTCTATAAAAAAAATATTTTTTAAAGCTTCAGACGGTACAATTACTGATTTGTAAGCAATTTATTGCAACATGTCTTAACAAAAACATACTTTTTTGGCAAATTTGACCCGATGATGTACTTTATATATATGGAAGGTTAATATTTGCAGGTGATATTGTGTCAGGCGTAAACAATAATCCGTATAATTACGTTAGTATCAGGTCTGTTCCGTTCAAAGCGAAGGAACAGGGCGGTCTTGATATTGTCACAAAGCCAATTGATAAGGTAGAAAATATTGTTAATACTACCGTTGACACATTTGTCCCTGAACCAAAAACCGAGGAAAAGAAAAAATCACACAAAACCGCAATAAGGGTAGGTAGTACGGTTCTCGTTTTGAGTGCAATTGTTGCCCTGTTAAACCCGAAGTTTTCATCATCATTGGTTAATAAATTGAAAACGAAATCAACTAAAGCCGCTAACAAAGCAAAAGTAGATGATTCATTTTGGGGTAAATGGAACAAAGCAAAAGAAAAATTCTTAACGGGTCTGACAAATATTATACAGATTCTCAATAACGGGAACTCTGTTAAAGATGAACTGTTTCAGAAATTATGCAATAAAACTTCCGTAACAAAAAAAATACACCAATCAATAACCAAAGGGTTTGATAAAATAAGCAGGCAGACTGTTTTTGGCAAATATAAGAGCGTTTCTAAGCATACAAGTATGCTTGAAGATGTATTGGGGTACTATAAAAACAGGCTTAATACTTCAGATAAAGCTGTTTTTGAAAAAAAACTTAAAGAGATAGAAACTGCGAAAGAATATTTTACTCCTGAAAAAACAGCAGAAAGATTAAAAAATCAGGAAAAAATAATGCAGAACCTCGAACGTGATGTTTCTGCAAAGATTATTCAGGCAAAAGATACTATTGCCGGAAAAATAAAACAAAAACCTTTCAAAGATAATATGAAGTTGAAGGATACCTGTACCTTCTGGGCAGAGGATTCTCTGATGTCCGAACGCAATAGGATAGAAGAAGAAGGAGTAAATGTTATTAACTCACTGGTAGGTGACGGAAAAACAAAACAGGGAGCATACAGAGAACTTGTTGAGATTCTTTCTCCCCATCTGACACAAGAAGAAAAATTGGCATTGGAAGAAAGCATAAAGCATACCGAAAAAGTTATGAGAAAAGCCAATGCGACCGAATGTGTAGAATATTTTGATAAGAAACGGGATTTGGTACTCGGAAGCGCACCGACTGATGTATTAACGGCTCTGGGCAGTTTAGCCGTGAGCGGTATTGCGATAGGCGTTGCAGATACAAAAGAGGACAGAATCTCAAGGTTTATATCAGGAGCGCTACCTGTAATCGCAGGTTTGGGCGTTTCAACAGCTCTTACTGCAATGCTCTTCTCAGGTGGTAAAGGTATGGTGCTCGGTACCGGCTCAGGTATGGTTTTGAGTGCGCTCGGAAGCTCTGTAAGCCACAAGCTGTTTCCTAAAAATAAAACGGAATTACTAATGGCAGAAAATGAAAAAAATGTTACAAAAGAAGGTGAGGTAAAAAATGCTTAACTCAATTGCTGAACTATTGATAAAACTTCTTTCTTCAATGTTTCATAGTCCATGTTATTGTCGATTATATAATCCCAATCAGGAACATTATCAAGATCAACTTCGGTAACATCGTCTTCTCCGACAAGTTTTCCGCCGCGTTGTTCTCTAAGCTCTCTGTCAGCTTCTATTCGAATTGAGATTGCGCCTGCTGATTTGAAGATTTCATATTCGTGTTTAATTCTGACATCTGTGACTACAATATTACCTTCCTGAGCAATAATTTTTTCGAGCCAGTAATCCTGACTTTGGCTGCGTCCCCAATTACCGAGGTCAATTAATCCCTGCCGGTATTTCGGTTTATTTGCTTCTATTTCTTCATAGCTTACATTATGAAGTTTTCCGTATTCAAGTTTAATTACATCGCCCATTGCACAGCGCTTAAAAGAAGGCATTGCCTCCATTAAAATCTTTGCTGCCGTGTCTTTGCCTGAATATTGTTTTCCCGAAAAAATAATTATTTTGTCTGCCATTTTATAACTCCTCAGGAACAGGATCGTATCCGCCTTCATTCAGCGGGTGACATCTGCAAATGCGTTTTATACCGAGCCAGCCGCCTTTAAATATACCAAATCTTATTATCGCTTCTTTCATGTACTGAGAACAACTCGGATAAAATCTGCATCTGTGCGGAAGAAAAGAAGTCAGTTTTTGGTATAAATTGATTAAAAACAATAATAACTTTTTTATGAGCAAATTGCGACTCCTGAGCTTGTTCCAAGTCTTACTGCACCTGCGTCAATCATTCTGAGTGCAGCTTCCTTGTCACGAATTCCGCCTGATGCCTTAACCTGCAGACCTGCATCTTTTACTGTTTCGTACATAAGCTTTACATCTTCGGCTTTTGCTCCGACACCGTTTTTAACAAAACCTGTCGATGTTTTGACAAAATCAGCACCGCCTTTTATGCAAAGTTCGCAAGCTTTTTTTATTTCTTCCTGTGTTAATAAATCTGTTTCTAAAATTACCTTCAAATTGTGTCCCTGGCAGGCAAATTTTATCTTGGATATTTCATCTGTAATGTAGTCATACTCTTTGTCTTTAAGCTTACCGCCATTGATTACCATGTCGATTTCATCAGCCCCGTTTTTTATTGCATCAACGGTTTCAAGAATTTTTATTTCGGTTGTGCTTTGACCGAGAGGAAAACCAATAACCGTAACAACTTTAATATCATTAGCGCCGATATCATTTAGATACTGTCTTGCATAAGCAACATTGCAGGGATTTACGCAAACTCCCAAAAACTTATATTCAGCCGCTTCGTCAAGTAAATTCTTAACTTCAGCCCTTGATGCATTTTGTTTTAATAAAGTATGTTCAATGTATTTATTAAGCTCCATAAGACCTCCTAACCTTTAATTGAAAAGAATACAGCAGTTATGATACCCATAAACAGGCAATAGTATCCAAAAATGCCGAGTGAAAATCTGCTTACAAATTTAAGGAAATATTTAATACAAAGATATCCGACAATTGCGGAAACGATAGTTCCTGCTATTATTGCGGTCCAGTTGTATGTAACGACTTCTGCAAAATCAATTTTTATCAGAGGATAAACCATTGAAGCTCCGAGAATAATCGGTATGCTTAATAAGAAAGAATATTCAGCAGCCGTTTTTCTGTCGTGTCCGCTCAAAAGTCCTGTTGCAATTGTTAATCCGGAGCGTGAAAAACCGGGGAGTGCGGCAAGACCTTGTGCTATAGCAATTAAAACAGAGCTTTTTAATGTAATATCTTTTTTATCTTTTATACGTTTCCCGAACCATTCTGAGAACAAAAGCAAACAGCCTGTAAATATTAAAAGACCGCCAACGACAGCAGGCTTAAATACCAAAAACTCAGCAACTTCATTTAACGGAAATGCGATTAAAACGGTAATTACCGTGCCAAGCATTATGTAAATCCCTGTTTTAAAGTCTTTGGAGGAATAATCTTTATTTTTTAACCCAAAATAAAGAGCCTTAACGATGTTCATAATATCTTTTCTGAAGAAGATTAAAACCGCAATAAGTGTTCCAAGGTGGAGCATTATATCAAGAAAAACCTCCTGGTTTGATTCCTGTACGATTTCTATTCCTTTGAATACTTTATAAAAATTAGATGTAAAAACAAGGTGCGCCGAACTTGAAATCGGTAAAAATTCGCTCAACCCTTGTACTATTCCCATTAATATTGTTTGTATTAAATCCATTTATCCCCCTTTTTGGACAAAAAGCCGGTAATTATAATACCAGCCAAAAATATTTACCCCTCAAAGTAGCTTGCGCAAGAAGTTGAGGTTTCCCAGACGGAAACTTTGCTTGTCAAAGGAATACGCTCCTTCATCTTTTTATAAATAAACTTAGCCAGAATTTCACTGCTCGGACTTATGCCGTTGAATTCCGGCAGTTCGTTTATATCCTTATGGTCAAGGTAATCAAGAACTTCTTTGAGATTATTTTTTATCACTTTATAGTCAACAAGTATGTTGCTTTTGTCAAGCTCGGTTCCGCTGACAAAAGCTTCTACAAGCCAGTTGTGCCCATGCATATTTTCGCATTTGCCGTTGTAGTTAAGCAAATGGTGTGCTGCAGAAAAATACATCTGTGCTTTTAGTTCAAACATCAGCAACCTCCTATTTTTTAGCGGATTTGTCTGCCAGTTCGCTGTCCATTCTTAAGAATACAGGTTTAATATTTTCTTTGTCGATTAAATGACCTGCTATTAAGTTTGCACAAGTTAAATCGTCTAATTTTGTACCTAAATCATAGCTCAGCTGTTCGGACATAGCTTTAGCAATATTCGGACAGAAGGGGTAAATCAGCGATGTGATTACGCACATAATTTCAAGAACGTTTGTAAGAACAACTCCGCATCTTTCCATATTGCCCTCTTTTGCCAAAGTCCACGGAGCGTTGTCGGTTACGTATTTGTTTGTAACGTCAACAAGCTCAATAACTTTTTGTCCTGCTTCAGCAATTTCAAAGTAATCAAAGTGGTGCTTAACAGCCTTAATTGTTTCCTTAGCTTGTTCAGCAAGTTCATTTTTGCCGAGAAATTCTGGTTTAATATCCCCTTCAAAGTATTTAACAAGCATTGAGAGTGTTCTGTTAAGCAGGTTGCCCATTGAGTTTGCAAGATGAGCATTAACCTTTTCTTTGAAGTCATCATCAGAGTAGTTTCCGTCTTTTCCGCACGGTGCTGCTGTCGCCATGTAGTATCTGAGCGGGTCTGGGATATCAAGATTAAACGCTTCAAGAATAGATGTCGGAGAAATAACGTTGCCCAGTGATTTTGACATCTTTGTCTGATCAATTGTAATCCAGCCGTGAGCAAAAATATGTTTCGGAAGCGGTAAGTCAAGAGCCATCAATATTCCTATCCAGTAAATACTGTGGAATTTGAGAATGTCTTTACCGATTACGTGAACGTCAACAGGCCAGAACTCTTTGAATAAATCGCTGCTTCCGTCAGGGTCATATCCAATTGCTGTAATATAGTTTGAAAGAGCATCTATCCAAACATAAATCCCCTGTTCGTCATCACCCGGAACGGGAATATTCCAGCTTACGTTTGATTTTGAACGTGAAACGGAAATATCTTCGATGTGTTCAAGCTGATTAAGAACTTCTGTTGCTCTCCAGGAGGGCATTATAAAATCAGGATGTGTCTGAATATGTTTAATTATAGCTTCTTTATATTTTGTAAGTTTGAAGAAATAGTTTTCTTCGCTCACAACTTCAGGTTTCTTTTGGTGGTCGGGACAAAGTCCGTCTTCTGTCAGGTCTTTTTCACTCAAAAATGCTTCACAGCCTGAACAGTAAAGTCCTGTATAAGCGTGTTTATAAATATCACCTTTATCAAGGAGTTTTTTGAAAATCTTTTGTACAACTTTTTCGTGGTCTTCATCGGTTGTTCTTATGAATTTTGAATACCCGATATCAAGAGCTTTCCAGGCTTCTTTGAATTTGGAAGCATTCATATCGCAGAATTCTTTTGGTGAAACCCCTTTTTCTGCAGATGTTTTCTGAATTTTTATACCGTGTTCATCAGTCCCCGTCAGGAAGAATGTGTTGTCACATCTTTGGGTATAGTGTCTGTATATGACATCGGTCAAAATCTTTTCATAAGCGTGTCCGATATGCGGAGCACCATTAACATAATCTATTGCAGTCGTTGCGTAAAATCTTTCCATTTATAATATCCTCTTTTGTTTATAAAAAAATTTTACCATAAAGACAAAAGAGATAAATTACATAACAAATTTATTTACCCTTCGGCAACACGAATAAGGCTGTTGACTGTACAATTATCAAGTTCGTTTACAACTTCTTTAATAAGCTTTTCCTGACATTTTTCAGTAATTACAACAATATCTGCGGTAGAGTTTTCTGCAACTTCTTTCTGCATAATACTTGCAAGACTGATGTTTTTATTTGCGCATATTGTACCGATTTTTGCGATTACACCGATTGCGTTCGGAGCGGTTATTGATATGTAATACTTATTAAACGTATTGTCGATGTGAACATGATTAGCTTTGTGGTCGTGATGACATCTCATCATTGGAAGCATATAGTCTGTAGTTCCGAATTCGGCACTTATAGCTAAAATATCACCTACAACAGAGCTTGCAGTCGGGAACTCACCCGCCCCCGGGCCGGACAGGACAATATTTCCTATCGGGTGACCGCTTATTGCAACAGCGTTTGTAACGTAGTTTATGTGAGCAAGTGTCATATCATTTGAAACCAGCATCGGATGAACCCTTACGTCTGCGTTTCCGTTTTCATCAATGGTTGCGTTTGCAATTAGCTTTATTTTGTACCCGAGTTCGTTTGCGTGAGTCATATCCTCTTTTCTAACTTTTGTAATCCCTTCTCTGTACACGTTTTCAAGTTTTACACGCTTTTTGAACGCAAGAGTTGCAAGGGTTGTGATTTTGTATGCAGCATCATAACCTTCAACATCACCTGTCGGGTCTGTTTCTGCATAGCCGAGAGTTTGGGCTTCTCTTAAAACATCTTCATAAGAAGCACCGTCTGCATCCATTTTTGTAAGAATGTAGTTTGTCGTGC
Source organism: uncultured bacterium (assembly GCA_902763805.1). Taxonomy (GTDB): domain Bacteria; phylum Cyanobacteriota; class Vampirovibrionia; order Gastranaerophilales; family Gastranaerophilaceae; genus CAG-196. The sequence continues at coordinate 7,462 of CACWTN010000001.1, read as the reverse complement.
CGTTTAGGATTGCCTGAATTTTATTAATTTTGTTTCCGGCTAAGATTGTTTTAATCGGCATAATTATCGGAATACCGCCTGCAATAGCTGCTTCGTACAGACAGACACGGTTGTGTTCTTCCGCAAGATTAAAAAGTTCTTCACCTTTTTTCGCAAGGAGTTCTTTATTTGCGGTAACTATGTGTTTACCGTTTTTTATTGCAGTTGATATGTATTCCCAAGCGGGTTCTGTTCCGCCTATAAGTTCAACAAGAACATCAATAGACGGGTCATTAACGATTTCAAACGGATTATCGGTTAACAAGCCTTCCGGTGTTTCAACCGGACGCGGTTTGTTTATATTTTTAACGGCAATTTTAACAATTTCTACGTCGGGGAAGTTCTGTAATGTTTTATAAACACCTGTTCCAACTGTTCCAAAGCCAATAATGCCGATTTTTAATTTGCTCATATAATTCTCCTGATTAATTAAATAAATTTTATTATATAACATATTTTTTGAAAAGTACCTACGTTAAATGCTTTATTTGGCTTAGCGGTGTTGAAAAAGAGAATTAAGGGAAATTTTTTTTAACAAAATAATTGACTACATATTTTGTCTATGATAAATTGGTTTTGCGTTATGGGTGCGTGGCACTCTGCCGACGAGAAGGTGACTAAATGTCACGTTCGAGGAGAGGAAAGGTAAGCGCCGAATGCGGAGCATTCTTGCGGTACCAACTGTCACAAAACATTTGAAAATTAAATACTATGGGTGCGTGGCGCAGTTGGTAGCGCAGTTGACTCTTAATCAATTGGTCGTGGGTTCGAGTCCCACCACACCCAAATAAAGAAGGTTCTCGTTTTGAGAGCCTTTTTTATTTTACAGACATTCTGTCAATCTCGTCTTTAAAAATACTTATATATTTTGAATACGTTTTTACCAGGTTTTCAAACACAGAGTCTGAAACGCTGTCCATTACTCTGGTTTCTGTTTCAATAATCGGTATTATGCATTTTTTGATAAAGTTTTTGCCTTCATCTGTCAGATAAATATGCATATTGGGGTATTTGCCCGCTTTTAATGTGATAAGTCCGTTTTTTTCAAGTTTTTTTATGGTTGAGTTTGTTGTCTTTTTATTAATATAACCGTTATTGGCAATATCTTTTTGCAGACATCCTTCACCCAGTTCCAAAAGAGAAAACAAAACAACATACTCACTGTCTGATAGTCCGTTTTTTAGCAAAATAGTCTGATACAGATTATCTATTTCACACAACATACTGTTTAAATATTTGACTTTTTCATCAATTTTGTATTCCATATTCTTATACTATCATAAATTTCTTTTTTATAGACAATATTTGTTAAAAAATGTTATAATGATAAAAAGGATTTTAACTGTATGAAAAAGATTATTGTTTTGTTTTTACTATCACTACCATTGTTGGCTTTTGCAAAAGATGATATTTCTCTGACAGGTTTGGATGAACCTCAGTGGAAGGATTTTGCTCCCATTGCTTATGTAGATGTTCAGGAGCCGAAAGGTCTGGCAAAGTTCAATGATGTAATTGCATACTGGTACAAAAGAAAAGTTGAGTTTGACAAAAACATTGAAAAATGCCGTGCGCTGGAGCGTAATGATGAAAAACTTGTGTGCTATCAGGATTTGAAGGTAAAACAATACCAGAAAAACAGTGATTACAATGCAAGAATTGAGGCAATGGAGCAGGAAAGGATGAATCCTGTTGAAATGCAGAATCCTACAATGAATATGTATCCGGTAGGCGGTTTGTTTCAAAACCTTGGTAAATATCAGCCGAACGAAATTCATTAAACCAGGTTTTTAAGATATTCAAGTATATGTCTTAATGCGACAGAACGGTGAGAAACACGGTTTTTCTCATCTTCGGAAAGTTCTGCCATTGTTCTTGTATCACCTTTTACAAGAAAAATCGGGTCGTATCCAAAACCGTTTGTTCCTCTTGTTTCCTTAATGATACAGCCTTCGCAAATTCCCTGATACTTATACTCAATATTTCCTTCAGGATTAATTAATGTCATTGCGCAGGTAAAATGAGCATCTCTGTTTTCAACGCCTTCAAGTTCTTTTAAAACCCGTTCAATACGCAGTGCAGGAGTTTCCGCGTAACGTGCCGAATAAATTCCCGGTTTGCCGTTTAATGCATCTATGCATAATCCTGAATCGTCGGCAAGAGTCCAGGTCTTTGCAAGTTTCCATGCCTCATAAGCTTTTATGTACGAGTTTTCTTCAAAAGTCGTTCCTGTTTCCTCCGGGTCAAAATCAGCGGGAGGTAATATAAACTCAAACGGTAAACCAAGTGATGCAACGATGTCGTTTATTTCCTGAACCTTGTGTTTGTTTGATGATGCCAGTACTATTCTCATGCTCTTATAACCTACTCCTTCTTATTTATTTAATTTTAGCACAAAGTTTAATGTTTGTTTTTCTGTCTGAGTTTAAGATAATAAAGAATCCTCATCGCTCAATCCTCCCCTCTTTAGCAGGCTTTTTTTATTTTGCCAAAGAGGGGTTTTTTTGGGGGTAAATACAGCAAATGGGATAGTCTTTGTGTATATCTTACCGCCTCTTTACATTTACCCCTGTCTGTATCATAATAAGTGCAAGGGTAAAATGAATTTTTGCCATTTCTTTAAAGAGAAGGAAAGAAAGCATGCAAATACAACCGATCACACATCAGCCGAATTTTAACGGAAAGCTTGTTATTGAAAAAGCTTTAACCCGTGAAGTATCAGGAGCAAATCTTGATAAAGCCATTGGTGAGGTCAAAATGCTTGTTGCAGACAAGCCTTATGACATATTTGTCACCAGAAATGAAAAACATCCTGGTTTTTATAACGTAGCCGCTAACAAGTCTTTGAAAGAAGCTAAAAGTGTTAAAGAATATACGGTAAAAATTCAGGCAAGTATAATGCAGGCATCATTTGTCGATGCAGCAAAAGATGCTATTGAGATGTACGAAAAATATATCTCAAGAATCGTTTCAAAAAACAAGTAATTGTATCCAGAGGTAATTAATGAGAGTTGAGTGTACAGACAACAGAATTTTTGAGGGGCGGCTGGTGTTAGCAAGCCGGTTTAGCGCAAAACCTCAGCTTTGCATTAATAAAACAAGAGCAAAAATAGAAGAACTTATTAAACCAAAAGCTTATAATGTATACATAAAACAGGATTTCTCAGGAAACAAGATTAATATTGTATCAGGTTATGATTATCCGTTTAATTCAGATATAAAAAATAATATACAAACAAATATTGGAATAACATCAAAGCCATCTGCATACGTTTATGCGGTGGAACAGAACATGGCTGATTATGAAGCTTATATGGCCCAAAAAAATGAAGAAAACTGGTTAAAAGCACAAAAACGTGAGGATATTAAGAGCATTTGTGCGACAATAATATCAGCTCCTGTGATGCTCGCATTAATGTTTGCGGATATCCTGTTCCCTAATGGCGCAGACGAAACTTTAAAATTTATAAATAAAATAGCAAAGAAATTTGCATCAAAGAAAGGATGAGAAAATGAGCAATTTAGACAAAATCATGAAACCAAAGTCAATTGCCGTTGTAGGTGCTTCTACTAAAGAACACACTATCGGTTCTGACATCATGAAAAGATTACAAGAGTACAAATTTAAGGGTAATATTTACCCGATTAACCCGAAAGGCGGAATAATCGAAGGCTTACAGGCTTATACTTCTGTTCTTGAAGTTCCGGGTGAAATAGATTTGGCTATTATCGTTGTTAACGCTAAGTTCGTTCTTGATACAATTGACCAGTGCCACGAAAAAGGTATTAAAGGTCTTTGCGTTATCACTGCCGGATTTAAAGAAACAGGTAAAGAAGGTGCTGAACTCGAAAAAGCATTACTTTCAAAAGTTAAAGAATACGGTATGAGATGCGTTGGTCCTAACTGCTTAGGTGTTGTTAATACATTACCTGAAGTTTCTATGGACGGTTGTTTCGCAGAATCATTACCTGAAAGAGGACACATCGGTTTTGTTTCTCAATCAGGCGCTTTGGGCGGCGGTATTTTAAATATCCTTAAAGACCTTAACTTAGGTTTTGCTCAGTTCATTTCTATCGGTAACCAGGCTGATGTTAACGCAGAAACAGCTTTGGAATACTGGGAAAATGATTCTGACGTTGAACAGATTCTTCTTTATATGGAATCAATTCAGAATCCTGCAAACTTCCGCAAATTAGCTTCAAGAATTTCTAAGAAGAAACCTATCTTAGCTCTTAAAGCAGGACGTTCTGCAGCAGGTGCTTCTGCAGCATCTTCTCACACAGGTTCTCTGGCAGGTGCAGATAAAGCTGCTAACGCTTTGTTAGGTCAGTCAGGTGTTATCAGAGAATATTCTTTGAAAAACCTGTTTGCAACAGCTAAAGTTTTTGCTAACTGTCCTATTCCGAAGGGTGACAGAGTTGCTATTATTACTAACTCTGGCGGCCCCGGTATCATGGCAACAGACGCAGTTTGTGAATACGGTATGCAAATGGCTAAGATTTCTGATGAAACAAAAGAAAAACTCAGAAGCTTCTTACCTTCTGCAGCATCAGTTAAGAACCCTATCGATATGATAGCTTCAGCTCCTATCGAACACTACAAGCAAACTCTTGAAACAGTTATTGCTGATGAAAACGTAGATATGATTATGGTTATTTACCTGCCGTTCTTAGGCTTGAAAGATATTGATGTTGCCAAAGCAGTTATGGAAATTAAGGCACAATATCCGCAAAAACCTGTTATCGGTGTATTTATGACTAAGTCTGAATTCTTCACAGCATTATCTGATACGAATGTTAACATGCCGTTCTTTATGTACGCAGAAGAAGCTGCTGACGGATTTAACAGATTAAATCAACAAAGAAAATGGATTGAAAGACCGGAAGGTGAAATCAAGAAATTTGATGTTGATTACAAAAAGGCTCAGGAAATTATTGCAAATTCAATTAACGAAGGCCGTGACCAGCTTACAACAAGAGAATCAATTGACGTTCTTGATGCATACGGTATCAGAGTTTGTAAATCAGGTTTTGCAAAATCTGAAGACGAAGCAGTTTCAATAGCTGATTCTATCGGATACCCTGTTGTTATGAAGATGACTTCAAAAACAACTTCTCACAAAACCGATGTCGGCGGTGTAAGAGTTAATATTCAGTCTGCTGAACAATTAAGAGCTGAATATCAGGACTTAATCGCTAAGTTAACAGAAAAAGGACTTCTTGAAGGTCTTGAAGGCGTAATCATTCAGGAAATGGTTAAGGGTTCAAGAGAAATGGTTTGCGGTATCGCAACAGATCCTCAATACGGTCCTATGATGATGTTCGGTTTAGGCGGTGTATTTATCGAAGTTATGAAAGATGTAACATTCAGAATTGCTCCGCTTACAGATGTTGATGCTAAAGACATGATTAAATCAGTTAAGGCATACAAACTTCTTCAGGGTGCAAGAGGAACAACTCCTGCTCAGATGGAACAAATCGAAGAAACTCTGTTGAGATTATCTCAGTTGGTATCTGATTTCAAATTCATTGATGAACTTGATATCAACCCGTTGTTAATCTCTGAAAAGACGGGCGAAGGTATTGCAGTTGACGGACGTATCAAAGTTCGTATGTCAGAAGCTCAGGAAGCTCTTGGCTACCACTGCAAAGACGGCGTTTGTGCTTGCAGTTACTAGTAAATGATGTCTGATTAACAGGCGTTCAGATAAAACTGAGAGCAGGGTGCGATATTTCGCACCCTGCTCTTTTAAATCCTGTTTTATGGCTTTATACGCATAATTCTTTTAATGATACCATCAAATCGGTTAGGCTGTCATAGTCATCCTGTTCTTCAACGTTTTCATCGATATGTGACCAGCATGAAGCGAGAATACACTCACTCTTTTGTTTTGCCACTATCATTACAAAACGATTTTTTCTGTGAATGGCAACCTTAAGATTGTTTTCAGGATAATCAAAAACCTTAGTATCTTTAAATGTTCCGAATTCCTGGTCTACTGCCATTTCTACGTCATTTATATCTCTGAGATTTTTGATTCTCTGTAAATCAACGAAAATTTTATTATCCTGTGTCCCCGGAGCATTCGCCGTGGATACAAGATTTGAATATAAACTGTATTGATTGAACATAATGTTTTTCCTTTTTATTAGTATCTGGTCCAGGTAGTTGTTTTTGTACCGTTGTGTGTTTCATCGGTTCTCATGTATGGTCCGTCGCAATCGTATCCAAAAGTAATCTTTTTTTCAGCTTTTTGAGCAGCCTGTTTTGCTGCAGGTGCTTGATTAGATTGTGCCGGAATGTTTCTTCCTACGTTCATAATTAAAATCCTTTCTTTAATCTTTTTGGTTAATAAAAATCTTTGCATGGAGTATATCGGCAAAATTTCCAGAAACTTTAGCAATTTTGTTGATTATTTAACAAAACGTTACAAAACTGCATAGATTTAAAATGATTTGTATATAAATAAAAACTGACGGAGATAATTTATATCGCAAACAAAAATAAAACCGTACCACTGCCTATCGAAGTAAAATAAAAAAGATTTTGTTTATAGTACCTACTTCTTAAAAGTATAACACCCGCAAGGATTACCTTAGTGCTGCTATGTTTCCATCCTGACACGGTTCGATATCTTACGCCATTATATTCTAAGCTATCAACAATCCTATAAACATAGGCTGTTTTACTATACCCCTCACGGCAGGCTCTGCACCTTCAAAGAAGCTGAAGTCAAGAGATTCGCCACAATCCCCGTGGAGTACGGTAACAGAATAATAACACGAAAGAGCCTGATTTTCAATAAATTCTCAGATACAGAATTCAAATTAAGAAAATGATAAAGAGATTCTTTACACACCAGAACAGCGAATAAAATTGGTATTCCGATTTGTTTTGTAAACTTTTGTAAAGATTCTTACCCAAAAGGCAATTTCATAAAAATGAAATACTTTATATATACGTGGATGTTCTATATCCATGAAATGACGAGGATAAACAATCAGAAAGGACGTATAAAAATGAACGACGGTTTCAGCATTGATGCAATAGGCGGACGTAAATCCATTCAAGATGGCTCAGGCGGAGGATACATGGCTGCACTCCCTGATGATGATGCTCAAAAAAAGAAAATAGATGTCTTTGATCCGAATGCAAGTCTTGCAGGCTATGGACAAGGAAGCGTTTGGACGATGTCATAATCTAAAAAAGGATTATTAAAAAACACTTATTGCTATTTTAGCAATAAGTGTTTTTTTGTATGTACGCGCAAATGCTTTTTTCTTTTTATATAAATTTTCATTACAAATTCCCGGAGAAAATAAATTCGATTTTACATTTCTTAACAATCCGCATCAAAAAAGGCAATTTTTCATTTCTTATATACTTTATATATATGTAAGCGATATTTAAGGAGAGTACAGAGAT